>CADCIO010000001.1 GCA_902801475.1 uncultured Bacteroidales bacterium
CGGAACATCATTCAGGTGGTGGTGTCCATCCTCACGGCAGCACTGACTGCTCTGGGAACTACGAGCTGCATGAGCCTAATGGCTAAGTGAAAATTGAAAGTTGACCAGCCCACGCGCTGGGCGAAGGTTGAAAGGAGCCCACAGTTAAACAAGAAGGGGAAGGTTGCACTGGATTGCAGCCTTCCCTTTTTGAAAATAACAAAGGAAAATTTTGTGGTGTGAGTAAAAGTAAGTAACTTTGCCCCTGAAAGTCATGTGAAAGTATAAATACCCCACATCTAAAACATAAGGCATCAATGAAGAACCCCCAAATGACCACCGAGGCTGTGGAACTGCTGAAAAAGCTGATTGCCACGCCCAGCATCAGTCGCGACGAGACAGCGGCTGCGGATGTGCTGGAGGCATATATGAAGGAGAAAGGATTGAATCCCCAACGGCATGGAAACAATACATGGTGTGTCAGTCCTGATTTTGACGAGTCGAAGCCCGTCATCCTGCTGAATGCCCATATCGACACGGTGAAGCCCGTGGCAGGCTGGCAGCACGACCCGTTCACGCCAGTTATTGAGGGTGATAAACTCTACGGTTTGGGTAGCAATGACTGTGGAGGTGGACTGATGGCGCTGTTGCAAGTTTTCATGTTACTGATAAATGAGAAGAAAGCATATAATCTGATCTACTTGGCAAGTTGCGAGGAGGAGGTTTCTGGCAAGAACGGCATCGAGTCTGTTCTTCCCCTCTTGCCTAAGATAGACTTTGCCATCGTTGGTGAACCTACGGGTATGCAACCAGCCATTGCGGAGAAGGGACTGATGGTGATTGATGCGACAGCTCATGGGAAGGCGGGTCATGCGGCTCGGAACGAGGGCGACAATGCCATCTATCACGCGATGAAGGACATCCAGTGGCTCTCCGAATGGCAGTTCCCCAAGCAGACGGAACTCCTTGGTCCTGTGAAGCAGACGGTGACCATCATCAATGCGGGTACGCAGCATAATGTCATCCCAGATGAATGTACGTTCACCATCGATGTGCGGTCGAACGAATGCTATACGAACGAGGAAATCTTCGCCTTCTTCCAAGAGCATCTGACATCGGAACTGAAGGCACGTTCCTTCCGTCTCTCTTCATCGAGCATCCCGATGGAGCATCCTTTCGTTCAAGCTTGTGTCAAGGAGGGACTCACGCCCTTTGGTTCGCCTACATTGAGCGACCAGGCTTTGATGCGTTTCCCATCACTCAAACTGGGACCAGGCGACTCGTCACGTTCCCATACGGCAGACGAATACATAAAAATCAGCGAGATAGACGATGCCATCTCGCTGTATGTGAAGTTGCTGTCTTCGTTATAGATTATTCTTTTTCTCTTTTTCTGCTACTTGCATCCAAGTCCCAGCTGTCTATTGGCACATCGGGCAGAAGGAGGAGTCGATAGTGGGCGAGGAGTTCGTGGATGGTGGGCATTTGTGCGTAAAGCAATTCGTAATTGTCCGTATTGATCGCTTCGCAGATTTTGTTGAAAGTGCTCGTTAACCGCTTGCAAGTGGGTGACCCGTTGTCGGAACTGATGGCGTATTTGTCGCCAGAGAAAGTGTGCCAGACGAAGTGGTACTGTGTTCCATCGAGTGTCCTGTAGTCGGGGTCGAACTGTACAGAGGTGTAAACCGCCAGTTTGTGCAGGCATTGGATGGAGTCGTATATGGCTTCGTCCACTTTCATCTTGTGGGTGGTCATCGTCACTTTCTTGTGCTTCTTGCTTCCATCCCAATGTTGTGCTATAGACACCAATGCGGTGTCTTTGTAGCTGTAAGAAAAACCGTATGGAGCGGAAAAGGAGGGTCTTGCGATAAACAGATGGCTGTGTCGGGGAAGCTGAGCGGTTATCTCATCCCACTTCTTCTCGTATAGATCGTATCTCCTTTCTCTTTTCTTCCGAGCTTTCTCGGCAGTCTTAGCACCGCCAACGGTTGGTTCGTAATAGCCTGTCCACCATCGCTTTGCCTCTTCGTTTCCTTCATATCGGAAGGACTCGACAAAACGGGTGCTCATATCTTTACCTTTACTGTAACGCGGCAATCCAGGAGCGGTGAGCAACCTGTCTGTCCGTTTGATTTCAGGGGCTTGGGCAAGTGCACTGACGCTGCTCCATAGTGCAAATGCTATCGTGATAATTCTGTACGTTTTCATTAGTGTGATGATTATTGTCGTCTTAGTATTGATCGGCCGAGTAGCTGGAAGAGGGAGTGCTCGCCATCTCGCTATATGTACAATTGTTGAGAAATTTTTGATTGGTACGTAGCAATACATTCATCTCCCATCTACTACAAGTCTAAATTCATCTTTTCATCGACGATGACATCGGGGTGAAGTAGGGTGCGATAGTGGGCGATGAGTTCGTTGACGGTGGGCATAAGTTCCTGAAGTCCTTTTAAGTCATGATCCCCTACTGCGTATGCAATGTCATTGAACAGATGGAGGACTCGTTTTGCTGTGGCTGATTCAGCACCGCTGGGAGACATGACCAGAAAATCTCCTCGCCAGTCACTCCATGTGATGTAGTAGAGTGTGCCGTCGAGTTGATTGGAGACAGCATCCATAGGGACAGCGGTGTAAATGGCAAGCATGTGGAGTGTCTGGATGGTATTATAGGTTTCCTTGTCCACCTTCATCTTCATGGTGCGTATCACGTTCTTCCCCATTTCGATGTTATCGGGAGATGCAGCCTCCTTGCCTGGACTCAGCACAACAAGGGAGGTGTCCCTGGCATCGTAGCTGAGCGCATGAGGCGGATTGAAAGAGGGAGCGCTGATGAAAAGATGTTTGTAGCGTGGATAGATTTTCTGCATCTCTTCTTCTTTATCCGTGTACTTATCTATTTCTTTATGCCATTTCTCTCGCATGGCTTTCTTGACTTCCTCGCTGGCATCCTTGTCAGGAAATTCCTGCTTGGGTACATAATATCCTGTCCACCATCTTTTGCCCTCTTGATTTCCAGCATATTTGAACATCTCGATGATGTCCTTGTTAATTTCTTTCCCGTTTCTGTATCTCAGGGTGGAATTGAGACAGAATCGGTCTGTTTTCTTGTTGAAATCCACCTGACCCATTGCATAGTTGGCGATAAGGGTCAGCAGAATGATTGTCATAATCTTTTTCATTGTCGTATAGGTTTTATGGGGTTTTACGGTTTGATTCCTTCAAAATTATCTGAGTCTTCTCTTGCGTTCGTTTTGCACATCAACGGTCCTCAGCGTTGTCGATGGTTGCATGATGATGTCGTACTTTTTTTTGTAGATATCGAGCGTCATAGTCTTTGTCCCTATGTACGAAACACGAATCTTGTCTTTAGGATTCACTACTTTGAGTGTGAAATGACCAAGGGAGTCGGTGGCAACATGTCCAACGATGCTGTCTTGTTCATTGATTTCAACCACGTTGGCCATCCAACACGGACCGGCAGCGTCGCTCACAGTACCGCTGATCATCTTGATTTTCTTTTTGCTCTTTTTAACTTTGCCATTGGTCTTGATTTCGATGACGCCCCATTTGCCTCTTTCACCCCAGATGACTGTGGCAGCAGCATCCTTGAAGACGTAGATGCTCTTGATGTCATCAGGTTCCACCCCTATGAGTTCTGCAAAGTCCTCTTCGCGGGCATTCTCAAAGTCAAATGGTCTGGTCAATTTGAAGGGCTCTCCATTCACTATGATTAATGGAAGCTCTACCACTTGAATAACTTCTTCCTGATTCGTGGGCTGGATAACGATTCTGGGGAATCTTTTGCCGAGGGCATCCATCTCATCTGAGCTGATTTTACCTTTGACATAGAGTTCGTCGATTGGTATCTTTTCCATCCATTCGGGCAGGACAATCTTGTCGGTGAAGGTGAGGCGCAATTTCTTGATGTGCTTCAACTGGGAAAGATGCTCGGGCACTCTGTTCACCCGCAAATCAATACCTTCGAAAGAATTACTTTCGGCCATCTCCATGAGTTTCTCCACAATCTTTTCGTCGCTCTCTGTCTGTCGCACCATCCAACCCATCTTGGGGGTGAGGGCATGGGTCTTGGTATCCACCTCTGTCCCGATATACCCGGCAACGAGTTCCATTGGGGTATCGACGATGACGTTACCTGTGTTTGGGTCGATGATTTGGTATCTGAAATCTACATACACGCGCTCTGAGGGCATCTCGTGGGTGTGTGGCACTTGGTCGAGCGTCTGCCCGTTTTCATCGGGGAAAAGCTTGAGCATCCAGCCGTCCAGCACGGTTGGTTGGCGAAGGTCGCAAACCTTATTGCCTATCAGTTCGTCAGGTCTTTCCTTCTTGACCATACCCTGCCAGAAAGCTTGGTCGGGTTCTCCCTGGGAGGCATTGACGAACTCGGTCAGGATGGGTGTGAGGCTCTTGATCCAGCCTTCCATACCGTACTTCTCCAACTGCTTCGTCTTCTCCAACACCTTCTGCCAGTCTTCTGGTGTGCCCGTGAGGGTGATGTTGGGGATGCCACAACCTATATAATGGATAATGTAGTCGAAGTAGGTCTTCACCGTCTCCATCAGCGTGATCTGCGAGGTGATGCGCTCTGTGACGCCCGTGGTGGTGAAGTCGGCAGTGATAATCTTGGCAATGTCGTCCTTGGTGTATTCATCGATTTGTGCCGCGAAGTCAGCGATGAGTTTCTCCCAATCAGGATTCTCATGTATCAGCTCTTCTTTGGTCTCTATCACCAAGTCCATCTTTTCCGTGTGGCTCACAATCTGGTCGCGCAGTTCCTCTGAATGTGCATTCACGTAGCGCGCGAATCCCTGACTGATGAGCAACCAAACCATATCGGGCGAGAGCACGAGGGGGCGATGCTCTGCGTATGCCCGCACCATCGTCTGGAAGAACACGTCCTTCCCCTTGACCACATAAAACCATTCGTCGTCGCCGAAACTCTTGGCAATGATCTTTTGTGTTTCGTTTGGCATTCCTTCTTCATGAAAGATATGCCAAGGCGCATCTGCTCCTTTTGTCCGTGCATTCTCTATGGGGAATTTCTGATCGAAGGGCGCAAGATTCTCATCCACCACAAAGGTGATGCCTTCCTTCGTGCGGTTGATGATTTTTGACTGCTTACCGGTCTTCTTGTTTTTCTTCGTGTCCTTCATCGCCTCCTTCACGATGTCCTCCGCTTCTGTCTGTATGATAGAGTCGATGGAGATAGAGGGGAATTCCGCGAGCCGAGAATTCGGAGGGTCAAGAGGAAGTGGAAGCGTGTAAGCGCGTACTTGATTCTGACCATAACAAAGGGTCGAGAATGTGAGGCTAAGGATAGCCCAGAGAATGATGTAGTTAGTCTTCATAACGTAAACTTTTTGATGTGAAACGATTTTCTGCTGCAAAGATAGGGCTTCTTGTCAGAAAACACCAAAAAAATGAGTTTACAAAAAGTTCACATTTTATTTGAGGGGTGGAAAAATAGTTCACAAAAAGTTCACAAACTCTTTGCAACTATCTGATTTCGTGTAGATTACAAAGAAAGGATGAAATTATCCCAGTCTTTTGCCGTTCCTTCGCCATCAAACACTTTTTGCTGCATTCTGAGACGGTTTTGTGACACAGCACTCTTGCCGATGGCCATCAAATCGGCAATGTTGGAAGGCGAAACCTCCATTTTGATGAGCATACAAATGCGGTATTCCGTGTCGGAAAGGGGGTAAAGACCGTAGAGCCTTTCCCTGAATGTGGGGTAGGCTTTCAGGAGCCGTTCCTCCATCTTCTTCCAGTCGGCATCCTTCAGCACCTTATTATTATATATATGTGTAGTGAGCAGTTGGTTGACCTCCTTGTCGTAGAACTGACGCTTGCTTCTTGAAGACAGGAAAATCTCGGCAGCCTCTTCCTTTCGGATTTCTCTCCGTTTGCGCAGTTGGAGCACCAACAGGATGGCAGCCGCGATGATGACGAGTGATGAGATCACCACAATCCAGATGAACTGTCGCTCTTTCGAGTTCTCGGCTTCAAGACGGGTGTTCATGTCGTTGAGCACTTGGCTTCGTGCTTGTGCATGAAGTTTCTGGATGCGTACAATCATCTCAGGTCTGGGCAGGTTCGTGAGTGTGGTGTCTGCCTTCATCTCCTTAATGGCCTGGATGTCCTCGTTGCTGTACCTCATACCCAGCGTGTCGCCACTCTGCTTGCAATAGAAGTAGGCAAGTTGCTGCATGTCGAGTGCCTCATCAAGGAGTCCGTTGCGCAGATAGATGTGGCCGATTTGTGCGTAGCACCGATTCCTCAGGTATGGGGTGATGTGCGTGCTGTCGGCTAACAGCGCTTTCTGGAAATAAAGCAGGGCTTTCTCTCCGTTCTGAAGGTAAGAATTGACGCATCCCGCATAGTAGTAAGCCTCGGGGAGATGTCCGTCGGGGTCGTGTTGCTCGAAATGCTCGGCTACGGCACTGATGAGCGAGTCGGAGACATGTTCCTTCTTCGCCCGCTCGTCGGCCTTGACCCTGAGCATATTGTAATAAGCTTTGGTGTCTTCGTCCGCATGCTTCATCTCTTCGCTCATGCCCAACAGTAGCTGTCTGGCACTATCGGCATTGGTGGCAGTCAGGCTGTCAATGTCGATAAGAATACGCTCATGCTGACTCACCTGTTTGCAGCAGGTAGCCAGCATGAGTATAAGGATTAGTAAAGATGCGGTTCTTTTCATGTTCGACTGATGGTCGTCGAGTTTGTTTTATCTTTCGATGGTCTGTTCACGGTCTGGACCTACGCTGACAATCGCGATAGGGGTCTCGAGCTCCTTCTCCAAGAAAGCGATGTAGTCGGAGAAAGCCTTGGGGAACTCAGCCTCGCTGCTCATCTTCGTGAGGTCAGTCTTCCAACCTGGCATCTCAGCATAGACAGGCTCAATCAGACCGTCGCTGATGTCGTATGGGAAGTCGCGTGTGATGCTGCCATCCTTCAGTTTGTAGGCGGTGCAGGCCTTGATGGTGTCGAAACCATCGAGCACGTCGCTCTTCATCATGATGAGCTTGGTCACGCCGCTGACCATGATGGCATAGCGGAGAGCCACGAGGTCAATCCAACCACAACGGCGTTCACGACCTGTCACAGCACCATATTCATGACCGATGTCGCGCATCTGCTTGCCGGTTTCATCGAACAACTCTGTGGGGAATGGACCAGCACCGACACGTGTGCAGTATGCCTTGATGATGCCGAACACATCGCCAATCTTGTTAGGACCAATACCCAAGCCGATGCAAGCACCAGCACAGATGGTGTTGGAAGAGGTGACGAATGGGTAAGAACCGAAGTCGATGTCGAGCATCGTGCCCTGAGCACCTTCGCAAAGTACAGACTTGCCCTGCTTCAGGAGCTTGTTGATTTCGTGCTCAGAATCGACGAGCTGGAACTGCTTGATGTACTCAATGCCTTCCATCCACTTCTTCTCCACCTCTGTGATGTCATAGTCGGTATAGTTGAGGCTCTTGAGAATTCCCTCATGACGTGCCTTGTGGGCAGCGTACTTCTCTTCGAAGTTGTCGAGGATGTCACCTACACGCAGACCGTTGCGGCTGGTCTTGTCCGTGTAAGTAGGACCAATGCCCTTACCTGTTGTGCCCACCTTGTTCTTGCCTTTGGCTGCCTCGTAAGCTGCGTCGAGCAGACGGTGTGTTGGCATGATGAGGTGTGCCTTCTTCGAGATGTGGAGGCGGTTCTTCAGACTGTGACCGCTCTTCTCGAGGTCTTTTGCCTCGTCCATGAAGAGGTCGGGTGCCAATACCACACCATTACCGATAATATTTACCTTGTCACCTTGGAAAATGCCCGATGGAATGGAACGAAGCACGTACTTCTGTCCCTCGAACTCGAGCGTGTGTCCTGCGTTAGGACCTCCTTGGAAACGGGCTACAACATCATAGCGTGGCGTCAATACGTCCACGACCTTACCTTTACCTTCGTCTCCCCATTGAAGACCTAACAATACATCTACTTTGCTCATGTTGATTATAATGTTTATAGTTTGTATTTACTTGAACCATTCGGCTGCCTTGCTCAGTTCCTCGTCGATTAGGGCGAATCGCTTCTCTTCACGGGTCATGTTGGACAGCTTCTGCTCCCTCGCCTCTTTCTCCATCTTCTTCTTCAAGCGTGCCAGCTTGGCCTGACAGATGTTGCAGATGCCATAGATGTAGGTGCTGCACCGCAGTTTCTTGAATCGGGGTGTCTTCACCTTCGATGCGGCTTGCTCGATGGAGGTGTCCCTCAAGTCCCAAATCTTGTTGCATCCAGTACAGATGTAGTGGTGATGCACAGGCACTTTGTAGGCACATTCGTAGAGCGTGGCACCAGTTGTCTGATGGTTGTACAAAAGACCGCATTGCACCAGCAGGGACAAGGTGCTGTACATCGTAGCACGGCTGACCGGAAAGTTCTCTGGCATCATTTCGAGAATCTGGTCAGCGCTGTAGTGCCCTTTCATCTGCATGACAACATCCAAGATGGCATACCGTTCACTTGTCTTACGCATGCCTCCTTGTTCCGCAATGTAGCGATCCAGAATGTCACGTGGGGCGTCTTTGGGCGATGTTCCCTCTGCCTTTTTCATCCTGTCTTTGCACAATATGGCTACAAATGTACTGCTTTTCTTTGGGTATCACAAATAATCTGCCACTTTTTTAACTTTACGTGCATTATCTTCACTCAAAGAGGCATATATCTGCAATGCCTTTATGGCATATCTGTTGTCTAACGACGCACCTGCCTGATCCAAGAATTCGGCTTCTGCCTCCTCGCTGAGGGGGTATTTTCTCATTAGGTGGCACAGGGTCAGATAACCGCAGTTTTGGAGCATCTTTTCTTCGCGTGCCATCCATTCGAAGGCTTTCGTGCTGGCATAAGGCAGTTTCTGCACAAGATAGAAGCAGAACATCGTGGCAATCTCTTCCGTGCGGATGCTTTCTGCCCAGATGTCACACACTTCCTCGTCCATCTCTTCTGCTGGCATCAGTATGCATCCAAGAATCTTACATTCTCGGGTGCTTTCGTTCCAAAGAGCCTGTGCCAAAGCTCTTGGGGAGATGTCTTCTGAGGGTGTGCTTGAGAACCTGTTTTCTGCGATTTCATCGGCTAAGTTCGCCAGTCTGGGCAATTCTACACCCCAGTTCACACGGTAGTCTTCCGTTTGTCTGGCGTGTGCCGAAGCCACCCCGTTCATGTTGGCTCTCAGCTCCTTCTTGATGTCGTTGATGAGGTTATTCATTGATGAGTGGCAATGTGGCGTAATCCTTGCTGTAACGAAGCATCTGCTCTGCATATCCCTCCGTGTAGGAGATCTTCACGTCGGTAATGTTGCCCTGTGCATCACGAACAGCCGTATAGACAGGGTTGATGAATCCTTTGTAAGGCGCGATGTTGAGTTTGGCATAGCGGTCGAGGATTTCCTTGTGCAGTTCTGGGTCAATCTTCACGCCGTAGGTCTCCACCAGCGCTTGTGCTCCTTTGAAGTCGCCCGTTGACTTCACACGCTGAATCTCTGCCAGCAACTCGCCAAAGAGCCCGCGCAGTTTCTGGTAGTCATTGATCTTCACGTATGTCTTGCCATCACGCTTCACCAGTTCCATCACATTGTCAGCCTTTCCATGTTCCAATGCCCAACGGGCAATCAAGGCGCGATTGCGCATATGTGCCTCTTCGATATTGTTGCCTAAGTTGATGCGCACCAACTGTGTGAGCAGTCCGTTCTGCATCTGAGCGATGTAACTGGCTTTATAGGCTTCGGCATTGGGCACCAGTCCCAACTCCACCAGTTTCGGGTCAGCCAGATAGTAGAGGGCAAAGAGGTCGGCACGGGCTTCCTCAATCGTGCTGCCGTAAGCCTTGAGGCTGTCGCCATCAACACCCTCTAAGAGTTTGCCGCTTCCATGTCCCAGACACTCGTGCAGGTCTGTATGCAAATCGTCGGTCATATCGCCATATTTCTCCATCAGGGCAATTTCCTCCTTGCCGTAGCTGAACTCTTGCAACATGCCGTTGCCTTTGGCTGCCTGATTGTAAGCGTCGGTCAGATTGCCGATGGTTACAGACTTCGAACCGTGTTCTGCGCGAACCCAGTCGCTGTTGGGCAGGTTGATGCCGATGGCTGTCGATGGATAGAGGTCACCTGCAAGGATGGCTGCCTTGATCACCTTTGCCGTGATGCCCTTCACTTTCTCTTTTTTGAATTCTGGTGCCACAGGACTATGGTCTTCAAACCATTGTGCATTGGCACTCAGCGTCTCTGTACGTTTCGTGGCTTCCACATCCTTGAAGTTCACGATGCTTTCCCACGAACATTTCAGACCTAACGGGTCGCCATAACACTCGATGAAACCGTTGACAAAGTCCACCAATGGCTCCGTATTTTCCACCCACGCAATCGAATATTGGTCGAAAGTTTTCAAGTCACCCGTTTCATAATAAGAGATGAGCAGGTCAATCACCTTCTGCTGTTGTGCGTCTTCAGCGAAAGGACGTGCCAGTTTCAGGTTCTCCACAATCTTCTTGATGGCATCGCCATAAAGTCCGTTGATAGTCCACTTTTTCTCGATGAAATCGCCGTTTTTGGTCTTGACGAGGCGCGAATTCATACCATACATCACAGGGTGAAGTGAATCTCCTTCTGCTTTCTGCTTGCCATAAAACTCTTCCGCTTCAGCCTGTGTCACGTTTTCGTAGTAGTTGCTGGCGCTGGTCTTCACCAAATCCTGCCCTTCTGCCAAGTTGACGCGCTTCTGCAAAATGTTCGGATTGAAGATGACATCGGCGATTTCATCGGAACAATTCACCGCATCCTGCAACCATTTACGAGTGAATCCAGGCACGAACTTCTCGCAGCCATAGTGGTGATGAATGCCGTTCGAGAACCAAACGCGTTTCAGGTATTCTTCCAACGCCTTGAAGTTCTTGCTTTCCTTATCACCCTGGTAGTTCACATACACCTCCTCCAGCATCTTGCGGATACGGAGGTTGTATTTGCCGTTCTGGTCGAAAAGGATGTCACGACCATAGAGTGCCGCCTCTTGCAGATAGTAGATGAACGTCTTCTGCATCAAGGTCAGGTTCTCAAAACCCTCCACCTTATAGCGGAGCATCTGCAAGTCGGCAAACCGTTCGTTGCTGTACTCAAATTTCTTCTCCTTCTTGGCGTCCATAGGGGACGAGGCGTCATGCTTCTCGGCATTCATAGGACATACCGTTGTAGCCATAAGTGCTGAAATCATCATTGTTTTTACGATTGTCTTCATTATGTTTAGATTAAAAATGATTGGCAGAAAGGTGATCGTGCGATTACGTTTGACGAAACTTCTCAGGAGTCGTTCCTGTCGCCTTCTTGAAAGCGGAAAAGAACGACTGCCGATTCTTGAACCCCACCATCGTACCAATGTCATCGATGGAGTAGGGGGCAAACCGCTTATCCTTCAGGTGGCGCATCGCATCTTGAATGCGGTAAGTGTGCACAATGTCGCTGTACGACATGCCATAGATGGTCTTGAGGAGCCGCGAGAGGGCAAATGCCGAAATCCCCATCTCCTCCGCCAGTTGCTGGGCAGAGAAGTCTGGGGCAAGATAGCCCTTTCCCCTAATGAGAATGGCATCAATACGCTCTTTATGTGTCTCCAGCTTATCCATTTCGGCCACAAAGTTAAGAATGATTTGTAAAACAACAATAAAATCCAGATAGAAATTGCCTTTTCGTTCTTTAATCATACAATGTCTTTCCAAAGATTTAACTTCCGTTTGTAACAAAAGGATGCCCATTAAATGCTAGTGTCCAGAATCGTGACGGTGCTTCTTTGACTTATACTGATATAGGTAGACGCATATATGAACAATAAAATGTGTAATTATGGGTAAAAGTCAAGGAAAGTACAGGGTTTACAGCGAAGAACGTCTGTTTCTGTTGCGTGAGTTTAAGATGTCAGGTATGGGTAAGCATTCTTTTTGTAAGCTTCATGGCATCAAGAGTACTTCAATCCTAAGATATTGGAAAAAGAAGTACAAATCTAAGAAAGATTTGTTACCTTTGTAGCCAGAAACCGAAGAAACGGATATGGCAAACCGAAGCAAGGACAATTTCAAGGACGAGAATGCGCAGCTAAAGAAGCGCATCCGTGAACTGGAGAAGGCATTGGAATTCTCCCGTCTGGAGACGTTGGCCCGCGACATGATGATCGACAAGGTCGAAGCTGGTTGAGAATTGGAGAAGGTTGCAGGATTGCAACCTCCCCCTTTGTTGTTTCACGTATAAGTTCGCAAAGATAAAGTTATAAAGTATAGACGAGTACGATTTTTTATTTGTGAAATTTTGTGAGATTCGTGTTCGTATGAAAAAAAAGTTGTACCTTTGCAACGTCAACATTAGTTAACTATGACAAGGAAATACGATTTTCTCATTATCGGCTCCGGTGTGGCTGGTATGAGTTATGCCTTGAAGGTGGCTGAGGCGAAGAAGGGCAAGATTGCCATCATCTGCAAGACCACCCTGGAAGAGGCAAACACAGCAAAGGCGCAAGGAGGTATTGCGTCAGTGACAAACCTGCTGGTCGATAACTTCGAAAAGCACATAGAAGACACCATGATTGCCGGCGACTACATCAGCGACCCTGAGGCAGTGAGACAGGTGGTCATGGGCGGTCCCGAAGGCATCAAGGATCTCGTGAGGTGGGGCGTGAACTTCGACAAGAAGGAGGACGGCTCGTTCGACCTGCATCGCGAGGGCGGTCATTCGGAGTTCCGCATCCTGCACCATGCCGACGACACGGGTGCCGAGATTCAGCGCGGTCTGATTGCGGCAGTGAAGAGTCATCCCGACATTGATGTGCTGGAGCATCATTTCGCTGTGGAGATCATCACCCAACACCACATGGGCATCCGTGTGACCCGACGCACACCCGACATCGAATGCTTCGGTGCGTATGTGCTGAATCCGAAGACAGGCAAGATTGACACCTATCTGTCGAAGGTGACGCTGATGGCTACAGGCGGTACGGGTGCCATCTATGCGACAACTTCTAACCCTAACATCGCTACAGGCGACGGCATCGCGATGGTGTATCGCGCCAAGGGCAAGGTGAAGGACATGGAGTTTGTGCAGTTCCACCCGACGGTGCTGTTCAATCCTGCCGAGACCCATCCTGCCTACCTCATCACGGAGGCGATGCGTGGCTATGGCGGCATCCTGCGTCTGCCCGACGGGAAGGAGTTCATGCAGAAGTATGACGAGCGTCTGTCGTTGGCGCCACGTGACATCGTCGCACGTGCCATCGATAATGAGATGAAGATTCACGCCCTTGACCACGTGTGTCTGGACGTGACCCATAAAGACCCCGAAGAGACGAAGCACCACTTCCCCAACATCTATGCGAAGTGCCTCAGCATCGGCATCGACATCACGAAGGACTACATCCCTGTGGCGCCATCGGCTCACTACATGTGTGGCGGCATCCAAGTGGATCTGGACGGACGTTCGAGCATCAAGCGTCTCTATGCCGTAGGCGAATGTTCCTGCACGGGTCTGCATGGCGGCAACCGTCTGGCTTCCAACTCGCTGATCGAGGCTGTGGTCTATGCCAACGCCGCTGCCAAGCACTCGTTGGAGGTGGTGGATCAGTATGAGTTCAACGAGAAGATTCCTGCCTGGAACGATGAGGGTACGATGACGAACGAGGAGAAGGTGCTCATCGCTCAGGACGTGAAGGAAGTGGGACAGATCATGTCCACCTACGTGGGCATCGTACGTTCCGACCTGCGTCTGCACCGTGCTTGGGAACGTCTCGACCTGCTCTACGAAGAGACCGAACATCTCTTCAAACGTGTGAAGCCGACCCGCGACATCTGCGAACTCCGCAACATGATCAACGTGGGCTATCTCATCACCCGTCAAGCCCTCGAACGCAAGGAGAGCCGAGGACTTCACTACACGGTGGACTATGCGAAGCATGCATTGGATAATAAGAAGAACTAATCAAATCATACAAATCAAACAAAAAGATATGAAAAGGATATTATCACTCTTAGTTGTTAGTTTTACACTATTCGTTTCCGCATCTGCACAAGACATGAGCCTCCCGATGGATCCTGCTGTGCGCAAGGGAACATTGCCCAATGGATTGACGTACTATCTGCGCCATAATGAGTGGCCTGAGAAGCGTGCGTTTTTCTACATCGCCCAGAAGGTGGGTTCCATCCAGGAGGAGGAAGACCAGCGCGGTTTGGCACACTTCTTGGAGCACATGTGCTTCAACGGTACCACCAACTTCCCTGGCGACCATCTGAAGCAATATCTCGAGACCATTGGTGTGAAGTTCGGCGAGAACCTGAATGCCTACACCTCGTTCGACGAGACCGTCTATAACATCGACAACGTGAATGTGGAGACAGCTGGAGCCATCGACTCCTGTCTGCTCATCCTCCACGACTGGAGTCACGACCTCCTGCTCGAAGACAAGGAAATCGACAAGGAGCGTGGTGTCATCAACGAGGAATGGCGTTCGCGCAGTTCTGCCATGATGCGTATGTATGAGAAGGCGCTGCCTGTCATGTATCCCGGTAGCAAGTACGGCAACCGTCTGCCTATCGGTACGATGGACATCGTGATGAACTTCCCTTACGAAGCCCTGCGCAGTTACTACCGCAAGTGGTACCGTCCCGACCTGCAGGCCATCGTCATCGTGGGTGACATCGACCTCGACGAGATGGAGCAGAAGATTCAGAAGGTGTTTGCCGACATCCAACCAGCGGCTCCTGATGCTGCCAAGTTCGAGTACTATCCTGTGCCCGACAATGCAGAGCCTATCGTCTCCATCAACAAGGACAAGGAACAGCGTAACAACTCCATCAACTTCATGTGGAAGACGGAAGCCTACCCACGTGAGATGAAGAACAGCATACCTTATTTTATCTTCAGCATCACGTCCAACGCGATGTCAAGCATGTTCAGCGAGCGCATTCGCGACATCCTCCAGAAGGAGAACCCGCCATTCTTAGGTGCCAACTTCGGCTATAGCGAGTTCTTCGTCTCCAAGACCAAGGAGGCTTACAGTGCCAGCGTCACTTGCGAGGACAACAAGTATGAAGAAGGCGTCAAGGCGCTCTACCGTGAGATCCTACGTGTGAAGAAATATGGCTACACTGCTGCTGAATATGAGCGATACAAGTCCAGAATTCTTTCCTCACTCGAGAGTGCCTACCTCCATCGCGACAAGGTAGAGAGTGGCGACTACGTGAATGAATGTGTACGCCACTTCCTCGACAACGAGCCAATGACAGGCATTGAGTGGGAATACAACACCATGAACCAACTGATTCCAGCCACCACCGTGGATATGGTCAACCAGTTCGTACAACAGAAGCCTGACGGTAATTTCGTCGTGGCGATGTTCGCTGCCGACAAGGAAGACAACATCCTGCCTACCCAGGAAGACCTCTTCAGATGGATGGCAGAAGTGGAAGCTGAGAACATCGAACCTCTGAAGGAAGAGGCGAACAATGAGCCTCTCATTGCCAAGATGCCGAAACCAGGTAAGGTGAAGAAGATTGAAGATGACAAGTACGACGCCAAGCTCATCACCCTGAGCAACGGCATCAAGATACACGTGAAGAAGACAGACTTCTCGCCCAACCAGATCAGCATGTACGGTCACAGTTGGGGCGGCACATCCCTCTACAGCATGGACGAATACGACCAGACCGACAACATCGGATGGGTCAACAATGGTGGTTGGGGCAACTTCAGCAACACCGAACTGAACAAGAAACTGGCTGGTAAGCAGGTAGGTGTCAGCACAGGTGTTGGCACAGAAAGCGAATTTGTTTCCGGCTCATGTGTGAAGAAAGACTTCGAGACCATGATGCAACTGACTTACCTCAGATTCACGGCTCCTCGTAAGGATGTGGAGGCATACAACTCCGCTATCCAGCGTAGCAAGGCAAGCATGAAGAATGCTGAGCTGCAACCCACTACAGCTTTGCAGGACACCATTGCAAAGGTGGTCTATAACAACAACAAACGTGCCCTCCGCACCAAACCCGAAGACCTCGACAAGATCAACTACGACCGCATCATCGAGCTTTACAAGGAGCGTTTCGCCGATGCCGACGACTTCGAGTTCTTCATCGTGGGTGATTTCGAGATTGACACCATCGCTCCAATCATGGCCAAGTATCTGGGTGCCCTGCCTACGAAGAAAGGCTCTGAGAAGTGCGATACCATCGACTTTAAGATGGTGGACGGCATCCACAAGAATGTCTTCGAGAAGCATCAGGAGACCCCAAGTGCCCTTGTGCTCTTCGTCTATCACACACCGATGAAGTACAACCTCAAGAACGTCCTCACCTGCAGCATGCTCGACCAAGTGATGGACATCCTCTACACAGAGTCTGTTCGTGAGGATGAAGGTGGTGCCTATGGTGTGCCAGTCCGTAGCGGTCTGAGCCGTTACCCACAAGAGCAGGCATCCGTACAGATTCAGCTCCCCACCGCTCCTGAGAAGCGCGAGAAGATGACTGCAATCGTCTATCAGGGTGTAGAAGACATGGTGAATAACGGTCCTAAGGCTGAAGATGTGCAGAAGGTGAAGGAATATATGCTTCGTAGCCATGAGGAATCCCTCAAGCAGAACGGCTACTGGCAGAACGAGATGGTGAACTACGTGCTCTATGGCGAGGACAACGATGCCATCTATGTCGATACAGTCAACAGCATCACCGCTGCCGACATCCAGGAGATGGCACGTCAAATCTTCAAGAGTGGCAACCTCATCGAGGTCGGCATGACCAGCCCTACTGAGGATAGCGTTACACCAAATGAAGAATGATCATTGATGAAATAGATGATATATATGATGAAAAGAAATAACAAAGTGCTGCTGGCAGGTCTTCTGTCAGTGGCACTCTTCACTTCTGTCCACGCACAAGAAGATTCTCTTTCAACTGTCGAAGAGCAGCCTTGGGATCTACGTGTCAAACTCTCTCTTGACCAACTCGCAAGAGAAGCAGACCGTGCGCCCTACACCGCTGGTATCTGTGTGTGGGACTTGACCGACGACACTTACTTCTGGGGTTACAACAACCACAAGGTGCTGCGTCCAGCTTCCACCCAGAAGGTGCTCACTGCCATCACCGCCCTCAATACCATCGGTGCACAGCACACCATCAACACACGCTCCTACTACACAGGCAGCATCGCTGAAGATGGAACCCTCCAAGGTGACATCTACGTGGTGGGTGACTTTGACCCCATGTACTCCCATGCCGACCTCAAGGAATTGGCACGTGCCGTCCGTGATCTTGGCATCAAGCGCATCAGTGGCAAGATTTATGGCGATGCCAGCATGAAGAACGATGACCTCTATGGTAATGGTTGGTGCTGGGACGACGTACCCAGCAAGTACGAGCCCTACCTCTGTGCCCTCATGGTGGAACGTGGCAGAGTCTATCCTAACTTCGGCTCCTACTCCAAGGATGCCTCTTTCCATCCAGCCGCACACTTTGCCTACTCCCTTGGTCACGAACTCAAGAATCTCGGTATCACAGGCACCAGTGCAGAAGTTGTGCCCTACGGTACCAAAGACTACCCTGGTGGGGGGCGCAATTTCCACACCACCGAACGTACCATTGAACAGGTGATGCAACGTATGCTCAAGAATTCCGACAACCTTCATGCCGAGGCGGTCTTCTTCCATCTCGCCAATGCTGCTGCAGGCAAACGCAGTTCATGGAAAGATGGTGCCAAGCAGGTGGAGAATATGCTTCGTCGTGTAGGGGCATCTATCTCAGGTATTGAAGTGGCTGACGGCAGTGGCGTGTCACTCTACAACTACGTGACCGCCGATGCCCAAGTTGCGCTGCTCCGCTATGCCTTCCAGACCCCCAGCATCTATCAGACCTTCTATCAGGCACTTCCCATTGCTGGTGTGGATGGTACTCTTGACGAACGTATGACCTCTGGTGCTGCCTACCGCAACGTACGAGCCAAGACAGGCACCCTTGAAGGTGTCATTGCCCTCGCTGGTTATGTCACCGCTTCCAACGGTCACCAGCTCGCCTTCTCCATCCTCATCAACGGCACCCTCTCTTCCAAAGATGCCCGTGCCTATCAAGACAGATTCTGTCAGGAGTTGGCAAGGTGAAATAAATCTTGTCCGATATCTCTTCTGAAATACTTGCCCTCGAAGTGAATCTTGCCCGCTTCGGTGAAGGACTTGACAAGGGCTTCGTTTTGAGTCTGGCCATAGGAAGAGACGGCGATGACACGACCGCCAGCAGTGACGACTTTGCCATCCTTGAGAGCTGTACCTGCATGGAACACCACTGAACCGTTGACATCATCGATACCAGTAATCTCAAAACCTTTCTGGTAAGCCTGTGGATAACCTCCACTGACCATCATGACACAGACAGCAGAACGGGGGTCGAACTCAAGGGTCTTGGTGTCGAGGTTACCTGCTGCCACACCTTCGAAGAGGTCAACGAGATCACTCTTGATACGGAGCATCACGGTCTCTGTCTCAGGATCGCCCATACGAACATTGTACTCAATGACCACAGGATCACCTGCCTTAGCGTAAGCATAGTCACGATCCACCTTGATGAGTCCGAGGAAGATGAAACCCTTGTAGTCAATACCCTCTGCTGCCAGTCCTTCGACAGTAGGTTTGACAATGCGTTCTTCCACCTTCTTCATCCATTCAGCATCAGCGAAAGGAACAGGAGAGACACTACCCATACCACCGGTATTCAGACCCGTGTCACCCTCACCAATGCGCTTGTAATCCTTGGCCTCTGGAAGTATCTTATAGTTTTTGCCATCCGTCAATACAAAGACAGAACATTCGATGCCTGAAAGGAACTCTTCAATGACCACTGTGGCACTGGCCTCGCCAAACATGCCATCGAGCATACCACGAAACTCCTTCTTCGCTTCTTCGAGGGTAGGTACGATGAGTACACCCTTACCGGCACAAAGACCATCTGCCTTGAGCACGTAAGGAGCTTGAAGGGTTTCAAGGAAGGCAATGCCCTCCTCGATATTGGTGCCGTTGAAAGAACGGTAAGCTGCTGTAGGGATGTTGTGACGACCCATGAAGGACTTGGCGAAGTCCTTACTGCCTTCAAGCACAGCACCAGCCTTGGAAGGACCAATCACGGGGATGTCCTTCAATTGGGAATCTTGCTTGAAGAAATCATAGACTCCTTTCACGAGTGGGTCTTCGGGGCCTACGACCACCATATCAACGGCATGCTGCAACACAAACGTCTTGATGCCCTCGAAGTCATCAGCCTTCAGGGGAACATTCTCACCCACAGATGCCGTACCAGCGTTGCCTGGTGCAATAAAAAGTTTCTCAATCTTAGAACTTTGGGCTATCTTCCAAGCCAAGGCGTGCTCTCTGCCGCCGCTACCAAGTAGGAGTAATTTCATTGACGATTTACTATTAGCTATTTAACAATTTAGGTACAAAGGTAGGGATAATTTACGATTTGGCGAAATAAATAGCAAATAGTAAATCGTAAAATCGTAAATTATCACTATCTTTGCAACGAATTTTTTATCCAACAATGAAAAAATGAGCGCGAGGACTCTTGCTAAGACCTTGACACGAACCGTCGAAGAACTGGCAAAGCCAGAATCGTACAAGGATCTCTATCATGAGCACAGTGACGGTGTGCCATTGCCTTCAGGCGAAGTGCTACAGAAGATTATCGACCTTGCCCGAGAAATCATCTTTCCGGGCTATTATGGTCATTCATGCATCGACACAAACACGCTGAAGTATCACCTCGGGGTGGATACAGAACAACTCTACTCGTTACTGGTGACGCAGATTCAAGCTGGTCTTTCCTTCTCGAACTTCGAGGAGGGCACAGCTGTCTTTGCGGCCTACAGCCAGAACACCATCAACGTGGAAATGCGTAGAATGGCGGAAGAGCGTGCAGAGCAGTTCATCAGCCGACTGCCAGAACTGAGGCGGATACTGGCTACGGATGTGATTGCTGCTTTCAATGGTGACCCTGCAGCCAAGAACTACGGGGAAATCATCAGCTGCTATCCTGTCATCAAGGAACTGACGGTATATCGCATCGCCCACGAACTCTGGAACTTGGATGTACCTCTCATCCCCCGTATGTTGACAGAGATGGCACATTCGGAGACGGGTATTGACATCCATCCTGGTGCAACGATTGGCGAATACTTCACCATCGACCACGGAACAGGTGTGGTGATTGGTGAGACAAGCATCATCGGCAACAACGTGAAACTGTATCAGGGCGTGACCCTGGGTGCCAAGAGTTTCCCATTGGATGCAGACGGCAACCCCATCAAGGGCATTTCTCGTCATCCTATCCTGGAAGACGATGTCATTGTCTATTCCAACGCCTCGATTCTGGGACGTATCACCATCGGCAAGGGTGCCGTGATTGGTGGCAACATCTGGATCACACACGATGTGCCAGCTGGAGCAAGCGTCACTCAAAAAAATTAATAATATATGAAACTAAAAACTAAAAGTTAAAAACTAAAAGTGATAGTTACTTGCCGTCCGGATGATGGTAACTTATACTTTTAACTTTTAGTTTTTAGTTTTTAACTTAAAAGAAATATGACTGAATTTAAGATAATCGCAAAGACCTTCCAAGGATTGGAGGAAGTCCTTGCAAAAGAACTGATCAATCTGGGCGCCAACAACGTTGAGATTGGTCGGAGAATGGTGGCTTTCACGGGTGACAAGGAGATGCTCTACAAAGCTAACTTCTGTACACGTACAGCCGTGAAGGTACTGAAACCCATCAAGGAGTTTAAGGCAAAGGATGCCGATGAGGTGTATGAAGCAACCAAGAAGATTGACTGGGAGAAATACATGGACGTGAAGAGCACGTTCTTGGTGGACTCGGTCATCTTCAGCGAGAATTTCCGACACTCGAAGTTTGTGGCATACCGTGTGAAGGATGCCATTGCCGACTACTGGCGTGAGAAGTCTGGGGGTGACCGTCCGAATGTCGTCATCAGCAACCCAGACCTTCGTGTGAATGTACATATAGCAGAGGACGATGTGACTATCTCCCTTGACTCATCAGGCGAAAGTCTGCATCAGCGTGGTTATAAGACCGCAACCGTACAAGCACCATTGAACGAAGTGCTGGCTGCAGGTCTCATCATGCTGACAGGATGGGACGGCGAATGTGACCTGATTGACCCCTTCTGCGGCTCAGGCACCATCCTCATCGAGGCAGCACTCATCGCACAAAACGTCTATCCAGGTGTGTTCCGCAAGGAATATGCTTTCGAGAAGTGGAAGGACTTCGATGCAGACCTTTTCGACCGCATCTACAACGATGACAGCCAAGAGCGTGATTTCGACCATAAGATTTACGGCTACGACATCAACCGCCAAGCCGTACAGATTGCCACAGACAACGTGCTGAATGCTGGTGTGAAGGACATCGTGAGTGTGGAGCAACGTGACTTCTACGAGTTTGAGAAGCCGCTTGACAAGGCACTCATGATCACGAACCCTCCTTATGGCGATCGCATCACGACAGACGACATCTTCGACCTATACGAGACCATCGGCAAGAACCTGAAGCGCAATTTCGTGGGCAACGATGCATGGATCATCTCGCATCATGAGGAACTCTTCGACAGGATTGGTTTCCGTCCATCGACGAAATACGCCTTGTTCAACGGTTCCTTGGAATGCGAGTTCCGCAAGTACCAAATCTTCGACGGCAAACTGAGAGAGCGCCGTGAAGAGGGACTGGACATCAAGACAGATGAAGACCGTCGTCACAACCTCAAGTTCAAGCCTCACAAGAAGAATGAGGACGGCGAATGGTCCAGCCAAGGTGGTGGACGGAAGTTCCCAACCAATAACGAGGAGCACTATTTTAAGTCAAAGCCTTTCAAGGACAGACCTTCCAAGGACAAGTCTTATGAAGAGGAAGAAGTGAACAGAAAGTGGGGCAAGGACAGCCGTTGGAAGATGTTTGAGGCTGAAGATGAAGAAGAGGCTGAAATCATCAACCGCCACCTCGGCAAATGGGGTGACCGTACTATACGTCCTTCTCGTGGCGGAGGAAAAGATTCGTTCGAGGGTCGCAGAGGCGAGAAAGACGATCGACGTCCACGTCAAGATGGTGAGCGACCTGCTCGTAAATTTGACGGACAGAAAGGTGGAGGTCGTCCGTTTCGAGATAAAAAGGAGAAGTGAGAGGTGAGAGGTAAGAGGTAAGAGGTGAGAGGTATTCAGAAAAGACCTTCCTCAGCGTTTCCACATTGTACTGATGACCAAAGGAGAGCAACATCCCTTTGGTCATCAATTGTTTTGCCTGTTCGGGCTTGCCACGAAACCCATGAATGACCCAAGGTTGCGGTACCCTACCCTCCTGCTTACAAGAGGCTTCCAATTCACGACGCAGCATCAGCAATTCATCAAATGCCCTCACACAATGGATGACCATCGGTTTCTGAACCTCCTCCGCAATGGCGATATGGGCACGAAAAGCGTCCATCTGCATAGCTAAAGGGGCACCATGTACCTTATCCAAGCCACACTCACCAATCGCCCACACATCCCTTCTGCTTGCCTCCTTACGAATCGAAGCAACCACTTCCTGCCAATCCTCACCCACCTTCCACGGATGCAATCCTATCGAAAGTCTCACGTGCTCAGGATAGGAAGGTTGAAGGTCGGCTGTGTCCACATTCAGCAGACAAGGCTCTTCATCTATATAATATGTATGGAAATTAAACATGATTGAAAGGTTATGGGTTATAGGTTATGGGTTATTGAAAGTTAGGGTTGAGAGTTTTGGGACTCACCAGTGGAATTCGTCAGGTACTGGGTCATAACCACAACCTCCCCACGGATGACAACGTAGGATGCGCCGACATGCCAAGTAGAAACCCTTGAACGGTCCATGCTTCTTAATGGCCTCAATGGCATAACTGGAACATGTGGGGGTGAATCGGCATGTAGGAGGCAACAATGGTGAGATGCATGCACGATAAAAATAAATGGGAAGGAGGAGGATATAGGAGAGGAGGGACATGTAGTTTAGAGGTTATGGGTTATAGGTTATTGAGAGTCTGGGTTAGAGTTGGCGTTAACGTCCAACTTCTCCGAGATTCGGATCAGCGCTTTCTTCATGCTCTTATTGACGGCATAGAAGGTGGGCAGTGTATCGGTGATGCATACAAAGGCAAGGGCAAGACGATAGTCTTTTCCTTCGAGTGCTTCCCAAAGGATATACTTATTGAGTCGGTATGCCTCACGCACCAACCGCTTCATACGGTTGCGGTCAACTGCATGACGAACACGTTTCTTGGGCACCGACACCAGAATAGACACCAAAGGCTTTCCACCCAGATTCCCATTCTTCCCACAATTCCCCTCGCTCTCATCATTCCCTTCTTTCTCCACCTTCATAAAAACAATTCGCAGGGGAAATGCCGCCATTGAAGCATTTCCTCCTGCGAAAAGTTTTTCTATGACAAGCTGGCTGGTGAGCCGCTCAGATTTCTTGAATTGACAATTGACAATCATTTTAGCGTCTTGGCATAAGCCTCGATGATGGCAGGCACCGAACGGAGTTCTGGTGTGGGCTGGTAATCTACATGCAAGCCTGCATCCTCTGCCGCCTTGATGGTCTTCGTACCCAGACAAGCCACCTTGATGTTCTTCTGCTTGAAGTCAGGGAAGTTCTTGATGAGCGAGTGGATACCTTCTGGCGAGAAGAACACCAGCATATTGTAGTCGAAAGCCTCATCGGGCGTGAAATCGTTGGCCACAGTGTAGTACATCACAGCCTCATCGTGCTCTACACCTATCTCATCGAGCATACGGGTCATATCATCCGTATGAGCTGAAGACTGAGGCACAAAGTAGGTCTCATTGTGGTGCTTAGCGATGATTGGCATCAGATCTGCCAGAATACCTGACTCAGGGAAGAAGTTCTTGCGCTTGCGATACTGTACATACTTCTGGATGTAGAGCGACACCTGTTCCGATACACAGAAATACTTCATATCGTCAGGGATGGTCACACGCAATTCCTTGCAGAGGGCAAAGAAGTGGTCGATAGCATGACGTGAAGTGAAGACAATGGCCGTATGTCCTGGAATGGACACCTTCTGCTGACGAAAGTCCTTAGCGGACATTGGCTCTATCTTGATAAAAGGCCTGAAAACTAATTCAACGTTGTATTTGTGTGCTACCTCAAAATAGGGAGACTTCTCCGTCTGAGGCTTTGGTTGAGATACTAAGATCTTTGTTCCCATCAATATAAAATATTTTTTACTAGATAATTGTCACTTAACCATACCGTCAAATGCCCAAAAACAAGTGTCGGCAACAGTTCGACGGTGCAAAAGTACAAAAAAATAAGCATATAGCCATATTTTTTAACCCGAAAGTTAGCAATCAGCTTGTAAAACAGCATGAATTCGTATAAAACACCTACCAAAATGGCACCTCCGATGACAATTTCATGACGGATATGAGCGAAGACATCCAGTAGGGCAAGGGGGTAAAAAAGGAAGGCTGTCAGGGCGGTCAACAGCAGGTATCCGACAATCCATCTTTGGCTGGAATCCCTGTCGAAAAATACCCAATTCACCAACAAATACAACCATGCTTTGAAGTAAATGAAAGCCATGCACATGACAAAGCCTGCACCAAATAACCAATAAGGAATACCCGTCACTGGTAGGAAACTACTCAAAGCTATCCGATCATCAAGGAACATACAGGAAAGGCTAATCGCACTGATGCTAATGAGCAAAAACACATGAATCGCCTCGTCTGAATTACCTTCCGTGTCATCATCCGTATAGGTACGTTTGGTGGTGAAGAAATTCTTCAAGCGATGCCAAAGGACATTCCGACTCCTATACAGAATCGCAGCCAGAAGGAAGAACATCACAGCCATTCCTGCCACAAAGTAGTCATCATTCCTCACGGCAAAGCTGCGTTCTCCCACCGGTACCGTACGGTCGGGCAGAAGAATCCCCTGCTTGTATAACTCCGACTGTCGAATGACGTTGGAGTCGGAAGCCAGCCAAATGCTGTCGTTCATATTCTCTCTATAACCTATAACCAATAACCCATAACCTCTAAACGCTAAACGCTAAACGAATTCGCTCCTGGTACTTCTCCGTCTCTTCCCATGGGAACAGCGTCACTTCCATTTCCTTATCACCTTGATAGCGATTGGTAAACTTCTTCACCACACACTCCGTCTTGCGTCCGAAATGACCATAGGATGCCGTTTCCTGATAGATGGGTTTGCGAAGGTCGAAACGCTCCTCAATTGCCTTGGGCCGAAGGTCGAACAATTCACCAATCTTCGTAGCAATCTCACCATCCGAAAATGGCACTTTCGATGTTCCATACGTGTTCACATAGATGCTCACAGGCTTTGCCACACCGATGGCATAGCTCAACTGCACCAGTATCTCATCAGCCACACCAGCCACCACCAAGTTCTTGGCGATATGACGTGCGGCATAAGCAGCCGAGCGATCGACCTTGCTGGGGTCTTTGCCTGAGAACGCACCACCACCATGAGCACCACGTCCTCCATAGGTATCGACGATAATCTTTCTGCCCGTCAGACCTGTGTCGCCATGAGGACCACCAATCACGAACTTACCCGTCGGATTGACATGATAAGTAATATCACCCTTGAACAAACGACTAATCTTCTCGTCGCCTATTTCTGCAATCACCCTTGGAATCAAGATGTTGATGACATCCTCTCTGATGCGCTCCAACATCTTCTTGTCTGCTTCCTCTTCTGTGAGTCCATTCTCCACGGTCGGTACAATAAACTCATCATGCTGAGTGCTGACCACGATGGTATGTACACGTTGTGCTTTCCCATCATCACCATACTCAATTGTCACCTGACTCTTAGCATCAGGACGCAAATACGTCACTTCCTTACCGTTCGGACGGAGATAGGTCATCACCTTTCCTTCCCGGCGGATGTCAGCCAACACCCTCAGAATGCGATGCGAGAGGTCAAGTGACAGCGGTATGCAGTTCTCTGTCTCGTTCGTCGCATACCCAAACATCATGCCCTGGTCGCCAGCACCCTGTTCTTCGGGTTTCTCACGTTCCACACCGCGATTGATATCACCACTCTGTTCGTGGATAGCATTCAACACGCCACAACTTTCGCCATCAAATTTATAAGAAGATTTCGTGTAACCAATCCGATTGATGGTCTCACGCGCAATCTCCTGAAGGTCTACATAAGCAGTGCTCTTCACTTCGCCAGCCACCACGACTTGACCTGTTGTGACCAACGTCTCGCAAGCCACTTTCGACTCCGAGTCGTAAGCCAGCAGATTGTCCAGCACAGCGTCGCTGATCTGGTCAGCCACTTTGTCGGGATGTCCTTCCGACACAGATTCAGATGTAAATAAATAACCCATAGTTAATTAACAATTAAAAGTCTAATAATTAATAATGTATGGGGAAAGATTGGGAAAGATGCACAGACAAACTTACGCCTTACCAGCGAGGCTTTTCTTTGTCCTTTTAGCATTTTTTACTGTGGTTGCAAGCAGCCCAAATCTATCCACATTTTTAATTCGGCTGCAAAGGTACGCACTTTCTTTCAAATGACCAAAGAAAAATCCCTATTTCCCTAACAGCGCCTCCAAATTCGTGTTTTTCAGCACCACACGTTTCTCCTTATCCAACAGGTAGAGCGCTGGCGTGTGCGGCACATAATACTCCCCGTTCAGGTCGTTCACATTTTTACGAACCACCTTCAGACGTGGGTTCTGCACAATAAGCGGTTCCTGTTCCAACTGCGCATCCAATCGTTGACAACGACGGCAGTCGGGATCGTAGAAAATAAGCAATATCTGCTCAGCCTTGATCTTATACAAACGTGTCTGCTTCCCCTCAGGAGTTGTCACGAGAATATCGGCCGCCATACTACCCACCTGATTCTTTGCCAATTGTTCAAGGAGCCATACACGCTGAGGCGATTCAGGCAAAGCACGGAGTAATTGCGCATACACGCCATCGCTGTATAAGGGCGAATCAGAATCGCCCAAATAATGTTCCATCAGCCCTTCGAAGAAAGGCACAGCAGAAGGATGTACCCCCAACGAATCAGCAAGCACTTTTGCTCCCTGCATCGCCGAAACCGAATCTGCATGTTGCATGAAGTTTAAGAAATCCACCATTCCTTGCTCCCCCACCTCACGGTTCATCGCCGTGCTGTCAGCAAACGCATAGTCCTGCCAAAAATGCTCCAACAGATACGCCATCCGTGCCTCTGGCCCCTCCAGCTCATCCGGAATCTCAGGATAAGGGAAGGCTGCCTCCTGTGCCCTGACACTCAGCACACAGAAGAGCAGCCCTAACATGATATGAATAAACCTTCTCATTCTTATGGCTCAGGATCAGGTGTCGTGGTTGTCGATTCCACCTTCTTTCCTATCTGCACCTTCGTATCACCTGTCACTTCCGCATTGTTACCTGCACCATAGATATCTCCTCGGATATCAGCGCCCAAGACAGTTTCCTTTTGGTAAGTAGGAATCCAACCTGCTTCCGAAGAAGTCTTTCCGTTACTATCCTCGACAGGCACAGACAAAAGGTCTATCTGTTCGCCCACCCTGGTACCAATGTTCACAGTTGGCGTGCCAATCACTTTCGCACCATAACCACCACCGAAGACGGTTCCAATAGCACCAATAGCACCTTTGGCGTGCGATGGAACTGGGAAACCTGTGTCATAACCGTCACCCGAATATTTCACAGTTGACCCGACAACCTTAGCATTCTTACCGATGACGTTATCTTCATCATCGGCATATTGACCCTTAAACACATCAATGTTCACCGTCGGATTACCCACCATCACAGCTGTTTCACCATAACCACCACCATAGATAGTACCGATGCTGGTAAACGATTTGACATTCACCACTGGGTCTGCGTATGGTGTACCTGCAATAGCATCTCCATCAGAAGCTGATTCTCGTGGCTTCAACTCACCATCAACCAGTTTATAACCATAGACAGAATAAGCAGCTTGGTTACCACCACCGTAAAGTTCGCCAATGATGACTGGACGACAGCCCGTCTCTTCGATGTTTACCACGATAGGACCTTGGATCGTGCCGCTGATGTTATTACCGCCAAACACGCGCTCGTAAGTACCGTTGGTGATGGTCAACGTCACGCCACCCAAGACATCTGCCTCTTGAGCACCGCCGTAGGCAACCTTCAGACCTGGGATACAAGCCATCAACAGCTTGGCCTCTGCATCCATCGGCGCGTTTTTACCACCGCCATATGCCTCATCCACTTGGAAATGACATCCATTCTGATCATCCAGCAAAGTAACCGCCGACTCGCGCACATTACCCTTTTTGTTCGAACCACCAAAGACACGATGGATCAAGCCGTCGTAGATGGTCACAGAAGCCTGACCAGAACCATAGCTGAACAGCGCCGTTCGCTCTTCTTTCGAACTTTTTGGGATATCGTATTCAGTACCATAAGCCACATATCCCACGTTAGCACCAGGATTGGTGACGTATGTTGTGCCACCATCGTAAGAAACATCATCCTTACCGTTACCGCCACCAAACACCTCTTCTATCTCGTAGGTCGCATTGATGGTGATGTTTGAGGCTGGTACGGAGGCTGCATTACCACCGCCATACACCTGCTTGATGCTCGTCAGGTCGCAACCGTCAATAATGACTTTAGCTACGGCTGAGGCTCTGGCTGTTTCATCTTCAGGATAGTATGCTGCAAGATTTCCACCTCCATAAACAGCTTTCAACTCGTAAGTAGATTTCTCCTTGTTTTGTACTTCTCCCTCATCTTTCCGCACCGTCTTATACACATGCACGGTGACATCTTTCTGCGGACTACCGTTCATGTTATTGCAACCGAAGATATTGCCCTTCACCTCACAGTCACCGTAAGTGGTATCATCATTTGCGTTCGTCGGTTTGTTCAGCTCCACCATTACTTCACCTAAGACCTTGGCCTCGATGGCTGTGACAGCAGCAACAGCAGGCGTCTTCACATCACCTACATTCTTAGTACCAGCTTTTACTTCAGCATCATCTTCTGTATAAAGAACAGCTGCCTTAGCTTCCTGTGCCAATTGTCCCAAGCCACCGCCATAGACATTACGGTTGATGGTGCCACCCTTCAAGTTGACCGTTGTGGTGGGAGTGTAATCTTCTAATGTTCCATCATTGTCGAGATCGGCTGTAGTTGTGGTGTTCGTGTTGGCCAGCGATCCACCGCCATACACATCCTCTGTAATTGTACCGCCTTGGATATTGACAATGACACTGCCCTTGGTAAGACCCAACTCGCCACCGCCAAAGACAGAGCCACCGATAGAGGCACTGCCGTCGATGGTCACTTCGGGATGCGTGGCCAATGCCAGCGTCTCAAGATACGTTGAATATGACTCCGGAGTCTGTAAATAATCCCAAACAAACTTAGTTCCTGTATAACCATTAGGATAATTTTCATAATATTCCCATGCTCCAGTACCAGTAGGTCCACTAGCTTCAGGGAAGTCTGTTGCATTATAGACCGTCATACGTCTTGACCGCTTCGAATGGTCTGTATTATCCTTATCAAAATGAGAATTGACACCCTTACCAGCACCAAAGACGTCATCTGCAATGGTGGCATTGCCCTGAATGGTGACATTACAATAGCCACCGCCTTTCAATATGGACGGCATTTTCTGTGCGTCAAGGCCATACTTGCCCACAGAAGCAATCTCACCGCCACCATAGACGCTATGTTCCACACTGGCATGGCCCTGAACGGTGACAATACTATTGCCACGCACCAACGCCGAGTAGCCATGTGTCTCTAAGCCTGCGCCAGCACCGTACACGCTGCCCTTGATGTCGGGTTCGTCTGATCCATCCGCAGTTCCTATAATCACCTTCGAATCATCTTCCACGCGACCTACCTCACCACCACCATAGACGTTACCATTCACTACCGTGGTAGAACCGCTGATGCTGACATTCGTAGCGAACGCTATGGCTTTCTCACACCAGAAGGTGTTGGCAAGACCACGGCCAGCTCCGAACACATTACCATGATCTTTGGGTTTATCAGTACTTGCAAGACCTATCGTACCACCAGAGATGCTAACCGTGCAAATACCTGTATTAGTATTTGTGCCAGTGATAGTATTATTGTTAGGAGCATTGTTATATTCGTTGGAAGTCATATTACTACCATTACTCTCACTATTTTTCCATATATAATTGTAATTAGTTTGAGTAGTCTTGTCAATTGTACCCACATCACCCAAATTACCGCCGCCATAGACGTTGCCATCAACAGCACCACTACTGATAGTGAGTCTGGTATTTCCACTCACACGGCCAGCTTCTGCAAAAGAAGCAAGACCACGGCCACCACCAAAGGCATCACCATTTACGGCACCACCCTGAATCTTCACGTCCGTATTGCGATACACAAATCCGCTCTCACTGCCACCAAAGACAGATCCTCTGACGGTGCCTCCACCGATGGTCACATTAGTCTCAGCGGACAAGGCTAACGTCTCAAGATATGCAAGGTAATCGCCCTTAGCAGCAAACCATACATAGCCATCACCGACCCAACGTTTGGGTTTATGCTCATCAATCTCATAATCATTCACTCCATCCGTGCCAGTAGCATAATCATAATTTTCAGGTTCAACACCCTGACCAGCGCCATAGACGTGACCTGTGTTCTCATTGCCTTCTGTTCCGATGATGGCACTGCCCTGAATAATGACACTACTTGTTCCGCCAGCTTTCAGACCATATGGCATACCAATTGAGACATGATGAGCATCAGCTTCTGTTTGCGATGCGGCAACCCAATATCTGCCCACCGAAGCCAATTCACCACCGCCATAAACGTTTTGCTTCACCTGGGCTTGACCCTGAACCGTGACAATACTAGTGCCACGCACCAGTGCCGAGTAACCATGTGTCTCTACGCCCGCACCTGCACCGAATACACTACCTTTGATAACGGGTGCGCTGGATCCTGTCGCAGCCCCAATCTCCACGATGGTATTCCTTTCCACACGAGCAATCTCACCGCCACCATAAACATTACCTGTGCCCTCAACAAGAGTGTTATTCGCATTGAGAGTACCCACTGTACCGTTATAGATTCTAACCGTTGTACCTCCATCCTGTAGTTCGTATGGAGATGCAGTTGTGCCTTCACCTGTTACGCCATCGCCTTCAACTCCCACCATGGCTTTCGAACACGTGAATGAATTGGCAATACCCTTACCACCTCCGTAAACATTACCACCAATAATGGGATTTCCAGAAGCCACCACATACGTAACAGTCGTACCGCTCGTTTGTTTCTCGGCACCGACATTCACCTCCGTATTTTCCATCACGTCACCAGTCTCTCCACCACCATAGACGCTGCCCTTGATATTACCATTCGATGAAATGTTCACACTGGTATTTTTAGCCAATGCAACGTCTGTTTGGTCGGTAGTCGCATCACCACGAGCTGCACCATAGACATTACCGTCATCAACGCCGTCGTCACCGACCTGACCGCCACTAATATTAATCGTTGTCAGGCCACCACTAGTAATAGTCGTTGTCGTAACATTGTTGGTGGTAGTAGAAACAACTTTACCCACCGAGCCCATGGCACCAGCACCATAGACATTGCGTACCACACGACCGCCAGTAATGTTAACCGTAGTATTGCCATAGACGATACCTGCCAAGGAGTTATAGAGTTGACCGTTACCATCGTGTGTTTCTGCGGCTGGATTCGAATAATACTTGTCCATACCGCAACCTCCGCCGTAGACATTACCACGGTAGGGATAGTCGGCACCATTGTAGGTCGTATTATTAGAAGTGATATCATAAGTATGATCCGTATCATCATATATGCCGATTGTACCGCTATTAACCGTAACCTCAGTGTCGTTGAAAACGTGTCCGTTCTCACCACTACCATAGACGGTACCCCTGATTTGAGGTCCAGAATTAGAGCCAGAAGTACCTATGGTGACATGGGTGTCATAGACCCAAGCCGTATGGTCGTCGCGTTTGCCTGGGGCATTGATGTCGCCTCGTGAAGAGCCGAACACCATACCGTTCTCATTGCCATCGTAGCCGATGGTACCGCCTTTGATAGTGACCGTAGCGACACCAGTACCTTCAGTAGCGAGGCCGTTGACTCCTTGGACCTTAACCGGACCACCTTGAGTATCGGAACCTGTTTGATAGTCGAAGTCGCCCACTGTACCGTAGGCACCGCCGCCATATACATTATGGTAGATAGTACCGCCATTGATAGTGACATTGGTGTTCTTCAATATTCTGCCGCTACGCACAGTGTTGTTATAACCACTGCCGCCGCCATAGACATTACCCATCTTGGCGCCGCCAAAGTAGCGCTTGGTGTCGGAAATAGTGATTGGTGCAATACCTACAGTACCGCCGCTCACAGTCACGTATGTGCTACCCACCACGCTGTTAGACTCTCCCACAGATCCCACGCTGGCCATCTCGCCACCGCCATAGATGCTGGCCTTCACCGCACCACCTTGCATGTCAATCTTCGTGTCTTCCTTGACAAGACCGGCATCAAACTTGGGGTGCGTCGTTTCACCATTAACTGTTAGGTCATCCAGAAGGCTGCCATAGCCACCACCGAAGACACTACCAAAGGTGTATTGAACAACATTGCTGCCATCTTTCACCTCAGAGCCGATGGTACCACCATTGATGATAATTTCAGTTCCTACACTGACATCTGCATTGGCAGCATTCTTGGCAGTATGAGCACCCACTACCTGACCTAACTCACCACCGCCAAAGACAGTACTCTTGATTACGGCATTTCCGCTGATAGTCAGCTTGGTACTCTTGACACAGCCCAACTTCCACCAATCTACCATGTTGATATAAGTTGTACCGTTCTGTTCGTATAGATTACCCATACCGCCAGCAAAGACGTTGCCGCCCTTGGTATGCTTCAATCGATTGTCCGAGTCATATTCTGTATTTGGTACATACGTCGTTTTATAGGTGTCATTAGGATTAAACTCATATTCCCACTTGTTACCAATAGTACCACCGCTGATGGTAATGTCGATATGTCCACGTCCATGCGTGAAGAATCCTGTAGTACCATCAGTAAAACCTTCTTCGACGTCATTATCATCACGCATCTCTCCGTAACCAGTTACGCCTGCATCGAACAGTCCATAACCCACGGAACCCATTCGTCCACCGCCATAGACGGAGCCAAGTATATTACCACCCTTGATTTCCATCTTGACGCTTCCGGCCACATTACCCGCCGTATAGGCTTCACCACTAAAGCCACGACCACCACCGAATACGTTACCATCGACATAAGACGTTCCCCAAGTACCAATCTCCGGACCTGTATGGTCATCTTTGCCAATGGTAATCGTCACATCGCGCAGCACGTGACCGTCCTCACCGCCGCCATAGACAGAGCCAAAGACAGTGCCACCAGTGATTTCAATCTCCACATCTTTTACGTTGGTCACTTTATTAAAATGCACACGAGGATCACCTTTGCCTGCACCATAGATATAGCCGATCAGAGGGTTGCCCATAATCTGTTCCACGGTGCGCGGCACGCCGACTGTACCACCAGACATCTTCACCGTACATGTGCCCTTTACGTCGGTATATTCGTTACCGCCATAGACATTGGACAAGATATGGCCACCAGAGATGCGCACTTCAGCATCACCTTCCACCCAGCCTGCCGAACGAACCCAGTCGTAGCCAGTGATTTCTTTGTTAGCATCTACTTTTTTATATGGCATGTAACCAGATCCACCAGCAAACACACAGCCTATCCACGTCTTACCATCAGAAGCATTATCCGTACTGCCACCAGGATATAGGTCACTATTTTTCGCAGTTTTATACTCGTCTGCGAATGGGTCGTAGGTATCATATACCCAGTTGGGATTTTGTTCAGTTCCGATATTTTTTCCGTAAGGGAAGTGGGAACATTCAGGCATCTGTGCCGCAATCGTATTGATGCGCGAAGCATTGCCTGCTCTGACAGCCTCTTCTGCCTCCGTCCATTGATCGGCTGTATAGCGTATGGGCTTGTTGTTTTCATCAACCTTGTTTGCTCCAACACCAATCTGGCCGCCCTCAATCTTCACAAGCGTATTGCCAAGTACACGTCCGAACTCACCACCGCCTATGATAGACTCCAGAATGAAGGCATTGTCTTTGATGGTCACATCTGTATTGTTAACGTATGTCTTGAAGTGAGTATCAGGGTCATCGGACGGATCCTCCACGAGGCCACAGCCAGCACCCCATACCCAGCCTTGCGGGACAGGATCGCCATGACCATTTGTCTTTCTGTTCATACCCTGTGTCGCCACCTCTACAGGGCCTATCTGGCCACCGCTGACAACAACATAACAGGTACCGGTACCTTCCTCGCAACTTGTTGGTTTACCAATACAATGTTCATGATTAGCTGTATGCCCCCAATCAGTTACATTCGTTGACATGGTAAACGTACCCACAGAACCCGAGAGACCGCCTCCGAAGATACCATTAAAGACATAGCCGTCGGCCATTGTCACAAAGGTATTGCCCAGCACGTCTGCCGCATTACCGCCACCATAAACACTATTACCAATCGAAACAGCGAAGTCTGTGGTTCCTGAATGACTCACAGCAGTATCGGAGTACCCGTTATCTGAATTTGAATCAGGATTTTGAGTACCGCAAATATTCACATAGGTATTACCACTCACTTCTGCCAGATTACCACCACCAAAGACATTGCCGGTGATGTAAGCACCCAAAACGTCTTGGGCATCGCTATAAGTATAGCCGTCATGTGTCTCATCTATCGTTGTCTTATCAAAGCTCTCATGACATTGAACCGTTGTTGCCATACCTATATTAACAGTAGGGTTACCAATGACTGCAGCGGCATTACCACCGCCAAAGACATCACCGATGATGCCCAGCTTATTGGGATTTTCTGAAGCTGTAAGCCCCTCCGCAGTCATAACAGCAGGAACGCCTACGTCATTATTTTCGGCAAAGGTTCCCTGAATCATATTAATGTTCACCGTTGGGTTGCCATAGAGCGCAGCACCAGAACCATAGCCACCACCAAATACCTTTCCTATATAGGTACAAGAAATGACGTTCAGAACGGGAGCGTCATAGGGGGCAGTTTTTCTTATTTCTGTTCCATATTCAGCAGTTGTAATAGCAGGTTTGTATCCTTCTGCATCTGGGTCAGTTATAGCAGCCATCTCTGCAGTTCTTGGCTTTAAGATGGGTTTGTCTGTATTAGGATCAGTCCCGTCCATATAATAACCATACATAGAATAGGCAGCCTGGTTACCACCGAGATAAAGCTCGTCAATCGTGATGGGTGTATCACAATCACCTGTTTCCTCAATATTCAACTTGATATGACCCATTATAACCCCGCCTTCGTTGTTGCCGCCAAACACCTTACCAAAGTTACCACTGGTGATCGTCAACTCCACATTACCATTCACATTGGCATTGTCGGCACCACCGTAAACAAGTGGTATCTTTGTCTCAGGCTTACAGCCCATGACAAGAATCAGGTCGCCGTTCACATCGGCATTCTTACCAGCACCTACTAACTTCGCCACATCCAAGGTACAGCTCTCAGGATTTGTACCAGCAATATCAATGGCCACATCTCCATAAATGATACCTTTCTCGTTACTTGCGCCATAAGCCTCATAGACAGTACCACCATAGATCAAAGTGTTCGTATTTCCATTCACGTTGGCACCAGGGTTAATCTGCCATCCGGAATCATTCTTATATTTGTCCTTTCCATTACCACCACCGAAGAGACTACCAATCTCGTAAGTACTATAAACATCAACTTGAGTTTCTGGAACTTCAGCAGCATTGCCACCACCATAAACAGTTTCGATGCTGGTTTCACCACATCCATGGATAATAACGTGTGACTTCTTGCCTGTTGTCGTATAAGGTGCCAGATTACCACCACCATAGACAGCGGCAAGCTCGTATGTATTAGTTTTTTTTGTGGGTTTATCTTTCACGTTCCCCTCAGCATCACGGCTAACTGTTTGATTGACCGTCACGATAACATTACCTTGTGGTGAACCATTCAAATTGTTACAACCAAACAAACGTCCGCTCTTCACCACATTTGTATAACCCGTTTCATCATAGTATTTAATATCGAAAGCCGTACCATTCAATGTCACATCTATATCACCCCACACCGTAGCTTCAATGTCACTCTCTGCATTATTAAATCCAGTCTTCTGCCCTAAACCTCCACCGTATGCATCACCCTTGATAAGACCACCCGTCAAACTAACAGAGGTCGTGTAATAAGCTGACCCCTCCTCATGAGCCCATGTGGGTACTTGACGATAATACGTTCCACTGCCAATGGTCGCATTAGCATCAGTGACTTTCGTATATTTATATGGATTTTCGGCTGTACCAGCACCACTCCTTTCGTATAAGTCGGTTATTGATTCACCTTCGTTTAGTGCAGTAGCCACCACGTAGCCGTTCACATCCCAGTTGCCGAGGTTCGTATCTGCCAATGCACCACCGCCATAGACATCCTGTTCCACGGTGCCGCCAACCATGTTGACATCCACATGTCCTAAGGTAACTCCCCTCTGGCCACCGCCATAGACGGAGCCATAAACGGTAGGAGTACCCGAAGCAGTGATGGTTTCTGTCGTCCCGCTCTTCGTCCATGTACCACCAATGGTCACATGGGGATGGCTGGTCAAGGCCAGCGTCTTCAAGAAATCAAGATAATCTTGCTCTGTTTTATAATATCTCTTGATGAATTTTTGTCCTATATAGCCTTCTTCATAAGTTACCCAATAATCCCATGTGTCGCCCGGGGTATCACTTGGCCTGTTTTCATAGGTCTGCATACTATAGACACTCTTATAATTAGAAGAGTTATACGCAGGTGTGACACCCTTACAGGCACCATAGACATTGTGCCCTGTGCCACTTTCCCCAATCTTGGCATTGTCCTTGATGTTGACAATACATGTTCCGCCGGTTTTCGGTTTTGTCGGTAATCCGCCTACTACTTCAAATTTACCCACTGAAGCTGTCTCACCGCCGCCATAGACGCTACCTCCAACCTGGGCAGTGCCCTGAACGGTGACAGCAGCATTGCCTCGTACCAAAGCAGAATAGCCATGAGTCTCTAAGCCGGCTCCGGCACCATACACGTCACCTGTGATAGTGGGCTTACTCTCCCCTGTTTCATTGGGCGTTCCTATCGTCACCTTCGCATCGTCTTCCACTCGACCTATCTGACCGCCGCCATAGACGTTGCCATTCACCGTACCGGCAGTGATGGTGACATTCGTAGCGTAGGCAATGGCTTTCTCACACCACCAAGTGATGCCAGTACCCCTACCAGCTCCATACACATTACCATGTTCGGCAGACACTGTTCCACTGGTGCCTATCGTACCACCAGAGATGTTGACCGTGCAAATACCAGTGTTATTATTTGTACCCGTGATTTTGTTATTCTCAGCAACATTAGCAGTGCTACCATCGGTTTTCTTCCAGAAATAATTATAAGTTAGTTGACCATCTTTTTTGTCTGTCTTGTCAATTAACCCCACATCGCCCAACTCGCCACCGCCATAGACATTACCTTTGACTGCGCCAGCTTCGATAGCAACAGTGGTGGTGCCTTTCACTTTTCCGGCTTCGGCAAATGTGTCAAGTCCACGTCCGCCGCCAAAGACATTGCCATACGTTGTCGTACCAATCTCGCAGTTACTGCCCTTAATCGTTACTCTTGTATTATCCTGCACAAAACCACTCTCACTACCGCCATAGACGTTACCCTTGACGGTGGCTCCGTTGATGGTTACATCAGTTCCGGTAACCAAAGCCAAAGTTTGCAGGAACTCTAAATATTTGGCCTCGCCAGTCTTATAATCTGCAGCAGTCGGATCAGCATCGTCAACAAAATATTCCCAAACATATCGGGTATCTTTTTTTCCTTTATCATCGACATAATAATCCCATGTCTGTCCCTCATTTCCACCTTCTCCGCTAATATGCTTCTCTGAATTATAGTCAACCATACGCTTGGACCAGTTCGTTGTAGCACCTGTGTGAACATAATTAGGCGTTACTCCCTTACCAGCACCAAACACGTGTCCTGTGGTCTCTGATGCCGCACCAGATTCTGGTCCTATTTGCGCACTGCCCTGAATGGTAACGGTACATTGTCCACCACTCATCGTTTTATACGGCATCTCATCAGGTGTATTTGTAGGTGCTGTAGGTGCCCCAGTAACATTATCATTAATACCCTTCACCCAATATCTGCCTACCGTAGCTTGTTCACCGCCACCATAGACATTCTCTCTCACCTTGGCATTGCCCTGAATGGTAACAGTACTGTTACCACGCACCAAAGCGGCATAACCATGTGTTTTCTCACCCTTACCAGCACCGAATACGCTACCATTAATAACAGGTGCAAAAGGACCATTTCCTGTTCCCACACCTATCTTCACTTGCGTATTCCATTCTACTCGGCCCACTTCACCGCCACCATAGACATTACCATTCACCAGACCATTACTGATGGTGACTTTCGTTCCTTTATTTTTATTTTCATCCGTTGTGAGATCTGCGCCCGCGCCAGTATTATTAACACCTATCATGGCCTTGGAGCACGAGAATTCGTCGGCCTCACCCTTACCGCCTCCAAAGACATTCTCAGTGATAGTACCACCGGTGATGTTCACGGAAGTGTTTCCTTCAACATTCGACTCTTCACCACCTCCATAGACACTCTTTGTAACGGACATTTTCTTACCATCAGTAAGTGTAGTATTGCCATCAATGGTAAGCGTAACATTGCCAGTGACTGCTCCTAAACCCGTAAGATCTTCTGTGGTATATAGAATATGGTTTGTTTTATCAATCGCTGTCGCTGTTGAATTAACCTCATCGCGATGTTCCCATGTATACTCAGCATCAGTTTCAGGGAGTTCTGCCTCCAGATAGGCACCGAGGTTCTGGTCATAACGCGGCTGAGTTTTGAACGTATTTTTCATCACCTTAACTGTAGGCAATGTCGCTGAGTAACCACCACCAAACACATTGCCTTTCACAGTACAGTTGGTAAGTGTCGACTTAACATTACCAGTAACCTTACCAAGACTACCACCACCATAGAAGCTACCTAAACACTTATAGTCAGCAGAGATAGAGAGTCTTCCAAGAGGGTCGGTCGTAATGGTGCAATCCGTAAGTTTTGATGTGACATCATGCGTAGTTGCCAGTGAGAAACTAACATAATCAACAAACAGACGAGCTACATTGCCTGTGTTATTCGACATAGGAATGAATTGATAGTCTATACGTGTCTCAACACCACCATAATCTGAATCATACCTATATTTTAAGCCATTATTTCCTTGAACCCACGTATCCCAATTTATGTTTGTCACATTGTTTTGGTTATCAGGATATCTGCGGTTATAGGAATTTCCGCCATAGCCAGCACCGAAGAAGGTGCGGAAGGTACAGTTGGTGGCATTGGTAACCACTATTTTGTCACTGTTCATATTACCGAACTTGGGTCCGCCACAGAACTGGTCAACACGGCTGTTTGATATGACGGTATAGATATTGCCCTCTGCGATATGGGCGGCATTGATACCACCAGCATAGAACTCATCGATGTCGGCATTGTCTATCTGCCAAATAATATTACCATTGGAATATGCGGTCTTGACGTTATCAGTCATTGTAAAGCCACCGATGCCCTGCATACCTGTTCCTGCCACCTTGCCGAAGCGTCCACCATTGATATAACATTCGGCATTGTCATCGTAATTGTTATTGGGGGTATTATACAGACCTGTCAAATAAAACTCGTTATAGTCACCACCTGTTACAGAGATTGGCGGATGTTTACTGACGAACTGGTCTGGATTAGGATTTTTATTAGTCTTTAAATTCTTATCCTGATGCACTCCAATATGGAATTCCTTGAACCATACATTGCCTCCTACATGATAGTAAGTTACAGATCCAGCTTCTATATGCTCCCCTTCTGCTCCTCCAACAGTCACCCATTGTTCGATTACGCCACCCTGCAAAATCATAGGGCTGTCTTCTCTTCTTTTTGTATCATCGTTACTGTTAGCGTAATCATACTCTAACTGCGTAACACGGAAAAGCCCAGTATTAGTACATTCAAACCAACCTTTGGGTTGCATGATACCAAAATTATAAGTACCAGTACCACCAGTGGTTTTCTGTGCCATACCAAGACCTATGGCATTCAAAAAATCGACCCTTACAGGATGAACTCTTATACGACTATTGAAGCGCAGGATATAGGAATAGTCGGGTTCGTTGTCGCCATCAAGGTCAATTGAGGTAACCGTATATGGCTTGCTGTTACTTGCTTCTATTGCAACATTATGATGATAATTGCCCACAAGCACCACGGCATAATCATAAACGGAGTGACTATTCGCATCCACTCCCTGAAAAAGTGCCGTCCCCGAACTTGCGATAGCATTGCTCATAGAAGTATAAACAATCTGACCATTTGTTTCATCAAGACTTTGAGTAGCAAGATTATATTTCTTGCCGTTTTCATAGCGTTGTCCTCCGCCTACGTTAGGAACATTGGCTGCAGTCGCCATTGCATCATTACCGTTATTCTTATAGGTCACATCCCAATAGGCATCAGACAGATAAACCGCCTTGCCCCAGTAAGGCTGAATGGTAATAGATGTTACACCCTCTGGAACATCAAAATATGCACCTTGACTGAACACGCGTTTATTGGTTTCACTGTAAATATCTTTGGCGGTGCAGTTACGATCTGCAAAGTTGTAAGGAGTAGTAAGAGTTATATCACCATTAGCATCTACAGTCGCCGTTGCGTCAGAGCCGGTAGTAATGCTGCCTGCAGACTTACTCATGTAAACTATCTTCCATCCTGTGACCACCCGGTAGCCTGTATAGTTGCCAGTTCCCACGTCGTTATAGTAAGGTAATTGAACCTTTCCGTAGTTGAAATTGAAATGTGCAGGATCTTTGTCCGTGATGTTCAGTGTCAGCGATGATGTTGAAATTGTGGCTCCTGTAGGAGGGGTATAGACAGCACCGCCACTGCCCATTTCTATAGTTACATTCAGTTCACCCAATTTGCGCCCTTCATTGTAGTGTTCATTATTAGCATCAATAGTTTCGTTGCTTTGCTCATAATTTACCACCGAAGCATATTTTCTTGGAGTCTTTAGGATAGGATAAGGGGTGGTCGTACCAATTTGACTTGGTTCCATCACCCATTTCATCATCTCATCCTTGGTAATAATGGTGGTGGGTGTACTAGCCCACCATGCTGCCAACTCACGGTTGCTATTCAGCAAGTGACGGAAAAATTCGAAACGTTGCAGATAGCGTGTCTCAGCAGAAAGAGCGCAGTTGTAAACATTAATACTTCTATTTTGAACATAGGAGGCACCAGCCCAGAAATAATTGAAGTTGTTAACACCATCTTCATCACCATCGTTGGTAATAATCGAGCCATTGTATATTGGGGCTACCGAAGAACCACTGACTTCGCCATAGAACATACAGTTCATCACCATTGTCTGAAGATTGTTGGCTGCTGTAGCTACATTGTTGTGCCCAACAATACCCCCCACCTCACTGCCTCCAGAGACATCGGCATAGCTGAAACAGTTGATGACACGCGAACTGCCGTCAAGCAGACCGACGATACCACCCACATAGCCACTGCCAGAGATGGTGCTGCTACTTGAGGATATATGGTCATAGCCATCCTTATCTTTTTCCACAGTACTACCAGTTGCCAATACGCCGCAGTTGTAAATGCGAGTGTCACCAGTGGCCTCATTACAGATGGCGCCAACATTGGTACCGCCACTGATCCCGACATTGTCGAGGATGACATTCTTGATAGTGGCACCATTGGCATAGGCAACCAAAGCTTGTGAAAGTCCTGACACTGTCACCATATTACCATCAATGGTTCCAGTAAAAGGATTATCTGAAGTACCGATAGAAGCATCCGAGCTGAAGCCAGATGCTAAGATATAATTGCCACTCATATCTGTTATCTGACTTGAAGAAGACACTTCTGTAGGAGGCAGAAGGGCTGCCTCACTGGAAATGACATAGCCGAGCTTTGTCGCAATGGCTCTAATAGTTGAAATGCTGCCCTTTGGAAATGCTCCACCGTAGACGGGAGAAGCAGAAGTAGCAGGGTTACCATCTATTGTATAATGAATCGTAGCATCCTCTGTGGCACAAGTGATAGTAACAGTACCGTCATTTACAAAAATAGCAGGTCTTTCGCAGACAGGCAGATTGTAGGTCACTACCATCGACTCATAACTAGTACCATCCTTTGCCATGGCTTTAATGACAGTAATGTCATCTGTTAACGTGATTGCAGACGAATAGGGTGATGACGATGTGGTAGGATCCGTACCGTCAGTGGTGTAATAGATGGAACCTGTTCCAGTGATGGTGACGGTGCCATTGAAGTTGTTAGTGATGGTAGGTGCGGAGGTGACGCCAGAGGCTTCCTCAAGAGACCATTTGTGATTATTTTCTGTATTGTATAAGCCAATAATTCCTGCTACGTTTTTCCCATATGTGCCATTTGGACCATCATCTTTTCCTGCGCTACCTATGAGTTCATTAAAGTTTTTGAAATTAACAACTAAGTACTTAAATGTATCGGTATTCCTGCCTTCTGATGAATGAGGAACTATGTCGATATGACCATCATGTGATGTAATTTCAAAAAGAGCCAAATCCCCGAGAGCGGAAAGGGCTGTGTCATCGGCAACACTTTCCAAATGCACACGCATACGATTGATGCCGACACCGGTAATCTGTTTGTTGGACACCAAGTATCTGCCAGTTCTACTTTGTATGATGTAATAGCAGTTTTCTTTTTCAGGATGCTTTATGATAGTCCACACCGCCTTGCTTGCCGCGTAATTTGCATCATCTTTACACTGGTAAGTTGTGAGGAATGGTTTTCCATTGTCATCATCATTATCAGTATCGTTTTCATAACTATTTGTGGCCTTATATAGATACCAGTTCTTCGTGGGGCACATGTAATAATCACCTGGTGTGTTTTTTTGGTCGCTTTCACTTTTGATAAAATACGTTCCCGAATAGTTCGTCTGTCCCCAAACTCCACCTACTCCCATCATCATCAACACCACCATCATCATTCGGAGAACATAGGTTCGTTTGTCCATGAACATATGTTCGTGAGCCGATGAACATATGTTCGTAAGCCAATGAACATATGTTGCCTGTATGCTTGCTGTATTCTTTGTCATATTCTAATTGTAACGAAATCGTTATATTTAATGTTCTATTTTATCTCCATGGGCACACAACCGTCGAGGATGTTGCGGTAGAGGCAGTGGCCGCTCTTATCATCGTGCTTCGTATGATATCGTCTGCTCTGTGGGTTGTATTTACATTGGTAGCCAGTGATGTGCTTCTTGGGGTCGAAGTCCTCGGGTCTGTCCACACACACGCTCTTGATGGCTATCGACAGCTTACCCAGTTCCCGGAGGTCAACGGTGTGCCCCATCTGCATGATAAACTTCACCTCGTCGTACAGTGCACGTATGACCAGCCGTACGTCTGCCGGTGTGGCTGTACACTTGGCAGCAATACGTTCCTCGATGTCCTCCAGCGGCACCGTGCCCCGCCTGACGGTATGTGCATAATACTTACCGTAGTTCTTACTGCCCTTTATCCGGTTCTGTAATAGTCTATATTGTATAGCCATATCTTTGTTTCTTAAGAGTAAAAACACGAATTGTCTTAACCTGTTTGAAAGTAAATTCAGTTGATTTACTCAGTAAATTCACTGAATTTGGTCAGTAATTTCACTGAATTTACTATCATATGTCTCGAGCCTTTTCGCATTTTCTCGTTAGAGTTATCTTATTTTTATTTCACTGTTACTTTCTTGTTATATTTGCCACCAGCAGCACGGAGGATATACACACCAGTTGATGGAACTGGAGTCTCGATGGTCTCACCAGGATTGATGGTGAAGGAGCCGATGGTCTGACCGCTGGTGTTGACAATGAGCACGTCGGTCGCATTGCGGAGCGAGGACTCAGCACCAATGACCACACCCTTCACATAGAATATCAATTCGCCACCAACTTCACCTTGTCTTGGATCATTCTCCTCAAATCCGAAGCTGTTCTCATCCTGAGCGAAGATAATCCGTCGAACGGCATTGCGTTTCTTGGCATTACCTCCACCTGAAGTTGCAGTCTCGAAGAACGGTCGGAATGGCAAAACAACAATATCGCCTTCACCTTCGTCAACATAGGCATCACCTGCGGTATTGAGGTAGTAGTTACTTGGCAAAGTCGATGTGCCCGTTACAGACTCCAACGTTTCTTTCAGGTAATTGGGCTTGAAGGCGAAATCACCCTTCGTTACACCTGCCATCTCATCATCGCTCACACGAATAGTCACATTCGGTGCTGAAGCGAAGGTGATGATCTGCTCATCCAGTTTGTCGATAGCAGCATAGGTGTGTTCAGGCTCAAACTCTCCGCTGAGGTCAAACTCATAGTAGCGACTGCCTGGGAATCCTATGATATAAGGAGTTCCTGCCATCATATAAGGATAATCATTATAAGTACGTGTCGTTTTGTAATATTCCTGATAGAAGTCTGTATTCGCATCTCGCCGCAGTTGGTTGCTGTAATAGTAATCCCATAGGAAGGTGTTCGCGTCTGACTTCATCTCCGAACCAGCCTCAAGTTTGTTGAAGTTAGCTACAAAGACTTTCTTATCATCAGGATCAGGAGAACCACCTGCATACTCACGCAGCCAGTACTCATGTCCTGTGGTACTACCTTCGTAGAAGTGAGTGATCTCACCCTTCTGCTGGGTAGAGACAAGTTCGGCTGTGAATGGCAAACTAACAGCCTCCCAACCCTTAGTGGTACGCGTTGTGCCACTCCAATCTATATCAACATGGTTGTCAGGCTGGCGTTGGTACCACATACGCTTGCCGCCCGTGAAGTCATATTGGATAGGACAATAGAATTCTTCCTTATCCACCAGCAGATGGTCATTCGTGGCTATCTGACCACTCTCCACAAGGTGACCCTTCACGCTCGAAGCGAGGGCTTTTTCCACACGATGATAATTGGATGTATCGTAGTAATCATCGAATACCGGTTCGATGAAGTTTGTACTCAATACACCATAAGTAGCCTTGTTGTCATCAGCTGACGGAGCATAGACGAGCAGATTCTGCGTCTCGTCATTGATCGTAATATCGGTCAAACCGTCATCGTCGAGCAACGGTGGATAGAACTTGCCCGATGATTGCATGCCCAGAGCATAGCTGCTGACTCCGTTCAAAGCATCGTTATAACCTGCGAAGTCAATGGCGGTCATATTAGGATAAGCCATCTTCCAGTTGGTATCCGTCACCGTCTTTGGCTTCGAATGGGCAACAATGAAGGCATTGCTGTTGAAGTGAGCCACGCTCATCTCGCTGTTGCGGAAGTAAGCAGGTGCACGATAAACACGATTAGCGCCTGTGATGTGTCCAGGTTCATCCTGATGAACATCACCCCAACCATAATTCAGATTCTGTCCGAAGTAGAGATAATCGTCTGGCCAGATAGGAGCAAATGCGGTCGTCACTGAAGTCTCTGATGCTATGGTTCGCATACGAGTCTCCACGGTCTCAGGGATAGAGCCATCAGCATAACGGAAGTCACCATCGGAATAGCGATCTTCAACATAACTATAGTTGCCGTAGTGATCTTTTCTCTTCTTATCGTCCAGCGGATAGAAAGCATAAGAGTCTGGATAGTACCCTGTAATCAGGTTCTCCGACAGCGTTCCGTCAACCTCCGTCAGATACTTGTACTCTGTACCACTGGTCTGCTTCTTGTCGTAGTAACGCTTGTTCAGATAGAAGCCGTTCAGGTTATAGGCTACCGTACCGTTGTAGAACTCCTGATCAGTCATCGGAGTGGCAATGCCTCGACCATTATTGGTAGTGTTGTATTCCTTGCCTTTCTGATAGTAGCTGTTGACTAACTGTATGCCACTGCTACGCGATGGGTTACCGAAGACAGCGCGAACGTTAACGTCAGGCGTACCCGTGGTGTTAATCCAGCAGTTCTCCACATAGCCATCGCCGGTATCAGCAACACCTGCAGAGGTGAATGAACCTGTGACACCAAGGTTATAGACGCTACCGCAGAGGGTGCCGAACAGAGAGTTGTTCAAGCCTGTGACAGTATAGCCATCACCATGGAAGTTACCTTCGAAGCACTGATTAGCATCACCGACAGGTGTCCAGCTTGTGTATTTCTTCGGACTGACATTGCTGTTGAGGATGAACTCCAGGTCGGCACCGCCCTTGACGTGATCATCAAGTGAAGCATGACCGTCAAGTCCGCTCACACTGAGGTCGAAGAAGTCCTTCAACAGGTCGAGCTCGCTCTTCGTCTCATCACTCTCGCAGTCGCGGTTGTCGATATAAATCTTCGAGTTGCGCATCACGCCTGGATGGTCCACATAAAGGTGGTGCTCCTTATCCTTCATGATGGCATCAAGGTCGTGGTAGTTAGCCACAGACAGCGGCACATAGTTCGAGTAGGTCTTACCCAGATAAGTCTTCGAGTAGAACGCCAGCCATACCTTCTGGTTCTGATACCAGTAGAGTGGAGTACCATTGTTGATGAACGGTGTACCATTTCGGTGCAGCTGGGCATCATCTTCATCTTTGAAGAGTTCCCAACCGCTGGTCAGAATCTCATAGAGTCCAGGATTGACGGATGGTGCCTTCAGACCAACGGTGTTACCTGGCAGTACTGCAGGCGGTGCATTCAGCGGACCGATCTCCGGAGCGCCACTCTCCAGCTGCAGGTGAATATTCAGCACGTGCAACTCATTGACCAGACTGACACCCTCACCCTCGTCGTCGGGTTCATAGTAGGTGTACTGATAGACAACGCTAATCACCTTCTCGGAAGTCACATCCTTGGCATTCGACTCACGAGAGACATACAGTGTGGTTGTCTCCGTAGGCTCTGAACCCTGGATAGAGAAATACTTCTGGTAGTTGGGGACATCATTAAATACCGAATTAGAGATGACTGAACCCTTCTGAACAGCAGTACCGCTTTCGGTTGTATAATCCTCGTAACAATAGTATTTCACCGACGCTGATGCTTCCCTCGAAATTTTCACCACATCGACCTTGGCCTTGTTGGCATCTGAGAGGGCGTTATAGTCCTTCTCGCTGATGTCCTGACCCTGTGCATAAGGCGTACCATTAGCAATCATGGTCTCTTTGACAATATAGAAGGTCTGGGTGTCATTACCTGCATCGACAGAGAGGCGGGTATAGTGCAACTGGTCGTTACGTACCTTCTCATAAGCCTCGCGGGAGATAGATCCACCTGTCGAGATGGTGAGCGGCGAAGTGTTATCGTTATCGTAATAGGTCAGCGTATTTGCTCCATTGTAGACAGCCTCATATTCTACCGGCTTCACTTCATCATAAGGATGGGCGTATACATTTGTATGCCCCTCTCCTGGATATGCCGGATCAACCAACACGTCGAAAGCATCGTAATTGAAATCGAACTTGTTACGGTCATCGGTCAGTGAGCACCATGACTTGATGGCACCATAATTCTTACCTGACTGGAAGTATTGTCCGCCGTAAAGGCCAGGCTCCTTGATGTAGTAAGCAGGCGACAAATGATCTTTAATGTATTCGAGAGCCTGATCTTCATCTATAGGGTCGGCATTAATCTTTCCGTTATTATATTCCATGTATTTATCTGCCAAGGCATCAAGGTTGGCAACAGTACCAGAAACCAGTTCACCCATCAGCACATACTCTTCGTCACCCAACTGGATGGAATTGACGCAGATCCAAGCTGATTGGAAGTTGGATTTGTCAGACAATGCATTGTAAGCGGTCTCACCGATAGCACTTCCTGCCTGGATATTGCCAGAGTTGGCCAATGCCACGTAGGCAGGTTCGGCATCAGCTTGGTCATCAAATGACATATCCCCAACCGTGGTTTTATAGTCGTCATAAACCTCTTTGGTGATAATCTCGCCAACCTCGTACCTGCGCTGACCATAAAGACCTGATTCACCCGTCAGTCTGTAAGTCGGACCTAAGATGTAGTTCGCCTGGGTGGTGGCTGGCAGTTTATAGGTTTCCTTTGATATCTTGCCACCATTAGATTGGAGGATAGGACTGTACCAATCATCCCAATCCTTCGGGCTGTTCATGTCGAGCGTGAGTACATAACCAGTATCGTGGGAGATATTGTTTGATGGATGGAACAGAGTTGTAAGATCTGTCACATCAACGCCTGTAGAGGTCTTCACTACATGACTAGCCGTCTGGAAGGTCTTCCATGCCGTCTGGGAAGCATCGCCATCATGTACGGAGGCGTCGTTCTCCAACACATACTCGCCAGCCTCATAGGACGTGCCGTCAATCACACATGGATCCACATTGACATAGGTCTCCTTAACGAAATACTTCTTTTCATTATCTGGCAGCTGGTTCCAGTCCCACCATGTAATGACATCATTCAGCTGGAAGGTTGTACGCTCGTTATCCACTGCCACACCGTTGCTCGAAATCTTACTGCTTTCGCTACGATTTTCATCAGCATAGTAAGCATAGAGGTTCGGTTGTACGTTCAACAACTTCAGACGACCATTCGAACCAGCCGTAATGGTGAGCGGTATCTTCACTTCCTTCGAGTAGGCTGAAGCCGAACCAGCGTAAGCGGATACCACCTGGTCGTAGATATACACTTCACCCTTGATGAACCAATAGTGAGCTGGCGACGTCACATAGAGACCCTTACTATCCCGATAGACACCATTCGTCGGATAGCAGTCATCAACAATGCGCTTCGACTTATGAATAAAGTTACCAGAGGTCTGCCAGTCTTTTAGGTATTCCGTATTTGTACTATAAGTAAAAATCTTTTTGGTTAGCGCCTCGTTGCCCTGTATTTTATTATAAGGAGACAAAAGGACGTTCGTGAAATTATTATTTTTCGTTTGTACTCCGTGTTCATTGCGGGCATAGACATAGCCACCACCTTCGATATCCTTCTTCACATTGATTAGGTCGAGTTCGACCACACCCGTGATATCACCATATATCTTGTTAGATGGCGTACTGTTCTCTGTGGTCAGCTCCAAGAACACACCCGAAGCCAGAGCCACCTGGTTATAAGAAGTTCCATTGTTGCGGTCACGCTTGTCCAGATGGTCAATTTTATACTCGTAATACTTCTGTGTGTCAACTTTGGGCTCTTCTCCCTCCACATACCTACGTGGGTCGTCAAAGTGTACATCACTGGTCAGGTTGCCCATGTAGTTCACCACGCTGTAGATGCCGAAGTAGTTGCCATGAATCTCATCGTCACTATTTGGAGTGAAACGCTGTTGGTTCAGCGACACCTCGCCCACACGGTTGATGGTGTATTCCGTGGCATCAGCCACATCAGCGACACGGTCCTTGGCACCTTGCAGCACCAAACGGCTACCAAACACTCCACAGAAGTCGGCACGCTGGATGGTGTTCAACAAACGTCCTGCATAGATGGAGCAGAAACCGTATTGCTTCCAATAAGTATCATTTCTATAGTCACTCGGCAATTTGTTGTATTCATCCTCCTCGATTTTATCCCCTGCCGTATGACCATTGTTATCCGTCTGACATACATACTGCAACTTGAAGTAGGCACGTTCACGATTGCTCAACGTCTGGTATTCTTCCAAAGGAATCTGCTGATTCAAACCATAGTAGTCAGTTCCGTAGTTGGTGATATTCAACTCACGATAACCACCCACCAACGACAAGTTACCACCACCATAGAGTCCACCAGTATGCTCCGTACCAACAGTAATGAAGTCGTGGTGATAGACATCATAAAGCGTAGCAGTGGTATTACCGAATACCGTTGTGGCATTGCTATAGCTCTCACTGTTCGACGACACGTTACCTCCGGCAAACACAGCATTGTGGATTTGTACGCCACGCTCTATCTGGTCGTCATCCGTTTTACTGCCCGTATAAAGGTTCGTCCAACCAGCATTTGTCTTGTCAGCAGGCAGGGTGTTCAGATAATCGGTAGGCACATAATCGTATGGATGATAAGTTTTCTGGTCATCCCCTGTCGCTGGATAGGTTACGTCCGTACCGTTTTTCCTAATCTGCAACATCGGAGCGATTACCACTTTGCAGTCTTCTGTCAATTTTTGATCGGCATCATAATAATAATAGTGGTTCGGCGAACCGGTACCTTGATCATGAGAGCCAGTAAAATATGATCCGCTATAAACATAACCTACATCGCCACCGCCAAAGACATTACCATAACCCTCTGCCAGTCCCTCATCAGTACCAATCTCACCACCATGGATATAGACCTCAGTCCCTCCGAAGACATAGCCATCGGTATAGAAGCCGCGTGTACCACCATATCCAAGGATGTTATAGCCCTTACCACCACCAAAAATGTTGCGTTTCACATGACCGTTGTACATCTTGATATGGGTCTTACCAGGATGATAGATAGCCTTGATCACGCGTTCCTTGTTATCAACACCGCCCTCTTCCGTCGCACCTCGACCAATCGTAGCAATCTCACCACCACCAAAGATACTGTTACGGACGATGCCACCCCACATCGTGACATGACTCTCGTCAACACTACTGTTATCATCGTAACCACCACCAAAGAGATTTCCACAGTCGGACAAGCGGTCTAATCCCACATGGTCTGTCCATGTCTCGTCGTTGACCTTCTCTTCATATTCGCTGGTTTCTGTGTTATAGACGTAGCCAATATAACCATTGTTCAACGTCAAGTTTGAGTGACCTATAATTGAACCACCCTCACCACCACCGTAGGCATTACGCTGAAGGGCTGGTACTCCATTGTAGAAACCGTAATCATCAGGAACACTTGTCTGATCTGGACGGATACCTATGACGACATGCGTCTCACCTGGGATATCTTCCGTTGTTGGGTCACTAATTCCACCTTTATGATAACCCACATTACCTTTCCATCCACCACCATAAACGTTACGCGCACTACCACCGGCAATGAAAGCATTGGCACTGGCAGTGAAATTTTCTGCTCCAAAGATATTATAAACAGCACCAGAAGTACCTGCAGCATAGAGGTCCTTATTCACGATGCCGCCAAGAAGTGCAATATAAGTGGTGCCATAAACATCACCGCTACCAACAAAGATATCATTCTCATTGCCAAGTCCACCACCATAAGCGTAGTTTCCTACGTATGCACCCTTGTTGATAATGACGTTCGTGTTGTATTTATAGGTCTTTGTTTCCCTGTCGTCCATCTCTGCAACCCTTGCCAATGGATTAGCAAGGTTGGTATAGGTATTGGTAACATAACCGTTTTTCAATGCATCTAATGGAGTCTTGTTCTCCATCACAGGGTCATAACCTCCACCTAAAGACCAAGCGTTTAACCAATCTGCATCAGTGAAAGGAACATCAGGATCAGTATCTTTCTTCTTTGGCCAATAGGTAGGCTTAAAACCTTTAATATATGCCTGAACACTCTCAGTGCTCATCACACCACCGGCCTCACCACCGCCATAGACCTCCCATACGTTAGCACCATCTTTCAAATTGACCTCCGTGTATTCATTCCACGTTTGAGAACCACAACCTGCACCATAAATGGTGGCTGTAGTCATACCATATTGATGATTTTTCTGTCTGACAGGGGCTTCGATATTGATTTTACCATAGAGGGTACGACGGGCATAATTGTTACCACCGTAGATGGCTCCCTTCGTCAATTCTGTTGCAGGATTAGAGATCAGGTAAGCATCCTCACTCTGTGTCAGATAGTTCACATTGGCCTCATATACATCACAAGGCTTATAGGCATCACTACCGTATGCCCCACCAAAGATACTACCAATCTGGATGGTGGAACCTTCTGGTACATTAACAATGGTGCGGCGAGTGACACCCTCGTTGCAACTAGCACCATAGGCTGCACCAATCTGTCCGCGTACAAGATCAATGACGGTGGAGGCAGTGACCCCATCGGCATTGGCAGCCGCTATTTCGGGATTGAGTGCGGGCATGACTTCAACCTCTTCATTGTTGACCGTTCTGGTCGTTGCCACCTCATTACGCATACCCAATCCGCAGTAGTCGCCAGCGCCAAACACCTCCATATTCTGATACGTTGTGATGTTTTGCGGTATGTCTATCAAGACATAACTCCTATCCTGCATCATGTCACGATCGGAGTCACCAGTATAACCTTGTCCACCACCATAAATCCTATTCACCGCATTACGGGTATGACTGATGGGCCTAAAGTTGATAAAAGCATTGATCATGCGAGGCTTAGTGAAGCCTGCTTTGGCAAGACCGATATTGCTATCTGTTGTTTCTGTGTCTCCTGTCGTATAAGTATAATTCTTAAAATGCGGGTCTTTATAATCATACACACCATAACAACCTCCATAGATGTTCTCCACACGCCCCTGCAGGAATTCCATATAGGCAGAAGCATTGGTGACATCAGGATTAGGATTGGAATCGTTCTCTCCGACCTGCTTATTCTTTGGATTATAAACCTTACCCAGAACATCATTAGAGCTGACGCGATCCTTGAAATTGGTCAGTCCAAAGATGTGCCCACCAAGGTCATTGCCACCATAGACGTGGTCACGAATCCAGGGGAAGCCACCTCCATCCGTATAAGTTCCATCGTTGTTTGCCTGACGTCCAATATACGTTTCGGTATGTCCCAAAATGTCGGCATTACAGCTACCTGCAAAGGAGTTGAAGATACGACCGTTACCCAGATTGATATGGGTACTGCCCGCAATCAGTCCTTCAAAGCTTCCACCATAAATAAATTCAGCCTCTGCCATATCTTGGTCATCTGTATGGCCTCGATAAACACCTTCATTGCTACCTCTCAGGTTGATATAGGTGCTATAAGCCTCATTGGGTTCGTATGTCAGATCATGTATATTGGGATTTGTAGCGTTTTCTTGGTGACTGACAGCCCTACCAATCGCTCCCTGCTCACCGCCACCGAATATCTGGAAAGTGTAACCAGCATTGAGGTTGATGGTCGCGCTACCCCAAATCTCAGAGTCACCACCATAGCCGCCACCGAATACATTCAATGCGCGACCCAACACATCCATACCCTGCTCACCAAGAAGAACACCTGTGTAACGCTTTTTGATATTGTAGTTTCCATCATACAACTTGGCTTCACCCTCCGTCTCCTCTATCTCGTCGAAGATGGCATTCTCACCCTTGCGGTCCACAAGCGACGCATTCAGGTTGATGACCACATTACCGTTCACGTGACCATTACTATAACAACCGCCATAGATGTTTCCACCATGGAAGCGACGATGAAGGTCGGTGTTTGCATCATAAGGCTTGACCGTGGTTGGGGCAACAGAGGCCATCGGTGTGTATGTCTTGGTGGTTGTATCGAAAGTTCTACCGTCAACAGTGTTCCACTCCAATATGCGGTTGCCATTGTCATCCAATTCATATTGCTCATTACCATTCGCATCTAAGATTGGAGCATAACTAGCATCTCTTGTGATTTTCCAACGTTTGGGCTGAATCTTCAGACCACCGAAATTAAGCACCAACTTGTTACCTGTACCCTCTTCGGGGTCTCCCAACAATCCACCCAAATATTGAGTGTTATAATCAGACTGATAAACATTAGCCTCATTACTGCCACCCACGACTTTGTTGTAGATGACCACCTTGTCATTGAAACTCACATTAAAGGCACCATTTCGCTTCATACTACCCACGTTACCGCCGCAATAGAAAGAACCGAAATAGGTAGAATAAGGTACATAATCGGGGTCGAAAGTAACATCTGGATCAATCATCATGGCACATCCGTCCATATACTTGTCAAACTGTTCATGATTTGTCAAGTCCATGGAGTTAAACTTATTAGTAGATCCGCTCACGGTACTTCGTAACGTGCGCAGAACACCTTCCGGTATTCCATTCGCTTCATCCTTTTCATTGGTCTTCACCATATTGGCTCCATTATTGCCCAAAAACACATTGTCGGCAATGACATACGAACCAATCTTCAGCTGGGATGTGGCACGTTTGTTTGGATCATCGTTTCGCAATGTGGCACTATTACCACCACAATAGATAGCACCACCGATGACCGTCTTTTTACTTTCAGTTCCTACAACATGAATGGATACTGCTTCGGCATTAGGACGGAATGCATTCAACGCATCTACAGAGGAACTTGAACCAGGATCATAGTAAAAGTCTTTATACTCATCGAGTTCTTTTAAATCAATATTATCCGTATAGGCATAGGAACCATTTCCCCCACCATACACATCACCTTTGATACTGCTACGAATACCGATAGCATTGCCCCCATAAACATTACCAGAAATATCGTTACCCCCATATACATTATTAATATCACCAGCTAAAACCAACACACGAGCCGCATAGTTTGCAGGGAAAGAATAGGATGTACCGCCAACCGTTATGTTTTCGGCTAATAACGTATTCCTATTGGGATTAACATCAGCCATACGACAACCTCCATACACATTATCAATATGCATGTTATTACTATTAATGGCCAACAAGATACCACCTTTGCCATTATCATAATAAGTCATATTACCAGCATTGCCACCGGAATAGAGGTCACGAATCCATCCCCGCTTAAGATGCCACGTGGGTCGAATGGCCATCTCTGCCACATTATTACCGCCAAAGACACGAGAGAACTGGAATGACGAACTGTTGGCATGTAACTGCGTCGTGTTGAGACCCATTAACTTCAAGCGGGTTCCTGCTTCATCGTTCAATATATCCGTTCCATTTGCATCAGTGATACTCGTCGTCACACTACTCTCGTTGTCAATACAAATGTCTGTAGCACCTGTCACCGTCGCGCAATTACCACCACCAAAGAGATATGCTATAGTACCGCCTCTAATTTCAAGATAGGTCTTGCCCAGTTCAGGCTTTTCAACATCCTCAATCGTTACATTGTTGAGCGTGACATCATATTTGTCATTATCTTTCTTTGCTGAGTACTCATAATTGCCATTTCCGCCACCATAAAGCTGACCGATGAACATGTGGTGCTGTGTTTCGCCCGTATCAGCCTCTTTTTCTTTGGTGGTGAGAACAAAGGCTCCATACTGCTTTGTATTCTCCCCTTCTGTTTCTGTGATTTGATTGGTGACTGCATGCTTAAGTTCTTCTGGTATGGCATCTGTAGTTTGGACAGATTGTCCTACTTTTCCCGCAATATCATTGCCACCATAAACCACATTGATAATGATGTCGTTGCTCATGTGCTCGCCGTCGATATTGACGAAAGTACTGCCACCCACGTTGGCCATACGGGCACCGCCAAAGACAGCGTTGATGTCACCGGCACATACGGTCACATTTGTATTGCCCGTCATATCACCAGCATTGCCGCCACCATATACATTGCCACCAATGGTAATTTGCGCTACGCAAAATGACAAATGACAAATGACAAATGATAAAGTTATCATCCATCGCCTTGAGCATTTACAATTATGTATGTAGCGCATTATATTCATTATTCTTAACTTTAATTTTAAAAATCTTAATCGTCAATGACAACAAACTTTTCTCCTGGGTCATCCAGATCATCTTCCGACATCACGTACAAGTAAGTCGGCTCCACCTTCAACTTCACCGTATGAATCTGACCTGATTTCAAATCACCAACCGTTATCTTGTTGACAGCCTTCTGATTTTCGCGTATCAGGTTGTCTTTCTTATCATAAACATTGTAGGTCGTTTCCAACTGATAGTTCGTATTGGTGGAGGGAGCCATACATGCCAAGAATTTCGTCGATGTTGTCGTCAAATACATATTGTCTTTAATGTGCAATTCTGCAGGAACTGGATCCGTACCACTCTCTGTTTCAAATTCCACATGCCCACCTACATAATGGTTGCTGGCATCTTTTATCGGACTGATGGGGTTACTCCCATCTTGATTCGCCACAATAGTCACTGTCGCCTTGACGGTCTTGACTACAGTGGTGGATCCAGGTGCTGGCACTGGTGTCAACTTGACGGATGTCACTTCAATTTTCCGCAGTTCTGCATATTGAGTTCCTAAACTCATCTGAAATTCCATCCCCGCATAGAGGTGATCTATCAGCAGGAAAAGGTTATCACCGTCATTGGTATGGTAGTCAAACTTACCCAATGTCATACTCTCTGGAAAAGACTTATTACCTTCTGCACTACCATATCCCTGTGCCCCCACAACGATGCAAATGTCATCAGGTGTCACAGCATTCAAACCCGTGAGTGTCAAGACGGCACCCTTGGCATAATCCGCAGGATTCTCATCAGTCGTATCATCATACGGCGCAATCGTCACACTACTGCCCACATCCTCCTTCGGCATAAAGCCATAGAAATAATATTGACCATCTTTCAGCGGAATGGTCGAAACCCATGTATGGTTAGCACCCGATTTCTCGTAATTGAACAAGCAAGGAACATATTTACTCTCCTCTCCCGTTGAAGTCATATACCCTTGAATCTGGGCAATGGGAGTCAGCGCAGCAGCATAATCATATAGCACATAATCATCAGGGAGCGTTGTGCGCGTTGCCAATGGTGTGACATCTTCATATTGACGGGGGCTCAACGATATATGCACCTCATGCGTGTTCTGTGGAGCAGGTTCGCTGTCTTCCGTACAGCCACAGAACCATCCCACTGCACTCATGCAGAGCAATCCGTTCAGTAATATGTTCAATAGCTTCTTCATTCTCTAAACGCTAATCTCTAAACTTTCAACTCACCAATTATACACCGATTTGTCGTCATTGATATTATCCGACGTCCAACTCTTCACACCCATATCCGTCACCGTCAACACATGTATCTTCGCATCCATATAGAACACATAGATAATCCACGAACGGTTGCGATAAAAATCACCTGGAGCTGCAATCGAGAACGTGGTATGATCCACTTGTGTCTCATCTGTATTTCCCTTCTGTTGAACCGAATATTGAATCGTTCCCGTCAACTGCTTGTCACTTTCACGCAAGTAAGTCAAACCAAGTTGCTTTAAAGGTTGATCACTTTCAGCTGCCTTATAGGTGCCTGCAATCGCCCCATTAATCATATTCTCATAGTCTTGTGCCGCCTGAGTTTCGTAGGCATACTTCATCGGATCCTCGACGGTAGGGATGGTATTACCTACTACACTGCCATAATTGATGGGGCTCGAAACGTACCCTATGGTAGTATAAGACGGATTAGCTACAGGCATCAAATAACTCTCTGTTGGTATCATTTCCCCATTCAACTGAATCTCGTCTATCGACACCAACTCCTTGGAATCTCCGTCTGCAATGCGGCAAAGCACAAAGCGCAACTTTGATACCGCACGAGTCAACTGCACAGTGGTCATCTTATCTTGACTACCGATGCGCAAGGCAGGGAACGAACCATAAATGGGCTGATCCTTCTTCACACCTGACATAGGAAGACCTTCAGCGCCCTCTTGATCAGGAACCGATGATACGAGGGAAGAAACACCAAACTTTCCTTCTCCAATCATCGCTGCATCCAAGTCATCGCGTTTAGTATCCCTTCCAAGTGTCAACCCCACACTCTCCGCGTTTGCCACCACATATACATCCACATTCTCTGGATGATCTGCAAATTCTTTCTCCACTTTCATCTGGAACAGTTCCTGCCCATCTGTCTCATTCAGGAAGGTAGGAGTTGCATCCAGATGACCCACCAGGCTTCCATCACTATGCTTGAACACCCATATCTGAAGAGTATGAACTGTAGATTCTGCAATCTCCCTATGCGCAATCTCGCCCACATCGGCTCGGGTCAGCATCGGACGACCTGGGGCATAGACATAGATGTTCAGGAAGCAGTCACCATTCTCATCACTGCCTTCTCCTGAATGATCGCTGCATGCCGTCAACAGCACGATAACCAGCAACATCCACATTTCTATGTCTCTTTTCCTTTTCATTCTTTCTTAACTGTCAATTTTCAACTCTCAACTTTCAACTCAATCAAAGTGGTACATTGGTCGTAGTGACCTGAATCCAATTAGGCACCAATTGAATGCCCACCTCCAAACGAGGGTCTAACAAGTCGGGCAGATAGGTGTAAGCGTCCTTCAAGCTGGAGATTGTGACGGTTCCTTGCGTGATGTGATTCTTGGTGAACACACGCTTCTTGAAGTCTTTATCTTGATCTACCACCGCTGGCACTTTGATTGTACCCACTAAGTAGAATTTCGTTCCTTTGAAGACTTTTCCGTTGATACCCTCAAAATCTTCCCCACTGTTATTCTCGAACTCCAGTGCAAATCGCACATTCTCATTGTCCTTCGTCTGCAATACCAATGTGTTGGTATATTGGCTTGGAGTGGTCGGTGTGGGGACAATGGAACCGCCCATCGAGATATCACCCTCTATCGTCGGATCATAAATGATGTATTCATCCGCCTCTCCTTTGGGAGTGAAGTCATAGCCCTGAGCAAACTGACTGCTAATCAGGATGGCTTTCAGAGGGAAAGAGGCATCCTTGTTCTCTGTTGTTCCATCTTCCAGTGTGATGGTCTTTCCTGCCGCATCTTGCAAGGTACTCTGCACATTCAAGCCCACTTGCAAGCATCCCACCGCATAAGACAGCGGATCGATAATGGCGACTGAATGAACCGAAAAGTCCATCTCGCCATAACCTGCATCATACGTATCCAGGACAGCATCCCATGATTTTTTGGAATAGTCTTGCTTTCGAATACTTTTGGAGGTCTTAATGCGACTGTTGGCATAATAATAGAGTTCTGGAGGATAGACAAAACGATTCAAACTGTTGATGTTATTTACATCAGTATTGGTCTGCACCTGAGGCACAAATTTCTTGCTGGTATAGTCCCACTTCACCACAGCGACACCATCAGGCAAGCTAATATTGGCTGGATAACCGGCAAGATTTGTGGGACGTGGAGTCGGGAGGGTAACCTCATTCGACTCTGCCCATGCTTCAAGCTTTTCCACATTCGTACTGGAACAAGCCAGGGGATGACTATTATTGACGAACTGAAGGAAAAAGTCGCGTTTGTCCTCTGGTATGGCATTCGCTATATCAGTCAAATAAGCTGCTATTGCGTTGGCTGCATCAGGTACTTTCACTGCGTTATTCGTAGTTAAAGTATATATCTTTTCTGGTTCAAACGTAATATCTGATGTTGTTGATGATGACAACAAATCCAACTCATTTTCAGCATTTTCTTTCACAATATTAGTGATCAAGGAACCATTCTCAAATTTAGAGCCTGATGGAGTTGCCCTACAGTAGCAGAGAAAAGCAGTTGTTCCGTTCGGAACCTTCACCGAACGGTCATCAAAATAATGAAGGTTATCTGCTTCCTCATTATACTTATTGAGGTTCGTAATATAAGTAGTCAAAGGCTGTTTACCTGAACTTATCAGGTTATTCACCAAAGCATCTGAACTAAAGGGGAAAAGACGTTGATCCTTAATGCCACGATAACCCGTCTGCTGAGTCATTTCCGCTGACATTCTCGTGGAAGCCCTGTTAGTTGATACATTCATCGCCAAACTGACAGGAACAGTCTCCAAAGAGTCCGTGCTAGAAAGCGTTTCGTCAGAGGTACATGACAATACGAACAGTGCCATCAGCATTGTCACGATATTTCCTATTTTCTCACCTTTCATCATCATTGCTCAAACGTTCCTTTACATTTCCCACTCATACGAACCACCCTGCTTCCAGTCGAGCGTCACACTCACACCGACTTCTGCACTGACAGGTTGCAAACTACCGTCTGTTTGTAAATATACCTTCACTATTTTTATCTCTCCTGCCTTCAAAGGCTCTTCCATCTTCAGCACCGATTTGGTCACTGACCCATCAGCAAGGGTTACATAAACAACATACTGCCACAAAGGCTCATCACCTTCGGCTTTATCACGCGAAGGGAAGTTGACGGTACAGAAACACAACATATCATCTGTGCCCGTATTCACAGATTGGGCATGCACCAAAGGCGGATTATCCACAAAGGTGTAGGTGCTGTCGTTCACATTAAATCCTGTAGCAAATCCTGTGGCATATACCTGTATGTCCTTCACATTCACGCCTTCTGAGTTGTCTATCACCAAGGCGGTCGCACTATTTGACATATAGAGATTTACGTGAAAAGTCTGATCTTCACCCTCCAGCACCTTTATATCAGTACGAGCGGTAAAGAGACCTGTCTCGTGCGATTCGATAGTTTCTTCCGGTTTCTGTACTAATGCCAAAGTACTACTTTGATCCCCCCCTGCTACACTCACCACCGAGTTGTTCAGCAGGTTTGCCAAAGCCAGATTACGATATTTCTGGACAGGCAAGAATAATGTATAACTCTTCGTACTATCGTTAATCAGGTCGCTTTTATGATATCGCAAATGCGCTTCCTTACTGATGTCGTAGAAAGAAAGGTCAATATCGTGGGCAACGCCTGTAAAGATCTTGGCCAGATAGCTGCGTAAAGCATCTGCCACAAGCACATCCTTACCGGTCGTCAACTGGGTTTGCAACTCTGTTTCGATGTTGGTGATCAACTGCAACTCATACTTCATTTCGAATTCCTCACCACAGTCGCCCATATCTTCATCGATTGTCGAACAGGCAGCAAGGCCGACCAGCAAGGTCAAGCCCAATATCCAATCAACTATGTTCCACTTTCCTCTTCTCATACACATAACGTATGCGCGCGTACATTTGTATTATACCATCAGCATACAGGAGATTTTTTGCTCCCTAACTAAGAAAATATTTTTCCCTAGTTAGGAAAAAAGTTTTCTGTAACTATGTAGTAATTTTTCTTGGGTATCGCACAGAGGGAAAATCCCCCTGTGCGATAAATCTATAGAATATTAGAATGTAACATTAAATGTAATACCCTCTTGCCAAGTAAGATCCACTGAGAAGCCCAACTCCAATTGTGGAGTACGCAGGTCTGGAATGGTCGTATAAGCATTAGCAAAACCTCCAGGAGTATCAGAAACACCATCATTGTTTGTATCAGGAGTACCAACACCTATCTTGAAATTAGCAATCGTGTTGAAGTCCTGCTTAAACACTTTGTTACCCGTATTAGTGACGCCAGAAACTTCACCTGTCTTGTCTGCCTTAGGATCAAGACTTGCCACCAAATAGAACTTACAACCAGCCTTGACGATTCCATCAACACCCTTGAAATCTTTTCCGCTATTATTCACAAACTCTAAAGCTACATAAACAGGTATATCTTTTACTGTTTCTAAAGCCAATGTATAAGTTGGACCAATAGCTGTTCCTATGCCCAGCACGGCTGAAGCATTATTTTCTGTATTGATAATCTTATCTGTGTTGATAGTCTTATCATAAATCACATACTCAGTTGTACCATTGGGTTCAAATTTGTAATCAACACTTTTCTGACCACCAATCAGCACACCATTCAAGGTAAAAGCACCGGCAGGAATAGTCATTTCTTTACCTTCGCGATCATAATATGTATCTGTTGACGACAATGCAGCAACTGAAACGTCCAAGCGACCTACAGCATACTGAATAGGATTTATAATTGCCACAGAACGTGTAGAGGGTCCTACAGCATTATCAGTATAAGCATCATTACTTGTTATCTGAGTCCAAGTATTTGTACCGTTATATAGGCTTTGCTGTGAAGAGTTTGAAGCTTTAACACCACTATTACAATAGTAATATAAAGATGCAGGATAGACAATGTTTGTCATATTGACCACATTCATTGCTGAATAACCAAAATTGGAGCCACCCACAGCGGAAGCAACTTTAGGATCATTAGCAGTAGCAGGGGTAGACCATGATAATGCTGCAGCACCCTCTGGCATGTTTATATTAGCAGGATAATCACTATAATCCCCTTTCAATGTCAGAGTTCCCCCACTTTCAGTAACATAAGTCGAATTCAAAATAGCTTTTTTGATAGCTACAGATACTACATCTGTATTATCCTTAATTGATGAATACAAATCCTGAACGACAGCCTGAATATAAAAAGAGGAACCAGCCTTCACCGAAGTAAAGGCAGTGTACATCTGACCAAGACCTGCATTGTACCAAGATTGAGTTGAATTTTCTGAATTAGCACATCTTGCCCAAATATTTGCAATGTCATCTTCAGTGTTTTCAGGTGTGCCATTATCAGAAGACGCCGCAGCTATCGAAGAAACATAAGCGGCAAGGGCATTTCCTTTGGTCATAGTAGGTACGTTAGGCACGATAGGATTCGCAGAAGTGTTCCACCCTAAGATGGGAGTCGGTGTGAAGGAAATACCTGATGACTCACCTGTCAATCCAGCTGGAGTCAGACTTCCTTCTGCAAATCCCTCTGTTCCAGTAGCCTCACCATAAAAAAGAAATCCTGCTGTAGCAAGAGGAATAGTAACATCGTTGTAAAGCACTGCATTACTGTTCGCAAGGAGTTTACCAACAGGAATGGCATTTTCCTCATTGGTAGTAATTGGCTTTATCATTTTGTTTTGACCAAGCGTAATGTTCCCCCCAATTCGAGCAGTACGGTCTGTTGAACTAGAATAAGGAATCAACACGATGCCACTCATTCCACGGAAGGATTCAATATTTTCGGCTGCCTGAACAGTAGAGGCAGTCATACGGGTGTCTTTAACCAAATTGCTGGGTAGTGAAATGGAGAACTGTGTCTTCACACTTTCACCATCATAAGTGGGGTTCACATCTGCTACTGCACCGTCGTCAGACGAACAAGCGGTGAATCCAATTGCGCTCGTGAGTGCTATCGCGCTCATCGTAACATAAAAGAAATTCTTTTTCATAACTTTCGAAAGTTTTTTATTGTTAATATTTATCTTCTTGCTAATTTCAATTATCTTGTCAGTTGTCTCAAGTTCTCACGTGCATCAGCATTGCCTTGCTGTGCTGCACGACGGAAGTAGTCGAGAGCTGCATCTTTTTCACCAGTATGCCAAAGAGCTACACCGAGAGTGTTCCATCCACGCGGGTCGTTCTTCACTCCTTGCAGGAGGGTGAGTGCTTCCTGATAGCGTTCTTGCTGCAACAGTTGACTGGCCTGATTGATGATGGCTGCTTTGGTGTCAGGCACATAATCGTAATAGATACGGATATAACCCGAATTACGCTGATCTGCCAGCAGGTGCTCCTTGATATAAGCAAAGGTGCTACCTTGACGGAGCTGACGCAACTTCTGTTCACGACGAGTGAGGTCAGCCTCGCTATCGATAATGCCCATCGCTTCTCGCAACCCTGCCAAGCGACCGCCATCAGCTTCAGCACCACTGGTCGTCATCTCATTCACCACATCGTTGATCTGGTCACGCAGTTCTGCCCACGCTTCACCACCATTCGCCACATCGAACATAGGGTCGGTTGTCTCAGGCACATGTTGCTGGATATATCTCTTGAGGGCTTCTCCACGACCTACAGCCAATCGTTCATTACCCTCCACTGCTCCTTCGATGGATGCCAAACCTACTATCTGGATGCGTTTTACAGAACTGGTTGAGTCTGCCATCACCTGACGAGTAATGTCAACAATACGGTCAAGCGTAGAAGCATTGTCACGGAAGTCGCGAGTAAGTTCGCTCTTACCAACAGGGAAATGAACATAGAGCGCACCCTTCTCCTTGCGCAGGATGCGGGTACGGTCGTACGGACGATATTGGGAGATGTGTGCCAACACAGGATTGTCCTGCTGCAGGATTCCTGCCTTACCGGTATTGTCTGCTACAGGATGGAAGGTCAATACAATAGGAGGAGCAGGTACTGTGTCTGGTTTCATCGGAATCTCGATGACAACTGGTTCTACTGGCTTCTTCTTCGCCTTCTGATAAACGACGTTGAGCGTCAGTTTCGGAATCAGGAAAGGTTTGTTGTGTTTGCCCTCGTAGGCTCCACAATGTGCGCATTCATATTTTTTTGCCCACGTGTAACCGATACCCAGACCCAGCTCACCTTCCAGACGGAAGTAGCGGTTGAGTCGCCAAGAACGTCCATAGAAAGCACCCAGACCGATGAGGTCACCCTGTATACGATGGTCGCGAACCGTCTTGTAAAGCCCGAAGGGGAAGGTCACGTGTCCCACGTTGTAGTGGCTGTAGAAGACGTTCGTACCCCAGTAAGAACGGTGGAAAGTGCTGTCTGTCCAGTAACGAAGTTCGGGTGCAATAAGGAAATGCTTCCACTTGCGTGTGGTCTTGTCGTCAGTGGGCCAAGGACGATAACCCGCATTGAGACCCATCGTCCAATGTGGAGAAACACGTACGTCTGCACCAAGATTGAGAGTTCCAGAAATGTCATAGATAAAGTTGTTACGCACAGCAAAATTCTCTTGCGCGTATGCCTTGCCGCCCACAAAAAGTGCCCATATCATTAGAAAGGCGACACTCTGTATTATAGACCTTCCTCTGTACAAAACTTTCAATTTATTCGCCGGTTAATTCTTTAAGAATTGCAAATATAGAGATTTTTTGTGATACGAAAGAACAAATAACCACACTTTACCCCTATTGTTAATACTATTTAACCAAAATTATGTAAAAAGGCGTGATTAAATTGGGGTAGAAATGGCAAAAATGAAGGGAATAAGGGAAAAATCCCATCACGATTAGGGATTTCACGTTCCCAATTAGGAGAAATGACCTTGCAAAGCGCATCAAAAGCCCCTAACTTTGCATCGTCAACCAAGACAAAAGGGTTATAGACACGAATTAAATAAACTGATTGTTTCACTCTTAAAACAATGAAGCCTTATGAAAAAGTTGATTCTTTTCTTAGCAGTGATTCTTGGATCGCTCTTGATGCAGTCTTGCCTCTGTGACTGCTGGCTTTTCGAACCGGATTATGGCTACGGAACTCCTCCTCCACCGCCTCCTCCACCACACAGAGCTCGCATCATCGTTTGGTAACTTCATAACTATAGTCATAACAATTGGTAAAGTACAACAGATAGATTAGAATAGATATTGGTTAGTTTTTAGAGAGAATGCCCGAAACCGTGATGGCTTCGGGCATTCAGTTGTTATGGGCTCCTGCGCCTCCTTGCTCCTTCTTTTTCTGGCTCCTACGCCTCCTTCTGAGGCTTGGAAAAACAATAATTGACAATAATTGACAATAATTTTATCCAATAATTATTATTGGAACCAATTATTGGAAATTGTTGGTAATTTTTGTTTTTCGAAACACCAGTAGGTGTTGAGAGCAGGACACTCCTATTTGTTCAATCATTCTAGTGTCAATTCTTTGATGAGCCGTTTGGCATGACTGTAATCGTCCATTACAGAGAGCACATAGCGGATATCGACACCTATGCAACGTTGGAGGGCGTTGTCGAACTTGAGGTCGCCTGACATTGCTTCCCAGTTGCCATCAAAGGCAAGACCAATGAGACGTCCCTTGCCATCGAACATACCTGAGCCGGAGTTACCACCTGTGATGTCGTTGGTGGTCAGGAAACAAAGAGGGAGTGTACCTGTCTTTCTGTCAAGATATTGTTGGGAGAACTTTCCCTTCTTCATCCACTTATAGACAGGGTCTATCAAGCGATAATCGTAGTTGTCCGGATTCTGTTCGTGCTTGTTGAGGAAGGAACGAGGGGTGGTGACCATACTGGTGGCCTCTTCCTTCAGTCCTGTGGTGCCTGGTGCAAAGTCAATGGGCTTGCAGAGTCCATAACTGAGTCGCATCGTGAAGTTGGCATCAGGATAGTATTCGTGGTCGTTGTTCATCTCACGAATGCCATCACCCAACAAACGTTCAAACTCCTCTATGTTGCCTCGCCAACCCCACACGGAGAAGAAAGCGCCCAATACGTCCACAGCGGCATCGTGCATCGGGTCATCTGCGAGTTCATCGAAGTTATGCACCTTCTTCATATCTTCAGGACGGGCAAAGATGGAACGTGCATAGAGGTCGTCCACATAGCGTGCATAGTCGCCTTGATAGAGGGAATCAACCAGTTGGGGAATCTCCTTAAGCTGGAAACGCTCGCTGGGCACATGCTGGATATAGTTCTGAAGCAGCGCAAGAAAGACCTTCTTGTCTGTTTCCACATCGATGTCACGATATTGCTTCTCCACACGCTCCTGGAAATCGTCCTCACGAGAACGCATCAGGTTGCGCACCACAAAACTGAAGATGTCACTACCACTATAGAAAGACTCTATCCAGAGGTTGCGACCATAGAGGATTTCGTAGTTGGAGGTGTAGAAGTTCTGTAAGGAGTCGAGCACACCCACATATCGACCACGTGCGATGGTGTCCTTTTCCACCCATTGCATCAGTTCCTTCTCCAACTGCCGCTTCTCATCGATGACGTGCAGATTGTCCAACGCAGTGTTCTGTCCGAGCGAGAACTTCCAATAGTTGGAACTGCTGGCGTGTTTGGAGGCATACATGATACGAAGAGCATCGCTCTGCTGCATCGCCTCATTGAGGATGGCGAGTTTCACACCTCTCACCTGATAACGCACATCGTTGGTGGTGCGCATCGTGCTCTCAATGCCATAAGAAGAGAGGTAACGGTCTGTGCTGCCAGGATAACCCAACGTCATCGCAAAGGAACCATCATAATAGCCTTTCGTGCTGACATGCGCATACTTGCGAGGATGGTAGGGTACATTGTCCTTGCTGTATTCAGCAGGGTTATTGTCTTTGTCAGCATAGATACGGAAGACGCTGAAATCACAGGTCTGACGAGGCCACATCCAGTTGTCGGTGTCACCACCATACTTACCCAGACACTGTGGGGGAGCATAAACCAGACGTACATCGTCATAGCGCTGATAGATAGAGAGGAAGTAGCGACTTCCCTTATAGAAAGCATTCACTTCACTCTGAATTCCCTTACCGCTATAATCGACCATCTTCATCAGTTTCAGCGACATCGCATCGATGGTGGAATCGGCTTGGAAAGCTGTAGCACCTTCAGGAATGGATCCCAAGATGAGGTCGGTCACATCCACCGTCTTGATGTGGAAGAGCACATAGAGGTCTTCGTTGGGCAACTCCTCCTCAAAGGACTTGGCATAGAAACCATTCTTCAGGTAATCGTGCTTGGGTGTCGAATGATCTTGGATGGCATCAAATCCGCAATGGTGGTTGGTGAACATCAAACCATCAGGACTGACCACCACACCCGAACAGAAACCGCCCAACTGCACGATGGCATCGTTCAGCGACGGATTTTCAGTGCTATACAATTCCTCAGGCGTGAGTTCCAAACCCAACTGACGAAGAATCGAATCCGTCTTTGCCGACAGATTGCCCATCACCCACATGCCCTCATCAGCATGAACAAGAAGCGTGACAAAAGAAAATAAAAATAATATGATTTTTTTCATTGTTGAGTATGTTTTTGTTGCGGCAAGCCGCCGAAGAAAAAATATAAAAAAATATACAAAAATAGTGAAAAAATTTAGAAATAATAGATAATATTGGTATCGATATCAAGATAGAACTTCTCACATTCTGCTATAATAGGAGCGAAATTATAAAGGATGCCTATTCTAATACCTGCATTACGCATATAATTAGTCAATTGTATTCTTTCATGAAAAGACAACTGTTCTATGGCTTTGCATTCAAGAAAAACTTTGTCTTTACAGAAAAAATCTACTCTTAGAGTGGAATCCAATCTTCTTCCTCGAAAGGTTGGATGAAAGTGGTATTCCTTTTTATAAGGAATCAGTGCTTCTTCCAAAGCGATCTTCAAACATTCTTGATAGACAAATTCTGTCAGTTCCGGTCCTTTTTCACGGTGCACGTCCTGGCAACATCCAATAATATCATAAACATATTTCTTCAACTTCTCTTTCAACGTCACATCACTCAATTGCCCTATATTCATGTTGTAATTTTTATATTTTTTATTGTTTTTTTATATTTTTCCTTCGGCGGCTTGCCGCAACCCTTATTTCTTATTAAATTTCTTTCCAATAACAGGTAAGCTGTGCAGAGGGAGGTCTTTGTGGATGATTTCGAGCACAAAGAGGGCGATGAGGATCGTGTTGAGGAGGAGGCGGAGCCACATGGGCCATGAGGTGGGCAGGAAGATCATCGCCACAAAGAGGACGGCTGCCAAAAGGATGTAGGTGAAGATGCTCTTGAGGTCGTACTGGATAGGATTGAGTTTCTGTCCTACAAAATAGCTGAGGATCATTGAGGTGGCATAACCTGCAAATCCACCCCAAGCACAAGCCATATAGCCGTATTGAGGGATGAAGATGACATTGATCGCCACGAGGACAGCACAGCCCGTCAAGGAGAACCACGCACCCCAAATGGTCTTGTCAATCAGCTTGTACCAGAAAGAGAGATTAAAGTAAATGCCCATCATGATCTCTGCAGTCATCACAATAGGTACAGTCACCAAACCATCACGATATTCCTCGCCAATGATGTGTTGGAGAATGTCCATATAACCCATCACACAAAGGAAGGCAAAGAGCGTGAAGATGATGAAATACTTCATCGCCACCGCATAGTATTCCTTGCTGTCCCTGTCCTTCGCCTTAGAGAAGACGATGGGTTCGTAAGCATAACGGAAGGCCTGTGTAATCATCGCCATAATCATCGCCACTTTCACACAGGCACCATACTCACCCAATTGCGCTTTGGCATCAGCCTCATCGCACACCAGCGGGAAGATGATCTTATCGGCTGTCTGGTTGAGGACACCAGCCACACCCAGCACCAGAATGGGCCAAGAGTAACTAAGCATCCGCTTCAACAGGGCAAAATCAAACTGCCATTTCACCTTGAAGAAGTCGGGGATGAAGAAGAACGTGATAAGACCTGTACACCAAAGATTGATGCAGAAGACATAGAAGACCTCTGTCTTGCCTAAGACCACAAAATAAAGGACGTTCAACGCGATGTTGAAGAAGATGAACAGCATCTTCAGCGAAGCAAATTTGATGGGTCGCTTCTGGAATCGCAAATAACTGAACGGCATCGCCTGAATGGAATCGAGCACCACAACAGTTGCCATCATCAGCAGATAATCGGGATGGTCGGCATAACCCAGCATATCGCTGATAGGGGTGATGAAACCAAAGATGAGTGCCAAGAATACAGCGGAAAGCGTTCCCACCACACCCATCGCTGTGGAGAAGACTGTATCGGGCGTCTCATCTTCTTTGTTGGCAAAGCGGAAGAGGGTCGTCTCCATACCAAACGTAAGGATGACCAGCACGAGGGCCGTGTAGGCATAAATGTTTACGCTGACCCCATAATCACCCGATTCCTTCGGCATATAGTTTGTATAGAGTGGCACGAGCAGGTAATTGAGAAACCTGCCCACGATGCTACTCATACCATAGATAGCAGTGTCCTTCGCTAAACCCTTGAGATTAGCCATATCATTCCAAATAAGTATATCCGTAGAGTCCAGAACGATAGGTGTCGAGGAACTCCTTACCTTCTTCGAGTGTTATCTTCCCCTCCTTGATGGCTTGCTTGGCCCAGATTTCGAGGCTACGCACCAATTTCTTAGGCTCATACTGCACATAACTGAGCACATCAGCCACCGTCTCACCATCAATGATGTTCTTGATATGGTAACCATCCTTGTCGGTCGTGACGTGGATAGCATTCGTGTCACCAAAGAGGTTGTGCATATCTCCCAAGATTTCCTGATAAGCACCCACAAGGAAGACGCCAATGTAGTAAGAACCCTTCTTCTTGTCGAGCGAATGGAGCGGAATGAAATGGCTCACACCTGTCTCTGTGGCAAACTGAGCAATCTTACCGTCTGAGTCACACGTGATGTCCTGCAAGGTAGCATTGCGGTCAGGACGCTCATTGAGTCGTTGGATAGGCATAATGGGGAAGATCTGGTCAATCGCCCATGCATCAGGCAACGAATGGAAGAGGGAGAAGTTGCAGAAGTATTTGTCCGCCAAGAGTTTGTCCAAGGAATGGAACTCTTCTGGCACGTGCTTCATGGTGTGAACCAGCGTGTTGATTTCGCGAGCCACAGCCCAATACATTCTTTCTATTTCTGCACGTGTACGAAGGTCAAGCATACCATGAGAGAAGAGGTCGAGGGCTTCCTCACGGATTTGCTGGGCATCGTGCCAATTCTCCAACATATTGCGTACATTGATGTTGCACCAGATGTCGTAGAGGTCTCTTGCCAGTTGGTGGTCATCTTCCTTCACCTCAAACTCGTCAGGCATCGCTGGCACCTCAGTGGTTTCCAGCACCTCCATGATGAGCACAGAGTGGTGAGCCGCCAAAGAGCGTCCACCTTCCGTAATGATGTTAGGATGAGGGATGTCGTTGGCATTGGCTGCCTCCACAAAGGTATAGACGCAGTTGTTCACATACTCCTGAATGGAGTAGTTGACAGAACTTTCGCTGTTGCTCGAACGACTACCATCGTAATCGACACCCAGTCCTCCACCACAATCAACGAACTCCACACCATAACCCATCTTGTGCAACTGCACATAGAACATGCTTGCCTCACGCAAAGCGTTCTGGATGCGACGAATCTTTGTGATTTGGCTACCGATATGGAAATGGATCAGCTTGAGACAGTCCTTCATATCGTTCTCCTCGATGTATTGGAGTGCTGTCAGCAGTTCACCAGAGGTCAAACCAAACTTGCTGGCATCTCCACCACTCTCTTCCCACTTGCCAGAACCTGATGCCGCCAACTTGATGCGGATGCCCATATTGGGACGCACACCCAATTTCTTGGCTGTACGTGTGATGATCTCCAGTTCGTTGAACTTCTCCACCACAATGAAGATACGCTTACCCATCTTCTGGGCAAGCAATGCCAACTCGATGTAATCCTGGTCTTTATAGCCATTACAGATGATGAGCGAATCACTGTTCATATTGACTGCCAACACCGCATGAAGCTCTGGTTTCGAACCTGCTTCCAGTCCGAGATTGAACTTCTTACCATGCTTGATGACTTCCTCCACCACAGGACTGATCTGGTTGACCTTAATCGGGTAAATGATGAAATTTCCCCCATTATAGCCATACTCGTTGGCAGCCTTCTTAAAGCAGGTGGAGGTCTTCTCAATACGATTGTCGATGATATCGGGGAAACGCACCAATACGGGTGCAGACACATCGCGAAGCGCGAGGTCATCCATCACTTCCTTCAGATCGACCTCAACACCATCCTTACGTGGTGTCACTGCCACATTTCCTTTATCATTGATACGGAAATAGTTGACTCCCCAGCCATTGATGCCGTACAATTCATTGGAGTCTTCAATGCGCCATTTTCTCATATTAAACCGATGATTTGGTTGACGTAATTCTTGATTTGTTCTTTGGTATGAATCACCTCTATGGGGAGGATATGCTTCGCTTTCTGATAGTAAGGCAATCGCTTCTGAAGCGACTCTTCAATATAGGCGATGAGTTCCTCTTCTGTCTTGCCCTGAATGAGCGGACGTACGGTCTTGCCCATTTGCAGGTGCTCCTTCAACACCTGTGGCGGTGCATCAAGAAAGATGGTCTCGCCACGCGTGTTCATATAGTCCATGTTATCGAAGAAACAGGGGGTTCCTCCACCACACGAGATGATGACATTCTCAAACTCAGCCACCTCATGGAGCATCTTCTTTTCCACCTCACGAAAACCTTCCTCGCCCTTCGCAGCAAAGATGTCAGGAATTTTCTGATGGAAACGATCCTCAATGTAGTTGTCGAGGTCGTAGAACTCGAGTCCCATCTCACGAGCAAGCACCTTACCAATGGTGGTCTTGCCTGCTCCCATATACCCTATCAAAATGATGCGTGTCATGCCTTTGCTGCTTTTCTGCCACGTCGTGCAGCAGGTTTTGCTTCCGACTGCGATTTGTCAGTCTTCTCCACAATCGCCATACACTCTTCGTATGTCAGGCTGTTAGGATCCTTGATACTCTTTGACAGCTTATAGTTCGTTCCCTTATATTTCAGATAAGGACCAAAACGACCGTTCATCACCTCCAGCTCTGGATCTTCCTCGAAAGTCTTGAGGTGGGCAGCGGCCTCACCCTTACGACGCTCCTCAATCAGTTTGATGGCCTCATCGAGGTCGATGCTCATCGGATCAACGTCCTTGGGAAGAGACACATACTTCTTGTTATGCAGCACATAAGGTCCAAAACGACCTGCACCTACAGACACATCCTCGCCTTCGTATTCACCCAATGTGCGTGGCAGTTTGAAGAGTTCAAGTGCTTCTTCCAACGTAATCGAAGAGATACTTTGTCCTTTGTTCAACTGAGCAAATCGTGGCTTCTCTGTTTCGTTCGCCACACCCATCTGCACCATAGGACCAAAACGACCAATCTTCACACAAACGGGTTTGCCTGTACCTGGCTCTTCACCCAAATAGCGTTCACCCACCTTGTGCTCGTTCTTCTCCTGAAGGGTAGCATCCACCATTGGTTCCAACTTCGCATAGAAATCACGCATCATCTGCTGCCAATTCTCCTTACCATCAGCAATTTCATCAAAGTCCTTCTCCACATTGGCAGTGAAGTTGTAATCGACAATCTCTGGGAAAGCTTGAATCAGGAAGTCATTCACCACTGTACCGATATCCGTTGGAAGGAGTTTACCTTTCTCCTTGCCTACCACTTCCTTCTTGACAGATTTCTTGATTTTACCGTTCGACAATTTCAGCACCCCATAGTTTCTCTCTTCACCCTTCTTGTCGCCCTTTTCCACATAGTCGCGCTGCTGAATAGTGGAAATGGTGGGTGCATAAGTGGAAGGACGTCCAATGCCCAGTTCCTCCAATTTCTTCACCAAACTGGCTTCCGTATAGCGCAATGGATGCTGGGTGAAACGTTGGATGGCCACCATCTCCTGCATCTTCAGATGTTCTCCCTTCTTCACGGCAGGAAGCAATCCTTCAGCCTCTTCCAACTGCACATCATCATCGTATGACTCACGATATACTCTCAGGAAACCATCGAACGTTATCACTTCACCTGTTGCTGTGAAGTTCACATCATCAGAAGAGATGGTGACGGTGGTCTTTTCAGCTTCCGCATCCGCCATCTGACAAGCTACCGTACGCTTCCAAATCAAATCGTAAAGACGCTTCTCCTGTGAATTGCCAGAGACCTCATGCTCAGAGATGTAAGTAGGACGAATGGCTTCGTGTGCCTCCTGCGCACCCTTCGAGCTGGTGTGGAACTGACGAGGTTTTGAGTACTTCGCACCATGTATCTTGATGATTTCCTCTTTCGTCGTGTTGAGACAGAGGGACGAAAGGTTCACAGAGTCCGTTCTCATGTAAGTGATGTGTCCTGACTCATACAGATGCTGAGCCACCATCATGGTCTGACTCACTGTGAATCCCAATTTGCGGGCAGCTTCCTGTTGGAGGGTGGAAGTAGTAAATGGGGGTGCAGGACTCTTCTTCACCGGTTTTTTATCGATATCCGTAATCGTAAATTCCTTGTCCTTGCAAGATGCCAAGAAAGCCTCAGCTTCTTCTTCCGTCTTGAAACCATGTGCCAACGATGCTTTGATGGGCTGATCATCCACCATGAAGACAGCGCTGACCTTATATACTGATTCGCTCTTGAAGTTCTCAATTTCCTTCTCACGTTCCACAATCAGTCGTACTGCCACACTCTGCACACGACCGGCAGAAAGACTGGGTTTCAGTTTCTTCCACAACACGGGCGAAATCTTGAAACCGACGATTCTATCCAATACGCGACGTGCCTGCTGTGCATTCACCAAACCCATATCAATGGTACGAGGTGTCTCGATAGCCTTCAAGATGGCACTTTTCGTAATCTCATGGAAAACAATTCTTTTTGCCGCTTTGGGATCCAATCCTAACACCTGACTCAAGTGCCAAGAGATGGCTTCTCCCTCGCGGTCTTCATCGGAAGCCAGCCAGACTGTATCTGCCTTCTTTGCTTCTTTCTTCAATTCTTTCACTACCGCTTCCTTGTCTGAAGGAATCTCATACTCTGGAGAGAAATCCTCCAGGCTTACACTCATCTCCTTCTTTTTCAAGTCGCGGATGTGTCCATACGAGGACATCACTTTGTAATCTTTCCCAAGAAATTTTTCCAGCGTCTTGGCCTTTGCAGGAGACTCTACAATCACTAAATTCTTTTGCATATTTTAGTTTGTTGGCTGGTTAGTTTATTAGTTTGTTAGGAACTCATCTCCTAATCACTAATCTCCTAATCCACTAATCACTAATTTCAAAATCGGGTGCAAAGGTAAGCAAAATATTTTTTACGCTATATATATAATGTGTAAATTTTTCAAAAAAAGCCTCTTCGTTAATCGAAAAGGCTTCCCATACCCGTCTTATCATTAGGATTGATCCACGGATTCTTTCCCAAATGCCGGTAGGCTAATTCTGTCACTTCCCTACCGCGTGGCGTACGCTTGATGAATCCTTCCTTGATGAGGAACGGCTCATACACTTCCTCCACTGTACCCGTATCCTCACCAATGGCAGTAGCGATGGTGCCAAGACCCACAGGACCGCCCTTAAACTTGTCAATGATGGTGGTCAGAATCTTATTGTCAATCTCGTCCAGACCAAACTTGTCGATGTTCAATGCTTCGAGTGCCATGTGGGCAATGGGCAGGTCAATGGTGCCATTACCCTTCACCTGGGCAAAGTCACGCACACGTCTCAACAGTGCATTGGCAATACGAGGGGTACCACGACTACGACCAGCTATCTCACCTGCAGCATCGAAATCACAAGGGATGCCGAGCAATTTGGCTGAACGAAGGATGATCTTGGTCAGCACATCGGCATCGTAATATTCCAAGTGGAGGTTGATACCAAAACGGGCACGTAAGGGAGCCGTCAAGAGTCCGCTACGTGTCGTGGCACCCACCAATGTGAAAGGACTGAGGTCTATCTGGATGCTACGTGCCGAAGGTCCTTTGTCAATCATGATGTCAATGCGATAGTCCTCCATCGCACTGTACAAATACTCTTCCACCACAGGAGACAAACGATGGATTTCATCGATGAAAAGCACATCGTTTTCTTCCAACGAAGTCAGAATGCCTGCCAAATCACCCGGCTTGTCCAACACAGGACCCGAGGTGACTTTAAAGCCCACACCCAATTCGTTGGCAATAATATTGGAAAGCGTCGTCTTACCCAATCCTGGGGGACCATGCAGCAGTGTATGGTCAAGTGGCTCACCACGGAAACGGGCAGCCTCCACAAACACACTCAGGTTCTCCACCACCTTGGTTTGTCCGCTGAAATCGTCAAATCGCAAAGGACGCAAAGCGTTCTCAAAGTCCTTGTCCTTCACGTTCCGCTGTTCTCTTATGTCAAAATCTTCTGCCATCTATTTGTATTTTAACGTTAACCCTAACGCTAACTTTAACTCTAAGCTCTAAGCCCTCAACCCTAAACTCTAAACCTTCACTTGCGTCAATCTGTCTGCTGGTTGGAGCACATACAATTTATCATTCACACGCACACGCTCGTTGACCTTAATGCTGATGTGCTGTCCTTTCGTTGCCACTTCCACAGGTTCCAAATCGAAGCGTATTTCCTCGCAAGGCTGAATCAGTGCACCTGTCGTGGTACCCGTAATCAGCAGTTTTTCTCCCACATGCAAGTCTTCGTTCTCAATCAAAAACTCTGCCACCCCAATCTTCGAGAAGTATTTCATGCACTTTCCCACATATACCTTCTTCTCCGTTGCCTTGTTACCATACACTTCACACCATTCACCCAATTTCTGACCCTGATAGTAACCATCCCAGAACCCACGATTGAACACAGTGCTGAGCTGTTCGTCCCATGCATCCTTCTTCTCTTCCGTGAAACCACCGTCGAGCACAGCATTGATCGCCTCATCATACGCTTTCACCACCGTATAGACATATTCTGGACCTCTTGCCCTACCCTCAATCTTGAACACCCGCACACCTGCATTCATCATCACATCCATAAATCTGATGGTCTTCAAGTCACGCGGCGACATGATGTATTTGTTATCGACGTTCAATTGCGTGCCTGTTTCCAAGTCCGTCACTTCATAACCACGACGACAAATCTGTACACACTCACCGCGGTTCGCACTCCTACCCGCATTCTGCAAGGATAGATAACACTTACCGCTGATGGCCATGCACAAAGCTCCATGACAGAACATCTCTATTCGGATCAACTCCCCTTTCGGACCCCTAACATCCTGTTCCACAATCTGTTGGTAAATGTCCCTTACCTGCCACATGTTCAATTCTCTCGCCAGCACCACCACATCGGCAAACTGTGCATAAAACTTCAATGCCTCGATGTTCGAGATGTTCAACTGGGTACTCAGATGCACTTCCTGACCCACTTCCCGGCAATAAGTCATCACTGCCACATCACTGGCAATGACTGCCGATATCTTCGCCTCCTTTGCCGCATCAATGATTTCACGCATCGTGGGGATATCCTCACCATAGATAATCGTGTTCACGGTCAAATAAGACTGCACCCCATGTTCATGGCAAATCGCTGCAATCTCCTTCAGATCATCAATGGTGAATGCATTGGCACTGTGACTCCGCATGTTCAGCTTGCCAATGCCAAAGTATATCGAGTTTGCTCCTGCTTTGATGGCGGCAGCCAGACTTTCCCGACTGCCCACAGGAGCCATAATTTCAAAATCAGAACGTTTCATGGGTGCGAAGTTACGACTTTTTTTCTGCACTTCAACAACATCTGACCCACATCTTTCACTTTTGCCCCAAACAAATACACCTCACCCCCATCTTTGATGCCTGTCCTCTTCCTCAATTCATCAGCAGTCATCACAAAATTGCGTACAGCGATATTGGCCTGTGGCATCTCTTTCTTGATTCGTTTCAACAGTTTCGAAGAGAAGGGCAGTACCTCCCCCACTTCAAAGATGCGACCAGGAAAGTCTGGGATCCACTCATCAGATGTCATCAAGTGCGTATCCATATCCAACTGCTGTATAGGGAAACGCTTACAAAGACTTCCAAATGCACCAGCTTTCATCAAAGTGACATCGGGTTCATATAAATAACGCTTCACTCCCCCATCCGTCAAAGAAATCTCCATTTCATCAGATAAGCTGAACGCATATTCCATTTTCTTATCGGTCAAGAAATCCACACAACAAAGGGTTACACCATCATGCTCATGCTTCTCATGCACTTCCATCTTAATGAGCACCTCCTTGCACTCATTCTTCACACCCACAATATGCACTTCCCTCACACCCTTCAACTTCCGCAACACGTCTTTGATATCCACCATTGGCGACAACTTCACCAGCACCATCTTCGCATGTTCCAAAAGTTCATCCTGCCACTCCACAATGTTCGGTTCACAATCCTCCATCGCATAGACACGACTCCCATCCCCCGCACGTCGTGCAGGATCCAAATAGATGACATCCACCGATGGAATCGGCAATTCTCGTCCGTCGCCACACCTCACTTCCACCTCTGGATGCAGGGCATCAGCCAAGACTTTGAAGTTATGTCTTGCCACTTCACAAAGATGCTCGTTCTCCTCCGTATATATCGCTCTGTCCATTCCCTCCGACATATACCAAAAGTCCACACCCATGCCTCCAGTCATATCACAAAACCTACCCACGCACTGGGCGGAATTCTCTTTTCGGATCGCCCTTGCCACGATATCATGCTTATACCTTGCCGTCAGTTCAGAACTGCACTGCTCTGCCGGCACTCGTCCACCCATGATGAGTTCCTTATTCTTATACCATTCCGGCAACTTCTCTTTCAATCGTTTCCTCGCCTCAATCTGCTCCACAGCAAACGGTACATCAATCCCCTGATAGCGTCGAGCTGCTAACAATAATTCTGCTGTATCATCATTCTGATGTTTCTCGATGAAATCACACAATTCAGGAGTCATCAACGGCAAATGAACTGACTGAGATATATCCATGCTATTTATCGGCAAGATTTTGATGAAAAATCGCTACAAATACGCTCATCTTCACAAAAACTTAACTCGCAAAAGCGTTAATTAATCTTAAGCGGTGAATGAGGGCAATGGCGATGCCTTCAATGAGATAGGCGATGAGGTAACTGTACCAGAGGTAGTTGGGGGCAAAGTGAGCCATGAGCCAAAGCACGGGGATGACCGTGAGCGAGAGGGCAAAGGAGATGAAGAGCGCCATCTTGTGGTGCTTGTAGAGTTTGTAAACAATCATCAGCACGTAGATGTAGCAGAAGGGGATGAAACTGAGGGCGAAGATGCGCAGGGCTTGGTCGGACTCACTGATGAGGTCGGGCTCGTTAGCTCCAAAGAGGCGAACAATCAGTTGAGGGTCTATCCATACCACCACACACACCACGACCATCGCCACAGTGATGAAGCGGAACGCCTTTCGAATCACGGTCTTTACACCTTCGGCATCACCCTTCCCCACTTGGATGGCTCCCAACGACTGGAGGGTCTGACAGGTGCCTGAGAGGAACAGGTTATAGACTTGCAGTAAGTTCATGCAGACAGCAAAGGCGAAGATGCCCGTGCGCCCCAAGGTGGAAAGCACGATGGAATTGGCGGAGAGTAACAACAATGTCAAACTGATGGAAGCTACAGCCAAAGGGGCACCTTGCTTGATGATGGTCGAGGTAAGGGAACCAAGATTGTCACCAGCAAAGGAAGGGATGAGCCGGCGATGTTCTGGTTTCCGCCAGTGGGAAAGCAAGATGGCTATACCCACCAGATGTCCTACGACGGTAGCAGCAGAGGAACCAATGATGCCCCAATCAAGCCACTGGATGAAGACGATATCAAGACAAAGATTGACCACATTGTCAACAATAACTGCCACAGAGACCAGTTTGGGTTGACCATCCACACCCACCATCGTGGAGAGTCCCCACATAAGGATGAAGGCAGGATTACCTATCAACAACACTTGCATATAACCACGAGCCAACGGCAAAATCTGCTCATTGCTGCAAAGCAGGCGTGCCGTTTGGTCTGGGAAAATGATGCCACCAAAGAGGGCAAGCAGCAGTCCGAGCAACAGACTGAACGACAGGGCATGGGTGAAGAGCCGTCGAGCTTTCTCAAGGTCTTTCTGTCCCAATGCATAGCCCACCAACATGCCCGCACCTGCATTGATCAGCAGGTGGAGCGTGAAGATGAACTGATTGATGGGTTTTGACAGGCTGATAGCACTCACACCATTCTCACTGATGAGATTACCCACGATGATGCTATCCACCACATTGCCCAAACATCCTGAGAGCGCCACTAAGATGTACGCCCACAGGTAGTTATAGAATTGCTTGTTCAGATCTTGATTCATACAAAATCTCCTAATCACTAACTTTCAAAGAATCCAAAGCCACCAATGGCATTGAGCATCCGCTCCACATAATCCCATGATGTGGGTGAGAACGAGAAGCCCAAACGATAGAGCACCTGCGTGGTATAGTCGTTATCACGAGCCACATCAGCAGTCTTCTGACCATGTGCCATATCCTGATAAGCCAACAGCGATGACAGCACTTTTGCTTTCTGTGGATCATCTTTGGCACGATCCATCACGTCTGCAAACTCTTCCTGTTCCACGAAGCGGATTCCATCTCCCACAGCGGTCAGTCCCATGAGCACGTCACCCAGGAACTGTCCATGAATATTGTACGGATGGAAAACGGTACACTCCTTAGGGGTGGTGGCCAACAGCACGATGGCATGACTTACCTCGTTAATGGGCGAGAACTCCACACGCTTGTTGCGCATGCTGTAAGGACAGCAACCCAACATATTATATACCTTGATACGACCCATGAAGGAGTTGGTGGCGAAGTTAGCCTGGAACTCACCATCGGTGGAACGAGCTGCCAAATTGCCCACACGCATAATCTTGGCTTGGAGTCCGTGAAGGGCAACAGCATCAAGGATAAGACGCTCAGCCATATACTTCGAATAGATATACTTATTACCAAGATACTGACCCATATAGAGGCGTTGCTCCGTAAATATATCATCTTTTATCTCACCGACCCACAAACCACGGGTGCTGGCTGTAGAAACATGAACGAGGGTGGCTCCTGTCTGGATGCAGAAGTCAACACATCGTTGTGCACCACCGATGTTCACATCTTCAATCTCCGTACCCTCAGAGAAGTGTTTTACGATAGCGGCACAGTTAATTACGGTTGACAGTTGACAGTTGACAGTTGACAGTTTTTCCGTCAGGTCATCGGTCACGTCGCCAAGAATCACATGGATGCGCTGACCGAAGAGAGACTTGAAGGCATCAGCAAAGTAATAATACATCAACGTGCGCAAACGATTCTCTGCTTTCTCTTGTGACTTACCACGAACGAGACAATAAATATTGGGGGCATCTGAGTCAATCAGTTCGCGCAAGATATGAATGCCCAAGTAGCCTGTAGCACCTGTCAGCAGTACGTTGCCCAACTGCCGACGCTCACCACGACGGAAGTTGTCAAGGGTGTTGCGTTGCAACAGATTATTAATGGCTGTATAATCATAAGAAGCAATCTCGTCAGAACCACCTGCATCTCCTGTCTCTCCAGTAATGAGCGCAGCCAACTGACGGGGGGTAGGATTAGCAAAGACATCGCCGTATGCCACATGCAACCCAGCCTTGTCCGCTTCAATGATGACACGTGTCACGACAAGTGACGTACCTCCCAATTCGAAGAAGTTATCAGTAGCACCCACTTGTTCCATCTGCAGGATGCCAGCGAAGATGTCACAGAATACTTTCTCAGTGTCATTGGCTGGTGCCACATAGGCAGAACTGATGGCAAGCTGTGGCTCAGGCAGCGCCTTGACATCGGTCTTGCCGTTAGGTGTCATCGGCATCTCTTTGAGTTGGAGATAAGCGGTAGGCACCATATATTGCGTCAAACTCTTTGAGATTTCAGCCTTCAAGGCATCAGGAGCTATCTCATGATCTGCGGTATAGTAGGCACAGAGGTGTTCCTTTCCGTTCAGTTTGCGGATAAGGATGACGACCTTCTTCATGCCATCCACCTTCAACATCACATTCTCAATCTCGCCCAATTCGATGCGCAGACCACGCAACTTAATCTGATGGTCGGTGCGCCCGAGAATGACCACATCACCATCGGGGAGCCACTTGGCATAATCACCTGACTTATAGATACGTTCACCATGATATTCCACGAAGCGTTCGCGGGTCATCTCATCGAGGTTATTATAACCACGAGCCACACCACGACCACCGATATAGAGTTCACCGACCACACCTACAGGCAGTTCGTTGCCATCGGCATCAACAATAAACTCCTTGACATTCAATTGCGGTTTACCAACGGTAACCAGTTTTGCATGGGTCAGTTCGGCGTTGTTTGAAGCCACCGTAATCTCTGTAGGACCATAACAGTTGAAGATGCGGGCTTTTGTAATGCTACGCATTTGTCCCAGCAACTGGTCGGAGAACTTCTCACCACCAGCACGACATATTTTGACACGACTAATGGCATCGCAGAAGTCTTCGCTGGTAAGCCAAGTCTGCCAGCGTGAAGGTGTGCCGCTGACCATATTGATGCGTTGTTCATTGATAAGGCGTGCCAAATCAAGTGGGTTGTTGGCTTGTTCCTCAGTGGCAACAATCAGTGTCTTGCCATTGAAGTAAGCCATACCGATATCCTGCAAAGCAGCATCGAAAGAGATGGTGGTGACGCTAAGGATACGGTCAGCATCCGTCAATACACCATTAGCAAAGACATTGGCTGGATGCCCATAGAGGTAATTACAGATACCTTCGTGACGCAGCATCACACCCTTCGGACGCCCAGTAGAACCGGATGTGTAGATGAGATAGGCAAGGTCATCAGGAGTGACCAGCCCACGCGCTGGGCGATTTCTGTTGTCTGTTGTCAGTTGTCCATTGTCCATTGATGGTTGAGAGTTGATCAATTCCTCCACATCTATGGCCTTCTCTGCAGGTACACTGCCGAGACGGTCAGCCGTAGTGATGATATAGCGAGCCTCACTGTCCTCGAGGATGAGCTTGATGCGGTCAGCTGGGTATTCAGGATCGCAAGGAATATAAGCGGCACCTGTCTTCAGCACACCAAAGAGGGAGAGGATAAGACGACTGGTTCGAGGCAACAGCAATGCCACACGGTCGCGTTCCTTGACACCTCGACTACGCAAAGCAGCAGCAATGCGGCTCGTCACTTCATCCATTTCTTTATAAGTGAACTTGGCATCAATAGCCACCAATGCCTCATGATCAGGTTGTGTCTGGGCATAGTGACTGATGCAGTCGTGGAAGAACTTGAATGGTGCATCACCTGTAGCCGTTTGACGCAAATGTGACAGCTCTTCCTCCTGATGCGTGCTGACAATGGAGAGTTGGCGCACCTTGGTCTGTGGTTGTGCCACCATACGCTCCACCACTGCCACAATACTCTCCGCCAAAGCCTGACCCAGACGTTCAGAATAGAGGGAGTCATCGTACTGCACCACGACACCACGCGATTCTATCTTGATATTGATCTTGAACTTCGGCACGTTCAGTTCCAGGAGTTCCTGACGGATAGCTTTTCCACCAATGGTATATTCCGACAACACACCCACTTGATAAGCGTAAGCGATAGAAGGGAGGAAACCATAATCGGTGGCGATACGGGCAAAAGGATAATCCTCGTGCTGCAAGGTCTCATCGAAGGTCTCACTGGTCTTCTGCAAGAACTCACTGACTGTGACATCATCGATGTTCAGTCCCAATGCCAAGGTGTTGACAAACATACCCACTGTATCGGCAATCTTCAGATTCGAGCGACCGCTGCTGACCGTACAAAGATAAACCTCGCGGTTGTTGGTGTAGCGCGACACTACGTAAGCAGTAGCAGCCAAGAACAAATGGGCTGGCGTGATAAAAGATGAGCGTTGAGCGTTGAGTGTTGAGAGTTGACGGGAAACCCCTTCAATATCAACTGGGCAAACCACTTCGCCAATCAATCCCTGCTGGTCAGTCTTTGGCAAATCGGCAGGAATCTCACTGGCACCCTCACACGTTTGGAGTTTCTCGGCAAAGAACTGCTGAGAAGCACGGAAGGCATCGCTATCTTCGGCTTGTTGTTGGTCACTGACAAAATCCAGATAAGTGTAACTTTCTTTCTCAATGGATGAGCCTTCAAGCGCCGCATTGATTTGACGGATGAACAAATCGGCTGAACCACCATCGAAAACAAGGTGATGCACATCCATCAAGAGGTGGATGCCACTTTCTGTCTTGACCACCTCGAAACGGTAAAGCGGTGGGCGTTGCAGATTGAAAGGTTGTACAAACTCATTCTTATAAATTGCCAATGCTTCATCGGTCATTTCACTGATGGCGATAACTGGCGAAATGCTGTCATCGGTGGTCTGTACAATCTGATCTCCTTCTGTCGCAAAGTGTACACTTAACTCAGGATGACACTCCACCACTTGCTTAACAGCCTCAACCAGTTTCTCTGCATCTGTACTTTCTGGATAAGATAACAAATAAGGAATATTATAGATGGTGGAGGTAGGATTCTTCAAGCACTCAAAATAGACACCTGTCTGAGCATAAGAGAGTGGAAGAGATGTCTGACGGCTGAGGTTTGATGGCTGAGGTTGATTATCAACCGTCTTACTTCTTCCATCTTCCATCAGACTTCTTAGTATTTCATTCTCTATGGTCTGTATGCTGCCATTCTTTACCAAAGCCCTTGAATCGACAGTAACGCCAAAACGCTTGTTGACCTGCACCGCCAATTTGATGGAAGAGATAGAAGTCAAACCTACATAACCAAGGACGGTGGTAATGCCGAAATCATGGTTACCAACAATGTCTGCCACCATCTCGTGCAACTCCTCTTCCAATACATTCATCGGCACATTGCTTTCCTCCACAACGGCAGCCTTCTTCTCAGGTTTAGGCAATGCGCGTTTGTTCACCTTCTGGTTCTGATTCAGCGGAATAGCATCAATCTGCATCGTCACAGCAGGCACCATGTAAGGTGGTTTCTGGTCGAGGATGAAGTTGTTCAGTGCCTCGATGTCTATCTGCTGGTCGCTGACAATGTATGCAGCAATGAACTTTCCTCCACCGTCTTCATCAAAAGCCTGGACGGTAGCATCTTTGATGCCAGAGAACTCGCGGATGACAGCCTCGACCTCTTTCAGTTCGATACGGAAACCACGTATCTTCACCTGTCCATCACGACGTCCCACAAATTGGATGTTGCCATCGGGCAGATAACGAACGATGTCGCCCGTACGATAGACGCGAGCATATTTCTCCACATCAGTGAAAGGATTGGAGATATACACCTCTGCCGTCTTTTCAGGACGATTCAAGTAACCTCGACTCACCTGTGGACCACTCACCCACAATTCGCCAGCAGCACCAATAGGCAAACGATGACCTTGCGGGTCAACAATGTAAAGACGCATGTTATCAAGCGGTCTGCCAATAGGAATCTCCTTCATCTTCTTGTCCACTAAATAGGTTGTGGTAAAGATGGTGCATTCTGTGGGACCATAGCCATTATAGAAACGATAACCTTGGGGAGGAGCAAGAGATGCCAATTTCTCACCACCTGTGGAAAGGTGCAGCAACGAGTGGTTTTCTATCATCTTGGCAAACTGATAGCCCACCTGTGTCGTCATAAACGAATTGGTGATGTGTTCACGTTCGAAGTAGTCGTTGAGTGCCATGAGGTCGAGGCGCAGTTCTTCGGGTACGATGTGCAGGGTGGCACCACATGTCAGTGCCGGATACATGTCCATCATGCAGGCATCGAAACCGTAGCTGGCGTAGGCTGCCACATTGTGCTCTGGTTTCAAGTCATAGTAACGCTGATACCAATGGCAGAAAGTGACTATGTTGCGATGTGTGAGTTGGCACCCTTTTGGAACACCTGTAGAGCCAGAGGTATAGAGGAGGATGAAGAGGCTCTCCGGAGTAATCGGAGTATTCAGAGTATTCGGAGTATTCAGAAGTTTCTGAATATCTTTGGTCAAGAGTACGTCACCCTTGTATTCACCAACGATAGGACATAATGCCTCATCGGCAATGAGCAGTTTGGCATTGGCATCCTGCATCATAAAGTTCAGACGTTCCTTCGGATAGGAAGGATCCAAGGGCTGATAGGCACAGCCTGCTTTCAGCACACCTAATGAAGCAATCGCCATCCATTCGCAACGTGGAATCAGCACCGAAACCACATCTTCTGCACCCAGTCCTTTGCCTGCAATATAGCCAGCAATGCGGTCACTGATTGCATCTACTTCTGCATAGGTGTATTTCTTCTCCTGATACACCACAGCGATGTTTTCAGGCGTGGCTTTCGCTTGCTGACGGAACAATGAAACAATGGTTTGTGTGTCGTCGTAATCCACATCGGTCTGGTTGAAGCTATCGAGCACCTCCATCTGATGTTCCGTCGTAATACTGACCTCACGGAGATACTCCTTGCTGAGGAAGCCTTTGATCACAGCCTCGTAGCTCTCCAGATACTGGCGGATGATTTCCTCCGAATACTCGTTGCTGTTGTATTCCGCCTTCACCTGATACTTGCCATTCAGGATAAACGCCTTCAGATAGAGCGAGGCCTCCAGGGTACTGTTACACAGACGGATGGTCTTCATTGGCTTGCCGCACAGTTGCTCATCCGCAAACATCATGCCGTGCCAAGCAAACATCGAGTTACTCTGCAACCCGAGATCGTTCAGGGCATCGCTGAAGGCATAAGCCTCATGCTTGCGCACACCGCCCATCTGATCCTGACCGCCCTTCAGATAGTCAAGCACTTTAGTCTCGTTGTCAAACTTGGCATACACGGGCAGCGTCTTCACCGTCATACCCACCGAGTGCAGGAAGCGCTTGTCGGTACGACCATTATAGATGGTGGTGAACAGCGACTCCTGTTCATTGTTATATTTAGCCAAGAGGAAACTATAGGCCGTCGTGAAGAAGTTGCTCTTGAAGATGCCGTTCTCCTTGCAGAAGGCATCCACCTGTTCCATCTCCACATCAAGAGTGCGCACCATCGATGCCTCCGAATGCTCTTCCACTTCCAAGTCGGGCATCAGCTGTGTGAAGCAGTCGCTACAGTCAAAGTTCTGTGCATACCACTGCTTGCCCTCCTCGAAGGCAGCCGTCTTACGCAACTCAGCCTCTGCTGTCGCCACCTCAGCCATTGTCATCGCCTCGGGTTCCAGCGTACCACCATCATACACCTTGTCAATGTCGCTGAGCATCACCTTCAGCGTCGTGCCGTCACCAATGATATGGTGGATATCGAGGAAGAAGTAGAAGTGCTCGCCATCCTTGAGCAGCCGAATGTGGAACAAACGGTCTTTGTAGATGTCGAACGGCTCGATGAGCGACCGCCTATTAAACGTTCCCTCCTTCACGTCCATCGTTCCCTCTTCCGTACTCAGTGTGAACGTTTCTGTATCGTCAATTGTCTGCAGGGGATCCCCCTGCTCATCCAGCTCTATCCGCGTGAAGAGTGTCGGATGCGCTACCACAGCCGTTTCGATGGCCTTTCGCAGGCGCTCCTCCTCCAACGTGCCGTCAAGCACATACAGATAAGGCAAATTATAACAAGCCTCTCCCTGGTGGGCAACACACTCCACATAGAGACCATATTGAACTTTTGATAATGGTGCTGTTGTTTTCATCATTGTATAGGTGTTGGTGTTGTTCGTTATTTTTTATTACTTACCATTTGGTGGTAAAAATTCTGGGTGAGATATTCAAAGCAAGCCATCCCCATTTCAGGTTACCATCATCTGTGGCACGTTTCAGTTTCTCCATTGTTTTTGTGCCAGTCATATAGGAGAACCCGGCAGAGATTTTGAGATCTTTGATGATCTGATAGGATGCCGTCAACTCAAATTCGTGTCCCAAGGTCTTATTCGTATTGGGTAACGATGTACTCATGGCCAGATAATGATAATCCAAACCGATCTTTAAATCTTTGATCGGTTTGACATAACCTCCGACAAAAGCATTCTGCAAACCTGGGGTGAAACCATTCACATAAGTGCTCACATAGAAGAAGTCCATGGCCCCATAGAATTTGTGGTGAGAACCATAAATGGGGTTGAAACCTCTGATGACATTATGCTGGACGAGGCCAAAACTTCCCTTAGGGGGTACGGCAAAATACTTATCACCGCTCAAATAGTCATAACCAGCCTCAAAGCCATAGAAGCTACTCGGATGGACTTGAGCCTTCACGCTGCCCATCCATGCCTTGATCTTGATTCCGTGTTCTTCCTTACCCATCTGCCGATAGTAAGAGGCTTCCACCGACCAGAGTTTGGGACTATACTGGACATAGCCTCCAAGCACCTGTTGCCATTCGGTTCGTTCGTCTTTACCTTCACTACCACCTTGCATGCCGACGTTCATAAACAGTACTGAAGCGCTCAATGGTATAGGGGCAACATCATAGTGATACCAGAATGTTTGCATCGTCTTGTAAGGCTGTGCACCATTCGCGTAGTAGGTGCCACCATTGACGTTTTCCGCATTCTGGTTATACGCCAAGATGGCATGTGCTTTATGACCATACCCCTCATAACCCAGCTTCAATGCATCGTGCGAAGACCCTGCCATCGCCCAATCATTTGAACCGATGATACGTTCGTCATCATAGGCAAGCATCTGACGACCCAGCTGTGCGAACAGACCGTTCTTTGCGGCCAGTTTAGCCCACCCCTCATACACGTTGATGGAACCCTTGCCCGACTGCCCCCAAACACCTTGATGCTGGATGTTCAGTTTCATCTGCAACCAAGGCTTCTGATCGCCTATGTTGAACCTTTCATAGCCCACTACCAATCTTTCACGTTCAATCACAAAATTCGCCTTATCATCAACATCCTCATCATCCTCTGAACCTGAAAGCCCACCAGAACGGATTTCGCCACGTGTCATCATCTGCAAGTCCAAGGTCACTTTGTTTTCCTTGTCCTCGCTTTGACAAGCAGCGCCAAGCGACACCATCAGCAATCCTATGGTGGCAAAGGCTCTGACGGCAAAAACATGGGGCCTCATACGTCTTACTCGAAATCAAAAAGGTCAATGAATCCTGTTAACTGGAATACATTCTTGATGTCATCATTCACGCTACGCATCACCACCTTGCTACCATTGGCTTTGGCGCCCTTCAGGATGCTGAGCAGAATGCGCAAACCACTGGAAGCGATATACTCCAAGTCTTTGCAATCGATGACCACATCTTTGCCGTCACTGGTATAAAGCGGTTTCAGAACTTCTTCAGCCTCAGTAGCGGCTATCGTATCCATTTCTCCTACTAATGTGGCAACATACTTGCCATCGATTTCTTCAATTTTTGTGTTCATAATCTTTATGATTTTAAGTTTTTTATTAACGTCAATACATTGGTGCCCTCTATACGCTCATAGTTGATAGAATCCATCAGTTCTCGTACCAACAGAATGCCCAATCCGCCTATTTGACGATCTTCGGCAGAAAGAGTTGTGTCAGCCCTTTCCTTCATGGTTGGATCGAAGAGCACACCAGCGTCGATGATTTGGAAACGAAGGGTGTTACCATTAGACATGATTTTGATGGTAATGTCACCCTCTTTTCCTGCAGGATAAGCGTAATTTATCACGTTGACCACCGCCTCTTCGACAGCCAAACGCAACTGGCGAGCCAACGATTTCTCGATGCCCAGTTTCTCTGTTGCCGACTTGATGAAAGCACTGAAACGTGTCACCTCATGGAGATTGTTCTTCATCACCAACGTCTCTGTCAGCACACTCTCAAACTCCTGAGGCATATAGTGGATGACAAGCATTGTCAGGTCATCACTCTGTTCTGCATCTTCCACAAACTGGTTCACAGCATCTGTCATCGTCTGCAAGAGCACTTGAGGCTTGCTTTCAGAAGCAACACTACACAACACTTCTTTCACTCGCTCCAATCCGAAGAATTGACGCTGACCATTCCTTGCCTCCGTCAGTCCGTCCGTATAGAGGAACAAGGTGGAGCCAGACGTGAGCACGTGCTCATGTTCCACATACTTCACATCCGTAAACACACCCACAGGCAGGTTGGGCTTGGCATCAAGAGAATTGACTGTTGACTGTTGACTGTTAACAATGATGGGCTTATCATGCCCTGCATTGCAATAATGAAGTCGTCCTGTCGGCAAATCCAGCACACCAATGAAGAGGGTGACAAACATATTCGCCTCATTGCCGTGACACGAGGTCTCGTTGATGACCTGCATCATACGGGCAGGATTGTTCTCATGTGCCGAAGCAGAACGGAACAGCGAATGGGTCACAGCCATCACCATCGCCGAAGGCACGCCCTTGCCACTCACATCGCCAATGCAGAAGAAAAATTTCTCATCTCGCAGGAAGAAGTCGAAGAGGTCACCACCCACCTCACGGGCAGGTACCAGCGAGCCAAACACATCGACATCATCTCGTGTCACACTATTCTTCTGAGGCAGCATCTGTGTCTGGATTTCCCTGGCAATATGCAGTTCGCCCTCGATACGCTTCTGTTCCATCTGTGTCGCCTGCAAGCGTCGGTGACTCTTCACAAACAACTGGATGATGACAGCCAAAACGATAATACCAGCCAACATCATGATGATGATGTACTTGCGCATGTCATCCAACTTGCCAAACACCTCACTATCATAACACACCAGCACAATCTGCCAACGTGGCTCACGCTTCTTGACTGCATAATACACATGCCCCGATTCGCCACACTCTTCATCGAAGAAAGGAAAGCCCGTCACACGTCCCTTCGCCTTCAGTTCCCTCTCCACCGTGCTGTCGTTCACCATATCCACAATCTTCCTGACCAAAGATGGACTTGCCAAACTGTCATCAGGACCCGCAATAAAATCGCCGTCTTCACTAATCACCAACGAGAACGAAGAAGGATTGCGATGATGCTGATTCACCACTTCGCCCACCCAATTCGTAGCCATATCAACAAGCAACACAGCCACAGGCTCTCCACGCTTGTCTCTCACAGGCATACCATAAGTTGTCACCACACCTTTCGCCCCCTCTGCATCCAAATAAGGCGGCGTCCACTTCACCGTATCGCCCCTCATGGCAATTTGATAAAAATCTGTTTGGGTATAATCGTGCTGCTCTGATGCAATCTGCTCCACCTCCACAGAATCTTCCGTTTCCCGACCATACACCTCATACAACTTCCCCTTCGATGGGTAATAATAAGGCTTAAAACCAATGCCTGCCCCAACAATGTTATCACCACCATCCTGCGCCATGCTGGCAACCAACATATTCATATAATCAGGGTCATCCAAATGACGCTGCGTATGCCACACCTGACTGGACACACCCACCTCTGCCTTCACCACGATTTCCTGAATGCGCAAAGCTGAAGTCATCAAATCCTGAAGGGCACTCTTCTCCAATTCCTCCTCCAGCAAACCACGTGTGTATCGATACTGAATTGCTGAAATAACCTCAAGCAACACAGCAGCCAAAATGATGACAATAAGCACAGCTCTTTTTTTGAGCCAGTCAGATAGTTTTTTCATTCATATAGATAATTCGCCACAAATGTATATATTTTTATTGAACTATCAGCCTACAGAACTCAAAAAAATCAATAATTCTAATTATTTTGTTGAAATGGAGGTGTTTTCATGAATTGTCTTACCCACAAAATCTTCTTATTGTCCAGCAGAGGCTCCTTATTTCACAATTAGTTTATCACCACTCAAATCCACCTCGAAAAGATGAGGAGTACGGATAGTCCGCCCTCGGACATCCTTCTGGTGATAATGTACAGACATCATCCATTGACCGTCGAAACGTTGGAAGAGCATCGAATGGCCATAGCCTGGCGGTGTAATCGGCTCAGGTTCCTGTATCCAAGGGCCATCTAACGTACCACTCTTTGAATAGGCCACACCCTGAGTATAAACATCATAGACCCATGAGGTCCAGAGCATTCCTAACCGTCCCGTATCTGTACGGAAAAGATAAGGGCCGTCCGTCACCTTGTTCCAAGTGATTTCTCCCTTGTCGTTCTTTTCTCGGCTCCAAGGTGAGTCGCTGGCTCGGAACAGCACCTTTGGTTCGCCCACGGTACCACTGAAGTCTGGTTTCAACTCTATCTTCTCTATTGTCCCATTCCAGTTCTGCAACCACTCACCACAAAATACCATATAAGGCTTGCCATCCTTATCTTTCCAATAAGTACCATCAAGCGTGGGACGATTGGCAGGCAGATAAGTTGCATCGCCAAAAGTTCTGTAGGGTCCCATAGGATTGTCAGCTCTGAGCACCTGCGAAGCACGCCGCTCAATCACATTACCTCTTACAGTATCTATCTTGACGGCTTGATTCGTAAATGTTGCGAAATAATAGTACCAACCATCACCCGTCTGATGTAACTCAGCTGCCCAGATTGACGGTCGAGATCCCATCCAAGAATCAGACTCGAACTCGGTCACACGCATCGGTCCTTCCCACAACTTCAAATCCTGACTTCGCCACATCATACCCCCCGTTCCCGTCATGTAGTACATCTTTGTCTTCTGATCAGCCAAAATCGCAGGATCACTTAACCGAATGGAATCCAACGGCACATCCTTTTGTACACGCATTCCCCATTGTGCTGATGCTGTCAGCACACTTATCATAGCCACAAGGCTCATTAACCCTTTTTTCATATTCGTTCTTTATTTGTTTTCAAATTATTTACTAATTGATTTAATAGGGTAAGTAATCCTTTTCGCCTGCCTGAGGATTGAAGTAGCGGTAGATCTTATCCAACTCCATACGATTTGCAATTCTCGGCAGGAAGCACAACTCCAGTCCTCCACGTCGAAACATTTCCTCAATCACATCGTAAACATCATCGATGACTACGTATGGCCTATGTTTTCTATGGATGCTCATCACATCAAAATAAATCACCACATTTGTCTTTGGCTTAAAGGGCAGACGATTTTTATAAAAACTAATGTATTGCATATTGTTTCAATTTTATGCTATTTCACCATCAATGATATAGACACATCTTTTATCCTTATTTTTTGCAAAGGTAGTAAAAACAGAATACAATACAAAAGGAAAAGGGAACTAAATTTTTCTATTCCAAAAGAAAGAATTAACTTTGCACGGGGATTGTCTCCGTGTCTCCGATACTAATATTTATAAATTACTGAATAATAGCACGCTACGGAAATCATGTAAAAATTTTTGTACATTCATTTTCCACCCCTAATTCCACCCCTTAATGAAAATGTGAATTTTTTGTAAACTGATTTTCTTGGTGGTTTGAGGGCAAAAACGTAACTTTGCATCGTTTTCAAGAAAAGTACGTTGAACTGCGCTTAAAGGTTAAAAGTAATGGGCAAGAAAAAGGCTATATGGCTTGTTTTGCTGCTCTGCATGTCGATTGGGATGCAGGCACAGATTTATATTGCTGGAGGCGGGCAGACAGATGGTCGTCAGACAGTCGGGGAGAAGCTTTGGCTGAACATATCCGGCCGCATTTTCGGTACAGATGAGATGGAGCCCAAGCCTTATTCGCTTCCCAATGCGAACATCCAGCTGGTGTGCCTGAACGACACAACGGTGAAGTCGGTGGCGGTGACAAACAAGGAAGGCTTTTTTTATCATGGAATGAATGTGCTGAAGAAGCGCGTGAAAAAGAACGATGTGCCCAGAGTGAGGGTGAAGGTGTCGTATGTGGGATATGAAACATACACGCAAGACCTGAAGTCGGTGTATCACTACTTTGACGAAGACAATAAGAGTTATGGGGGACAATGGGGGATAATTCTCGACAGCATCGTGCTGAAAAGCAAGCCAATGAGTATGGATGAGGTGGTGATTGTCGGAGAGTTGAAACGGATGTATGAGAGCGGCGACACGACGGTGTTTAACGTGGATGCTTTTGAGATGCCTCGGGGAACGGTGTTGCTCAACCTGGTGCGCCGTTTGCCAGGATTGCGGTATGAAGACGGGCAGCTTACCTATAGGGACAGCGTGATTCATGAGATCAGGTTGAATGGGGAATCGTTCTTTGCCCACGATATGAAAATCGCCCTGGAGAATATCGAGAATACGGATTTGAAGCAGTTCCGGGTGTACAAGACGCAGGCAGACACGCTGAGCACGGACACGACGAAGCATTGGGTGGCGGATATGATTACGAAAAATCCGGTGAATAAGGTGGAATTGACGAAGCCTGAGATAGGAACAACGAGCGTCAAGAACACTTACCATTTCCAGATGCAAGGCATGCAATGGAAGAAGGGCAATAAGGGAGAGTGGAACGCAAATGTTCAATTGGACGATTTGCCCAATGCCAGTTCGAAGAAAAACGGCAATAACAGGATTAATGGAAGTTACAGAAGACAATTTGGCAAAACCAATATACAGTATCAGCCCCAATATTCCTATACCGACCAACGAAGCGACAGGGAATCCCTCAGTTCGACCATCATGCCTGAATACGAGCAGTATTCGATTTCAGCCTCTCAGTCGAAAAGCTACAACAACAACACGGGCCATTATTTCAATATCAATACACCGATAAATAAGGGTCATTATGGTAGTTTGAATGCGAATGCTCGCTATAACTATAGTGATGCTAAATCGTATAGCCAATCGAACAGTGCCACCTATAACGGCAATCCGTTCGTGGGCGAAAACAACGAACTGATGGACGAGGAACAATTGGCTGCCATCACGCTAAACCGCAGAAGCAGTGAGACTTCGAGCCGTTCGCATCAGCATTCACTCGGTTTGCAGAGCAACTATTACCAGTATTTTAATGGAGAGGCGAATGCTCACATAGAAGCTCGTATAAATCTGAACACCAACAACAGGTTTCAATCATCGACAGAACGGCAACAAACGGATTACCTCCAATATGGCGACAGTGTGTGGCACTATCTGCGAGAAAGCATCGCTCCTTCCAATTCGGAACGCCTCAGTCTTTCGGCAAGGGGCGGTTTCGAGTTCGGTCCGGAAAAGTTGCGCCAGAGCTTAAACTTCAACTATGAATTCGTACACGACAATAGTGAATCGGAGCGTATCTATTACGACCTGACAAACAACCACCAGCAACTGGACAGCATCAGCACCTCCGAACAAACAAAGTCGGATGCCCACCATATAGGAATCGATTATCATTTTCAATATAAGCGATTGGGCTTCAGTCAAAACGCCATGATTATCCCCACACGTGAAACTTACCATTATGAACGCAAGGACGGCGTGATGGCCGACACCACTCAGCAAGCACCACTCCTGAATTTGTCCACCAACCTGTCGTTCAGAATCGGAGAGAATCATTATGCGAACTTGACCTATCAGTATAACAATCGTTTGGTTTCCAGCTCAAACTTGGTAGAACCTACAACAAACAATAATCCGCTCTACATTCGGATAGCCAATCCGAACCTCAAGAAGCCTGAAACCCATAGCTTTTACTTCAATGCCAATTGTGGCGACGGATGGTCGTTTAATGGCGACTATTCTTTCACCCGAAACAATATCTCATCTCGCTCCATCTATGACACAAAGACCGGAGGAACGATCTCTACATCCGAGAACATCAACGGCAACTGGAGATTTGGCGGAAATGTCAACTACCGAACTGATTTCAAGCATGCAAACATCAGTGTAAATAGCAGCTATAATTATAATCATTCGGTCAGCTACATGCAGGCTCTTGGTGCGACAGAAAGTGGAAAGGGTTTTTCGAATGTTCACTCCATTTCCTTAGCGCCTCGATTCGTGCTGTACACCAAGCATTTCGACCTGACGCTGAATGGAAACTATCGCTACCAATGGGGCGAAAGCAACTATATGACTTCGATTGAAGAGAATCATACATATAACCTCAACAACACTTTGAATTATTGGTTGGGAAACAGGCTCACCCTCAAGACCGACTTGGACATCTCTGGGCAGGCAGGAAGCAAGATGAGAGATGCGAACCGTACAGAATTCATCTGGAATATGGGTGTTGAATATAAGGTGCTACGCGACTACAGAGGCTTACTGAAGCTCTCATGGTACGACATTCTGCACGAACGAAGCAATTTCAGCACATATATAACAGGCACAGGACGAAGCGAGAGCCGCAGTTCAGGCAATCCGCACTATGTGCAGCTGACATTCCAGTATAAGTTGTATAAGATGAAGTAGAAGGTTCAAGCAATCAAGGGTGCAATGGAAGGCTCACGACGAAACGACTGCCGCTGGTGTATTGGGTGTCGAGCGTGAGGGTGCCGTTCATCAGCATGACGACACGACGGCAAAGGAACAGACCAAGACCAAGACCTTCTGTGAACATATCGACTTTGGTGAATTTATCAAAGATGAAGTCGGCCTTTTCAGGTGGAATGCCAGGTCCTGTGTCTTCGACGATGAAGTTCACAACATCATCAGTGGTTTCGATGCGCAGGGTGATGCTGCCTTCGCTGGTGAAATGGAGGGCATTGACGAGCAGTTCTGTGAGGACAATGAGCAAGTGGTGACGGTTGGTCTGAATGGTCAGTTCATCGTCCACATGGCTGTCGAGGTGCATCTCTACGGTATGAGGGATCAAACTGCTGGCAGTTTCGACGGCTTCGTGTGCCAACATATTGCAGCCCACTGTTTCGTCTGTAATGATGGTTTGACGGCTCTCGACCAGCGATGCTGTGAGCAGTTTGTTCACCATATAATCGAGGGCGTTGGTCTGCACATACATGGTCTCAGCCATCTCCTTTTTCTCATCGTCAGACATCGCATCACTTTCGCATAGTATCTGTGAGAATCCATGAACGATGTTGAGTGGCGTATGTATCTGGTGCGTAATGTCTTGCATGAACTGCGTCTTCTGCTCACTTGCCCGGCGTGCCAGCAGGGTGGCTTGCTCGAGTTCCTTGGTGCGCTGCTCGGTCTCCAGCTTCGTCTTCTCTGCTTCGTGGATGTGCTGGCTGATGCTCTGTCGCATCTGGCAGAAACTGTTTTGCAACTGACCTATCAGGTCGGTGCGCTGACTGTGTGGCAGGATTTTCTCATAGTCGCCATGACCGATCTGCCTCAGTTCGGCTGCCAGCAGTCCCAGAGGCTGTGTGAAGTGTTTCACAATGCGGTGGCAACCCATTGCCAGCAAAAACAGTCCGATAATGAGCAGTGGCAACAAGATGTAATTCAATCTGTTATATCCACGCAGCAGTTCGTTGGAGGGGCAGACGAGCGCGATGCTCCACTGGGTGCCTTCGAGAGGTCGGTAGAGCACGATGTGTGACGTACCGTTAATATTGACATCCATGTGTCCTGTCCGTCCGTTGGTCATCTCATATCCCAATGCCACGATGTCGGTGTGATCTCTGGGGTCAACGCCTGTGAAGATGGTCTGCTTGAGCAGTTTCGTGGTGTCGGGGTGTACAAAGTAGTGTCCATCGGCTCCCAGCAACATGAAGTAGGAATTTTGGTATGGATGCTCTGCTGTGATGGTCTCTGTGAGCCTCTTCAGCGATAGGTCGGTGGAAATGACACCCACGAACTTTCCCTGTCGGTCGTTGAGTGGTATGCAGTAGGAGGCAATCATCTCTGGACTTGACAGCGTTCCGGCATTGTAGTCATCGAAAGGATCCACCCAGCAAGCAGTCTTTTTTTGGCGTGGCGTCTTATACCACACCTTGTCATAATAGTCGTAATCGGCTTCACGGACGGTGACCACAGAGTCCTTTCCTGGTTTTGAGTTTTCAAGGCGAACGGAATAGGCAGAGAAACCGTACTCTTCGTCTGGATAGAAATCGGGTTCCATCGTGATGGAGCAACCATTTGTGTTGGGATGGTTGGCCACGATTCGATGAGTGTACTTCAGCAGGGAGTCCTTCTCGTTGTGAAGGTTGACGAGCCAAATGATGTTGCGCGTGGCAGTTTCCACCTCTACCATATATCCTTTGACACGCAGGGCTGTATTGTCGAGCACGTGTGATGCCTCGTCGATAGACTCTTCACGGATGATGTTGCGTGACTGCCAATAGAGGAATCCAAGTGACAGCGAGAACACCAGCACCACGATAAACAGGATGTCGAGACAGAGCCTGGTGGAGAGCGACTGGCGAATATTTTTCCTCATCTCTATCATAGGCGCTTCCCTCTCTTTTTGTCAGCGATGTCGAGCAAATTGTCCAATAAAGCTGTGGTCATTTCGGTATGTTCCTTTATCTTGTCGGCCATCTGGTGAAATTCGTCGGCTTTCATATCCGTCGCATGCTGTCGGAAATCGGCGATGGTGGTGTGGATAACCTTGACTGATTGCTCCATACGGTCGCTCATGTTCAGAATGACGGCATCTTTCATGCGATCTGCCTCACGTGCCTGTTCATAGGCTAATTTGAGGTCTTCATTACGCTGGCTGAGCACTTCGGTCAGGTGGGTGATATGAGCGATGTGTTGACTGATATTCTGCTGCATCTGGCGGAATGTATTCTGCACGTAACCTACCTCGTCAGGGCGCTTACTTGGCTTCACCAGCTCATCCATTTGACCATCGGCCATACGATGGGCTTCATCTACCAGTTGCTGCAACGGCTTCAACTGACGATGGGTGATGAAGAAACAGAACAGCGCCAGCAGCAACAGACCACTGAGACTGATGATAATTGTATAGCGCAAAAGTGAGTTGTAGGAACTGAAAATGTCGCTCTCAGGGCATACGATAGCCACGCTCCATCCTGCATTCTCAAAGGGATGATAGAAGATGAAGTCCTGCTTGCCGTCCATGTGAATCTCGCTATGTCCGATGTGGCCTGTCTTCATGGATATGGCTGCCAGATGCCCCTCGTTGGTGGGTTTGTTGAAGGCCTCAGTAAAGAAGGCCTCATGCTCTTCGAGCGTACTGTCAGGGTGGATAATCAGGTGCCCGTCAGTACCCATCACTGAGGCATGTGAGTTGGGGAATGGCCGCAGCGAGAGCACCAAGTCGGCAAACCACTTCATGGAGATGTGTGTTGACAACACGCCCACCAGTTCACCTTCTTTGTTGTGCAACGGCATACCATAGGATGTGATGATGGATGTCTCTCCATGTTCAACATCGACATAGGGGTCTATCCAGATGGGCTTCTCGTGGTGCAGGGGTATAAAGTACCATTTCTCACGTGTATAGAGTTGTTTTCCACCATTCACCATTACTTCTATTTGTGTCGAATCAGTGGGGCTACGGTGGGCATACACCTCGTAGTAGATGCCGTATTGCGGATAGACACCTGGTTCGAAAGCGATGGTACAGCTCTGGATGTGAGGGTTCTCTCTCAACAACTGCTGACAAAGACTATCCATGATTTCAGGCCTGTTCAGACGCTTCTCAATGGTCCAGTGCCAACTGCGCGTGGCCGTTTCCACCTCGTTCAGGGTGTTGTCAATGCGCAACTCTGTCGTGCGCAACGTCTGACGGGCTTTCTCCATGGCCTCCTGATAGATAGAATTACGGGCATGGTGAAACATGATGAAGAGGGCTGCAACGAAGAGAACCGACACGAATCCAACTACCCACAACACAACTTGTGTGGTTAACGAATGACGGGATTGTTTTTCTGTTACTCTCTTCATCAGACACAAAAATTGTTCTTCATCGGTTGCAAATTTAGATAATAATTTAGATATCACAAATAAATCGGGCTAAAAATATGAACAATTTGCCACTCATATTCCCCAACTCATAACTTTTTGCTACCTTTGCAATCCAATTACGCGCAATAAGATGATTTTCAACTATGATGTGGTTGTGGTGGGAGCAGGTCATGCTGGATGTGAGGCTGCTGCCGCTGCTGCTAATTTAGGTGCACGAACGTGTCTGATCACGATGGATATGAACAAGATTGCACAAATGTCGTGCAATCCTGCCATTGGTGGTATCGCTAAAGGACAGATTGTGAGGGAGATAGATGCATTAGGAGGCTATACGGGCATTGTGACTGACCGTTGTAGTTTGCAATTTAGGATGTTGAATCTCTCGAAGGGGCCTGCCGTTTGGAGCCCTCGTTCACAATGTGATCGTGCCAAGTTCATCTGGACTTGGAGAGAGATTCTGGAGAACATCCCCAATTTGCAGATTTGGCAAGACCAAGTAAGAGAGTTAGTTGTTGAAAATCAAATCGTTAAAGGAGTAAAGACTTTCTATGGAGCTGAATTTCAGGCGAAGTGTGTCATCATCACAGCAGGTACGTTCCTGAATGGTTTGATGCACATTGGCAGGGTGAAGATACAGGGTGGAAGATGTGCTGAAGCGGCTTCGTTGGAACTGACAGAATCTATCACGAAACACGGCATCCGTGCTGGGAGAATGAAGACTGGTACACCTGTGCGCATTGACAAGAGGAGTGTAGATTTCTCGCTGATGGAGCTACAAGATGGTGACCACGATTTCCATAAGTTCTCTTATCTGCCAACGGAACAGATGTCTGTGTCCAAGCGCAACAACCTGCCTTGCTGGATTTGCTACACGAATACAGAAGTGCATGAGGTGCTGCGTTCAGGCCTGCCAGATTCCCCTCTCTATAACGGCCAGATTCAAAGTATCGGCCCTCGTTATTGCCCCAGTATCGAGACGAAACTGCATACCTTCCCAGACAGGGATGAGCACATGCTTTTCCTCGAGCCAGAGGGGGAAACGACAAACGAAATGTACCTGAATGGCTTCTCTTCGTCTTTGCCCTTAGACATCCAGTTGACGGCACTCCGCAAGATTCCTGCCTTCAAGAATCTGGAGATCTATCGCCCAGGTTATGCCATCGAATATGATTTCTTTGACCCCACGCAGTTGACGCATTCCTTGGAGTCGAAAGTGGTGAAAAACCTCTTCTTTGCTGGACAGGTGAATGGTACGACAGGCTATGAGGAAGCTGCTGGGCAGGGTGTAATTGCAGGCATCAATGCTGCCATCAATTGCAATCCTTCGCTCCATAAGGGTGAGGCTTTCACATTGGGCAGAAATGAGGCATACATAGGTGTGCTGATTGATGACCTTGTGACGAAGGGTGTGGATGAGCCTTATCGTATGTTCACCTCACGTGCTGAATACCGCATTCTTCTACGTCAGGATGATGCAGATATGCGTCTGACAGAACGCAGTTATCAACTGGGACTAGCAACAGAAGAACGTTATCAATTGATGCTTTCCAAGAAGGAGAAAATTGACGCCATCACAGCGTTTGTGGCAAACTTCTCCTTGAAGCCTTCCCTCATCAATCCTTCGTTGGAAGCCTTGGGCACTACCCCACTCCGTCAAGGTTGCAAGTTGGAAGAACTCTTGGGAAGACCTCAAATCAACATCAATAATATCGCGCCTCACATTGACACCTTCCGCAAGGAATTGGAACGCATCTTGGGGGATGATCCACGACGTGAGGAAATCATTGAGGCTGCAGAGATACAAATCAAATACAAGGGCTACATCTATCGCGAGCAGCAAATGGCGGACAAGATGATCCGTTTGGAGAACATCAAGATTTTGGGCAAGTTCGACTACCCCAACATGACACAGATCTCCATCGAAGCACGCCAAAAGCTGCAAGCCATCCAGCCCGTCACATTGGCACAGGCTTCACGTATCCCAGGGGTTTCACCCTCAGACATCAACATCATGCTGGTGTTGATGGGACGTTGAAGCATCACTTTTGTTCCACGTGAAACAATTTGTTTGTATAATGTGCAAAATCAACCATTTATAGAAATCAACAACAACTAAATATACAACACAAAAACAATGGAATTTAACAATCAGTATCTAGTAGACCACCTACGGAGCATCCAAGACTTCCCACATGAGGGTATCAACTTCCGCGATGTCACTACGCTTTTCAAGGACGCCAAAGCCCTTGAAATCATGGAAGAGTATTTGTACGAGCTTTACAAGGACAAGGGCATCACGAAAGTGGTCGGATTGGAAACACGTGGCTACGTGATGGGAGCCATCCTTGCCCGTCGTCTGAATGCAGGTTTCGTGATGGCTCGTAAGCTTGGCAAACTCCCCTACAAAACCTTTCAGGAAACCTATACAAAGGAATACGGAACAGACGGCATAGAGATTCATGTGGATGCTATCAACGAGGACGATGTGGTACTCCTCCACGATGACCTTCTGGCAACAGGTGGCAGCATCATTGCTGCCTGGAATCTTGTCAAGAAGTTCAACCCCAAGAAGTGTTACATGAACTTTTTGGTGGAAATTCGCGATGAGGGATTGCAAGGAAGAGAGGCTATCGGAGACGGCATCGAGATTACCACACTTCTACGCGTCTGATGCCTACGCACGAGAAACGCTTGCATCACACATAAAACGCACTTTTGTTTCACGCTGATAATGGGACAGTTATGAGCAAATTGTTTCACGTGGAACAAAAGTAACACTTGAAGTGGCACTGCTGAGAAATGACGAAGGATGAAGAAAGATTACAACGGCTCAAGGTGATTGTCAACAGCCTCACTGAAGAACCCGGATGCTATCAGTACTTGGACAAAGATGGCAAGGTGATTTATGTGGGTAAGGCAAAGAACCTGAAACGACGCGTCAGTTCTTACTTCAACAATTCGTACAAGAATCGCAAGACACAGATTCTCGTCAGCAAAATAGAGGACATCAAATATGTGGTGGTGCCGACAGATGAAGATGCGCTGATTCAAGAAAACAACCTCATCAAGGCACACCAACCTTTCTACAACATCCTGCTGAAAGACGGGAAGACCTACCCTTCTGTCTGCATCACCAATGAGTATTTTCCACGTGTCATCAAGACTCGAAACATCGATAAGAAGACAGGCATCTACTATGGCCCTTTCAGTCATGCTGGTACGCTGAATGCAATGATGGAACTGATTGGAAAGATTTATCAGGTTCGTCTTTGCCACACAGCCATCACGCCAGAGAAACTGGAACAGGGGAAACTGAAGAAGTGTCTCTATTATGACATTGGTAAATGTAAAGCACCTTGTATTGGACTCCAAACAAGGGAGGATTATCTCCAACAAATCGATGAAATCAAGGAGATCCTAAGTGGTAACACCAGGAACCTCTGTCAGAAACTATTGGAGGAGATGCAGACGTTGGCAGAGAAGGAGCAGTTTCTGGAAGCAGAGAAAGTAAAACAGAAATACATCCTTGCCAAGGAATTTGACAGCAAGAGTCGCGTCATCACCAGCACGAACCAAAACATCGATGTATTCAGCATCGAGGACGATGAAAACAAGGCATACGTCAATTATATGCATGTGGTGAATGGCTGTATTACACGCGTATTCACCAATGAATATAAGAAGCGACTGGATGAAACAGCAGAAGAAATCCTTTCGTTGGCGATTGTAGATATGCGTGAGCAATATGGTGATGAATCGAAAGAGATTGTGGTGCCTTTTGAGATGGATTTCACATTGAAAGATGCCCAATTCATCGTACCCAAAGCAGGAGATAAGAAGAAGCTGCTATTCCTCTCTGAAGCCAATGTACGTCAGTATCGCATAGACGCCCTTAAACAGGCAGAACGACTGAATCCTGACCAGCGAAACGTGAATATCCTAAAGGAACTGCAACGTAAACTCAAATTACCCAAGATTCCTATGCGTATTGAGTGTTTCGACAACTCAAACACGATGGGACAGGATGCTGTGGCTGGATGTGTCGTTTTCATCGGAGGAAGAAAGTCAAAGAACGACTATCGAAAATACAATATCAAGACGGTGATTGGCCCCGACGATTATGCGTCTATGAGTGAGGTAGTGTATCGCAAATACAGTCGTGCTATCGAGGAAGAGACTCCCCTACCCGACCTCATCATTACCGACGGTGGAAAGGGGCAAATGGAGGTAGTAAGAAAGGTGATTGAAGACCAATTACACTTGGAAATACCTATTGCAGGACTCGCCAAGGACAGTCATCATCGTACCAACGAACTCCTGTTTGGTTTCCCAGCTCAAGTGGTGGGTATCGAAATGGACAGCCCTCTCTTCAAGTTGCTTACCCAGATACAAGATGAGGTACACCGTTTTGCCATCACGTTCCATAAGCAGAAACGCGCCAAGCACACCACAGAATCAGAGCTGGATCACATCAAGGGAATCGGCACAGCCACCAAGACGCTGTTACTCAACAAGTTTAAGAGCCTTAAACGCATCAAAGAGGCTGATTACGAGACACTTGCTGAGATTGTTGGCGCATCCAAAGCGCAACTTATCAAGGATTACTTCAACGAGTAAATATATAGTATTAAATATGAGAGCAGTATTACAACGCGTGACACACGCATCTGTCACGATTAACGGGGAAAGGTCATCATCTATAGGTCAAGGATATTTAGTTCTTCTTGGCTGCGAAAATGCTGATACAGAGGAAGATATCCAATGGCTATCAAAGAAAATCTGTAATTTGCGCGTGTTCGATGATGAGAATGGTGTGATGAACAAATCCATTCTCGATGTAGGAGGCGAGATTCTGGTGGTCAGCCAGTTCACCTTGTGGGCAAGCTACAAGAAAGGTAATCGTCCATCTTATCTGAGGGCAGGAAGTCACGAAATCACTATCCCACTCTACGAACGCTTTTGTACGGTCTTATCGGAGAACTTGGGCAAGCAGGTAGCTACTGGAGAATTTGGTGCAGAGATGAAGGTGGAACTGCTGAACGACGGTCCTGTGACCATCTGTATGGATACAAAAAACAAAGAATAACATGAATATGGAAGAAAACAAGTATTTTGAGGTGCTAAAACAGTATGATTTAGACCTCGATGACGAGAAGGTGAAACGTCAGGTGGAAACCCTGTTGAAGGAACACCTGCAAGAGAACAACACCAAGGAAGTGAAGCAGTTCTTGCTGAACAGCGTAGAACTCACCACCCTCAAAACGACAGACAGCGAGGATAGCGTTTTGAAGTTCGTGGAGAAGGTGAATAAGTTTGACGATGTGTATCCAGAATTGGGACATGTGGCGACGGTTTGCGTCTATCCCTGCTTTGCGAAAATCTGTCACGACACCTTAGAGAATGACGAAGTGGAAATAGCTTGTGTATCAGGCAGTTTCCCATCAGCACAAACCTTTGTAGAGGTGAAGATCGCAGAGACTGCCCTTGCTATCAAGGATGGTGCTACAGAGATTGATATCGTGATTCCTGTGGGTAAGTTTCTGGCTGGTGACTATGAAGGAATGTGTGATGAAATCGCTGAAATCAAGGCTGTTTGTGGAGAGAAAAAGTTAAAAACCATCCTTGAAACAGGATGTCTGAAGACTGCCACCAACATTAAGACTGCCAGCATCCTGGCAATGTATGCAGGTGCTGACTACATCAAGACCTCCACAGGCAAATTGGAACCAGCAGCCACTCCTGAAGCGGCGTTCGTGATGTGCCAAGCCATCAAGGAATACCACGATAAAACCGGCATTCAGATTGGTTTTAAGCCTGCTGGTGGCATGAAGACAGTGGAAGATGCCCTCACCTACTACACGATCGTCAAGGAAGTGCTGGGCGAGAAATGGCTGACGAACCAATGGTTGCGTTTGGGCACCAGTTCTTTGGCCAACAAGTTGCTTTCTGAGATTGAAGGAAAGGAAGTGAAGTTCTTCTAAAAGAGGAACCTAAGACAAGTTAGGCAGAGCGATTGATTAAATCGAACGTCCTACCACGTAATCCACGTAAGTGAACAGGGCTTGCTTGACATCCGAATCAGGGAAGGATGCAAGCAAGTCTTTTGCTTTCTGAGCGTAGTCGTTCATCATCTGAACGGCATATTCAATACCTCCATTTTGCTTGGTGAAATCGACCAAAACATCGATTTCTTCCTGTGAAACCTGACGACTCTTCACCTTTTGCGCAAGGGCAAACATTTCTGCATTGCCTGTAGAAAGGAGCGCATGGATGACAGGAAGGGTCAGTTTACCCTCCTTCATGTCATTGCCAGTCGGTTTACCAATAGAAGGATCCTGGTGATAATCAAAAATATCGTCACGAATCTGGAAGCAGATGCCAATGATTTCGCCAAACTCCCTTAAGAGTTTTCGCGTGCTTTTATCCGATGAAACCGACAAAACACCTGCTTCTGTACAAGCGGCAAAGAGCGCAGCGGTCTTGTTGCGGATAATGCGGAAATAGACCTCTTCAGCGATATCTTCGTTTTCCACGTTGTTGAGTTGCAGCAGTTCTCCGTCTGCCAAGTCTTGTGCAGCATGAGAAACCACCTCTATCAACTCAGTTTTCCCCGTTTTCGCAGCACAAAGCAGAGCATTGGCAAGGATGAAATCACCCACCAACACTGCAATTTGATTGCCATAGGCATTGTTCACAGACTCCTGTCCACGTCGTTCTTCACTCTCATCCACAATGTCATCGTGAACAAGACTGGCCGTGTGGAAGAACTCGAAAGTGGCAGCTGTATAGATGGCGTTTTCGTCCACCTTTCCCCCACCCACGAGCTTGGCAATGAGGAGAGTGAGCATCGGACGCATCATCTTTCCCCTGCGATTACCGATGGTGTTGAGCACTCGATTGAGCAGCGGATTGGTATGCACAAGATAAGAGTCAAATACTTGCTTGTATTGACTCATTTCGGCTTCAATTGGCTTTCTTATTTGCTGTAATGCGTCCATATTCTTGAAAAACATCTGCAAAGTTAGTGCTTTTTTCAAATATAATTTGTAAGTTTACACACAAAATCAAAAAAGATATGGCAAAATTGTTCCTTCTCGATGCTTATGCATTGATTTATAGAGCCTATTATGGTTTCATCAAGAACCCACGCATCAACAGCAAAGGCGAAAACACATCGGCTGTGTTGGGCTTTGTGAACACGCTCGAAGAGATTCTTACCAAAGAGAATCCAGATTATATTGGAGTGGCATTCGATCCGCATGGTCCTACGTTCCGTCACGAGGCGTTTCCTGAGTATAAGGCGCAACGTGAAGAGACGCCAGAGGGCATTCGTTTTGCTGTACCTATTATTAAAGATGTGTTGAAGGCCTATCGCATTCCTGTGCTGGAAGTGCAGGGATATGAGGCAGACGATGTCATCGGCACTTTGGCAAAACAGAGCGAATCCATCGATGGAATTGACACCTATATGATGACACCAGACAAGGATTATGGGCAGTTGGTAGCGAAGAATGTGAAGATGTATAAGCCTCGATTCGATGGAGGTTTTGACATCTTGGGCGAGAAGGAGGTGAAGGAGAAGTATGGCATCAGCGATGTGAAGCAAGTGATAGACCTGTTGGGCTTGATGGGCGACTCGTCCGACAACTATCCAGGATGTCCTGGTGTGGGTGAGAAGACAGCCGTGAAGCTCATCAACGAGTATGGCAGCATCGAGAATTTGCTTGCCAACATCGACCAACTGAAGGGTGCGATGAAGAAGAAAGTGGAGGAACACGTGGAAGACATCAAGATGTCAAAGTTCTTGGCAGCCATCAAGACCGATGTGCCCATCGTGCTCAACCTCGACAGTCTCAAACGCGAATCCATCGATGAGGTAGCCCTCAAGGAAATCTTTGAGCGTTTGGAGTTCCGTACCTTGATGAGAAAGAAACTGGGAGGTAGCGAACCAGCAGCATCCCCTATCCCATCCTCTTCGTCCAACAAGAACAAGAGTCAGATGGCCGACCTCTTCAGCGGTGATTTGTTTGGAGGAGCATCACAAAGCCCTCAAACACCCTCTTCTCAAGCCTCTGAGAATCCAAAATCTGCGAACACGGGGCAAGGTGACTTGTTTTTTTCAAATCTCAGCGACTTGACCAACACGCCTCACAATTACCAACTTGTTGATTCTGCGGAAGAAATAGACAAACTGGCTGCAAAATTATTGACTTTCGACTTTGTGTGTTTAGACACAGAAACCACTTCTGTCGATGCTGTGTCGGCAAAATTGGTGGGTTTGAGCTTTGCTGTGAACGAAGGAGAGGCTTTTTACGTGCCTGTGCCCTATCATGAGGAATGGAAGGGTAATGACTTCGAGGAAACGTTAAAAGTTGTAAACAAGTTCAAGGCTGTGTACGAGTCGGACAAAATCTTGAAGATTGGACAGAACATCAAATACGACATGATGGTGTTGGCGAACTACGGCATCCATCTCGAAGGCAAGATGTTCGACACGATGATTGCACATTACATCCTTGCACCTGAGTTGCGTCACAACATGGATTACCTCGCTGAGGTGTATCTGAAGTACAAGACCATCCACATCGACTCGCTCATTGGTTCTGGCAAAAAGCAACGTTCGATGCACGAGCTTGACCCCAAGGAGGTGTATGATTATGCGGCAGAGGATGCTGACGTTACCTTGAAACTGAAGAACATCCTGGAGAAGGAACTGCACGAGAAAGGATTATTTAAGCTCTTCGACGAGGTGGAAATGCCCCTCGTGCCCGTCTTGGCAAGGATGGAGATGAATGGTGCCAGAATTGACGAAGCATCGCTGGCAGAGACCTCCAAAGTGTTCACAGAGCGTATGGAAGCCATCGAACGTGAAATTCGCGAGGTGGCAGGTCAAGAACTCAATATCAGCTCGCCCAAGCAGATTGGCGAATTGCTCTTCGAAAGGCTCAAAATTGACTCCAAACCCAAGAAGACGAAGACGGGGCAATACGTCACAGACGAGGCTACCCTACTCGCCCTGAAGAGCAAGCATCCTGTGGTGGAAAAGATACTCGATTATCGTGGTTACAAGAAGCTGCTGAGCACTTACATCGATGCGCTGCCGCAGCTGGTCAATCCTCGTACTGGACATATCCACACCTCTTACAATCAAGCGGTCACGGCTACAGGACGACTCTCTTCCAGCAATCCAAACTTGCAGAACATCCCTATCCGTGACGAGAACGGCAAGGAGGTGCGCAAGGCCTTTATTCCGGACGAAGGCGAACTCTTCTTCTCAGCCGATTACAGCCAGATAGAACTGCGTCTGATGGCTCATCTCAGCCAAGACAAGAACATGGTCGAAGACTTCAACAGCGGGCACGATATTCATCAAGCGACAGCTGCCAAGATCTTCAAGGTAGATATCAAGGATGTGACCAGCACGATGCGTCGCAAGGCAAAGACGGCCAATTTCGGTATCATCTACGGCATCTCAGCCTTCGGATTGGCTGAACGTATGGAAGTAAGCAGAGGCGAAGCCAGACAGCTCATAGACGACTATTTTGCCACCTATCCGGGCGTGAAGGAATACATGGACAAGAGCATCGAGAAAGCCCGTCAATTGGGCTATACAGAGACCTTGCTGGGTCGCCGTTGCCAGTTGCCTGACATCAATTCTCGCAACGCTGTGGTGCGCGGTTATGCAGAGCGAAATGCCATCAATGCCCCGATTCAGGGCACTGCTGCCGACATCATCAAGGTGGCGATGATACGTATCGACAAACGGATGCGTGAAGAGGGACTTCATTCCAAGATGATCCTGCAAGTGCACGACGAACTGAACTTCTCCGTTGTGCCAGAAGAGAAGGAGCAGCTGCAGGCGCTGGTTATCAACGAGATGCAGAACGCCATCAAGCTCTCTGTACCCCTCGTTGCTGACTGCGGCTGGGGAGAGAACTGGTTAGAAGCCCACTAAAAAGGAGGCTTTACAACAGGTTGCAGGCAGCCTTGGGGAGAAATTATCATTTTTTGATAATCATTTTTTGATAGTTATGATAATTTACTTATCTTTGCACCCAAATAATAAATAAACGTATGATAGATAACCCTTTTGTAACTAATGGTTATGTAGGACCAGAGTATTTCTGCGACCGCGTTGAAGAGACGCAGACGTTGGTTGATTTCCTGACCAACGGCAATAACATTGCATTGATGTCGCCAAGACGTCTTGGCAAGACTGACTTGATTAAGCACAGCTTCAATCAGCCGGCAATCAGTGACCATTTCCATACATTTGTGGTGGACATCTATGCTACAAATTCCTTTCGGGACTTTGTCAATGTATTTGGAAAGTCCATCCTCGAATCATTAAAGCCAAAAGGACGTAAGGTTTGGGAAGGTTTTCTGAACGTACTGATGTCTGTACGCTCAGAAATATCCTTCGACATCAATGGTAATCCTGTATGGGGGTTAGGCGTGGGAGCGATGACACCTCCGCAGACAACACTTGATGAAATTTTCGCTTATCTACGCACAGCTGACAGGCATTGTTTGGTGGCCATAGACGAGTTTCAACAGATTCTCTATTACAATGACAATAAGAATATTGAGGCTGAATTGCGCACCCAAATTCAGCGCTGTCCTAATGCCAACTTTATCTTCTCAGGTTCACAACGCCATCTGATGAGTGAGATGTTTCTCTCACCTGCACGCCCCTTCTACCAATCGGTGGTGCCTATGTCACTGGAGCCAATACCCTTCAACCGCTATTGGACATTTGCCGAGTTGCAGTTCGCCAAGAACGGAGGCAGATGCATCACGCAAGATGTCGTTGAAGAAGTCCATAGCCGCTTTCAGGGAGTTACAGCCAATGTGCAGCGCATCATGAATATCCTCTATATGCAGACACCTGCAGGTGGAGTCTGCACAAAAGATATGGTTGATCCTGCCATTGACACCTATCTACGAATGTCATCAGAGGCATACGAGACACTTCTAAGACAGATGCCAGAGAAGCAGCGTAACGTGTTCTTGGCAATAGCGGCAGAAGGACACGTGAAGTCCATCTCAGGAGGGAAATTCGTGCACAAATATCGTTTGCCATCTGTCAGTTCTGTCGTATCTGCCGTCAAGGGGCTTTTGGAAAAAGATTTTATTACAGAAACAAACGGGGAATACTATGTATATGACCATTTCTTTATGCTTTGGCTACAAAGAAGAAATCTCATGTAGGTGAACATAAGGCTGACAAAATGAAGTATGGCAAAAGGTACATATTGCTGATGTTTGTCGTTCTGCTGTGCTGTCAGATGAGGGCACAGCAGACCTTCACCATCATGTCCTACAACATCGAGAATGCCTTCGACACCATTCACGACGAGGGCAAGAACGATTATGAATACTGCGATGGGGGCGAACGGAAATGGAGTCAATACAGGCTCTTTCAGAAGCTGAAAAGTGTGGGGAAAGTGATTGCGGCAGCTGATGAGAAGCGTCCTGTTGACTTGATAGGGCTTTGCGAGGTGGAGAACGACACTGTGATGCAATGCCTTACCCAACGCACTTCGCTGAGCAGTCTTGGCTATCGCTACATCATGACCAACTCGTTAGATGAACGTGGGATTGACGTTGCCCTACTCTACTCTCCTTTCACATTCCATCCTATTGAAACAGAGTCGATTCGACCCAAGACAAAGAAAGACAAGACACGCGATATTCTGCACGTCGCAGGCACCATTGCAGGAGGCGACACCCTCGATGTCTATGTGGTTCATCTGCCCTCCAAACGAGGTGGCAGCGAAGGTCAGAAACTGAGTATGAGCATCTGTCAGCAACTGCAAGCACATACGGATTCTGTGCGAACCCTCAGACAGCACCCTAACCTGCTCATTATGGGTGATTTCAATGCTGAAACCAACTCCCAGCAACTCAAACTTCTCACGCGCAGTCATCACCTCATCGACCGTACTGCCAAACTCCAGCCTGGCACTTACAAGTATCAGGGCGAATGGTCTATTCTCGACCATATTCTCACCCACACCACTACCCTTTCCCACCAGCAAACACGCATCCTGAACTTGTCCTTCCTCACAGAACCAGACCCCACTCACGGCAACGTCAAACCCTATCGAACCTACCTCGGCACCTTCTATCAAGGTGGCGTCAGCGACCATCTGCCTGTCGTGAGCGTCTTCCAAATCAAGAAGTAGTTGCAAAAAGGGAATGACGGCGTACAAAACATATTGCGCCCCTATCTATTTATCCTTTCTCCCCTATGCAAACTTCGTTTTACGGCGTGGAACGTATATTTTACGTCATGAAACGTATGTTTTACGTCGTAAAATGTAAATTTCTCGACGTAAAATTGACTTTATCTCGTAGAATAACTAACTTTGCATACCGTATTCATCATTTTTATAAGGTATAGGAGATAATTTATGGCAAGATACATCAAAAAAGAGATTGCCGACTTGAACGGCACAGGAAAGAAGCAGGCCTATTACAGGATGCAGACTTGGAGAAAACTGGATCATGAGGAGTTCGTCAAGAAATGCACATACGTGGGCAGCGGTGTGAGTCGCGCCATGATGGATGCAGTCCTGACGGTTGTGGCAGAAGAATTGCCTCGTCTCTTGGCAATGGGCTACTCTGTGCGCATTGACGGCTTAGGTACGTTCAATGCCAAACTGGGTGTGAGAAAAGACAAGGAGCAGGATGCCTTTGAAGAAGGCGAGCAGAAGCGCAATGCCCAATCGATTGAGGTCAACGGCATCGGCTTCAGGGCAGACAAGGAACTGATCAGCAAGACCGACCGCGAGTGTGACTTGGAACGGGGTGGGGTGAGTCGTCTGAAGGTGTCGAAGTATTCGTTGGAGGAACGCATCGTGTTGGCAAAGAAGTATTTGGAGAATCACGTCATGATGAGAGTAGGGGACTATGCAACTCTGACTGGCTTGTCGCACTCGAAAGCCTCCATCGAACTGCGTGAACTTTGCGAGCGACCCGATGCCGGCTTCAAAGCACAAGGACGAGGAAGCCACAGGGTCTATATCAAGCGCGATGAATGAAATCAACGACATCCTGCGATTGCAATATGGAAGGGGACAACGGTCATCTTTCTCACTAATGATAGAAAAGAAACGCTTTTGAAGGAAAATCTTCAGACAAAGGGGCAGAATAAGGGAAAAAATTCGTACCTTTGTCCCAAATTTGCATTTTATCATGGTAACAATCAAACAAGTTGAGACGAAAAAGGAGTTGAAACAGTTTATCCGTTTCAACTATGAATTGTATAAGGACAACCCGTATTCGGTGCCTGATCTCTATGAGGATATGCTGGACACGTTCTCGGACAAAAATCCTGCTATGGACTTCTGCGAGGCTGCGTATTTCTTGGCATATAAGGATGACAAGATAGTGGGACGTGTGGCTGCTATCATCAACAAGAAGGCGAACAAGGCGTGGAACTTGAAGAATGTGAGGTTTGGTTGGATAGACTTTGTGGATGATGAGGAAGTGAGCGAGGCATTGCTGAAAGCTGTGGAAGAGTGGGGTAGAGAGAAGGGTATGGACACGATTCAGGGGCCTCTGGGCTTTACGGATATGGATGCGGAGGGTATGCTGATTGAAGGTTTTGAGGAACTCTCGACGATGGCTACCATCTACAACTACCCATACTATCAGAAGCACATCGAAAGGCTCGGTTTCGAGAAGGATGCCGACTGGATTGAGATGCTGATGACGGTGCCAAAGGAAACAGGACTGCCTGAGCGACTGAAGCGTGTGGCTGAGATTGTGATGAAGAAGTATGACCTGCACATCAAGAAGTACACCTCTTCGAAGAAGATTGCGAAGGAGTATGGTCAGGAGATTTTCGCACTCATCAACGAAGCCTTCAAGCCTTTGTTTGGTTACAGCGAACTGAGCCAGAAGCAGATAGACCACTATGTGAAGATGTACCTGCCTGTGCTTGACTTGAAGCTGGTGAGCCTCATCACAGAGGCAAACGGTCGATTGGTGGCGGTAGGTATCTCGATGCCGTCGATGTCGAAAGCATTGCAGAAAGCAAAGGGTAAACTCTTCCCGTTGGGTTGGTGGCACTTGCTGAAGGCATTGAAGATTAAGAAACCAAAGATTCTTGACTTGATGCTGGTGGGTGTGTTGCCAGAGTATCAGGGAAAAGGCGTGAACTCGATTCTCTTCTACGACTTGCTGCCCATATACATTTCAGAGGGATATGATTACGTGGAGACGAATCCAGAGCTGGAGTTGAACGACAAGGTGCAGCAGCAATGGATTTATTTTGAACGGAGACAGCACAAGAGAAGAAGGTGCTACAAGAAGGAAATCAAATAACAATGGAAGAAAAGAACCTAAATAATACCCCAGAAACCAATTATGATGATGCCAACATCATCACCTTGACAGGTGTGGAGCACATCCGTCTGCGTCCTGGTATGTACATCGGTCGTTTGGGCGATGGCAGCCATGCAGAGGACGGCATCTATGTGCTGCTCAAGGAGATTATCGACAACAGTATCGATGAGTTCAAGATGAATGCCGGCAAGCGCATCGAGGTGGAGGTGATTGAGAACAAGGCTGTGACGGTGCGTGACTACGGTCGAGGCATCCCACAGGGAAAGATGATCGAGGCTGTGAGCATCCTGAACACGGGTGGTAAGTACGACTCGAAGGCTTTCCAGAAGTCCATCGGACTGAATGGTGTGGGTACGAAGGCTGTAAATGCCTTGTCGAATCGCTTTGAGGTAAGAAGTTATCGCGATGGGGTAGTGCGCACAGCTGTGTTTGAGAAAGGTAAGCTCATCGACGACCAAACGGCGAAGACCAAGGAGGAGAACGGCACATTCATCTCGTTCGAACCAGACGACTCGCTGTTCCTTAACTATAAGTTTCAGGATGAGTTCGTCAGCAATATGCTGCGCAACTACACCTACCTGAACACAGGACTGGAGATTTACTACAACGGCAGTCGCATCGTGAGCCGCAATGGTTTGAAAGACCTCCTGAAGGACACGATGGATGCAACGCCTCTCTATGAGATCATCCACCTGAAGGGTGACGACATCGAGATTGCTTTCACGCATACCAACCAGCAGTATGGCGAAGAATACCATTCGTTTGTGAATGGTCAGCACACCATTCAGGGAGGTACGCATCAGAGTGCGTTCAAGGAGCACATCGCCAGAACCATCAAGGAGTTCTACGGCAAGAACTACGAGTACAGCGACATCCGCTCAGGTATTATCGCAGCGATTGCCATCAATGTACAGGAGCCGCAGTTCGAGTCGCAGACGAAGATCAAGTTGGGTTCGCTCACAATGGAACCGAATGGTGGCATCAGCGTGAACAAGTTCGTGGGCGACTTCATCAAGACCGAAGTCGATAACTACCTGCACAAGAACTTGGATGTGGCCGAGATTATCGAAGAGAAGATCAAGGACAACGAAAGAGATAGAAAGGCGATTGCTGGTGTGACAAAACTGGCTCGTGAACGTGCCAAGAAAGCCAATCTGCACAATCGCAAACTGCGCGACTGCAAGATACATCTCAACGACCCCAAGGGCGAATTGAAGGAAGAGAGTTCCATCTTCATCACAGAGGGTGACTCAGCCAGCGGAAGCATCACGAAGAGCCGCGATGTGATGACGCAGGCTGTGTTCTCCTTGCGAGGAAAACCGCTGAACTCGTACGGTTTGACGAAGAAGGTGGTGTATGAGAATGAAGAATTCAATCTGTTGCAGGCAGCCCTGAACATCGAAGACGGCATTGATGGCTTGCGTTACAATAAGGTGATTGTGGCAACCGATGCCGATGTCGATGGCATGCACATCCGACTGCTGATGATCACGTTCTTCTTGCAGTTCTTCCCAGAACTGGTCAGGACAGGACACGTATATATCCTGCAAACGCCACTTTTCCGTGTAAGAAACAGGAAGAAGCGCATCAAGAAGGCGACGTTGGACAAGTATATGGAGGAGCATCCCGACAGCAAGGGTGACTTCATCACCATCTATTGCTACAGCGATGAAGAGCGCCAGAAGGCCATCGAGCTGTTGGGGCCTGAACCTGAAATCACCCGATTCAAAGGATTGGGCGAGATTTCTCCTGACGAGTTCAAGAATTTCATCGGCTCTGATATGCGACTGGAAAGCGTCACCCTGCGCAAGACTGACCAGGTGAAGGAGCTGCTGGAGTACTACATGGGCAAGAACACCATGCAGCGCCAGAACTTCATCATCAACAATCTGGTGATCGAGGAAGACAAGCCAGAGGAGGACACAGAACTGGAAGATGAGGAGTAGAGTAGGGGAGTGATATCATAAAGAATAAAGGAATGAGCAAGATAGCAGTATTTGCAGGGAGTTTCGACCCGTTCACGATTGGTCATAAGAACATCGTTGACCGCGCGCTGAAGAGTGTGGCTGACGAGGTCATCATTGCCATCGGCATCAACTACGAGAAGAAGTACATGTTCTCGCTCGAAGAACGGATGCAGGCAATTCGCAAGGCTTATCAAGATGAGCCAAGAGTGCGAGTGGAAACTTACGAAGGACTGACCACCGACTTTGCCAAGAGGGTAGGGGCGAGTTTCCTCCTACGAGGCGTCAGAAGCGTGAAAGACTACGAGTTTGAACGCGATATGGCAGAGGTGAATCATCGCCTCACAGGCATTGAGACGGTGCTGTTGTTCACAGATGCCAAGTATTCGTGTGTCAGTTCGAGCATCGTGCGCGAATTGATTTCCTATCATCAAGATGTAAAAGACTTTCTACCATAAACATGACAAACATTTTTAGCAACATAAAGACCATTCTGCTGGCAAGCCTTCTGATGATGACGATGCCGCTGATGGCACAGCAAGGAAATAATAGAAGCAATAACAGTAGAAACAATAATAGTTCTGAGCTGGATGTGCAACTTCGTAAACTGATCTATGCACAAGGAGCCATCACGCAATTGTATGTCGATACTGTCAACATCTCGAAGTTGACTGAGGATGCCATTCGTGGGATGCTCACAGAGCTTGACCCTCATTCGACCTATACGCCTGCTAAGGATGTGGAAGCCATGAATGAACCGTTGGCAGGCTCTTTCGATGGCATTGGCGTGCAGTTCAACATGAACGAAGACACGCTGGTGGTCATCCAAACCATCAGCGGTGGTCCTTCTGAGAAGGTGGGTATCATGGCTGGCGATATGATTGTGACGGTTAACGACACAGCCATTGCCGGCGTGAAGATGTCGCGTGAGGAAATCATGAAGCGCTTGCGTGGTCCAAAGGGAACGACCGTTGATCTGGGGGTGATTCGTCCTGGTGTGAACGGTGTGCAGAAGTTCAAGGTCACACGCGACAAGATTCCAGTTTACACGGTCGATGCCTTCTATATGATTGATGAGAAGACGGGCTATGTGCGCATCAGCAACTTCGGTTCCACGACCACCGATGAGTTTGTCAAAGCCACCAACTATTTGACAGCATGTGGCATGAAGAACCTCGTTCTCGATCTCCAAGGCAATCCTGGAGGCTATCTGCAGGCTGCCGTCACGCTCTCCGACCAGTTCCTCAACAACAACGAGATGATTGTCTATACTGAGGGACGCACCACAGGCCGACAGGAGTATCATGCAGGAAAGGACAAGATTGACCTCAACAAGATTGTCGTGCTGGTGGATGGTTACACAGCCTCCGCTGCCGAAATCGTTTCAGGAGCTTTGCAGGATCACGACAGAGGCATCATCGTGGGACGTCGCACCTTTGCCAAGGGACTCGTACAGCGTTCTATCCCATTGCCCGACGGTTCTGAGATGCGCCTGACCATTGCCCACTACTACAGTCCTGTGGGTCGTTGCTTCCAAAAGCCTTACGAGAAAGGTGACCGCAGGAAATACGATATGGATATGCTCGACCGACTCAACAGCGGAGAACTGATGAGTGCCGACAGCATCCATTTCCCCGACTCGCTCAAATATACGACCAAGGGTGGGCGCATCGTCTATGGCGGAGGTGGTATCATGCCCGATGTCTATGTGCCGCTCGACACAACCTACTACACCCGACTTCATCGTGAGCTTGCAGCCAAGGGATGTATCAACAGCTCCATCCTCAAATGGTTGAACACCAACCAGAAGCGACTTATTAAGGACTATAACGTCAAGGACTTCAGGAAGGAACGCGAACGTCTGTTGAAGGACAAGGACATCAACGATGAGCGTTTCCGTGAAGGTTTCGTGCGGTTCAAGAATGAGTTTGAAGTGCCCCAAGAGATGCTGGACATCCTCTGGGCGAAGGCAAAGGATGAGCACATCGAATACACCGACTCTGCGCTTCAAGCCACATTGCCCTTCCTGCGCATCCAGTTGAAGGCACTCGTGGCACGCGATCTCTTCAGCAGTTCGGAGTACTACGAGGTGGTGAATCCCATCAGCGAAATCTACAAGCAGGGAATTGAAGCCATCAAGGACGAGGAACTTTTCAAAGACATAAAGACACAATAGCATGATTACCTATCAAACAGATGGCGTGAAGATGCCACCCATTCGTCGCCGTCAAATCAGCGCATGGGTGAAGGCTGTGGCTGCCACCTACGGAAAGAGGGTGGGGGACATCGGCTACATCTTCTGCAACGACGACAAGATTCTCGAGGTGAACCAGCAGTATCTGCAGCACGACTACTACACCGACATCATCACCTTCGACTACTGCGACGACGCTCTCCTCACAGGTAAGAAGGACACCATTGCTGGCGACCTCATCATCAGCCTCGACACCGTTCGCACCAATGCCGAACAGCAAGGCGCCACCTACGAGGAAGAGCTCCACCGTGTCATCATCCACGGCATCCTCCACCTCTGCGGCATCAACGACAAAGGCCCAGGCGAACGCGAAATCATGGAAGCGGCCGAGAACAAGGCGCTGACACTTTTGAAAGAAATCAACTAAAAGAACTAGTCTTCCTAGATTTACCCTAGATTTCCTAGTCAAACTAGAGAAGCTAGAAAACCCCATAAACCCCACAAAACAATGAAAATTTTCCAACACGTATCCGACATTGGCGACCTGCGCAAAGCCCTTGATGAGGCTTTCGAGATCAAGGCCGACCGCTATAAGTATCAGGCTCTTGGCAAGAACAAGACCGCTATGCTCATCTTCTTCAACAACTCCCTGCGCACTCGCCTCTCCACCCAGAAGGCGGCGCTCAATCTGGGCATGAACGTCATCGTGCTCGATGTCAATCAGGGGGCTTGGAAACTGGAGACTGAGCGTGGCGTCATCATGGAGGGCGACAAGAGCGAGCACCTCCTCGAGGCCATCCCAGTGATGGGTTGCTACTGCGACATCATCGGCGTGCGTTCCTTCGCCCGTTTCGAGTCGCGCAAGGATGATTATGAGGAGAAGATCCTCCAGCAGTTCATCCAGTACAGCGGTCGTCCCGTCTTCTTCATGGAGAGTGCCACCGTACACCCTCTGCAGGCTTTCGCCGACCTCATCACTATCGAGGAGTACAAGGACAAGACCCTCATCGAACCCAATCCGCTCTTTGGCGGAAAGGCCGTCCAGCGTACGCCCAACAAGCGTCCCAAGGTGGTGCTTTCGTGGGCTCCTCATCCCAGAGCGCTCCCTCAGGCCGTGCCGAACTCTTTCGCTGAATGGATGAATGCTGCCGATGTGGACTTCGTGGTGACACATCCCGAGGGCTATGAACTCGACCCGCTGTTCGTCGGCAATGCCCGTGTTGAATACGACCAGATGCGAGCCTTCGAAGGTGCCGACTTCATCTATGCCAAGAACTGGAGTTGCCCAGGTGTGACCCGTCCCGAAGACTACGGCAAGGTGCTCGGCGACTACCATGACTATGCCGCCTGGACCGTCAGCGACCGCCAGATGGCCGTCACCAATCAGGGTTTCTTCATGCATTGCCTTCCTGTGCGCCGCAACATGATCGTCACAGACGATGTCATCGAAGCGCCCACCTCCATCGTCATCCCCGAAGCCGCCAACCGCGAAATCTCCGCCACCGTCGTGCTCAAGCGGATGCTGGAAAGCCTGTAACGGCTGACAAAGTCCATTTTCATCTTCGTGGAGACTTTGTCACGCTGACAAAAAAACCCAGCATCTAAAAAAGAAGGTGCTGGGATTTTTTGTGTAGGGATGCTGTCAACTAAGTTGCTTGCTTTTGGGCTCGCCACATACACCATGCGCCCAATATCACAAATGGAATGCTGAGCAGTTGTCCCATGTCAAGGGGCATCTCTTGTTCGAAATTCACCTGTTCTTTCTTCAAAAACTCGATGAAGAAGCGGAAGGTGAAGATGGTGGCGAGGCAAAAACCGAAATAAAAGCCCGTTCCGACGGCTATGGGCGACTTTTCCGCCATGCTCTGGGACTTGTACCACCGCCAGTAAATCATAGCTCCTGCGACGAAAATGATGAGATAGGCGATGGCTTCATAGAGCTGGGCGGGATGGCGTGGTGCCAATTGCCCATCGACGAGGGCATCACGGCTATGGAAGATGAATCCCCAAGCGACGTCGGTAGGATTGCCGATGATTTCGGAATTCATCAGGTTGCCGAGACGGATGCAGCAAGCGGTGGCGGGTACGGCGATGGCGATATTGTCCATTACCACCCAAGGACGGAGCTTCATCTTGCGCCAGTAGAGGAACATGGCGACGATGAGTCCGATGGTGCCGCCATGAGAAGCGAGTCCCTCGTAACCCGTGAACTTCCATGAGCCGTCGGCCATTTGATGGAAGGGGATGAGCATCTCGATGAAACCCTTCCAGCTGGTCAGGTAATAAGCGGGCTCGTAGAAGATGCAGTGGCCGAGTCGAGCACCGATGAGTACACCGAGGAAGCAATAGAAGAAGAGAGGCTCGAACTTCTCGTCCTCTATCTTCTGATGCTTATAAAGACGCTGCACAATCAGATAGGCCAACAACAAGCCGATGCACCACAGCAGGGAGTACCAGCGCACGCTGAAGGAGCCAATCGAAAAAGCCTCAACGGAGGGTTGCCAGTCGATGAAAAGAGTATTCATTATACATTGAATCTAAAGTGCATAATATCGCCGTCCTGCACCACATAATCCTTTCCCTCGACGGCGAGTTTGCCGGCCTCGCGGACTGCGGCTTCACTACCATATTTAATATAGTCGTCGTACTTGATGACTTCGGCACGGATGAAGCCCTTCTCGAAGTCAGTATGAATCACACCAGCACACTGGGGAGCTTTCCATCCCTTGCGAACCGTCCAAGCCTTCACCTCCATCTCACCAGCGGTGATGAAGGTCTGCAGGTTCAGGAGCGAATAGATGGCTTTGATGAGTCGATTGCAACCACTCTCCTCCAAACCCAAATCCTCGAGGAACATCTGTTTCTCTTCATAACTCTCCAGTTCGGCAATGTCGGCCTCGGTCTGCGCACTGATGATCATCAGCTCTGCATCCTCATCCTTGATGGCCTCCTTCACTTTCTCCACATAGGCGTTGCCAGACTTCGCACTCGCATCATCGACATTGCAGACATAGAGCACAGGCTTGGTGGTCAGGAGGAACATGTTCTTGGCAGCCAGCACCTCTTCGTCGTTCTCGGGCACGACGGTACGGGCAGAGAGTCCCTTCTCCAATGCCTCCTTGTAACGGAGCAGCAAGCCATACTCGACTTTAGCATTCTTGTCATGACCGACATTGGCCAGTTTCTCCGTCTTCTTGATGCGCATCTCGACGGTCTCAAGATCCTTCAACTGCAATTCCGTATCAATGATTTCCTTATCACGGACAGGATCAACCGAACCATCAACATGCACGATGTTACCATTGTCGAAACAGCGCAGCACATGGATGATGGCATCGCACTCACGAATATTGCCCAGGAACTGGTTGCCCAGACCTTCACCCTGACTGGCCCCTTTCACCAATCCTGCAATATCGACAATGTCGCACACCGCTGGCACAATCCTGCCCGGATGCACCAACTCCGCCAATTTTGTCAGTCGCTCGTCAGGCACACTCACCTGACCCAACTGCGCGTCAATCGTACAAAAAGGAAAATTCGCTGCCTGTGCCTTCGCACTCGACAAGCAATTAAAAAGTGTTGACTTACCCACATTCGGCAAACCCACAATACCTGCTTTCAATGCCATATCTTGTTCTTTTTCTGATAATCTGTTATTTAATTTCGTGCAAAGTTAGGCAAAATTCGCCGAAAAAGCCTAACTTTGCACCTGATTTCAACCATTCATGAAGATTTTAATCACATTAAAACATAAAAACATCACGAACTATTATGGATAAATTCAGTTATGCGCTTGGTCTCGGCATCGGTCAACAGCTCAAGCAAATGGGACTCAAAGGAAAACTCGTCATCAACGATTTCGCGGCATCTATCACCGATGTGCTCGAGGACAACGACCTCAAGGTGAGCCATCAGGAAGGTCAGCAGATTGTTAATGCTTTCTTCCGCGAATTGGAGCAGAAGCAGAATGCTGCCAAGGCTGAGGCTGGAAAGGCAGCCAAGGAGGAAGGTGCGAAGTTCCTTGCTGAGAATGCCAAGAAAGACGGCGTCATCGTGACCAAGAGCGGTCTGCAATACGAAGTCCTCACCGAAGGTACAGGCAAGCAGCCTAAAGCCACTGACACTGTTCGTTGCCACTACGAAGGTCGCCTGCTCGACGGCACCATCTTCGACAGCAGTTATAAGCGCAACGCTCCTGCCGATTTCGGTCTTCAGCAAGTCATCGCTGGTTGGACAGAAGGCGTTCAGCTTATGGCAGAAGGAGCGAAGTACCGCTTCTACATCCCATACATGCTCGCCTACGGAGAGGGTGGGGCAGGCGCCATGATTCCACCATTCGCCACACTCATTTTCGATGTGGAACTCATCAAGGTGCTGTAATCAAAGGATACACCAAAACCATCAAATATGAAGAGAAGCTCATGGACAAAGAGCCTTGCTATGTGCTGCATGGCTCTCCTTTTGTCCACCTATACACAAGCACAAGAACACGTGAACGGTCAGTTGTGGATGGACACTGACGGTCAGCACATCAATGCGCATGGTGGCAACATCATCCAGTACAACAACACCTACTACTGGTATGGGGAGAACCGTCCCTACAGTGGTGGTTCGACTGAGACAGGCATCTCCGTTTATTCCTCTGCCGACTTGAAAACTTGGAAGAATGAGGGAGTGGCATTGGCGACAAGTCAAGAAGCTGGACACGACATCGAACGGGGCTGTATCATGGAACGTCCCAAAGTGCTGTACAATCCGAAGACTAAGAAGTTCGTGATGCTCTTCCATCTCGAACTGAAAGGTCGTGGCTATGAGGCAGCACGTGTTGCTTTTGCTGTAAGCGACTCACCCACGGGACCCTTCCAATTCCTCCGCAGTCAGCGCATCCATGCCAACCAATGGCCTTTCGATATGGATGAGCGGGCCATCAAGGCAGCACAGCAGACGGATGCCTCCCAATGGAAAGAGTGGTGGAACGATGCTTGGCGAAAGGAAGTGAACAAGGGCATGTACCTTTGGCGTGATATGAAGGGCGGTCAGATGAGCCGCGACATGACCGTCTATGTGGATGATGACGGCAAGGCGTATCACATCACTTCTTCACAGGAGAACCTTACGTTGTTGGTCAGCGAACTGACGGACGACTACCTCAATTTCACGGGCAAATACAATATGGTGGCACCAGGTGGTCAGAACGAAGCCCCCTGCATCTTCAAGCACAACGGCACTTATTGGCTCATCTGTTCTGGTTGCACGGGATGGTCGCCCAACGAAGCTCGAATGTTCAGTGCCAAGAGCATCTGGGGACCTTGGAAACAGCATCCTTCTCCCTTTGTCGGCACAGCCACAGGCTATCAGAACATGCCTGCCAACAAGACTTTCGGAGCACAGGGTACCTATATCTATCAGATGAATGGCAAGCCCATCTTCATGGCTGACATCTGGAATCCTCGCCACCTCTCCCAAAGTCTGCACCTCTGGCTCCCCATCGAATTTGACGCCAACGATGTGCCCGTCATCCGTTGGGCAGACAAGTGGTAGTCAAATTGATGGAATCTGGGCAATCATTAACATCTGAACAATAATCAGACATTCAGAATCTGTTCGGCATGTTCTTTGGTCTTCACCTGCTTGCCAGCAAAGATTTGTTCGATGATGCCTTCTTCATTGATGATGAAGGTGGTGCGAATCGTGCCCATCGTCTTCTTACCGTACATATTCTTCTCGCCCCACGCACCCATCGCCTCCAAAAGCGTCTTGTCCACATCGGCAATCAATGGGAACGGCAATGAATGCTTTTCCTTGAACTTCACATGCGATGCGGCAGAGTCCTTGCTCACACCCACCACCTCATAGCCAGCACCCTGCAACTCACCATAGCGGTCGCGCAAACTGCAAGCCTCAGCAGTGCATCCACTCGTATTGTCCTTTGGATAGAAGTACAGCACCAGCTTCCTACCCTTATAATCACTCAGACGGATGTCCCGTCCCTGTTCGTCCTTGCCCAGAATCTCGGGCGCACGGTCTCCAATGTTCATATCATTTACGGTTATTTGATTTTGTAGCCTTCTTTTTCGGTTCTGGCAGCACCTTGCATGTCTCGCGGACGAGCGCACTGATCCGCCACATACTTTACAAAGTCGGAATTACTTGCCATAATGATGTATTTGATGGTTTTCGGTCGCAAAGATACGACTTTTTCTTGATTCTCTCCGTACATTCGGGGGAAAATATATGTGTTATAATCTAACTCGTGGGATAGATTGTACTGTGGAAGTATGAAAAAATCTATCCCGTGGGTTAGATTATATTGTGGAGACACGGGAAAATCTGACCCGTGAGTTAGATTATTTCGTGGTGGCACGGTATAATTAAATTCGTGAGTTAGATTATATTGTGAGGAAAGATTTTGGGTGAAAAGTTTGGTGGGATGGATTTTTATGCGTATATTTGCCACCAAATTCTGCGTAGCGGATAAAAAGATGGAAGGATTATCACTGCAATTCCACACAGCGGAAAAAATGATTGAAGAATATGGGAAGATATGGCAGCGGAAATGCTTGGAAGCATAGGCAGTATAGGCCTCATGGACTGAGCGGCATACCGAGAAACTACACGAAGCGGGAACTGAAGGAGGAACCGCAGTTTAAGTTTGACGACCTCTATGTCACGCCGTTCCGAGAGCGACGGATATATTCGGAGGATGGTGTGATGCGCTATGTGCCGATGGAGCGGCGCAGGGTGATGACGGGCATCCGGCTGTTTGATGCATACATCGACTATCTCGCCAGCGGTAATTTCGATGCGACAGCGTTTGCCGAACTTCATGGTCTCAAGCCGACGGACATTGACTCGATGGTGTTCGTGCTGACGGGCATGAGGGGTGTGGACTTCCGGCAGAAGTTTCAGGTGAGGATGGCAGATGAGCTGCTGCGCTACACGGACATGCCTATGGCGGAGGTGGCGAAACGCACGGGCATCGGGTCGATGAATAACCTCTATCTGACGTTCAAGCGGGAGTTTGATTTGGCTCCAGGCTATCGGCGCTTGCGTGTCCGTCAGGAAGGGGATGTGGGAAGGTTTAGGCTGTAAAATAAATAATGGAATACACAATATGAAGTACAAACAATTAAGGAATTTGGCAATGATGGGCACGGCTGCATTATTGGCTGGCTGCAGTTCCCAAGACATGGAGCAGCAGATTGACGACCTCTACGGGAAGATGTCACAGGAGGAAAGGATCGCTCAGTTGAGGAGCATGTATATGGATGACCTGTTCAATGAGGCGGGACAGTTGGATGAGGCGAAGTGCCGCGAAATGATTCCGAATGGCATCGGGCATTTCTCGCAGTATGCCAGTCAGAAGCCGATGGACCCGAATGTGCTGCGCGACCGTGTGGCGGCGATTCAGGAATGGCTGATGGAGAACACGCCCAACGGGATTCCGGCGCTGATTCACGAGGAGGTGCTGTCGGGAATCAATACGCGGGGAGCGACCATCTATCCGCAGCAGATTGGACAGGCATGCTCGTTCAATCCAGAGTTGGCAGAACTGAAGACGCGTCAGACAGCGACTGCCATGCGCAAGATGGGCGGTGTGCTGTCGCTCTCGCCGATGGTGGATGTGTGCCGCGTGCCGAGTTTCAACCGGTTGGAGGAGTCGTATGGCGAGGATGGATACTTGTCGGCGGTGATGGGCACGGCCTTCGTGAAGGGTCTGCAACAGGGCGATCTGAAGAAGGGCGTGGGTGCTTGCTCGAAGCATTATCTCGGATACGGAGGTGGTGGCGATGCTGACGAGAAGGAGTTGATGGAGGAGATTTTGATGCCCCACGAGACGATGATTCGGTTGGCAGACAGCAAGGCGGTCATGCCGGGGTATCATGCGATGAAGACTGCTCCGACATCCTCCGACGAGAAGAATTGCGTGGCTAATAGTTGGATTCTGCAGGACATCTTGCGAGATTACATCGGCTTCGACGGGATGGTGGTAAGTGATTATACAGCGATAGACCAGTTGCCAGGCCTCGACAGTCCTGATGAGAAAGCCGCAGCGGCTATCAATGCCGGCAACGATGTGGATTTCCCTTATGGCGCAAATTATCAGCATCTGCAAGAAGCCATTGACAAGGGGCTGGTGAAACAAGAGGCCTTCGAACGTGCGGTGAAGGACGTGTTGCGGTATAAGTTCCGTGCCGGTCTTTTGGACAAGAATCCATACCTGTATAGCAAGGAGAAGATTGTGCTGGATAGTCCGGAGGAACGTCAGACGGCCTACGACATCGCCACGCAGTCAGTGGTATTGCTGGAGAACAATGGGGTCTTGCCGCTGAACGATTATTTTTCCACGATCCAATTGCTGAACAGTCAACTGCATAAGCGCCAAGATAGTCTGTCCTCTACTAAAGTTCTCCTGACGGGTCCCAACGCCAATTCCATGTGGGCGATGTGCGGCGACTATTCCTTCCCAGCCATGACTTACTTCTGGAAGAAGGTGACGGAAGACCTCGACCATCCCCATGTGGTGACGCTGCTCGAGGGCATGAAGGCGCAGAAGCCCGAGGGGGTGGAGATTTTGTATTCGCGTGGTTGCGACTGGACGGATAGCATCGAGACTGACTTTGTGAAGAATGGCGATGCACGTGCTTGGGAGTACGAACTGCTGCATCGCAAGGTGGATTCGGGCGAGAAAGCCGACAAGGACGAGGCGCTGCGCATGGCCAAGGACGCTGACATCATCATTGCCGCCGTGGGTGAAAACGTCATGCTTTGCGGCGAGAACCGCGACCGTCAGGGTCTGCGTCTGCCAGGCCGTCAAGAGCAGTACGTTGAGGAACTCATCGCCACTGGCAAGCCCGTGGTGCTCATCGTCTTCGGAGGAAGGGCACAAGTCATTTCCGGACTGGCGGAGAAGTGTGCTGCCGTCATTCAGGCATGGTATCCGGGTGAGGAGGGTGGCAATGCTGTCGCCGACATCCTCTATGGCAAGGTGTCGCCATCAGCCAAGCTCGCCATCAGCTATCCCAACAAAGAGCTTCACGAGCCGCTCTGCTATAATAACCCATCGCCCGTGGCTGTCGATCCGTCTTTCAAAACCCCTGGTCCCATCTATGCCACGCCCAACATCCAATGGCCCTTCGGTTATGGTTTGAGCTACACGACATTCGAGTATTCGAACCTGAAAGTGAACAAGGAAGCAGCCACCACCGATGAAGCCATCACCCTGACTTTCGATGTGAAGAATACAGGGAAGGTGAAAGGCGACGAGATAGCGCAGATCTATCTGTCTCCCGCAGATGACAACCCCAATATCCGTCTGATTCAGCTACAAGGATTTGCTCGTCTAACGCTTGCTCCAGGCGAGACCAAACAGGTAACGGTGAAACTGTACATGGAACAATTCGGCTATTATAGCCACGAGGCTCAGCGGCAATGGAACATCGCCCCAGGAAACTTTGTTATCAAGGTGGGCGCATCCTCAGCAGACATCAAGCTGAGCGAGGCAATCACTGTGAAGGGCGAGAAGGTTGTCAAGCCGCTGAGGGAGTATTATTTCTCTGAAAGTAGTGTCAATTGAAAGATAACAAAAGTTCTTTACTCCAATAAAAAAGCGTCGCGGAAAATCTCCACGACGCTCTTTATTATATATATAATGTGTATTAGTCTGCCAGCTTTGCCTTGATGAACTCGCGGTTCAGACGGGCGATGTTGGCGATGGTTTCGCACTTAGGACATACGGCTTCGCAGGCACGGGTGTTGGTGCAGTTGCCGAATCCGAGTTCGTCCATCTTGGCCACCATAGCCTTGGCACGACGTGCTGCCTCTACGCGACCTTGTGGAAGAAGAGCGAGCTGGCTGACCTTCGAGCTGACGAAGAGCATAGCCGAACCGTTCTTGCAGGCTGCCACGCAAGCGCCACAGCCGATGCAAGATGCACAATCCATTGCCTCGTCAGCATCCTCCTTAGGGATGAGGATGGCATTGGCATCCTGTGGAGCACCCGTGCGGACAGTGGTGTAGCCACCTGCCTGGATGATCTTGTCGAAGGCTGTACGGTCAACCATGCAGTCCTTGATGACAGGGAAACCTGCCGAGCGCCAAGGCTCGATGGTGATGGTGTCGCCCTCGTTGAACTTGCGCATGTAGAGCTGGCAAGTGGTGGCTCCACGCTCGGTCTTGCCGTGAGGCGTACCGTTGATGTAGAGCGAGCACATGCCGCAGATGCCCTCGCGGCAGTCGTGGTCAAACACGAATGGCTCCTTGCCTTCTTCAATCAACTGCTCGTTGAGGATGTCGAGCATCTCGAGGAACGAAGTATCACCAGGGATGTCCTTCATTACCTTCTCTTCAAAATGACCCGCATCTTTCGGACCATTCTGCTTCCAGTATTTTACTGTGAATGATTTTAATACTTTTTCAGCCATAGTTCCTTAGTTCTTATAGTTACGGGTTTGTACTTTGATTGCCTCATATTCGAGTGGCTCCTTGATGAGCTCAGGTGCCGTAGCGTCGTTGCCCTGATACTTCCAGCAGCCCACGTAGAAGAAGTTCTTGTCGTCGCGCTTGGCTTCGCCTTCTTCAGTCTGGTGCTCCTCGCGGAAGTGACCGCCGCAAGACTCCTCACGAGAGAGTGCGTCGTAGGCGATGAGTTTACCCATCGTGATGAAGTCGTCAAGGTGGATAGCCTTGTCAAGCTCCACGTTAAGACCCTCACGAGAGCCTGGGATGAAGAGGTTGGTGTCGAATTCCTTGCGGAGTTCGTCGATGAGCTTGATGCCCTTCTCAAGACCTTCCTTCGTACGACCCATGCCGATGTACTCCCAGCAGATGTGGCCGAGTTCCTTGTGGATGGAGTCAACAGAACGCTTACCCTTGATGTTCATGAGCTTCTGGATGCGCTCCTCAGTAGCCTTCTCCACCTCAGCGAACTCAGGTGCATCCGTAGAGATGCGTGGCCAGATGGACTGGTCAGCGAGGTAGTTCTGGATGGTGTATGGCAATACGAAGTAACCGTCGGCGAGACCCTGCATGAGAGCAGAAGCACCGAGACGGTTAGCACCGTGATCAGAGAAGTTACACTCACCGATGGCGAAGAGGCCAGGGATAGAAGTCTGGAGCTCGTAGTCCACCCAGATACCACCCATTGTGTAGTGGATAGCTGGGAAGATCATCATTGGGTTATAGTAATCCATGCCGTTCTTGGTGGCACGCTTCTCACCTGGGTTCACGTCAGTAATCTCCTCGTACATATCGAAAAGGTTGCCATAACGCTGGCGAATCACGTCGATGCCGAGACGCTGGATAGACTCAGAGAAGTCGAGGTAAACAGCGAGACCAGTGTTGTTAACACCAAAGCCCTTGTCGCAACGCTCCTTGGCAGCACGTGAAGCCACGTCACGAGGAACGAGGTTACCGAAGGCTGGATAGCGGCGCTCGAGGTAGTAATCGCGGTCTTCCTCTGGAATCTCCCAACCTTCCTTCGTGCCAGCCTGCAATGCCTTCGCATCTTCAAGCTTCTTAGGCACCCAGATACGTCCATCGTTACGCAGAGACTCAGACATCAGCGTGAGCTTCGACTGCTTGTCGCCGTGTACAGGAATACAAGTTGGGTGAATCTGCACGTAGCAAGGGTTAGCGAAGTAAGCACCCTTACGGTAGCAAGACATTGCGGCAGTCACGTTACAACCCATTGCGTTAGTGGAGAGGAAGTATGTGTTACCATAACCACCAGTAGCGATGACAACAGCGTTGGCAGAGAAACGCTCCAGCTTACCAGTCACGAGGTTCTTGGCGATGATACCACGAGCCTTACCGTCGATGATGACCACATCGAGCATCTCATAACGGGTGTAGAGCTTCACCTTACCAGCGTTCACCTGAGCAGAGAGAGCTGAGTAAGCACCCAAGAGGAGCTGCTGACCTGTCTGACCCTTGGCGTAGAAAGTACGAGACACCTGCGCACCACCGAATGAACGGTTAGCCAGCGTGCCACCATACTCACGAGCAAAAGGAACGCCCTGAGCCACGCACTGGTCGATGATAGAGTTCGACACCTCGGCCAGACGATACACGTTAGCCTCACGAGCGCGATAGTCGCCACCCTTCACGGTGTCGTAGAACAGACGGTAGATAGAGTCACCGTCGTTCTGATAGTTCTTGGCTGCATTGATTCCACCCTGTGCAGCGATAGAGTGTGCACGACGGGGAGAGTCCTGAATGCAGAAATTAAGCACGTTGAAGCCCATCTCACCAAGAGATGCGGCAGCCGAAGCACCAGCCAGACCCGTACCAACGACGATGACATCGAGCTTCAGCTTATTCTTTGGGTTCACCAAGCGCTGGTGTGCCTTATAGTTCGACCACTTCTCAGCAACTGGTCCCTCAGGAATTTTAGAATCTATATTAATTGCCATAATTTGTTTAAGTTAAAAGTTAAAAACTAAAAGTTAAAAGTATAAGTTACCCTCCTATCGAAAAGATGAGTAATTATTACTTTTAGTTTTTAGTTGTTAGTTTTTAGTTTTACTTACATCCAGAAAGGAACAACCTTGCCTTCGCAACCGCCGAGGCAGTCAGGACAAACAGCAAAAGCGATAGCCACGATGGCGAACATTGCCATCACAACAGTTGACCAAATATAGCCAATGGCCTTCCAGCGGCAGAACCAAGTGTGACCGCTCCAGCCGAGAGTCTGAAGAGCAGACCAGAAACCGTGAGTGAGGTGGAACCAGATGGCTACAATCCAAATGAGGTAGAGCACCACGAAGATGGGGTTGGAGAATGTGTACTTGATCCAGCCAAAACCATCCGTAGGAGAGAACTGACCTTCAGCGCCGATGATTTCTGCCCACATCATGTTGCACCAGAAATCCTTCAGGTGAAGGAGAAGACCCAGACACACGATGATGCCGAGCACCAACATGTTCTGACTTGCCCATTCCACAGCTGCGGGCTTGTCGGTAACCTCATACTTGTTGTTACCACGAGCCTTACGATTCTGGAATGTAAGGATAAAGGCGTAGATGATGTGAATGCACATCAGGGCAGCCAAAGCACAGGTAGCCGCAATAGCATACCAGTTGGAACCCAGCAATGCACAAATCTGGTTGTACGCCTCTGCACTGAAAAGTGCCACTACGTTCATGCATCCATGAAACGTCAGGAAGAGAATCAGCGCCAAGCCGGTCACCGACATGATCACTTTCCTTCCGATTGAAGAGTTACATAACCACATAAAATGTTTAAGAATTTAAGTTATTAATTGAGTTTTTATAGTGTTCCGAAAATGATGTAACTGCAAAAATACCTTAATTTCCCCAAACTCCCAAACCTTTTCGCAAAAATATTTGTTTTCACCCCTCATTTTTTTCACTTTACTCTCTATTCTTCTCCAAAAGACACAGAAACATTATGTTTTTTAGGGTTGATCTTAAAGTTTTTGCGGAGCAACTGGGGAAATATTTTTCTCTAACTAGAGCGAAATCTTTATCCTATACTGGAGAAGTTTCCTGACCTCTTTGAATTAAAGGGTTTGGGATATAAGAAGAGGGACAAAAGAACGGGTAGAGGGAAATGAAATATAGTATTTGTAAAGGGAGTCACGATTTGCGACTCCTTATATTTGTTGTTTTAAGGGGTGAACGTTTTGTTCACTCCTATTATCTGGATTATCCAACTACTACCATTGTTGTTTATGGTCACAATTTGTGATCTTAAAGATATTTTGGTGTTCACTACATTTTTGAACACAAAGCTTACTACAAGAGAATTAATTGTAATGGTCAAGGATTGTAGCACTACCAGATTTAGAAGAACTATCGCCCACTTGTATCTGAACATTTTATCATATAAACAAAGTTCTTTATTTGTTTCACTTGTTCTTTTAGTTCCTTCCCATTTACTGTGGAAATTGTAGGTAATATGGCGGAAGATGCCACACTCTCTACCAAATTCTTTAAGTAGGACGTTTTTATAGCATAACTTGCATTCTCTGCATCTGCATGTTTTGCACATATAATGCCCACTAAATTGCCTTTCATGTCAAACATAGGACCGCCACTATTACCAGGCTGTACTGGCACGGAAATTTGATATGTAGTGACATCACCTTCGTATCCACTTCTTGAACTAACAATGCCGTTTGTCAGTTTTATTTCTTTGCCCATTGTTTGGATTAGCGGATAACCTAAAACGTACACATTTTCCCCCACATCAACCATTGAGGATTTGAAAGCAAAAGGTGGAGTATCATAGTTAGATAATTCCTTATCCGAGAGCTTAAGTAAAGCTAAATCGCTTACTCTATCTACACCAACTACTGCTGCCTTATATCCCTTTGTGAAATCTCCTTTTATTCCAAAAATTTCTATAGTCTTAGCTTCTCCTGCCACATGATAGTTTGTGACAATATATCCATTCTTTAAAGCAAAACCTGTTCCTGTCCATTGCCTTATTTCTACTGGAGGATTTTCTGGTTTTTGTATCCCAACTTTGTTTTCTTCTGGATTCTGTGGAGAAATAAATCTGTCATTTTTCCATTCCCCGCTTGTGATAGTACCATCTTTTGTTATCATAGTACCATGCCCATTCATTTTATCGTATGTCCACTGCCCACGATAGGATGCTCCTGAGGCATATGTGTATTTTCCATAACCATGCCTCATGTTTTTAACCCACATGCCTTCATATGTGTCTCCATTGTGATAATACATTTTCCCTTGCCCATGGCGACAATCATTATCCCATGTTCCATCATATTTGTCCTTGTTAGCAAAGTAATATACCCCATGTCCTTGAATATGATCCTGATTCCATGTTCCCTCATACAAGTCTCCATTGTGGTAATACATTTTTCCCTGACCATGTTGGTAATCAAGATACCACATCCCATCATATTTGTCCTTATTAGCAAAGTAATATACCCCATGACCATGTTGATGATTCTGATTCCAATACCCCTCATATTTCTCCCCGTCTGGAAAAGTATAAACCCCATACCCTTCTCGTTTTCCTTTTACGAAATCACCTTCATAAATATCCCCTGACTTATATATGATTTTCCCTTTGCCATGAGGTTTCCCCTTATGCCATTCCCCTTCGTAAATTCCCTCTGAAATACGATGAACAATGTTCTTTTGCCCAAAAGTTGGATTTGGAAAAAGGAACAGTAATAATATTAATAGCGAAATAAAAGTTATCTTATCATTTCTCTTCATAGGACAGATTTTTTTTGTGTTAAAGATATTAGCATCATCAGATCACATAAACAGTCTATTTTTGATTCTGCATGCAAGACCAAAAGAGATAGTTCATTTTGGCTCATCTGCATCTGCACATACTTACCATATCGTATTATATCTTCAGTATATCCTTCATTTTGCTCTTTGATGAAACTAAGAAGTTGAATCAGGCTGCGTATATAATGTTCATAACCCCCACATAATTGGTGATAAAAGAGTTTATAGCTATTTACTTTTTTATTTACCATATCACCATGTAAATCTTCCCATTCCTTTTTTGAAAGATAAAGCGAATTAATCTGTTTGAGCAGAGCCATATGATGGAGTCTTTGTTCTTCTTCCTCCCTTTTAACACGAAACAAGTCCATCGGATCTTCTTCGGCGTACTTATAATCTAACATCTCAATAGATCTAGAATCGACGTCGGCGTCAAATGTACCAAGATACCTTGGTGAAGCAAGGCTTTCCTCTATTAGTGCAATGTCATTCAAGGCGAAAGTAAAGAAGAAACGCCCTTGAATAGAGTTGCTTATTATCTGCATAGTCGCATTTATAGTTTGTTGTGTTGCAGACAAACCATCTGTCAACTTTCTGTGATAATCCAACAAATTGAAAAAAGTGGTCTCAAAACGTTCTTGCTTGAAATGGATATGTTGTTTTTCTATATCTTCACGTTGTGTTTGTAATGTTTGATACAACAATATAGCATTTGCGATAGCAATCAAACAACAGATGACACCACCTACAAAACTTCCATATCCAGATAGAAAAACTCTCCATCCACATGGTAAACATGCCATAATGATAAAGCCCAAACATACCCCTCCAAGTGATGCCCATATTAATACAATGGCAATAGTGGGCTTCTGCAAAATATCAGAGAAATGGTGGCTTTTGATATTGAATGTGCTCATTGGGAGGAATATATTTTTTATGTTACAGATGGCACTATATCTATGCATACTAAGACGGTGCGACCATTCTTATGCGTTTAGCAGAGAGGTGAAGTTCGGAATGGGTATTCCTGTCCAACAACAAGAATGCAACACGCCCCAAGCGAGTGCATTACTATACGATGAACCTGAATTACCCATTTGGGCGACCTCTCACAAATTAAATCGTGTCTTATATCCAATGAAAGTTTTCCGGGCTTCTTGGCTAAACGCGAAATAATAAGCTAATGCGTGGAATCGAGATTTCTCCCTCGAAACCGATGGCAAAGATAAGAAAGTTGTGTGAAACGTGCAACAATTCTCAAGAAAATTTTTGTTATATCTGAAAATTAGGGGTAGTTGTATTTCTGTTTGTTCGCTAGAATCCACATATATACAAATTCCGCCAAATGCCAAATAAGCGTGAAGGGGTAGTTGTTATATTTATATAGTTCCTATCCATTTACTTCTATCCCTATAATTGTTATAATTATAATAAGAGGGTGCATTTTCCTTATTTGGCATTTGGCGTTTTGGCGCTTGGCTATTGAGGGAAAAACAATAGGACTGTTTTAATAACGCACGGTTATTTCTCAGCAGAGGCTGGTTATTGGGCAATAAGGGTCGATTATTGGGAAAGGTAATGGTGGTGACTCAGAAAACTGAATTCTGAATTCTGAGTCACTAAAGGTTTTTTTTGCAACCCTTAAAGGAAAAAATTGCGACCCTAGGAGAGAAAAAATACGCTCCCACGAGAGAGCATAAATGGTACGTCGTTTCGAGGTCAACGATACGTCGTACAAAAACCCTCAAAACGCCGTTTTTAAATTGGTGACGGCAAAGCATCAAAAAGGTGCCGGCAATCCATTGCTTTGCCGCCGACAAAAGGCAAGAGAGCCGTCGGCTCTTTGGGGAAGACCTGTCGGGTATCTGAATTCATCAGAATAATAGTTTTTCGCTGACATCAACTAAAACAGGTGCTGTAAACACACTACAGCACCTGATTTAATTTATGACAAGGAGTTCTCATCTCACCTCTTTTGCTTGTTCCTTTGGCTCTCTTCGTGTATCCCAAAAGGCAACAATTTCAATGGTGTCTTCGTTTATCCAATATACGAGTTTGTTGAGGCGATTGACCACAATGCTACGATACATGACTGGTAAACCAGATAGCAAAGGCTCTACTGCTCCTAAATGGGGATTGTTCTCCAAAAGCTTTTCTGTATGATAAACTTCTTTGACAAAATCTGAGGCACTTTTGGCATCAAACTTACTACGAATATAACTGGCTGTTTGACGTATAGCTGTCTTTGCTTCTATATGCCACTTTATTTTCATACTGCTTCTACTAATTGCAGTTCTTTCTGTTCTTTCTCTTCAACTCCGAACTCCTCAAAGAGATCGCTGAACACTTCTTCACTGGTCAAATAATGTCCTTCAGCAATCTGCTTTCGTCCTTCTTCCACCATCTGATGAAGTTCCTCTATCGTGTAAGGCTTCAGCTCTTCTTCTTTCTCTGCACGTTCTTTCAGTTGTGTAGCCAACCACAGCATATTGGAACGTGAGAGTGTGCTGAAGAGGTAGTCACGCAATCCTGATAATGTTTCTGTACTCATAATTGATGTTCCTTTTTATGTTGCAAAGATACAGTCATTTACACGCTTTTCCAAATAAAGTTGAAAAAAACTTGCTTTATCTCTCAATATTAACCATTTTTGTCGTGTCTTTCTCTCTTGCGAGCGACTCGGCATAGCATAAATGAGTTTAACTCTGCTCTCGCTGCTCCTTCGGTTCGGAAAAACTCAAATTTATTTGGTTTTTCTCTCACTTAATCGTAACTTTGCACCAAATTCGTGAATATGATGAAGATATTGATTCTAAATGGACCTAACTTGAATTTGTTGGGTAAACGGGAGCCGGGTATTTATGGAAGCCAAGGTTTCGAGGAGTATTTTGAGAAGCTGAAGGGGATGTTCCCTGAGGTGGAACTGGCATATTACCAGTCGAATGTGGAGGGTGAACTCATCAACAAGATTCATGAGGTGGGTTTCACTTGGGACGGTATCGTGCTGAATGCTGGAGCATATACACATACGAGCATCGCCTTGCAGGATGCCATTCGTGGGGTGAAGACGCCTGTGGTGGAAGTGCATATCTCGAATGTGCATCAGCGAGAGGAGTTCCGTCATAAGTCGATGATCAGCTGTGCCTGCGTGGGTGTGATTTGCGGGTTTGGACTGGACAGCTATCGACTGGGTGTGGAAGCATTAAAAGTGAAAAACTAAAAACTAAAAGTTAAAAGTTTAAGTATCTCCCATTCGGATAGTAAGTAACTTATACTTTTAGTTTTTAACTTTTAGTTTTTAGTTATGAGTGAGACAATAGACGAGTATATCCTTGCTCACATCGACAAGGAGAGTGACTACATGCATCGTTTGTGGCGTGCGACCCAGTTGCATCTGCTCTATGGAAGGATGGCAAGCGGTCACTTGCAAGGACGACTGTTGAAGATGCTGGTGGGGATGGTGCGTCCGAAGTTGGTGTTGGAAATTGGCACCTATAGCGGTTATTCGGGCTTGTGCATTGCTGAGGGATTGCCTGAGGGAGGTCATCTGCACACAGTAGAGATCAACGATGAGCAGGAGGATTTCACGTTGCCCTGGTTTGAGAATTCGCCCTACAAGGACAAGATTACGATGCACATTGGTGATGCGTTAGAGGTGGTGCCGCAGTTGGGATTGATGTTCGATATGGCATTCATCGATGGTGACAAGCGCAAGTATGTGGAGTATTACGAGATGGTGATGGAACACCTGAACGAAGGAGGCTACATCTTGGCAGACAACACGTTGTGGGACGGTCATGTGGTGGAAGAGCAAACACATGATGCGCAGACAGAAGGCATCAGAAGATTTAATGATCATGTGGCTAAGGACGACAGAGTGGAGAAGGTGATTTTGCCTTTGAGAGACGGATTGAGCATTATTAGGAAATTGAAAGTTGAGAATTGAAAATTGAAAATTGGAAGAATTATGGAAACAACAAGACAGAATAAGATTGCACGCTTGATTCAGAAGGATTTGGCGAGCATATTTCAGGCACAGACGAGGCAGACAAGGAATCTGCTGGTGAGCGTGAGTGTGGTGAGGATCAGTCCCGACTTGAGTGTGGCGAAGGCGTACCTGAGCATCTTCCCTTCAGAGAAGGCACAGGAGGTGTTGCAGAACATCAACGACCATGCAGGCGAGATTCGCTATGAGTTGGGCAAGTTGGAACGTCACCAGTTGCGCATCATCCCAGAGTTGAAGTTCTTCTTGGATGACTCGTTGGACTATGTGGAGAACATCGATAAACTGCTGAAACAGTGAACTTTCCCTTCTACATAGCCAAGCGTTATTTGCTGTCGAAGAAGTCGCACAATGCCATCAACATCATTTCAGGTGTGTCGGTATGTGGCGTGGCGATTGCGACAGCTGCGCTGGTATGTATCCTGTCTGTATTCAACGGCTTCCAGGATATGGTGGCAGGATTGTTCACAACGATGGATCCTCAGTTGAAGGTCGTGCCAACAGTCGGGAAGTTTATGGCGGCTGATGCGAAAGAGCTGAAAGCCTTGAAGACAGATGCGGACATCGCCATCTGTACAGAAACATTAGAAGACCAAGCCTTGCTGATGATCAACAACCGTCAAGTGATGGCGACTGTGAAAGGTGTGGAAGACAGTTTCGAGGAACTGACAGGCATCAACAATATCCTGATTGGCGAAGGAGTGTTTGAACTCCATGCTGATGTGATTGACTACGGCATCTTGGGAGCGAACCTGCTGATGCAGCTGGGTTTGGGAGCAGACTTTGATGACCCCATCCAGGTATATGCCCCTCGAAAGGGAGAACGCATCGACCTGAATGACCCTCGTGAGAGCCTGAACCAAGAGGAACTCTACTCGCCAAAGGTGGGTTTCATGGTGAAGCAAAACAAGTATGATGCACAATATGTCATCACCAACATCGCATTTGCCCGCAGGCTCTTTGAGCGAGAAGGGGAAGTGTCGGCCATAGAATTGAAGGTACGAAATGGTGCCGATGTGGGGAAGGTAAAAGCACGTCTGCGAGAGATGCTGGGTGAGAAATATCTGGTGAAAGACCGTTACGAGCAACAGGAAGACACATTCAAGATTATGCAGATTGAGAAACTCATCTCCTACATCTTCTTGACGTTTATCCTGATGATTGCGTGCTTCAACATCATTGGCTCGCTGTCGATGCTGATTATCGACAAGAAGCAAGACGCCATCACGTTGAGAAATCTGGGTGCCAACGAACATCAGATCAGCAGCATCTTCATGATGGAAGGCAGAATGATTTCTCTGTTGGGCGCAGTCATTGGCATCAGTATCGGATTGCTGTTGTGTTGGTTGCAACAGGAGTTTGGCCTGATTCGTTTTGGCGACAGCGAGGGAAGTTACATCATCGATGCTTACCCTGTGAGTGTACGTGTATGGGATGTGGTGCTGGTGTTTGTGACAGTCATTGCCGTCGGATTCCTTTCTGTATGGTATCCTGTGCGGCGTTTGAGTAGGAAATATACAAAAAACTAAAAATATGAAGAAAAGCGTTTATATGTTATCAGCTGTGGCAGTCGTGTGGCTGTCAGGTTGCAGTAAGCAGAAAGCATTTGTGTCGGACAACTTTGCCGTATCTCCCAAGCCATTGGAATATCTGGCAGGTGAGGTGCCCGCTACCATCAGCATCAACGTACCCCCAAAGTTGATGAACAAGAAGGCTGTCATAGAATGTACACCTATCCTGAAATGGGACGGTGGTGCATCGGCTGGCGAACCTTACACCTTGCAGGGTGAGAAGGTGGAAGCCAACAACATGATCATCTCTTATAAGAATGGTGGTCATGCAACGATGCGTTTCTCTGTACCTTTCGAGGAGGGAATGGAGAAGAGCGACTTGATGATGCAGTTCAATGCCAAAGTGGGTAAGAAGACGGTGAAGATGCCAACAGTGAAGATTGGTTATGGTACACAATGTACAGCTTCCCTCATCACAAAAACAGCCAAGACAGCCAACTTTGGTGTGGCTCCTGACAACTTCCAGCGTGTCATCAGTCAGAAGCAGGAAGCTGCTGTAAAGTTCCTCATTGGACAGGCTAACCTTCGTGGCAGTGAACTGAACAGCCAAACCATACAAGACTTCATCACCACCCTGAAGAACATCAAGAGTGACGAGCAGAGCCTTGTGCTCAACAACATCGAGGTGAGTGCCTATGCTTCTCCTGATGGTGCCTATACCATCAATGAACGTCTGGCAGCCAAGCGTGGTGAAGTGTCTGAAGGTTATGTAAACCAGCAACTCAAACAGAACCAGCTCAGCACCAATGTGGATACCAAATACACAGCGGAAGACTGGGAAGGTTTCCAGGCACTTGTGTCACAATCCAATCTGCAAGACAAGGAAATCATCTTGCGTGTCCTCTCGATGTACCAAGATCCTGAGCAGCGTGAGCGTGAAATCCGCAATGTAGCAGTAGTGTATAAGGAATTGGCTGATGCCGTGCTGCCAGAGTTGCGTCGTGCCCGTATGGTGATCAACTATGATGTGATTGGTCGTAGCGATGAGGCCATCATGCAATTAGTCAATAGCGATGCTTCGAAACTGAGCATCGAGGAACTGATTTATGCTGCCAACACACTTTCCACCAGCGATGCTCAAAAGGAATCCATCTTGAAGAAGGTGGTGAGTCTCTTTCCTAACGACTATCGTGCTTATAACAACTTGGGTGAGTTGGCAATGCGTCGTGGTGATACAGAGACAGCACAGTCATACCTGCGTCAGGCACTTGGCATCAACGCCAATGCAGCAGAACCTAATGTGAATCTTGGTATGCTCGCCATCCAGAACGGACAGTTCCAAGATGCTGAGATGTTCATTTCCAAGGGTGTCAATGCCAACAACTTTGACGAAGCTACTGGCCACCTCTACGTAGCACAGGGACGCTACCCACAGGCTGCTGCCAAGTTTGCCAACTCTGCCAACAATAGTGCAGCCCTTGCCAATATCCTTTCACAAGACTATGCCGATGCACTCAAGACGCTTGGCAACATCAAGAACCCTGATGCAATGACTTACTACCTGCGTGCTATCCTCGCTGCTCGCATGGAAGACAAGTCGGAGGTGAAGGATAATCTTGCAAAGGCGATAGCCCTTGATGCTTCATTAGCAAAACGTGCTGCCAACGATGCAGAATTCTCCGATTATAATAAAGAATGAAGCATTTTCTTTACATATTCATCTTGTTTCTCTTGGTCTCTTGTGGACCTGATGGCAACTCCTTCCGCATCAGGGGTAGCTTCCGTGACATGCAGGCAGGAGAACTATACATCTACAACCTAAACGGCGACCTTGCCCGTCTTGACACCATCAACATTCAAGAGGGCAAGTTCCGCTATCGGGGAGAGACAGATCAAGTCACCCCCTACATCCTTCTCTTCCCCAATGGGGTAGAGCAGGTCATCTTTGCAGGTCCTGGTGAAGACCTCGAATATGAAGCCACAGCCAATGACCTCAAAAACTATGTGGTGAATGGTAGTGAAGAAAACGAACTCATGAACAAGTTCCGCGAAGAGACTTACACGATGAACCCATCCTTGATGACCAATACGGCTCGTACCTACATCAAGGATCATCCTGCCTCACCAGTTGCCATCTATCTCTTCAACCAATACTTCGTGCAGAACGAAGAAGTCAGTTCTACAGAACTCAACGAACTCTTGAAAGTGCTTAAAGCCAAGCATCCTCATCATCACCAGTTGCTCGACATTGAGAGTAAGCTCAAAGCGGCTGCCACACGACAAATCGACAAGACCTTGCCCGATGTCACCCTCACCAACAAAGACAGGAAAAGTGTCAAACTTTGGTCCTCTTCCAAAGACTACACCCTCATTGCTTTCTGGGCAACATGGATGCCCAATGGTTATGACTTCCTTTGGAGAATGAAGAATGCGTTGGGGGATTATCGCGAGAATGGCAAATTGCGTCTTGTGGCCATCTCCCTTGATGTGGAACGCTACCGTTGGGAAGATGCCATCCGTCCTGACACCACAGCCACTTACATTTTGCATTGTTGCGACGGCTTAAACTTCGAATCGAAAGCCATCAAGACCCTTGGCATCAATACCGTTCCCTATTACATCTTGGCCGACAAGAATCACAAGGTGCTCGATAGTGGTGACGATGTTAACCAATTGGGTGACATCCTGAAAAAACACATTCATTAAAAGGAAGAAAAGCAGATGGTCTCAAAGATATATAGCGCAGCATTACAGGGATTGGATGCGATGGTGGTCACTGTAGAAGTGGACAACTTCGAAGGAGGGAATAATCCCAAGTTCACCATCGTGGGATTGCCCGATAGTGCTGTGAAGGAAAGTCAGGAACGTGTCCAATCAGCCCTGCGTGTGAATGGCTACAAGATGCCCAATAAGTCTGTGGTGGTCAATCTGGCTCCTGCCGATGTACGCAAGGAGGGTTCTGGATTCGACCTTCCTATGGCGATAGGCGTGATGGTTTCCTGCGAATTGCTGACGATAGAAGGGGCTGAACGCTATATGTTTGTGGGAGAATTGGGGTTGGATGGCACCATCCTGCCTGTGAAGGGCGTCTTACCTATCTCCATCAAGGCAAGGGAATTGGGGTATGACGCCTTGTTTGTGCCTGAGGAGAATGCCCGTGAAGCAGCTGTGGTGAATAAGCTGAAGATTTATGGAGTGAGCCATCTGAATGACATCGTGGGGTTCTTTACAGGAATCAACCACATCGAACCCACCATCGTCAATACACGTGAAGAATTCTACGCCCAATTGTTCTCTTTCCCATACGATTTTGATGAGGTGAAGGGACAACCCAACGTAAAACGCGCCTTTGAGGTAGCAGCAGCAGGTGGACACAATATCATTCTGGTAGGTAGTCCTGGTTGTGGTAAATCCATGATGGCAAAACGTCTTCCTTCCATCCTGCCGCCACTCACTCTCAGCGAGAGTTTGGAGACTACGCAGATTCATTCCATTGCCGGCACGTTGAAGAAAGACACTTCGCTCATCAGTCAACGCCCCTTTCGAGCCCCTCACCATACCGTTTCAGATGTAGCTCTTGTGGGAGGTGGAAATGTCTTTATGCCTGGTGAAATTTGTCTGGCGCATAATGGGGTGCTCTTTCTGGATGAACTTCCTGAATTCAATCGTAGCGTCCTTGAAACCCTTCGACAACCCCTCGAAGACCGTATCATTAGCATCTCTCGAGCACGCTACAACCTCACGCTTCCTTGCTCCTTCATGTTGGTGGCATCGATGAATCCTTGCCCTTGTGGCTATCATCATCATCCCACTCGCAAATGTGTCTGCACCCCTGCCCAGATTCAGCGATACATGAACAAAATTAGCGGGCCTTTGATGGATCGCATAGACTTGCAGGTAGAAGTGGAAAGTGTACCCTTCGAGGACATTGCCAAAGCACCCAAGGGTGAGTCTTCTGCCACGATTCGTGAACGGGTGCTCAAAGCGCGTCAGATTCAGAGTGAACGCTATAAGGGCGTGAAGGGCATCCATTGCAATGCCCAAATGACCACCTCCCTTTTGCAGAAGTATGTGCAGTTGGATGATCAGGCGTTGAACCTCTTGCGCACAGCCATGAAGAAGTTCAACCTCTCAGCTCGTGCCTACGACCGCATCCTGAAAGTCTCACGCACCATTGCTGACCTCGAAGGAGTTGAGAATGTGCAGTCTTCTCATATTGCTGAAGCCATAGGCTATCGCAATTTGGATAGGGATAATTGGATTGAGTAACAACACTTTCGTTCGACATTCAGGGGGAAAAATCGTCTTTCTCTTTGAATTGTCAGCACTTATACGTAACTTTGCACCCGAACCAGCCCACACGCTGGGCGATTTATATTTTTTGAAGCTTAATAACAACACCAACAATGGAATACAATTTTAGAGAGATTGAGAAGAAATGGCAACAAAAGTGGGTGGAAGAACAGACCTACAAAGTTGTCGAGGATAAAAGCAAACCCAAGTTTTATGTGTTGAACATGTTCCCCTATCCCAGTGGAGCAGGTTTGCACGTAGGACACCCATTAGGATATATTGCGAGCGACATCTATGCTCGCTTCAAGCGTTTGCAGGGCTTCAACGTACTGAACCCTATGGGTTATGATGCCTATGGATTGCCTGCTGAGCAGTATGCCATCCAGACAGGTCAGCACCCTGAGAAAACCACTTTCCAGAACATTGACCGCTATCGTGAGCAGTTGGACAAGATTGGCTTCTGCTTTGATTGGGACAGAGAAGTGCGTACTTGCGCACCTAACTACTACAAGTGGACACAATGGGCTTTCCAAAAGATGTTCAACTCGTTCTTCTGCAACAAGTGTCAGTCTGCTCAACCTATCGAGCAGCTGATCAAGCACTTTGAAGAGAAGGGTACTGAAGGTTTAGATGTGGCTCAGACAGAGAATCTCACCTTCACAGCTGAAGAATGGAAAGCGATGGATGAGAAGCAGAAGAGTGATGTGCTGATGAACTATCGTATTGCCTTCATGGGCGAGACGATGGTGAACTGGTGTGCTGGTTTGGGTACCGTGTTGGCAAATGATGAGGTGGTAGATGGTGTGAGTGTACGTGGTGGTTTCCCTGTAGAGCAGAAAAAGATGCGCCAGTGGTGCCTTCGTGTTTCTGCTTATTCACAGAGACTCCTCGATGGTCTGGAGACTATCCAATGGAGTGATTCCATCAAGGAGACACAGAAGAACTGGATTGGCCGTTCAGAAGGTGCTGAAGTGGAGTTCAAGATTGCAGATAGCGATGAGAGCTTCACCATCTTTACCACTCGTGCTGATACAATGTTTGGTGTAACTTTCATGGTGCTGGCTCCTGAGAGTGAGCTCGTAGAGAAGGTGACGACAGCTGAACAAAAATCCGCTGTAGAGGAATACATCAAGTATGTGAAGGGTCGTACAGAGCGTGAACGCATGATTGACCACAAGGTGACAGGTGTATTCTCTGGCTCCTATGCCATCAATCCTTTCACTGGCGAAAAGAATCCAATCTGGATTTCTGAATATGTATTGGCTGGTTATGGTACTGGTGCCATTATGGCTGTGCCTGCTCACGATAGTCGTGACTATGCGTTTGCCAAGCACTTCAACCTGCCCATCATCCCGCTCATTGAGGGTGCTGACATCAGCGAAGAGAGTTATGATGCCAAGGAAGGTATTGTCTGCAACTCACCTCGCAAGGATGTGAAGCCATACATTGATTTCTCTCTCAATGGCTTAACGGTAAAGGAGGCAATTGCTGCCACCAAGAAATACGTGAAGGAAGCAGGATTGGGTCGTGTAAAGGTGAACTACCGTCTGCGCGATGCCATCTTCTCTCGCCAGCGTTATTGGGGTGAACCATTCCCTGTCTATTACAAGAATGGCATCCCAACCATGATTCCAGAGGAATGCCTGCCTATCGAATTGCCAGAGGTAGATAAGTTCCTGCCTACTGAGACAGGTGAACCACCACTGGGCAATGCGACCGTTTGGGCTTGGGATGAGGCTAACAAGAAGATTGTGGAGAACTCAAAAATCGACAACAAGACCATCTTCCCTATCGAGCTTTACACGATGCCTGGATTTGCTGGCAGCTCTGCTTATTATCTGCGCTATATGGATCCACACAACGATCAGGCACTCGTGAGCAAGGATGCTGATGAGTATTGGCAGAATGTGGACTTGTATGTAGGTGGTAGCGAACACGCCACAGGTCACTTGATCTATAGCCGTTTCTGGAACAAATTCCTCTTCGACTTGGGCATCTCCTGCAAGGAAGAGCCTTTCCAAAAGCTAATCAATCAAGGTATGATTCAAGGACGAAGCAACTTTGTGTATCGTATCAAGGACACCAACACCTTTGTTTCGTTCGACAAGAAGGACGGTTATGATGTGACACCTATCCATGTGGATGTGAACATCGTAAGCGCTGATGTGCTTGATGTGGAGGCATTCAAGGCTTGGCGACCAGAGTATGAGACAGCTGAGTTTATTCTCAACGATGAGGGCAAGTACATCTGTGGATGGGCTGTTGAGAAGATGTCGAAGTCAATGTTCAATGTGGTCAATCCAGATATGATTGTCGAGAAGTTTGGTGCTGACACCTTGCGTCTCTACGAGATGTTCTTGGGTCCTGTGGAGCAGAGCAAACCTTGGGACACGAATGGTATTGACGGTTGCCACAGATTCTTGAAGAAGCTTTGGAAGTTCATGACCAACGAAGATGGCACGATTAATGCAACTGATGGTGCTGCTTCGAAAGAGGAACTCAAAGCCCTGCACACCCTCATCAAGAAGGTGACAGCTGACATTGAGGTGTTCTCTTACAATACCTCCATCGCTGCCTTCATGGTATGCCTGAACGAACTCACAAAACTGAAGAGCACCAATCGTGAGGTGAAGGAAACACTTACCATCCTTTTGGCTCCATTCTGTCCTCATTTGGCAGAAGAACTTTGGCACTTGTTGGGTCACACAACAACCGTTTGTGATGCACCTTGGCCTGCTTTCAACGAAGACTACTTGGTGGAGGATTCTGTGAAGATGATGGTGGCGTTCAATGGTAAGGCTCGTTTCCCACTTGAGTTCCCTGCTGATGTTAGCAAGGAAGATGCTGAGAAGGCTGCACTTTCCAACCCACAATCAGCCAAGTGGATGGAAGGCTTTACTGTGGCGAAAGTCATCGTTGTGCCAGGCAAGATGATCAATGTTGTATTGAAGAAGTAACACTTTTCATCCATATACTGATGGAAAAGAAACACCATCTATACACGGAGCAGGAGGCTTATCAGAAGCTTTCTGCTCTGTGTGCTTTGAGCGAGCAATGTTGCTATGATGTGATGAAGAAGATGAAACGTTGGGAGGTAGCTGATGAGATGGCTGAGAAGATTGTAGCAAGACTGATCAAGGAGAAGTTTATTGATGAGGAAAGGTACGCAAGGGCGTTTGTGAAGGATAAGTTCCATTACAACCATTGGGGTAGGGTACGCATTGAAAAGGAACTGAAGATGAGAAAAATTGCTGCGAAACATATTGAGGCAGGATTGGAGGAGTTGAAGGAAGAGGACAATATGGATGCCTTGCGAAAAATCATCGAGAAGAAACGCCCCACAGTAAAAGGAAAAAACGAATATGAGGTCAGAGGTAAATTGATTCGCTTTGCCTTGGGCAGAGGTTTTGCGATGGATGACATTATGAAGGTCGTAGGAAGTTTGGACGAGTGCGATGAATATATGGACTGACATTCTTGACTTCTTGCTCCCACGCCGCTGTTGTATGTGTGGTAATCGTTTGTCGAAACAAGAAAAATACATCTGCTTTTCTTGTCTGATGAACTTGCCATTCACTAACTACCATACTGTCGAGCATAATATCTTGGAAAAGCATTTTTGGGAACTCTTTCCCATCGAAAAAGCTGTTTCCATGTTCTTTCACGATGGGGAAAATGCACGTAAAATCATCTACAACATCAAGTATTATGGACGTCCTCATGTGGGAACTTATTTGGCTTCCATCTATGCTGATACCCTAAAGGAAAGCCTTTTCTTTGATGATATTGATGCTATCATTCCTTTACCTCTCCATTGGAGAAAACAACTCAAGCGAGGTTATAACCAGAGCTATTACATTGCCAAAGGAATTAAGAACGTGACAGGACTTCCTATATTAAATAATGTGGTGAAGAGGGTAGGGAACAATACTTCCCAAACTCGATTCAATGCTCATCAACGTATGGAGAACGTGAAAGACATTTTCCATCTGAAACATCCTGAAAAGATAGCCGGCAAGCATATTCTCCTGGTTGATGATGTCACCACTACAGGTGCTACCCTTGTTTCTTGTGCCAAAGAGTTAGCTAAAGCGCCCAATGTGAGGATTTCTATCCTTACCCTTGCTGTGGCTTCACGAATAGCTGTTCCTGCCACAGAGACGGAATATACTGATGTGCTCGTCTATGGTATTCCTTTGATGGAATAGTTTATGCCTTTACATATTTCTCTATCTTTTGTCCGAAGTCTGTATTCACAGCCTTCAATACAGCATGAGAAAGCACAGGAGCTTTGACATGTCCATTGAGCGTCATAGCACCCTTTTCCACATAACATTCATCCCATTGACCACTATCGATAAAGGATTGGAGAATATCTGCTCCACCTTCCACCAAGAGTGTTTGGATGCCGTCTTCGTATAATTGATGAAGAATGTTATCAACACTTATTGACAGAATCAGATGATAACCTTCTGGCAATGTCAATGCCTGAGAAGAAGCCACATATCTTTTGGGAGAAGAACCTATCCATTCACGCACATTCAAGGATGGTTTGTCTATCTCAAAGGTCTTTCTTCCCACCAAGATAGCTTGATGTTCTGCACGACGTTTGTGACAAATCATTTGGGTGTAAGTATTGGATATATGACCATCAATAAAGCCATCTGCTGATTCTGCCCATTTCAAGGTGACAAAAGGACGTTGTAAAGCATGATAAGTCATAAAACGCTTGTTCAAAGCTTTACATTCTTCTTCCAACACACCTACAGTCACTTCAATGCCAGCATCTTTCAATTTCTGAATACCTTTTCCTTGCACCTTTGCAAAAGGATCTTGACAACCAATGACACAACGCTTGAAACCCTTGCTTATCAACAAATCTGCACAAGGAGGTGTCTTTCCATAATGACTGCAAGGTTCCAAACTGACATAAATGGTGCTCTCTTTCAACAAATGCTCATCCTCTTTCTTAACTGATGCACAAGCATTCACCTCTGCATGACCTTCACCACATCGTACATGATACCCTTCTCCGATGATTTTGCCCTCATACACAATCACAGCACCTACCATTGGATTAGGTTGTGCATTCTTTCTGCCATTCTTGGCCAGTTGAATGCACCTTCTCATATATTTTTCGTCAGTTATTGACACCTTGTTCATAACTTATTCACTTACTTATTAACACTTGCAAAATTAGTGAATACTTTCCAAAAACAAAAACTTTCTAATCATTTTCATTATCAACTCTTTGCAATGTCAATGAAAACCTGTAAATTTGCCACTTATAAACAACTTATCAATAGGGTTATTGACAATTTATCAACAGATAGTTTCAACATACTTATCAACAAATATACAAATTTACCAACAAACTAAACAACTAACAAAATGAGTGACGGTAATTTCAACAGACAATTGCTTCCAAAGACAGAACTTTCCTCTGGTCTTCGTGCTGGAAAAGCCCAAATGCGGCAAAAAGCAGAGCAGGCTTTCGATGAAGTCATCAATCATTTCATCTTAGATGAGAATGAATTGAAGGAATCCATGAAAAAACGCTTCATGGAACTCCTAAGACAATAAAACTGTCGATAACCCTGTTCATAACCCTATTGAAAACTTTTTAATAACTTCTAATAACTTTTCTTGCTTTTTTCATTTCTATTTTTATACCCACATCCATTTCAAACCACCAAAAAAAGTTGTTCTTTTTTTTCAGTTTTTTTTCTACACCTAATCCGCAACTTATCCACAACCTAACTGACTGATAAACAATCAAACTACCTACTTATCCACAATATTAACACCTATATAAATATCATCATAAGAGTTTTTAAAATTTAAAAATAAATAAAGAATATATTGATATTATCATGTGGATATAAAAAAGCGATGTGAACTCTTAGTGGAGAACACATCGCCTATCGTATGATCAACTTCTATGCTGCTACTTCTTGATCACGAAGATCTTCTTTCCTTTGACAAAGTCGATGGCAGGACTCTTAGCCATTCTTGTTTCTTCTCTATCATGAGTTATTCCAGATAAGGATTCTTCTGATGCAGTCGTATAGATGAACACCATTCTATTTCCACTCGTGCTTTGGAATTTACCACTTTCATCCTTGATGCCAAAGTCGATGGTATAATAACTGTCGTAGTTAAGGTTGTTGAATGAGAATGCCACCTTTTCTTCTCCCAGACCAGAAGTAGAGAGGTGCATCAGCTGATAATTTTCAGGCTTCGTAAAGAAGGTGTCAACGCTCAGTTCGAATGTATTCATATCCAATGTTCCAAGCATCATATACATATCCTGAGAGAAAGTGCTTTCATCGAAGTTCTCAACGATGAACGTACCTTTGATGCTATTGTCAGCAAGGGTGTTATCATCCTCATTGGCGATGTTGTCGATGGTGAAATCAAACAGTTGTCCCTTTGTGATCACATCAAACTGAGTGATAGGTTCATCGCTCAAGGCAGAAATGACGTAGTAAGTATGTTTGCCAGACTCTGATGGTGCATAAGACAAGGTGACCTTACCCTCTCCTGATGCGTTTGGAGTCCATGTAGCACCAGTCAGTTTCGAATAGGTTCCATTATAGTTTTGCTTTGCCACATAGACAGGTACAGAAGATTTGATATTTCTACAGAAAAGAGTAAGCGTCACTTTGAAAGGTTCGTTTTGAGCAACGAAGTTATTTTCAAAAGAGAAACTCTTCACTTGTAGGATACCCTTCGTCTCAAATGCCTCCTCGATTTGTGCTTTATTTCCAGCAATTGTGATGGTCAGCGCCAACTCATCAGCTAACTGGAAATCTTCCCATTCTTCCTTTCCGCTAATCTTGCAGATAGGCTTCAACTGATAAGTGCCATCCTTAATATCCTTTGAGATGACAACCTTATCATCCATTTTATAATCCTTCTCAGCAGTAAGTTCCACATCATTATAAAGTGTGTAAGTAGCTACCTTATTCTTTGCAGCATCATAAAGCGCTGCACCCACATCATACTTACGTTTTTCCCTGGGCAGAGCATTGTTCTTGAAACGTACCAAGAACTTGATTTCAGGAAAATCCTCATCAGCAGAAGCACGAGTGATGGTAGGTTCCATTCCATCCAGAACAAAACTCTCCAACATCAACGCATCAGTTGATGATACAACAACCTCCTTGTTTTCGTTGTCATCATCATCGTTACTACAAGAAAAGAAAGCACTCGAAATGGCCACAATAGCCAACATAGGTAAAAAGAATTTAAGTCTCATAATTGTTAGTTTTGGTGTTTAGTGTGTGCAAAGATACGATAAATTATTTTAAATAATACTTAACTAAACAAAAAGATTTTTCCAATTCACTTACTTTTTTGGAAACTGTTTCCAATTTTCTTCATTTCTTGGAAACATTCAAGATCCCCTACTGACAATGCCTCACTCTTTGCAAGAATAACACCCAACTAATAGATATGACAATACCCCATTCATCGATTAACACTTAGCCTACAAAGAATAAGAAAAGCCCATCGCATTTTATGCAATGAGCTTCTTCCTGTCGGGATGACGTGACTCGAACACGCGACCCCTACGTCCCGAACGTAGTGCGCTACCAACTGCGCTACATCCCGCTTTTAAAATCGGCTGCAAAGTTACAACTTTTTCCAAAGATTGCAAACCAAATGTTGCAACTCTTTCGTAAAAGTGGTCAAAAAGGGGGGGTAAAATGATAAATTATTGAAAAAAATGGGATTTCATACGCATGGAGTTTTGCCCAAAGCGAAGAAATGCTTACCTTTGTAGCTGATTTTGACAGAAATCTGTGGGGTTGAATGGCTCTGCGGACATTTTGGTTAAGTATCAATATGGTAAAAAGAGAAAAATTTTTCATTTTATAAACACAAAAAGTACTATGGCATTAGATTTGACAAAGTATGGCATCACTGGTAGCACAGTGATTGCGCACAATCCTTCTTACGAGGAGCTCTACAAGGCTGAAGTTGATCCATCACTCACTGGTTATGAGGTGGGTAAGGAAACTGAACTTGGTGCAGTGAACGTGATGACTGGTATCTTCACGGGTCGTTCTCCTAAGGACAAGTACATCGTTGATAACGATGAGAGCCACAACAACGTATGGTGGACTTCTGAGGAGTACAAGAACGACAACCACCCAATGTCTGAGGATGTTTGGGCAAAGGTGAAGGAAATCGCCATCAAGGAGCTTTCTAACAAGCAGCTCTATGTAGTTGACGCTTTCTGCGGTGCTAACGAGGCTACTCGTCTGGCTGTGCGCTTCATCGTTGAGGTTGCTTGGCAGGCTCACTTCATCAAGAACATGTTCATCCAGCCAACTGAGGCTGAACTCGCTAAGTTTGAGCCAAACTTCGTTATCTTCAACGCTTCTAAGGCTAAGGTTGAGAACTACAAGGAGCTCGGCCTGAACTCTGACACTTGCGTTGCCTTCAATACGAAGAGCCGCGAGCAGGTGATCATCAACACTTGGTATGGTGGTGAGATGAAGAAGGGTATGTTCTCTATGCAGAACTACTATCTCCCACTCCAGGGCATCGCTTCTATGCACTGCTCTGCCAACACTGACATGGAAGGTAAGAACACTGCTATCTTCTTCGGTCTCTCTGGTACAGGTAAGACTACCCTTTCTACCGATCCTAAGCGTCTCCTCATCGGTGATGACGAGCACGGATGGGATGACGAGGGCGTGTTCAACCTCGAAGGTGGTTGCTACGCTAAGGTGATCAACCTCTCTAAGGAGAATGAGCCTGACATCTATGGTGCTATCAAGCGTGACGCTCTTCTCGAGAACGTGACTGTTGCTGAAGATGGCAAGATCGACTTCGCTGATAAGAGCGTGACTGAGAACACTCGCGTATCTTACCCAATCGACCACATCAACAACATCGTGAAGAAGGTGGCTGGCAAGAGCGCAGGTCCTGCTGCTAAGAACGTGATCTTCCTCTCTGCTGATGCATTCGGCGTACTGCCTCCAGTATCTATCCTCACTCCTGAGCAGACTCAGTACTACTTCCTCTCTGGTTTCACTGCAAAGCTCGCAGGTACAGAGCGTGGTATCACTGAGCCAACTCCAACTTTCTCTGCTTGCTTCGGTCAGGCATTCCTCGAGCTGCACCCAACTAAGTATGCTGAGGAGCTCGTGAAGAAGATGCAGAAGAGCGGTGCTAAGGCTTACCTCGTGAACACTGGTTGGAACGGTACTGGCAAACGTATCTCTATTCCAGATACTCGTGGTATTATCGACGCTATCCTCGACGGTTCTATCCTCAAGGCTGAGACCAAGAAGATCCCATTCTTCGACTTCGAGGTTCCAACATCTCTGCCAAACGTGAACCCAGCTATCCTCGACCCACGCGACACTTACGCTGACGTGAAGACTTGGGAAGAGAAGGCTAAGGATCTCGCTGGCCGCTTCATCAAGAACTTCAACAAGTACACTACTAACGAAGCTGGTAAGGCACTTGTTGCTGCTGGTCCAAAGCTCTAAGCAACGGCTTTTACTTATATTCTATATATGGGAAGTGGTGCTCGACAAGTTCGGGTGCCACTTTTTTTATCGGAAGACACGAATAATTAGCAATTATCAATTGCCAATTATCAATTTTTTCGTACCTTCGCCCACGAAAAAGAAATACAAATGGCGAAACAAAAGTTTTATGTAGTGTGGAACGGAGCTGAAGATGGGGTGTACACCTCATGGGAAGCTTGCAAGGAGGCTGTTGAAGGCTTCTCTGGTGCGAAATATCAGGCATTCAAGACGGAAGCAGAAGCGGAAGAAGCGTTTGAGATGGGGTATGAAAAGTGGAAGGAGCAAGAAAAGGAGCAAGGAGCAAGGTGCAAGGAGCAAGAAAAGGAGCAAGGAGCAGGGGGCAAGGAGCAAGAGAATACTCAGCACTCCTCATGCCCCTCGCCCCTTGCCCCTTGCCCCGCTATTAATGAAGCTATCGCTGTGGATGCTGCTTGTAGTGGCAATCCAGGCAAGATGGAATATAGAGGAGTCTATCTGCGCACGGGCAAGGAAATCTTCCATTACGGACCCGTGTGGGGCACGAACAACATCGGTGAGTTCTTGGCCATTGTGCATGGTCTCGCCTTACTGAAACAAAAGGGATTGAACACGATGCCCATCTACAGTGACAGCGTGAATGCCCAACTGTGGGTGAAGCGGAAGAAGTGCAAGACCACTTTGGAACGGAACGAGAAGAGCGAAGCATTATACCAACTCATCGAACGGGCGGAGAACTGGTTGAAGAACAACACCTATCAAAACCCCATCGTCAAGTGGCCTACAGAAGAATGGGGTGAAATTCCAGCAGATTTTGGGCGAAAGCATTAAAAAATCCTAACTCCTAACTTTTAACTCCTAACTTTTTATTATCTTTGCAAGGAAATCCAAAACTATACATATCTAATATATGGGAAAGGTTCTTATCATTGGTGCAGGAGGCGTTGCCTCAGTGGCTGCACATAAGGTCGCTCAGAATAGCGACGTGTTTACTGACATCATGATTGCCAGTCGTACGGAATCAAAGTGCAAGGCATTGGCAAAGGCGATAGAGGACAAGGGATTGGTGCCAGCAGGCAGCATCAAGACAGCACATGTGGATGCTGACAATGTACCCGAACTGGTGGCACTTTTCAACAGCTACAAGCCAGACCTCGTGATGAACTTGGCACTGCCTTATCAGGACTTGACCATCATGGAAGCTTGTCTGCAGAGTGGTGTCAGCTACCTCGACACGGCCAACTATGAACCGAAGGACGAGGCACACTTCGAGTACTCTTGGCAATGGGCGTTCAAAGAGCGTTTCGAACAAGCAGGCTTGACGGCCATTCTCGGCTGTGGCTTCGACCCAGGTGTGACAAGCATCTATACGGCATATGCTGCCAAGCATCACTTCGACGAGATTCAGTATTTGGATATCGTCGATTGCAATGCAGGCGACCATCACAAGGCATTTGCCACAAACTTCAATCCAGAAATCAACATTCGCGAGATTACCCAGAAGGGACTCTACTGGGAAGATGGCAAGTGGGTGGAGACTGCACCACTGGAAATTCACAAGCCTCTCAACTACCCTGAGATTGGTCCAAAGGAGTCATACTTGCTCCACCACGAGGAGATTGAGTCGTTGGTGAAGAACTATCCAACCATCAAGCGTGCCCGTTTCTGGATGACCTTTGGCGAACAATATCTGAAGCATCTGGATGTGATTCAGAATATTGGTATGAGTCGCATTGATGAGATTGAATATACAGCAGAGGCTGCTGATGGCAGCGGTCCCGTGAAGGTGAAGATTGTGCCTTTGCAGTTCTTGAAGGCTGTGTTGCCTAACCCACAAGATCTGGGCGAGAACTACGAGGGACAGACGAGCATCGGTTGCCGCATCCGAGGCATCAAGGACGGCAAGGAACGCACTTACTATGTCTATAACAACTGCTCTCACCGTGCTGCCTACGAAGAGACAGGTATGCAAGGCGTAAGCTACACAACTGGTGTGCCCGCCATGATTGGTGCGATGATGTTCATGAAGGGTATCTGGAAACGTCCAGGCGTATGGAACGTCGAAGAGTTCGACCCCGATCCATTCATGGAGCAGCTGAACAAGCAAGGACTGCCCTGGCATGAGATTTTCGACGGAGATTTAGAGCTTTAGGAGCAAGGGGCGAGGAGCAAGGAGCAAGAGAATAGTAAAACTAAATGAGATATTGTATGAGTGACTTTTTCTATCGAAAACTGCTTGTTTATCAACAGGCACTTTTACAAGTAAAAGAAGTATACACTCTTACGAAGAAGTTCCCAGCTCATGAACAATATGGTTTATCTGATCAGATAAGAAGAGCTGTTATCTCCATCCCATCGAACATTGCAGAGGGAATGGGGAGATCCTCCATCAAAGAAAGAATTCACTTTTTGGAGATTGCTAATGGTTCATTGACTGAGACCATGTGTCAACTTGAAATTGCCCAACTTCTCGAATACATTTCAAATGATGAACTAAACTCTAACGAAGAGCGTTTAACAGAAATCTCTCGATTATTGAATGGATTGAAAAAATCTCTCGAGGATAAAATGAATAATAATTAATAAACAGACGGGAAAAGAGGATGGAGCAGAAATCTCTTGCCCCATGCCCCTTGCCCCTAAATTCTTAATTTATGGCAAAAGACAAGAAAGAAGAGGCGAATTTGACGCCTCAGCAGCAGAAGATGAAGGCGCTTCAGGCTGCGATGGAAAAGATAGAGAAGAGCTTTGGTAAGGGTGCCATCATGAAGATGGGTGAAGAGAACATCGAGCATATCGATGTGATACCTTCGGGCTCTATTGGACTGAACGCTGCACTGGGTGTAGGTGGTTATCCCAAGGGACGTATCATCGAGATTTTCGGTCCTGAGTCATCAGGTAAGACCACGCTTGCCATTCATGCCATCGCTGAATGTCAGAAGACGGGTGGCGTGGCTGCATTCATTGATGCTGAGCACGCTTTCGACCGCTTCTATGCAGAGAAACTGGGTGTAGATATTGACAATCTCCTCATCAGCCAGCCAGACAACGGTGAACAAGCTTTGGAGATAGCAGACCAGCTCATCCGTTCGAGCGCTGTGGACATCATCGTCATTGACTCTGTGGCAGCACTGACTCCTAAGGCAGAAATTGAGGGTGACATGGGTGACAGCAAGGTGGGTCTTCATGCCCGTTTGATGAGTCAGGCTTTGCGCAAACTCACGGGTACCATCAACAAGACCAAAACCACATGCATTTTCATCAATCAGCTGCGTGAGAAGATTGGCGTGATGTTCGGCAACCCAGAGACCACTACAGGTGGTAATGCCTTGAAGTTTTATGCCAGCGTTCGTATTGATGTGCGCAAGAGCACACCTATCAAGAATGGCGATGAGATTCTCGGCAATCTTACAAAGGTGAAAATTGTGAAGAACAAGGTGGCTCCTCCATTCCGCCGTTGCGAATTCGACATCATGTATGGCGAGGGCATCAGCAAGAGTGGCGAACTGGTTGATCTTGGTGTGGATGCCGGCATCCTCAAGAAAAGCGGCAGCTGGTTTAGCTATGGCGACACTCGTCTGGCACAGGGTCGTGACGCCACCAAGCAACTGATGATTGACAATCCTGAACTGGCTGAGGAGATTGAGCAGAAGATTATGGAAAAGATTTCGGGTAGTGACTTTGTTCCATCTTCCAAAGAGGAGGGAGAGAAAGAATCATGAATTTGACGAACTGGAAACACGAGGTACAAGACTACTTCTTCATCACTTTGGGGCTGTTCTTCTATGCACTTGGATGGACAGCCTTCCTGCTTCCCTACGAGATTTCCTCGGGTGGGCTGACGGGTGTGAGTGCCTTGGTTTTCTACGCAACAGGGCTTGAGATCCAGAACACCTATCTGGTTCTCAATGCCATTTTGTTGCTTATCGCCATCAAGATATTAGGTATCAAATTCTGCATCAAGACCATCTATGCAGTCATCACGCTCACGTTCTTCCTGTGGGCATTGCAACGCATCTTTCTCTCAGCATCAGGAGAGGGAGTGACACAATTGCCGAGATTCTTGGGAGAAGGGCAGGACTTCATGGCAGTCATCATTGGCGCGTCCCTTTGCGGCATGGGACTGGCACAAGCTTTTCTTCATCAGGGTAGTACGGGTGGCACCGATATCATCGCTGCGATGGTGAACAAATACAAGAACATCAGCCTCGGACGCATGTTGCTCTACCTTGATCTTGTCATCATCTGCGCCTCCTATCCCATTTTCCACGATTGGCGACGCCTTGTGTTCAGTTTCGTTGAGATGTTCGTCTGTAACATGGTGCTTGACTACGTGATGAACTATGTTCAGCAGTCCATTCAGTTCTTCATCATCACGAAGCATCCCAAGGACATCAGCGATGCCATCATCCGAGAGATGGATCGTTCCGCCACCCTCATTCCTGGTACAGGATGTTACACAGGACAGCCCGTCAGCGTCCTTATGGTGGTGACAAAGAAAAACCAGTCGGTGGCATTGTTCCGACTGGTAAAAGCGATTGACCCCACGGCCTTTATTTCACAGACCAAGGCGACTGGAGTCTATGGCGAAGGGTTTGCAAAATTGAAGTAAACCATCCTCCGCTGAGAGGCAAGAGATTGCCAATTTCTTGACTTTCAGCGTCCCTTAACGATCTTCTTGATTTCGTTCAACTTGTTCAATGCTTCCAATGGCGTGAGACTGTTGATGTCAAGATTGGCGATTTCGTCGCGAATCTGACAGAGCACAGGGTCATCGAGTTGGAAGAAACTGAGCTGCATGCCGCTCTTGCTCACGGTCTGGATGCTCTCAGTCTTGGGTCGACTGATGCCATCGCCCGAGTTGTTCGCCTCCAGTTCCTTCAGCACCTGCTCGGCTCGCGTTACCACGTTTGGTGCCATACCTGCAATCTTCGCCACATGAATACCGAACGAGTGTTCACTGCCGCCTGGCAAGAGTTTTCTCATGAAGATGACCCTTCCGTTCACTTCCTTCACACTCACATTAAAGTTCTTCACCCTCGGCAACATCTTCTCCATTTCGTTCAGTTCGTGGTAATGGGTCGCAAAAAGCGTTCTGGCATGGGCTTTAGCGTTCTCATGGATATGCTCCACAATTGCCCAGGCAATCGAGATGCCGTCATAGGTGGAAGTGCCACGACCGAGTTCATCGAACAGCACCAATGACCGTGCGCTCAGATTATTCAAGATGCTGGCCGCTTCGTTCATCTCCACCATGAACGTCGATTCACCCACAGAGATATTGTCTGAGGCACCCACACGAGTGAATATCTTGTCTGTCAGTCCAATTCTCGCACTATCGGCAGGCACAAAACTGCCTATCTGTGCCAAGATGGTGATGAGTGCCGTCTGTCGCAAGAGTGCTGACTTACCTGCCATATTAGGACCCGTCAAGATGATAATCTGTTGCTTGTCTGAGTCGAGGTAGAGGTCATTTGCCACATACTCTTCACCCACAGGCATCTGACGTTCAATCACAGGATGACGTCCCTGCTTGATGTCGATAATCAGACTCTCATCCACCACAGGACGATTATAGCGATACTCCTTCGCCGCCATCGCAAACGAAAGCAGACAATCCATCTGTCCAATCAAATGGGCATCCGTTTGAATCTGCGGAATATAATTCGCCGCATCTGTCACCAGTTCGTTGAACAGCCGCATCTCCAGACTTAGTATCTTCTCTTCTGCACCCAAAATCTTCTCTTCATATTCCTTCAGCTCCTGCGTGATATAGCGCTCTGCCTGGGTCAACGTCTGCTTGCGAATCCAGTCCTGTGGCACCATATCTTTGTAGGTGTTCCTCACCTCCATGTAATAGCCAAACACATTGTTGAAGCCTATCTTCAGGCTCTGGATGCCTGTCGCCTCTGCCTCCCTCTGCTGAATCTGCAAGAGGTAATCCTTACCAGAATAGGCAATCCGACGCAATTCATCCAGTTCGCTGCTCACACCGTCGGCAATCACCCCTCCCTTGTTCAGCATCACAGGGGGTGAGGGATTCAGTTCTTTTTCTATTCTGTCACGTAAAGCGATGCAGGCATCCAATTGTTCACCCATCCGTTTCAGGCTATCACTGTCTGCCTCCATACAGAGATTCTTAATGGGTTCTATCGCTTTCAATGCCAACATCAATTGCACCATCTCACGTGGATTCACACGTCCCACCGCCACCTTACTGGCAATGCGTTCCAAGTCGCCAATCTGATGCAACAGCTCCTCAATGGTGTCCCTCAGGTCTGGTTCCTTAAAGAAGTATTCCACCACATTCTGGCGTTCTACAATCGGCTTCACTTCTTTCAAGGGGAACACCACCCATCGCCTCAACATACGTGCCCCCATCGGGCTGACCGTCTTGTCAATGACCGACAGGAGGCTGTTACCACCCTCGTTCATTGTATTCAAGAGTTCAAGGCTTCTCACCGTGAACTTGTCCATCCTCACATAACGATTCTCCTCAATCTGACGAATGCTCCGGATGTGCGAAATATGCGTGTGTAACGTCTGTTCCAGATAATACAGCACTGCACCTGCCGCTACGATGCCATTCTTCAGATGCTCCACCCCATAACCCTTCAGGTTCTTCGTGCCAAAGTGTGAGAGTAGCTTCTTTTTCGCTGCATCGTCCGTATAAATCCAATCGTCCAGTTCATAGGTGAAGAACTTATTACCGAAATTGCCCTCAAACATCGGACGTTTACCACGTTCAAACAGCACCTCCTTCGGTGAGAAGTTCGTCAAGAGCTTATCCACATAATCCGTCGTACCCTCCGCACATAAGAACTCACCCGTCGAAATATCCAACAATGCCACACCACAGGCTGACTTGCCCAGATGCACTGATGCCAAGAAGTTGTTTTCCTTTACACTCAGCACATTGTCCGTCAACGCTACACCCGGAGTCACCAGTTCTGTGATACCCCTCTTCACCAGCTTCTTCGTCAGTTTCGGGTCTTCCAACTGATCACAAATCGCCACACGCTTACCAGCCCTGACAAGTTTCGGCAGATAGGAATCCAACGCATGGTATGGGAATCCCGCCATCGCCGTCCCACTGGCCGATGTACCCGCCACACTGCTGCGTTTCGTCAACGTGATGCCCAAGATCTCAGCCGCCACACTTGCATCTTCATTGTATGTTTCATAGAAGTCGCCACAACGAAACAGCAGCAAGGCATCGGGATGCTTCGCCTTAAAATCATAAAACTGCCTCATCATCGGCGTCAATTCTTCTTTCTTTGCCATAAAATCTTCTAATTATTTCACAATAGTCTCCTGCTTTCTAAAGAATACAATCCTTACAAAGCATTGCCTGCATCTACTTCATCTTCATAAACATCGTAATTGTCGTCAGAAACTCCCTGAAGCAAGCAGTTCATTTGGAATTTCATCACCTCTATCTGAGGCTGGATATATATTTTCTTTTTCATAAGTCCTTCTTTTACGAATGATTACTTAACGTAAATTATTTTTCCTCCAACAAGATTCATTCCTCTTTGCAGTGACTCTATACGCTGTCCATTGAGGTTGTAGATGTCTGTTTGTTCTTCTTCCAACTGATCATCAATCTCCAAGATTGCTGTGGGTTCACCATTTCCTCCCCCATCAAATATCAGTCTGAATTTTGCAGAAGGAGAAGTTGAAGGAAGATAGTCGGTAGGAATCTGCAGGTATGCCTTATTAGCACCCAATGTAGTGCCATCTTTTATTAGATAGAATCCTACGTTACCATCCTTCTGTGCAAGGATAAAATTGGTGTATTCACCCTCTTTTTTATGCATGACGGTAGGAGTCTCCACACCTTTCAGCATATTGGCAACAAATATATTCCCTTCACCCACAGGAATCTCATACGTTCCTGCTTCACCTTTCACAATGATGCCTGTATTGGCAGGGACTTCCGTCACACGAGTCAAAGTCACTTGTCCTGTAGCTGGCTTAAAGGTTGAGACGATATAAGCATTCATCTTCTTTTCCTCTGAAAAATCCAATGCTTTTGAACTGTAATAAGTGCCAACACCAAGATCACCGAGGGTAATAGAGACTTTTTCTCTGGAATCAAGCAACATAATGCTACGGAACTCTTCAATTTGCTCCATCGAGATGCCTACTTCCTTCGTCCAATAGGTATCGAACTTATCTCGGAGAGTTACACCATCATAAGTCTTTATTTTCTCAATCAATGCCAGATGGTCGCCATAATTAGGAGTTCCGCCCTTTGGACGGTTTCCTGCGAAGGAAAGCGATGTTAACTCGTATTCTAAGTCCATCTGCTCCTGCGAGAGTCCAAGAAGACCTTGAAGCAAAACTGCCGTCAGTCCCGTACGGTCAGCACCCCATACACAGTGGAAGTAAACGGCCTTACCTTCACGAATGTGGTTGAGGATAAAATTGAACCATCCTTTGAAGCGATTCTTCGAAGTTGCATTGGTAAGGTTACCGACTTGACTGTCCCGACAACCCTCACTAAAGAAGTAGTCGTTGCTACCGAATCCAAAGGCACATTTGCCAACTTGCCCATTACCGCTATCGTAGCTGTTGTCACTACGCAGGTCAACTTCTGCACCTACACCAAGGTCAATAAGTGTCTGACGATCTTCTGCAACTGACGAGTGTTGGCCGTTAGCCTCACCACCGCGGAAGATCAATCCATAACGAACCTGCTTGCCTCCCTGAACATTCCAACCGCCAAGGTCGCGTATGTTGCTGATACTTGGCGCATAGATCATACGAACAGGTCCTTCAACCAGAAACTTACCTTGAGTCAGCACTTCGCTGCCAGCCTCCACCTTGAAGTAATAGGTATTGCCTGGGATAAGGTTTGGCATGTAGGCCATATCTGAACCAGCGAGCACCGTGCGGCTCTGTGCATCACTAAAGTCACTATCTAGGCCAAACTTCACTACAACGTTCGTCATCTTACTTGCAGGAATAGGCACACCGATGTTGTGTGGAATATCAAGACGAGGAGGTGCAGGCTTGAAATAGTCACTGATAACAGACTTTGCATTTGGATCAGAATAATCTGTGTTTTCCAGGAATTGGCGAGCACGGAAATTTTCGATGTTGGCTGTAAAATCCATATCTATAGGATCCACATACTCGAAATGAGTAAAGTATGACGCATCAAGCTCCTGTTCTGATACGGTAGTCATTTTCCATGAGAATGTATTTGGCACGCGGTAAACGAGTCCGCCATCCCACATTACAGGAATCTGGTCGAACTGAGCAGCAGAGATGTAAGTGCTCTCCACCATCATCTCATCGGCATCCTCATTAGCCACAACATAACAGGGAACATTGGCACTGACGTGGTCAACTGGACAGAGAACAGCCGTTTTTGTATCCTCATCTAATGAACCAATAGCATAGACAGCCCTAAACTTCGATGCCGGGATGTCGCAAGGAACAGCCAATGGAGTCAATTCCTCTGCATTGAAGTGCTTCTTCAACACAACCTCAGCGTAGGTGTCGTCAGAGAAAGTGGTGCTCTCGGTAATGGTGACGGAAGAAGGAGTTCCGTAGTAAAGACGGAAGTTGTCGATGGCTATCCATGTCTCAGCAGGAGCACCCGATGTCAAACTGATGCCAATAGTGAGGTCTCCGTCGCCATGATGAACTGTCATTTCATTCCAATAGTGACCATGTTCAAATGCCTGCTTAGCAATATCTGGAGTCCTGGATGGATTGGAACCGCTACCAGTATGGCTATGAGGAAAACCACGTCCGCTGACAATAGCATATACATCTGCCGATTTGTTGCTTTTGCATGTCAGCATATTGCAACCATCAGAGAAAATACTTTTCAGTGGCTGGGCATTGGTTGGGGCATCCACATAGATACTTCCTTTCACCGCATCCAGCCCACGCTCATAGTTAGCTAATGCCTGCTTCCATTCACCGTTGCGATAGAAGCCTTGAACCTTTACGGTGTAGTCGCCAGCCGGCATGTTTTCTATGACCTGATAAATCTGAGATGAATTCATCACGCCGAAGTATTCTGCAACGCCGCTCTTATTATTCACCGTGAAAGAGTTGTCGTTAGTAACCGTCCAATCATTAATAGTAGTAGTGCTATTCCACCACCAACCACTAGTGGTCACGTTAGTAAACGACGGGTTTTTCACGAAGCTTGTAATGTCGTACTGACCGGATTTGGCAGGAATGCTGTTCATCAGTGTGAAGAGTGCTGTACGCAATGCTGCTTTTGCATTGGCAATGTCGCTTTCCGACATGGTACCTACTTGATCCTTGTATGAATCAACGATAGCATAATACGAACTTGGGTCAGACGACTGTTCGGCAATCTCATTGTAGAGATCAAACTGGTCTGCATTCGATTGTGCAGTCACATGCAAGCAAACCATTACCATCAGAGAGGTGGTAATGAACCATTTAATTGTCTTTTTCATATTCGTCATTTTATAGTTAGTAACAATGTAATGAATAAGAGCATCATATAATGCTTCGTTAGTTTCAGAGAGCAAAAATACACATTTTTTACTATTTAACCATTTACTATCGGCTATTTTCTTTGCAAAGATACCCAAAATAAAGTCGGGAAGCCCTAATAAACGTTTAATTTAACTTTTTTAAGCGGCACCTTTTCTCTTTATATGTATTTTTCTTGCTAATTTTGCAGCCGATTCTACAAAGGACGGTTATGTGGTTGTATGGTCATAAGATAATACAGTTCGTAGTGCTGTCGGTAGTTCTGCTGATGGCAAGCTTACGGTGTCAGGCTCAAGAGGTGGTAGCCAATGCCGAGACCGACCGTGCCATGACCGGTGCTCCCATCTTTTCCCACGGCATGTACTACACTGGCATGGTCAACTACGAAGGCGAGATGATACCCAGCTTTCTCTTTGCCGAATACTATGTATTTGGAAAACTGGTATTCAAGAACAAAGCCCAAGCCAAGAAATACTACAAGATTGCCAACAACATCAAGAAGGTCTATCCCATCGCCTGCGATATTCGCCGCACGGTCGATAAGACCATTGCCCACATGGACTCCCTTCCCACCAAGAAGGAGAAGGATGCCTATCTGAAACAGCAGGAGAAGGAACTCAAGGCCATCTATTATCCACAACTCAAGAAGCTTACCTTCGCTCAGGGCAAACTCCTCATCAAGCTCATCGACCGCCAATGTGACATGACGGGCTACGACCTCATCAAGAAATACATGGGTTCCTTCAAGGCAGGCTTCTACAATGCCTTCGCTTCCCTCTTCGGAGCGAGCCTCAAGAAAGAATACGACCCCGAAGTGGATGACCGACTGACCGAACGAGCCATCCTGCTCATCGAGTCTGGGCAAATGTAAATGCCCATAACCTATAACCTATAACCCATAACCTTTGTAAAGATGAAAAATCGTAAGCTGAAAATAACAGAGATGGGACGCATGAACGTGGAAGAGTTCCGTGCGTCAGAAAAAATGCCCCTCATCATCGTACTTGACGATGTGAGGAGCATGTATAATGTGGGTAGCGTGTTCCGCACTGCTGATGCCTTCCGTGTCGAAGCCATCTACCTTTGTGGCATCACAGCACAACCACCTCATCCCGAAATTCACAAGACCGCCCTTGGAGCCGAGGACACCGTTGCCTGGCAACACTTCCCCACTGCCCTCGAAGCCGTCGCATCCTTGAAACAACAAGGCTACACCGTCTATTCCATCGAGCAATGCGAAGGCTCCACCATGCTGAATGACCTCCCACCTCTCACCTCTCACCTCTCAACTCTCACCTCTCAACTGTCAACTGTCAACTCAAAATTCGCCCTCATCCTCGGCAATGAAGTCAAGGGTGTGCATCAGGAAGTGGTTGATGCCTCCGACGGTTGCATCGAGATTCCGCAGTTCGGCACCAAACACTCCCTTAATGTCAGCACCACCGCAGGCATCGTCATTTGGGAGTTTGCCAGACGCCTGCTGATGTAAGCCCCCTCTTTAAATGAACTCCAATGTGTGGACATCAATGAAATCCCCATTCTTAATGGTGATGTATGGCTTGGTGGTGTAGATGGTGTCTTTTTCAGCATTGTAATAGCGTATATACGCCTTTTCGATTCCCCTGCAGCCATCACATAAACCCAGCCGCCCTCTGGCCGGTCATCATTCCTCTCAATGTAGCCGTTATTTCCAGTACACTGGTCAAGGTGCAAGACCTTGATATGGACACAACCCTGTCCATTCGGCGTGACCATAAAGCACATACTTGTGTACTTGTCCTCGAAATAATCAGTAGCCCTCAGGGCTTGTGGCATAGCCAGCAACAGCGTTACCAGCGACAGAAAAAGTAAGTGTCGTTGATTTTTCATATTATTATAGTTTTAGTTATTTATATCTTAAAATGTTGAGATTGCGAGGTTTTCTATCTTTAGGTTTGAGCGCCAAAGGTACAAAAACTTTTTTAAATCACAACAAAAAGACTTAAAAAATTGTAAAAAGACGAAATAAAATTATAAAAAAGTGAAGTCCATCCAAAGGATGAACTTCTTCTTTTTCAATGTTATATATCAATTTGTACCCTTCTTAAAATGAAAATGACCGAAAATGACTTTGACATTTTGACATCCATTTCAATGGTCAATTTTACGATACTTCCCAATGTCAGATGGTACAACAAGCCCTTGTTTGCGCCAGTTCTTCAGCATCTGCGTGATGGTGTTGCGAGTGACCCCAGCCCCCTTGACGGCTACGCTGTGTTGCATGGCTTGCTCAAACGTGAATTCCATATCCAGACGTGCATAGATGCTGTCGTTCTTGCCCCGCTTCGTTCGTTCTCCACTGGAATAGCCCACATAGTCGCGACTGTTAAAAGCGTTCTCGATGCGGTCGCGGAAGAAGTAGAGCGCGTTCTCCAAGAGTGAGTCGGCTATCACGTCGTAGGCCTCCAGCATCGTGGGTGTCTGCGCCTTCAGCAGCATTTCCTTCCAGAGGTTGGGATGCTCCTTCAGATGTGCCTCTGCACCATTCAACCCGTGCTTCTGAATCAGTCCTTCACACACCTTGCAGAGCATCAGGCAGCAGACCATGCGCTGAGCTGTCACGCAGACACGGAAACGCTGACGAGCCTTCACCTTGTCATCATTCTTCATCGTCTCCAGTCGGATGCGCTCCAGCCACTCGCGACCCTTTGCCTCCAGCTTGGGCAGCACCACCTCACCTTGCATCAAGAGCAGCAGATGGGCAATCTGCTGGATGCGTTCGCGCTGTCGGTCAGTGATCACGTGGGGTTTATCCTCCAAAGGTGAGAAGGTGTTGTCGGGTGTGCGGGCGATGGCGATGCGGCTCTGAAAACCGTCGGTGTAGTTGTTCACCACACGATAGAGGGCATCAGGGGTGCCGCACATCGTGACATTCCACAGCAGGTGCTCAATATGCACGTTCACTGCCTCAGCGCTTCGTGCCTCACGTTCATACTTGCTTCCGTCATAGCTCTGGCGCAGCATCACGGAGAAGTCGCTCATCGTCGATTTCCATTTCTGTGCCACCGTGTCGGCTTCGGGCGTGAAGGAGAAGGCGTGCTTGCCTTCCGTGTTGGCCAAGCGTTCGGCAAGGTTGGCGACGGTGTTGTTCAGCGTCAAGTAGCGCACGGGCAACTTGGGTTCCTCAGGCTGCTCCTTCTTGTTCTTGGCGGCACGTTTCTTGGCGCGCCACTCGTCTTCCTGCTTCTGATACATCTTGTCGAGCGCCATCACCTCACTCATCCAGGCATCCACCACAGGGTCTATCAAACCCTTTCCGCTGGCGAAGTCTCCGGCGATGTAGCTGATCAGGTTCAGTCCCTTCTTCTGACCGTGAACATCGAGCTTCACACCTGTTGCCAACGTGCCGATACAAGGGCAGATAGCCGTCACAATGGGCATCGTCAGCTGAGGACCAACAGCGTCAATACTCTCGCGAACTCCCATAGGCATTTTACGAGTTGAGAGTTGAGAGTTGACAGTTGATAGTTGCTCGTCGTCCTCAACCTCTTCCTTCAGACTTCTTCCATCAGCCATCTGCAACGCATTCAGCACATTCCGCAGTCGAATGGGGAAGCCGTTGAACTCCGAACTCAGCGCACTCTTGATCTTCGCCCGCTTCTCCTCCAACGGAAAGCCGTCATAGCAGGGAATCACCTGGTCGAGCCACTCAAACGAGCGTCCGCAGATGTGCCGAAGGTCGCAGGCCAACTGGTAAGTCAGCGTGTCGCGGTCGCCCTGCGTGGGCTCAAAGCCGCGATTGTTCACCTCCCAGTACTTCGCGATGATGTCTTTGAAGGGGATGCCGTGATAGTTGTCAGGATAAGAACACGAAGATTCTTTTTTATTTGAACACGGATTGCTCGGATTGGACGGATTCTTTTCTTTATCCGTTTTATCCGTAAGATCCGTGTTCGACAAAATCTCCGCTTCGCTATTATCAAACAGCTCATCGTCCAAATAAATCAGATCCTCTCCGCTTGCCGTTGTCGTGAAGAACACCCGTGTGATGTCCTTCGCCTTATCGTCGAACTTCACCCCTAAGAGCTCGCTTGCCCACTTCAGGTTCTCCTCTTGCGAGAGTTCCGGACGGCGCTTGAACACCAAGTGGTAGCCCTTCGTTGCCGAATGCTCAAACATCTGCAGACCCAGTTCCTCCTTCTTGCCCAGCACCAGTTCGGGCACACCCTGCATGCGCTCCTTCAGCCAAGCTTCCTTCTCTTCGGCTGAGAGTTCATCAGGTGCCACGAAATCGATGTCCATGCCTACTGTCATGCTCATCCGTTTCGAGCCCTTCAGCGAACCGTCCTCGTTGGGCAAACATGAGTAGTTCATCTGCAAGAGCTTGTGCTTCAAGCCCTCATTTCCACTGCGTATGGCAGCCACCAGCGACTTCTGCTCGCCACCGTTGCGCAAACTCAGATACTCCTCTCGGTTGTGGATGGGGCGCATCATCTTCGCCCCATCCTTGTAGTAAATCATGTGTACACTCATAGCCTTAGAAATTGGGATAACCAAGTTTGGAATTCAAGAATCGCAGTCCGCTGAGCGTCCACGTCATGTACGTGCGTAT
>CADCIO010000002.1:0-137510 GCA_902801475.1 uncultured Bacteroidales bacterium
TCTAAATACTCTAGCAATTGGGCGAATACGTATTTGTCTTTGTTCATCTTGCAGCCATTCAATTTGGCTGCAAAGGTACAAATTCAAATCCGTGCACCCTTAAAACTACTTGTAAATGACTTAATTTCAGCGATTTCAAAGAACGATTAGTCCACTTTAACGGGACAGTAGTGTTATATATTATATATGTTGTATAGGAAGGATAAGGACGTATTATGATCCCTTTAATCCTTTGAACACCCAATAGATGATGGCAATGCCAATAGCATAGGCCAGAAGATCTGTCCACAGGAATCCCTGTCCAAGCATCATGTGGCCGATGAAGGTGTTTCGGAATGACACCAGCCAAGGCCAGCGAATCAGCTGCGAGAATTCCACAAGAAAAGAATGGGTCAGGCTGACAATTGCGATCAGTCGCAGTTCCTGCTTGACCAATATAATGCGCCAAATGCAAAAGACCATCATCGCCCAGAGCGCATCACCTGTCTCTTCTGGAATCCAGCTAATCTGTCTGGAACAGAGCCCGATTGGTATCAGCACAATGATGCCAATCAACGAAAACAAAACCTTTCTCATTCGATATAATAGACTGTTTACGTAGTTGTTGATAGTCGATTTGCAAAGTTACACACTTTTTTGATACTCCAAAAAGTTTATTTGAGATTTTCTGCACGGCAAGGCGCTTAAAAGTTGTTGGAAAGGGCTTTATGGGACGTGAAGCCGTACAATAAAAGTTAAAACTTAGTTTTAGTTCGGGGAAATGCTCGTGGATTGGGTAAAATGTCGTACCTTTGTACCCAAATTTGTATAAATCGAAAAGAAATAATGAAAAAAATAGCGATTTTGGGAGCTTCTCTGATGATGGGGTTGACGGCTGTGGCACAGACGACAGACCCCGTTATCATGAAAATCAATGGGAAGAATATCACGAAGAGTGAGTTTGAGTATTCGTTCAACAAGAACAATTCTGACGGCGTCATCGACAAGAAGACGGTGGAGGAGTATGTGCCGCTGTATGTGGATTTCAAGCTGAAGGTGGCTGAGGCGGAGAGCCAGCGACTGGACACGCTGAGTGCCATTCGCAAGGAGCTGGACGGATATAAGGAGCAGATGGTGGTGCCGACGATTGTGGACAGCGCCTACATTGAGCGTGAGGCTCGTGCCACGTATGAGCAGACAGCTGCCCGTTTCGAGGGTCAGGACTTGTTGACGGCGAGCCACATTCTGGTGCTGATGCGTCAGGATGCGACTGCTGAGCAGCAGGCTGCGGCGAAGGTGAGGATTGACAGCATTTATGATGCGTTGAAAGCGGTGCCAAAGGATCAGCTGGTTGAGAAGTTTGCTGAGATGGCGAAGGAGAAGAGTGACGACAAGGGCTCGGCTCAGCGTGGCGGTGCCCTGGGTCAGTTCGGCAAGGGCATGATGATTCCTGACTTTGAGAATGCTGCCTATGCCTTGAAGGCTGGTGAGATGTCGGCTCCTGTGAAGAGCACGGTGGGCTGGCACATCATTTATATGACGGACAGACATCCGTTTGAGTCGTTCGAGTACCATCACGACAATATCATCAAGTTCCTGGAGCAGCGTGGTGTCAAAGAGGCTTCTGCGAATGCTTATCTGGATTCCGTGGCGAACGAAAGGAAGATCACGAGGGTTGAACTGGTGGATGAACTGCACAAGCAGATGATGGAGAAGGATGCGGACGTGAAGAACCTGTCGCAGGAGTATTACGACGGCACCTTGATGTATGAGGTGACGAAGAAAGACGTGTGGGACAAGGCTCAGCAGGACGCGCAAGGTCAGGAGGCTTACTTCAAGGCGCACAAGCAGGATTATGCCTGGGATGCTCCCCGATTTATTGGCATCGTGATTCACACGAAGGATGCTGCCACGATGGCGAAGGTGAAGAAGTTGCTGAAGGGTGTGGCTGAGGATGATCTGGCGAAGACGGCCGTGTCGCTGAACAATGACTCTGTGAAGGTGGTGCGTGTGGAACGCGGCATCTTCAAGCAGGGTGACAACGCGAATGTGGATAAGCTCGTGTTCGGACAGAAGACAGAGCTGAAGCCGATGTCTGGCTATCCAGAGACGGACGTGTGGGGCACGAAGGTGAAGGCTCCTCGTTCGGCGAAGGATGTGAAGGGTCATGTGGTGACTGACTATCAGAATGAGCAGGAGAAACTTTGGGTGGAAGGTCTGAGAAAGAAGTTCGCTGTGGAGGTCTATGACGATGTGGTCAAGACGGTGAAGAAGAATTAGAGGCGATAGATAAGAGGTTATAGGTTATGGGTTATAGGTTATAGATAATAGATTGACGCAGGATATGACGATTCGTAAGTTTTTGATAGGGCTGTGCGCCACATGCTCGTTGATGGCTTCGGCACAGGAGCAGAAGAACGTGATTGACGAGGTGATTTGGATTGTGGGTGATGAGGCTATTTTGAAGTCGGACGTGGAGAATGCCCGTGTGGAGGCATTGCGTCGCGGTCAGCGTGTGGAGGGCGACCCATACTGCATTGTTCCTGAGCAGTTGGCTGTGCAGAAGTTGTTTCTGCATCAGGCTGCCATCGACTCAGTGACGGTGTCGGATGGAGATGTGTTTCAGGAGGTGGACATGGATTTGAATGCTGCCATCCTGAATGAATTTGGTTCGAGGGAGAAGCTGGAGGAGTATATGGGCAAGAGCCTGTCGCAGATACGTGAACAGATGTTCAACTCGTACAGAGATCAGGAGCTGGTGAGGAAGGTGCAATTGAGCTTGGTGGAGAACATCAAGGTGACTCCTGCCCAAGTGCGCCGTTACTTCAAGGACTTGCCAGAGGACAGTATCCCGTTCATCCCTACGAAGGTGGAGTGCCAAATCATCACCCGTGAGCCTCGCATTCCGATAGAGGAGATCGAGAGGGTGAAGGATGAACTGCGTAGTTATACAGAGAGAATCAACAACGGCAGTGCGCAGTTCTCGACCTTGGCGCTGCTGTATTCGGAAGATAAGGCATCGGCACAGCAGGGTGGTGAGTTGGGCTTTGCAGGTAGAGGCTCGTATGTGCCAGAGTTTTCGAATGTTGCCTTCAGTCTGACAGACCCTAAGACGGTGTCGAAGATTGTGGAAACGGAATATGGTTTCCATATCATCCAGCTGATTGAGAAGCGTGGCGACATGATCAATTGCCGTCACATCTTGCGCAAGCCTCGTGTATCGACAGAGGCGCTGCAGCAATGTGTGAATGACTTGGATTCCATCACAGCAGAAATCAATAAGGGTGCGTTCACGTTTGATGAGTGTGTGTCGGTGGTGTCGTATGACAAGGATACGCGCAACAACTACGGTCTGCTGTTCGACAAGGACACTGGCTCATCGAAGTTTGAGATGAAGGACCTGCCTACCGAAGTGGCTCGTGCTGTGGCTGGTATGAAGGTGGGTGAGATTTCCAAGCCTTTCATCATGGTGAACAGCAAGCTCAAGGATGTGGTGGCTGTCGTGAAGTTGAAGAGCCGCATCAACGGACACCGTGCCACAATGGCAGAAGACTATCAGGACTTGCAGGACGTGGTGCTGGGGAAGTTGCGTGAGGAGAAGCTGGAGCAGTGGATTCGCGACAAGCAGAAGACGACGTACATCCACATCAATGATGGATGGCAGAATTGCGAGTTCCAATACCCAGGGTGGGTGAAGTAAGAAGTGTGAGGTTATAGGTTATGGGTTATTGGTTATAGATTAGAGGTAAGAGGTGAGAGATTAGAGGTAAGAAGTAAGAGGTTGGTTTGAGAAAGCATGGCAACATAGGAATACGACTGTTGATAGGCACGATGTGTCTATCTGTGTTTTGTGTGCTTTCTGCCTCGCGTCCAGACAATCGCCCTCGAAAGCAGTCGAGCGAGGAGGTGAAGCTGATTCATAGCGATGTGCTTTACAAGAACTATATGGATGTGCGTGCAGATGTGCTGGTGGGCCATGTGAAGCTGTATCATGATGGCATGTATCTGGATTGTGACAGTGCGAGGTTCTATAAGGACGACAACACGTTCAATGCATACGGACATGTGAAGATGGTGCAGGGTGACACGCTGACATTGACGAGTGACACGTTGCTGTATAATGGTCCGATGATGCAGGCTCATGCACAGGGACATGCGGTGCTGACCCATCGGAAGACGAAGTTGGTGACTGATATCATCGACTATGACCGTCTGGAAGGAGTGGGTTTCTATCCTCGACATGGAACTTTGTATGATGGGGACAATGTGCTGGATTCGGACTATGGTCAATATACGCCTGCTCTGAATGAGGCGATCTTCAAGGACAATGTGGTGCTGGTGAATCCGAAATTTGACCTGAAAACGAATGAGTTGTACTACTATGCCAACACGAAGATTGCCCGGATTGTGTCGGAGACCAACATCATCTCGTCGGACAGTACGTTTGTGTATGCCTTGCGTGGCGATTACAACACACAGACAGGTGAAGCGAATTTGATGGACAGATCGCATGTGTATAAGGATATGCGTGATATCGTGGGTGACAGTTTGGCTTTCGATGACGAGACGGGTGTGAGTGAGGCGTTTGGCGATGTGGTGCTGATTGATGTAGAGAACAAGTGCATGCTGACGGGCAACTATTGCCGGTATGAGGATCAGACGGGCATTGCGTTGGCAACGGACAGCGCTGTGTGCTATGAGTTTTCGGAGCAAGACACGTTGTATGTGCATGGCGACACGCTGAGAATGGTGACGTATAACCAGAAGACGGACTCTGCCTATCGGGATCTGTTCGCATATCATAAGGTGAGGATGTTCCGAAAGGATTTTCAGGGTGTGTGTGACTCGCTGGTGTCGCATGAGAAGGATTCCTGCACTTACTTGTACGGACAACCCATTCTTTGGAATGAGGGTCAGCAGGTGTTTGGCGAGGAAATACGCGTGTATAACAATGACAGCACGGTGGAGTGGATTCACATCATCAATCAGGCGATGACGATAGAAAGGGTGGATTCTGTGTCGTATAATCAGGTGGCGTCGAAGGAGATGTTCTGCTACTTCGTGGATGGGGTGATTGATCGCAACAATGCCAAGGGAAATGTGTATGTGGTTTATTTCATGGAGGAGGATGACGGTGCCCGCATCGGCATGAACTATACGGAAACCCCCGAGCTGAACCTGTTCATGAAGAATAAGAAGGTGGACAAGATCTGGATGTCTACGCCTTCGGGCGTGATGTACCCGCCATTTGCCATTCCTGAAGACAAGCGTTATCTGACGGGATTTGTGTGGTTTGACTATATCCGTCCGAAAGACAAGGATGACATCTTCGGGTGGAGAAGCAAGAAGAAGGAACAGGAGCTGAAGAAGACGGAGAGAAGGGTGGTGCCGAAGCAGCATCTGGAAAATTTGTAGTTTTACACATATTATATATATAATGTATGGGATTGTTCACGACTCGGAAACCAAGAGGTTTTCATCATAACTACATCTACTACGACCCTCGGAAGGAAAAGCTGAAGGAGATAGATGAACGGGCAAAGCGAGAGCTGGGTCTGCTTCCTCCGAAGGAATTCTCTCCAGAGGACATACGTGGCAAGTTCGTGCAGGCTACGAAGCACTTGAAGCGTAGGAAGGAAAGTGGTCGGAAGCCGTTGTCGTATGGTGTGCTGATTGCCGCCATCATTCTCTTGCTGCTCCTGATGCGTTATTTATATACGGGCAGCCTTACATTTTAATGATAGATTAAACAGACTTCATTGTGAACGATATTATTCATCTTCTACCAGATTCTGTCGCCAATCAGATTGCTGCTGGCGAGGTGGTGCAGCGTCCTTCTTCCATCATCAAGGAGATGGTTGAGAACTCGATTGATGCTGGAGCCAAGAATGTGAAGGTGCTGGTGACGGATGGTGGCAAGACCAATGTGCAGGTGATAGATGACGGCAAGGGTATGTCGGAAACGGATGCGAGACTCTCTTTCGAACGCCATGCCACCTCGAAGATTCAGAAAGCATCGGATCTCTTCAGCCTGACCACAATGGGATTCAGGGGAGAAGCATTGGCAAGTATCGCCGCTGTGGCTCAAGTGGAACTGAAGACGCGACGCAGGGAAGATGAGCTGGGCACCATGATTCAAATTGCTGGTTCAAGGGTGGAAAAGCAGGAGCCTGTGGCATGTCCTGCCGGCAGTAACTTCTCTGTGCAGAACTTGTTTTATAATGTGCCTGCAAGAAGAAAATTCCTGAAGTCTAATCAGACGGAACTGACGAATGTTGTGGCAGACTTCCAGCGCATTGTTCTGGTACATCCTGAAATCTCTTTCACATTATATAATAATGGTGTGGAGATGTATAATCTTCCAGAGGCGTCTGTCAGACAAAGAATCATTGATGTGTTTGGGAAGAAAATTAATGCGGATCTGTTGCCGATTGAGGTGGAAACTTCTTTGGTGAGTATTTCTGGCTATGTGGGGAAACCTGAGTCGTCGAAGAAGAAGGGTGCACATCAGTATTTCTTTGTGAACGGAAGATATATGCGCCATCCGTATTTCCATAGTGCTGTGATGAAGGCTTATGAGAACTTGATTCCAACGGGTGAACATGTGTCATACTTCATCTACTTTGCGGTGGATGCATCGGCAATAGACGTGAATGTGCATCCAACGAAGACCGAAATAAAGTTCGACAACGAACAACCCATCTGGCAAGTGCTGTCGGCCGCAGTGAGGGAAACAATCGGGCAATTTTGCAATGTCCCCATGATTGACTTTGACGTAGAGGGAAAGCCCGACATCCCTGTGATGGGTGCGACAACATCTATTCCGCACCAACCCAAGCTGTCTCCTTCTACTTATAATCCATTTAAGAATGGAAATACGCCGTCTTATTCTCGTTCGAATGGATGGGAGAAGTTATACAACAAGTATTCTACGCTTGGCATGCAGGATGGTGCAGAAAATCACGATGGTGTAGGCTTGCAGGATGGCGAACAGGGAACCGAGGAAGGCATGCTGCCTGCATCAGGAAGGTTTGGTGACGATCCGATGAGGGGAATATTGGACGGAAATGACATTCCTGAAGAGGTGAATCTGCAAGGATCCATCTGGAATGAAATCGCTGTGGAGAAGGGAACTGCACCCATGCCTTTCGATGTGTCTGTGCAGAAGTTTCAGTATAAAGGACGATATATCGTTCTTCCGGGTACCAATGGAATTATGGTGGTGAATCAGCATCGAGCCCATGTTCGGGTGTTGTTTGACCAAAACATGCAATGCATCAATTCTGGTAACCGTCCATCACAGAAGGAGCTTTTTCCCATCGTGGTGCAGTTTGAGAAGGACGATTGCATTGTCTTGGAAGATTTGATGGATGATATAAGTAGTTTGGGCTTTGACTTGTCTAACCTTGGGGGTGGCTCATATTCTGTCAATGGAATACCTGTCGGGTTGGAGGGAATAGATATCAGTGTGCTGCTTCATGACATGATTGTGTCTGCCAAGGAGAAAACCAATGATATCCGACGAGATGCACAGGAGGCTTTAGCTCTTACGATGGCTGAAAACGCTGCCATTGTTTATGGCCAAGTGCTTTCGGCAGTAGAAATGGAGCACCTTCTGCAAGATTTGTTCGCCACAAAGACCCCAGCGAGGACTCCAGATGGCAAATTAATCTATACAATTATTGAGGATAAAACGCTGAACGACTTCTTTTAGACCGTAAAAATGAGGTTTTTGGAGGTCAAAAATGTTAAAAAAAGCAAAATATTTACAAAGAAAATCATTTTTTTTACATTTTTTTTGTTTTTGTTGCGCACGAATAAAGTAAAATACTTAACTTTGCATCCAGATTAGTGTGAAATAGTGCTTATACGGCAGATTATGCCAAGGTGCCTTCACCAGATAAAAGTGAAAATAGTTTTAAGAAAATATTAATTATTGTTTTATTAAAAATTTGTTTTTATGAAAAAGTTAATGATGGCGTTGGCCTTTGTAGGTCTCTGTACTGCTGCTAATGCACAGTGCGATGAATTTGCAACTCCAACAACAAACAAGTACAGTGTTGCAACTAACTCTTTCTGGGCAAACTGGTATGTTCAGGCAGGTATTGACGCTAACATTGTTAGTTCTTATGGCTATGGTAGCCTTTTAAAGAAGGACTGGCACGAAGGTCGTACTTATGGTTTTGACCTCGCTTTCGGTAAATGGTTCACTCCAGGTATCGGTACTCGTCTGAAACTCAACTGGGAGAACGGTGCATTCTATCACGCATTCCGCAACCAGGATCACGTATGGGAAACTGCAGATCCTCACAAGGGTGGTTATGCAGGTCTCTATTTTGATACTGAGTTTAACATGAGCAACATCTTCTGCGGTTACAATGAGTCACGTGTTTGGAACCTCATTCTTTTCCCACGTATGGGTCTCATTCGCAATTTTGGTGCTAATTCTTATTCTCCTGTTCTTGGTGCAGGTCTCGAGTCTTCTTGGAAGATTGCAAAGCGTGTGAGCATCTATGCTGACGTTGCATATATGTTTGCAACAAACGACTTCATTCCATATTACAGCCAGAAAAAGAAGGCTTATCGTGCTAACAACATCGCCTCTATCGACCTCGGTATCACTTACAACATTGGTAAGACTGGTTGGTCAAAGGCTGTTTCTCTCGAGGATTACGAGGCTCTCTCTGCTGAAGCATGCGCTAAGCTCGCTGCTCTCCGTGCACAGCTCAAGGCTGAGCAGGATGAGAATGCACGTCTTCGTGCTGAACTCGCTAAGTGGGCTAACCACAAGTGCCCAGAGGTTCCTGCAGGCAACGTAACTACAGGTTCTACTTCTGTATTCTTCGACCTCAACTCTGCTAAGATCAACTCTAAGAAGGATCTCATCAACCTCGAGGCTGTTGCTGCTGCTGCTAAGAACACTAAGGCTACAGTTGTAGTAAGAGGTTCTGCTGATAGCAAGACTGGTTCTTCTGCTTACAACCAGAAGCTTTCTGAGGCTCGTGCACAGGCTGTTGCTGACGAACTCGTTAGCCTCGGTGTAGACCGTGCTAAGATCCAGGTTTCAGGTGTTGGTGGTGTTGCTGAAGTTGAGCCATTCAACCTCAACCGTCGTGCAATCGTTACACTGAAGTAATTAGTGAATTATAGATAATATAGGGTGACATACCGTGTGTATGTCACCCTTTTTTGTTGTTTTTTGTGTGTAGAGTGGAAAAAAAAGGTAATTTGTTTGGTCAGTTCAAATAAAAGTCGTACCTTTGCAGTGCTTTTGAGAAAAGAACGCTTGAGAGCTGTTGAAAATCGGGATGTAGTACAGTTGGTAGTATACTTGGTTTGGGACCAAGGGGTCGCACGTTCGAGTCGTGTCATCCCGACCAACAAAGGGCGCTTAGCTCAGTTGGTTCAGAGCGTCTGCCTTACAAGCAGAGGGTCGGCGGTTCGAATCCGTCAGCGCCCACCCAGTTGGTGACAAGGTTTTTTCCTTGTCATCTTTTTTGTGATAAGTGTTATGATAAAAAAAGTAAAAACATTTCATGTTCCACGCTTCTTATTGTGTTTGTTCCACATAAAATTCGTATCTTTGCACTGAGAATTGAATGAAGGATTGATCGGGTTCATGAAGTGCCGATTTTATGTACTTGATTTGCTTGTTCATGAAGTTCTTTTGTATGTTTGAATTATTTGACAAGGAGAAATAGATATGAATAAGATTATAGCACTCGCTAATCAGAAGGGTGGTGTGGGTAAGACGACTACAGCTATCAACTTGGCAGCAAGTTTAGCGGCTATGGACAAGAAAGTACTGGTTGTTGATGCCGACCCACAGGCAAATGCTTCATCAGGATTAGGTGTTGATATACAAAAAGTTGATACGTCTATATATGATTGTATTGTAAGTTCTGTAGACCCGCATGAGGCCATCTACACTACGGATATCGATGGACTGGATGTGATTCCTAGTCACATAGATTTGGTCGGTGCGGAAATAGAGATGTTGAACTTGAACAAACGAGAGATGGTGTTGAAACGCATATTGGATCCATTGCGTTCGGAATACGATTATATATTGATTGATTGTTCCCCTTCTTTGGGTATTATCACGGTCAATTCGTTGACAGCAGCTGATTCTGTTGTCATCCCTGTACAATGTGAGTATTTTGCTTTGGAAGGAATCAGTAAGTTACTGAATACCATCAGAATCATCAAGTCAAAATTGAATGCAGATTTAGAGATTGAGGGTTTCTTGCTTACCATGTATGATTCTCGTCTGAAATTGGCCAATCAGATATATGGAGATGTAAAGAGGCATTTCCAGGAATTGGTGTTTAAGACAGTTATTCAACGCAATGTCAAGTTGTCCGAAGCCCCGAGTCATGGTATTCCTTGTATTTTGTATGATGCTACATCAAATGGCGCTAGGAATTATATATCTTTGGCCAAAGAGATTGTCGCACGTGAGAATAAATAATGGAATTGAATATACATAATCTATAATAGTAGAGATATCAATAGAAGATGGCAGTAAGAAAGAAATTTGGTCCAGCTTTAGGTCGTGGCCTTGATGCCCTCATTTCTACGGAGGATGTAAGGACTGAAGGCTCATCGACAATCAATGAGGTGGATATCAGTTTGATAGAGCGCAACCCTAATCAGCCACGTCGTGAGTTTGATGAAGAGGCTTTGCAGGAATTGGCAGATTCGATTGCGGAAATTGGTATCATTCAGCCCATCACTTTACGTGAGTTGGAAAATGGTCGTTATCAGATTATTGCAGGTGAACGACGTTGGCGAGCTTCTCAAATAGCAGGTCTTTCGTCCATTCCTGCCTATATTCGTACGGCCAGTGATGAGAATGTCATGGAGATGGCGCTGATTGAGAACATTCAGCGTCAAGACTTGAACTCCATTGAAATCGCATTGGCTTATCAGCATTTGATTGATGCCTATGGATTGACGCAAGAGAAGTTGAGTGAACGCGTCGGAAAGAAACGTGCAACCATCGCTAACTATTTGCGTCTGCTGAAGTTACCTGCACCTGTACAGGTGGCGATTCAACACCATAACATAGATACAGGTCATGCTCGTGCGCTGTTAGCTCTTGATGACCCTAAGGCACAACTGAAACTGTTTAAGGAGATTCAGGACAAAGGTTACTCTGTTCGTCAGGTTGAAGAGCTGATTAAGAATATCAATGAAGGAGATTTAGGGAAACCTGCTCGTACACAGTCTGTTGCAGTGTCGAAGCAGATGACCGAAGAGTTCGAGAACTTGCGTGAGGAACTTTCTCGTCAGATTGGTGCGGAGGCAAAAATTGCTTGTTCTCCAAGAGGTGGTGGCAAGATTACCATTCCATTCAAAGATGCAGATGACCTGCGCCGTTTGGTTTCCCTGTTCAAGAATTAGTATAAGAGATAGATTTTGAGATATATAGCTCATACATATCGTTTTTGTATCGCTTGTCTGCTGATGCTCCTTCCTTTGACGGTCTTCTCACAAGAAATCGAGGACGAAGGGAGTGTGCCATTGGCACGTTCTCGTCGTGAAGGTAAAATACGAGTCGCAACAGATTCTTTGGCCGTTGACACGCTTCGTATGGGCAATGCCATCCTGACGGGAATCATTGATTCCGTACAAAGAGAAGACGGGTATGTCCGATTGATGGAACATCAAGACAGTTCTGCAGTCCGCTTTTCGCTTAATGCTGATTCTTTGCGGAAGTATATGAACCCCAAGAAGAACGACCGCTTTATTCCTGATCCAAAGAAAGCTTTATGGCTTGCCATTGTTATTCCTGGAGGTGGCCAGATTTATAATCGTAAATATTGGAAGCTTCCACTTGTTTATGGAGGTTTTTTGGGATGTGTGTATGCGATGACGTGGAATAATACTATGTATCGTGATTATTCTCAGGCATATATAGACATCACAGATAGTGATGAAAATACGAAAAGTTATGAGAATTTTATTCCTGCTCATTACGATGTCGAAGCCAATAAGACGCGCTTGCAGGATGTTTTTAGACGAAAGAAGAATTACTATCGCAGATTCCGCGATTTGAGCATATTTTGTATGATGGGTGTGTATGCATTATCCATTATTGATGCTTATGTGGATGCAGAATTGTCGAGTTTTGACATCAGTCGTGATTTGACGATGAAAGTTCATCCGACAATCATTCAAGAGAAATATTCAGCCATGCGAGCCTCTGGTCTGAGTTCTACTTCTTATGGCTTGCAATGTAGTTTTAGTTTTTGAAAACCAATTTATAAAGAGATATATGAATAAGAAAATTGTTGTTACATGTTTATCCGTATTGTTGGCTTCGTTGAGTTACGCTCAGGATGAAGTGTCTATTGTTGATGACAGCGTTCAGGCTGATGCTTTTGACATGCCGGAAGGAATGCTGATTAGCGAAGAGGAGTTGATGAATGAAGCTTCGAACATCAATACTCTGTCAGAAGGAACAGGGACGAGCCGCGTGTTATCCTATGACGATTCTGTGCTTGTGAGCCGTCTCTCTCGCATTCCTACCACGATAGAGATGCCTCTCAATGATGTCACTCGCAAGTTCATTGATACTTATAGCACACGCATGAAAGGCTCTGTTGCCATTATGCTGGGTTCAGCTAATTTCTATAATCCTATTTTTGAAGAGGCTTTGGAACGTTATGGATTGCCATTGGAGCTCAGATACTTGCCCGTAATAGAATCAGCCCTTCGTCCATCTGCCACATCAAGAGCGGGTGCTGCCGGTTTGTGGCAATTCATGATTGGTACAGGTAAGCGTTACGGACTTGAGGTGAACACGTTGGTGGATGAACGTCGTGATCCCATCAAATCCAGTGAGGCTGCAGCACATTATCTAAGTGACCTCTATGATATGTTTGGCGATTGGGGATTGGCTATTGCTGCCTACAATTGTGGAGAAGGAAATGTTCAGAAAGCTATCACCCGCTCAGGAAGTCAGGAAGGTGCAGACTTCTGGTCTATCTACAATAGGCTTCCTCGTGAAACACGTGGTTATGTGCCGGCATTTATTGCTGCGACATACATCATGAATTATTATTGTGAACACGGTATTGTTCCTCATGAAGCTACACTTCCTCTGGAATCTGATACAGTCGTGGTTAGCCGTGAAGTTAGTTTTGCACAAATCGCTTCCAAATGCCATGTGTCTGTGGATGAGCTTCGTGCCATTAATCCTCAGTACCGCAAAGACATTGTTCCTGCCGATTACACGTTACGTTTGCCTGCAGGTTCCATCGAGGATTTCATTTTGTATGAAGATAGCATCTATGGTGGAAACGCTAAGGGTGGTGCGTTGGTATCAGGAACTCGTCGTTTGGTCACAGAAGATATAGAAAGCACTCCTTTGGAACAGACACCTGCAACTACGACGAGAAACACGTATGCTAGTAATAAGAAGTCATCGCGTTCAACTCGTTCGACGCGAACCCGTAAGCAGCAAACACGGAATGTGTCTGTGAAGAGTGGTGACACCCTTTCTTCCATTGCGAAGAAAAATGGTACTACAGTTGCAAAACTTCGCCAGCTCAATGGCATCAAGGGCGATATGATACGTCCTGGTCAGAAGGTACGCGTGAAATAGTCTGCTGCTTGTATGAGTGTTTTTGTATGGAGTATTAATAAATAAGAAAAGGAAAGCTTATGGATGACGTGATCATGTCCAATACGGAGCAAGAGGAACAACTGATAAACGCTGAGTTTCAGAAGTTGATAGATGCCTATTTAGCAAGTCCGCATCGTAAGAAAGTTGACCTTATTACAAAGGCTTTCAATTTCGCCAAACATGCACACAAAGGAGTGCGTCGTTTGTCTGGCGAACCATACATCATGCACCCCATTTCTGTAGCTCAGATTGTTTGTATCGAGATCGGATTGGGTTCAACGTCCATCTGTTCTGCCCTTCTTCATGATGTGGTGGAAGATACGGACTATACCGTCGAGGACATCGGGAACATGTTTGGTCCCAAGATTGCGCAGATAGTCGATGGACTGACCAAAATTTCTGGTGGTATCTTTGGTGATCATGCTTCTGCACAGGCAGAAAACTTCAAGAAACTGCTTCTGACGATGAGTGATGATATTCGTGTCATACTCATCAAGATTGCCGACCGTCTGCACAATATGCGTACCTTGGGAAGTCAGGCTGTGAATAAGCAATACAAGATTGCTGGTGAAACCCTTTATATCTACGCACCGCTTGCTAACCGTTTGGGTCTGAACTCCATCAAGACGGAATTGGAGGATTTGAGTTTCCGATTTGAACATCCTGATGAGTACAAAGAGATTGAAACGAAGTTGAAGGCCACACAGGCAGAGCGTGATACGGTCTTCGACCAATTCGCTGCTCCTATCCGTGCTCAACTGGATAGCATGGGGCTCTCCTACGAGATGAAGCAGCGTGTGAAGACGCCTTATTCGATATGGCGGAAGATGCAGACGAAGCATATCCCATTTGAGGAGATATATGACATCCTTGCCGCACGTATCATCTTTGAACCGCAGGATATTGATACGGAACTCAATGACTGCTTTAATATATACGTGCAACTATGCAAAATATACACCTCTCATCCCGATCGTACTCGTGATTGGGTCAGTCACCCGAAAGCCAATGGATATCAGGCCCTTCACGTCACGCTGATGTCCAAGCAAGGTGAGTGGATTGAGGTGCAGATACGCTCTCGTCGTATGGATGAGATTGCTGAGAAGGGTTTTGCGGCGCATTGGAAATACAAGGATGGAGACAAGACTGAGACCTCTTCTGAGAGGGAATTGGATAAATGGCTCGCTACTATTAAGGAGATTCTGGATGACCCGCAGCCAGATGCGATGGATTTCTTGGACACCATCAAATTGAATTTGTTTGCTTCAGAAATCTTTGTCTTCACGCCGAAGGGTGATATTCGTACGATGCCAGCAGGTAGTACCACTCTTGACTTTGCCTTTAGCATTCACACGTTTGTGGGCAGCCATTGTATTGGTGCAAAGGTGAATCATAAGTTGGTGCCCATCAGTTATAAGCTGAATAGTGGTGATCAGGTGGAGATCCTTACTTCCAAATCTGTGCATCCCACCCGTGAATGGCTGAATATCGCCACCACAGCCAAGGCTACAACCAAGATCCTTTCCATTCTTCGCAAGGAGGAACGTGAGTTGCGCAAGAAGGGAGAACTGGATTTGGATGAATTCCTTGGCAAGAATGACATCATCAGGGATTCTTTGATTGTCGATAAGTTGTGTAAGTTCCATGAACTCTCCAAACCTGATGCACTGTTTGTTGCGATTGGAGAAGGCAAAGTGAAACTGGGTCGTGCAGACCTTGACATGCTGAAAGGTAAGGAAGAGTCTGGTGGTTGGAAGAAACTGTTCTCTTTTGGCAAAAAGACCGCAAAGCAGATCGCCAAGAAAAAGAATGTCGTGGGACCAAACTTCGACAAAAAGCAAACGCTGGTGTTGACTGAGGAAACCATTCAGAGTGATTATACACTTTCAGATTGTTGCAAGCCTATCCCAGGTGATGTGGTGATGGGTTATATTGATGATGACAAGCACATCGTCATCCATAAGGTGCAATGTCCTCATGCCGAGAAACTGAAAGCTAATCACGGCAATCGGATTTTGGCGGCAAAATGGGAAATGAGCCGCATGTCTTTGTTCCCAGTATCCATTCATGTGAAGGGCTTCGACAAATTGGGACTCTTGCACGAGATGACGCAGGTGATTTCCCAACTTCATGGGGTCAATATCCGCAAACTTGAGGTGGAATGTGACGATGGCATCTTTGAATGTACGGTACAGATGTTTGTACATGACACCAAAGAAGTGGATGAAATCATTGAGGGTCTTCGTGCCATTCAGGACGTGAAAGAAGCCTCTCGTATATAAATACAAAGATAAATATAGAATGAGGAAAGACAATAATATGAATAGAAAATACGTTATAATGTGTGTGGTGGGCTTGGCGATGTCGCTGAACGGTCTTGCACAAAGAATCTCGTTTGACAAGACGGTCGTGAATGCAGGCTCTACCATTTGGAAGAAACCCGTGACGGCTGTGTTTAAGTTTACGAACAGGGACAAGACGCCGCTGCTGATTCGAGATGTTGATGCGGGTTGTGGGTGTTTGACTCCGAAATGGACGAGAGACCCGCTGTTGAAAGGTGATGATGGCGAGATCAGTATCACGTATGATGCGATGATGTTGGGACATTTCGATCGTTACATCGATGTCTATACCAATGCTGACGAAAAGCCTGTGCGCATCAGAATGAAAGCTTTGGTGAACAATGGCGAGAAGCGGACGCTTGAAGAACTCTATCCTTACAGCATCGATGAGATTCTGCTGAACACGAACAATGTGGAGTTCATGGACGTGAGTGCTGGCGATTCTGTCAAGGCGGAGATTGAGATTCTGAACAATGGTTCGACCGTCTATACTCCGATGCTGATGCACCTGCCATCCTACATCACAGCTGAATATGTGCCGGAGATGATTGCGCGAGGTCGTCGTGGAAAGATTGAACTGACGCTTCATAGCGACAAGTTGCAGGATTTGGGTTTGAATCAGACCAGCATTTATTTAGCGCGATTCTCTGGCGACAAGGTGAGCTCTAACAATGAGATAGCGGTCTCGGCTGTACTGCTGCCCGATCTGCATTTCGCTGAAGAATTTGCCAAGAAGCCTAACTTCCAGATTTCCACCACGGAACTGGACATCGGCAAGTTAGGGAAGAAAACCAAGCTAACAGGGCAGGTGAAGTTGAGCAATAAGGGAAATGGCGTGCTGAAGCTGAACAAGATACAGGCGTTCAACCAAGCCATCACAGTGTCTCTGCCAAAGACGGAGTTGCAGCCAGGCGAGGAGGTGAAGATGCTGGTGACCGTAGATGCCCGCTTCCTGGGAATGTCGAAAGCGCAGCCCCGTGTGCTGATCATCACCAACGATCCACGTCACCCCAAAGAGGTGGTGAATGTGCACTTCGAGAAGTGAATGAACATGACCGAATCCATTCATGATACATGATTAGGTCGATTCATGATACATGATTAGGTCAATTCATGATACATGATTAGGTCAATTCATGATACATGATTGAATTCATTCATGAACATGACCAAATCCATTCATGATGATGACAGGTTAAAGTTAAGATTATAGTTAAGATTCATACAATATGGAACATCCAGAGAACAGCGCTGAATATGCCGGCTTGCAGGTCAATGCAGGTGTGGAACAGCCATCCATCGTGAACCCTTATCTCAAGCAGATGAGGAAGAAGAGGCAGAAGTTATTCACTCCTGCCGAATATGTTGATGGTATTCTGAAAGGGAACGTCAGCATGCTGAGTCAGGCTGTTACTCTGATTGAGAGCGTCTTGCCCGAACATCAGGCCATCGCTCAGGAAGTGATCGAGAAATGCCTTCCATATTCTGGAAACTCTGTCAGAATCGGCATCAGCGGTGTGCCTGGAGCAGGTAAGTCCACCAGCATTGATGCGTTTGGCGTGCATCTGTTGGAGAACTACGGAGGCAAGTTGGCAGTGCTGGCGATTGACCCTTCTTCTGAAAAGACCAAGGGTAGCATCCTGGGCGATAAGACCCGTATGGAGAAGCTCGCAGTTCATCCCAAGTCCTTTATTCGTCCCAGTCCGACAGCTGGTAGTCTGGGTGGTGTGGCTCGCAAGACCCGTGAGACCATCATCCTATGCGAGGCGGCTGGCTACGACAACATCTTTGTCGAGACGGTGGGTGTGGGACAGAGCGAGACGGCCTGCCATTCGATGGTCGATTATTTTCTGCTGATTCAGTTGGCTGGTACTGGTGATGAACTGCAGGGCATCAAACGTGGCATCATGGAGATTGCCGACGGTATCGTCATCAATAAGGCTGATGGCAGCAATGTGGACAAGGCGGAATTGGCAGCGTCCCATTTCCGGAATGCGCTCCATCTCTTCCCTGTGCCCGACAGCGGTATCGTGCCTGAAGTGATGTGCTATTCAGGATTTTACGAATTGAATATCGACAAAGTGCTCGAGATGATTTTCCGCTATATCAATCAGGTGAAGGAGAACGGCTACTTCCAGTATCGCCGCAATGAGCAGTCGAAGTATTGGATGTATGAGAGCATCAACGAACATTTGAGGAACAGTTTCTACTATAATCCAGCTATCAAGCAGATGATTGGCGATATGGAGAAAGAGGTGTTGGGTGGACAAATCACCTCGTTTGTGGCAGCAAAGAAACTCTTAGACACTTATTATGAGACACTTAAATAAATACATCATCAGCATGGCACTCCTGCTCTTGTCCATGTTTTCGTGGGCACAAGATGGGAAACTTGGGTATCAGTTTTTGCATATCCCTGTCAGCGCTCACTCTGCGGCATTGGGTGGTGCCAACATCAGCATTGTCGAGGATGATGCCAGTATGATGTGGACCAATGCGGCCATGTTGACAAATGTGTCCGATAATAGTATTATGCTGGGATACAACTCCTACATCCGTTCCAGCAACCTGATGTCGGCTGGTTACACCAAGGCGATAGGGGAGAGAGGCACTTGGGCGTTGGGTGCTCAGATGCTGGACTATGGCAAGATGGATGAGACGGATGAGCAGGGTACTGTCATTGGAAGTTTCTCTGCCAAAGACCTGAATTTTCAGACTTCCTATTCTTATTTATTGAGTGATTACTGGAGTGGTGCCATTGTCGCCAAAGTTTTGTTGTGCAACTATGCCAACTATTCCAGCACTGCCCTTGGTGCTGATTTGGCATTGAATTACTTTGACGACGAGCATGGTTTCTCGTTTTCTGCTGTGGGTCGTAATTTGGGTGGAGAGATCAAGTCGCTCTACGACGATGGAAGCAAGCAGACGTTGCCGTTCGACTTGTCCTTTGGCTTGAGCAAGGATTTTGCCAATGCTCCCTTGCGTGTGTCGCTGACTGCCGATGATGTGACCCATTGGGACGATGTGAATTTCATCCAGCATTTCGTTTTGGGTGCGGACATCCTTCCATCCAAGAACACGTGGGTGGCACTGGGCTACAATTTTCGTCGCGCTCACGAGATGAAGGTGCAAGACAAGGCTCATTGGGCTGGTTTCAGCATTGGCGCAGGACTGAATGTAAAGAAATTTAAGGTGGGTGTCGCCTATGGCAAGTACCATATCGCCGCATCCTCCCTTGTAATAAATGCAGCTTTTTCATTATGAAGAAAATCATTATTGCGATAGATGGCCATTCGAGTTGCGGAAAGAGCACGATGGCCAAACAGTTGGCGAAAGAAATAGGTTATGTGTATGTTGATACGGGTGCGATGTATCGTGCTGTCACGCTCTATGCGATGCGCAACGGTATGTATCCCGATGCAGGCATTCAGGAAGAAGCGTTGAAAGCCGCTATAGATGCTGGCAAGATCCTGATCACCTTCAGGTTCAATGCCGAGACCGGCCGTCCTGACACTTATCTGAATGGGGAGAAAGTGGAAGATGAAATTCGTCAGATGGAGGTGAGCAACCGTGTGAGCCCTATTGCCGCTCTGCCCTTTGTGCGTGCTCTTTTGACTGAACAGCAGCAGGCGATGGGCAAGGAGAAGGGCATTGTGATGGACGGTCGTGACATCGGTACAGCCGTCTTTCCGCAGGCCGAGATGAAGGTTTTTGTCACAGCTTCTGCAAAAGTGCGTGCAGAACGTCGCTACAAAGAACTGTTGGAAAAGGCCAAGACGCAGGAAGAATTGGCAGCCCTGAATTTTGACGAGGTGTTGAAGAATGTGGAGGAGCGTGACTATATTGACTCCCATCGCGAAGTGGCACCTCTCCGTCAGGCTGAGGACGCTTTGGTGTTGGACAACTCTAACATGACGCGTGAAGAACAAAGCGCTTGGCTTCTGGAGAAATATAAAGAAATCGTGGCAGAATAAAAAGAGAACGATGCTGATAGAGATTGACGAAGGGTCGGGCTTCTGCTTTGGTGTGACGACAGCCATCAAGAAGGCGGAGGAGGAACTGGCAAAGAGTGATTCGCTCTATTGCTTGGGTGACATTGTGCACAATGGTCGTGAGGTGGAGCGGTTGAAACGTATGGGCTTGATGACGGTAGAGCACGCTGACCTCGAATCCCTGCACGACACCAAGATGCTCCTTCGGGCACATGGTGAGCCGCCACAGACTTACCAAACGGCCAAATCTCAAAATATCAGTTTGATAGATGCCACATGTCCTGTGGTGCTCAATTTGCAGAAACGCATCCGTAAAGCATACGAGGCAGGAGGACAGATTGTCATCTACGGCAAGAATGGACACGCTGAGGTGGTGGGACTCGTGGGACAGACCGAAGGTACGGCTATCGTCATTGAGAGTTTGGAAGATGCCAAAAAACTGGACTTGAGTCGTGACATCCAACTGTTCTCTCAGACCACCAAATCCTTGGAGGGCTTCCGTGAAATCGTCAGTTACATTGAGGCACACATGCAAGAAGGTGCTCACTTCCAATATTTCGACACTATCTGTCGTCAGGTTGCTAATCGTATTCCCAACATCATGGAGTTTGCTTCGAAACACGATGTCATACTCTTTGTGTGTGGTAAGAAAAGTTCTAATGGAAAGGTGCTGTACAACCAGTGCTTGTCGGTCAATTCACGTACCTATATGATTGATGATCCTGCTGAGATTGATTACCAATGGTTTGAGGGCATTGAATCTATTGGTATTTGTGGAGCGACCAGCACACCCAAGTGGCTGATGGAAGACTGTAAAAAGAGAATTGAAGAACAACTGATTGGTACAGGAGGAAAAGAATGAGCAAGTTGGATTATGAAATCATTGAGTTGCCTAAGATTGTTGACCCACGGGGCAATCTGACGGTAGCTGAGCAGATGAAGAATGTGCCCTTCGACATCAAACGCGTCTATTGGACGTATGATGTGCCAGGTGGAGAGAGTCGTGGAGGACATGCCCACAAGGTGCTCTACCAGTTGGTGGTGGCGATGAGCGGCAGTTTCACAGTCACCCTCGACAATGGTGAAGAGCGTGAGACCATCCTGCTCAATCATCCTTGGCAAGGATTGCTCATCAAGCCTGGCATGTGGCGAACCTTGGATGACTTTTCCAGTGGCGCGGTGTGTATGGTGCTCGCCTCTGAACTGTATGAAGAAGATGACTATATCTACGACTACGATGAGTTCTTAAACTATAAAAGATGTTTGAAATAAGAAGATATACCCCAGCAGACAAACCGCTTTGGGACAAGTATGTGGCGAAAGCAAGGAACGCAACTTTCCTCTTCTATCGCGACTATATGGACTACCATAGCGATCGCTTCGAAGACCATTCGTTGCTGTTCTTCGTGGGGCATCATCTTCACTCCATTCTGCCAGCCAACATCGTGGGCACGATCCTCTATTCCCATCAGGGTTTAACCTATGGAGGTCTGCTGATGGACACAGAGGTTACTTCTGCTGATGTCATCCAGCTGTTCAAGGAACTCAATCCGTATCTGCATCAATGCGGTATCCGTAAGGTGGTTTATAAACCCGTTCCGTGGGTCTATCACCAGTTGCCTTCTGAGGAAGATCTCTATCCGCTCTTCTGGATTTGTAAGGCACGTTTGGTTACACGCGACATCGGCACGGTCATCTTCTTGCAGCAGCATCTGCGTTGGCGCAAAGACCGCCGACGTCGTTTGCGTCGGGCACAAGAGGCTGGGGTAGAGGTGGTTCGTACTGACGATTTTACTCCCTTTTGGCAAGTGTTGGAGGAGAATCTGATGAATCGTCATCAGGTGCATCCTGTTCATTCCTTGCAAGAGATGGAACTCCTCCACCAGCGTTTTCCCAAGAACATCATTCAGTACAATGCCTTTCTCAATGGGCAAATAGTAGCAGGTATGACCTTCTACGTGACACCTCAAGTGGTGCATGGTCAGTACTGCTCTTCTAATGATATTGGCAAAGAGTTTGGGGCTGTTGACGCTATCCACGATTACGTGATGCATCACGATTTCCCAGACTACCCCTATATGGATTTCGGACGTTCGACCGAGGGCGACGGCTCCATCCTTAACGAAGGACTGGTGGCACAGAAAGAAGGCTTTGGTGGACGAACGATTTGTTATGACACTTACGAGTGGGACGTATGAAGATACCCTATCTGGATTTGAAGGACGTGACGGCACTGCATCAAGCTGAGATCCAGCAGGCTGTGTCAGAGGTGGTAGGTAGCGGCTGGTACCTGCAAGGACGTGCTTTGCAGCAGTTCGAGCAGCACTATGCTGCCTATATTGGCACCCGTTTCTGTGTGGGTGTCGCAAACGGACTGGATGCCCTGACACTCACACTAAGAGCCTACAAGGAGATGGGACGTTTACATGAAGGTGATCAGGTTCTTGTGCCAGCCAACACATTCATTGCCACCGTCTTGGCCGTCACGGAAAATCAACTGATCCCCGTCTTTGTGGATGTGGATGCAGATACCCTTGATCTCAACCTCGAGTCACTCGAATCATCCATCACGTCCAAGACCAAGGCGCTTATGCTTGTACACCTTTACGGACGCTGTACCTACAACGAACGCATCAAGACCTTGTGCGAGACCCACAACCTCCTGCTCATCGAAGACAATGCCCAAGCTCACGGCTGTATCTACAAATCTGCCCAGCCAACACTCAACTGTCTACACTCAACTGTCAACTATAAAACCGGTTCCCTTGGTCATGCCGCCTGTCACAGTTTCTATCCAGGCAAGAACCTTGGCGCTTTAGGTGATGGAGGTGCTGTGACCACCAATGATGAGGCTTTGGCGCAGATGATATGTTCGATGGGCAACTACGGCTTTTCAGAGAAATATGTGGCCACCTACAAAGGGCGAAACAGCCGACTTGACGAGGTGCAGGCTGCTGTACTTGATGTGAAATTGAACTATCTTGACCAAGAGAATCAGAGGAGGATAGACATCGCGCGTACTTATTATAAATATATCAAGAACGAGAACGCGCGCCTGCCCAAGCTGATGGACAACGGCGACAACGTCTATCATATTTTCCCCGTCTTCACCTCCCACAGAGACCAACTGAAGCAACACTTGCAGGACAGAGGCATCGGCACCCTCATCCATTACCCGATACCTCCTCACCTCCAAGGCTGCTATAAGGAATACAACAACCTTTCCCTGCCTGTCACAGAGCGACTTGCCAAAGAAGAACTGAGTTTGCCGCTTAATCCGACCATGACCGACGAAGAAGTGATGTACGTAGTGGAAACCCTAAACTCGCAATTCTAAACTCTCAACTATACAACTATGGCTGAAATCAAAACCATCGGAATCATCACCTCGGGCAATGATGCCCCAGGCATGAACAGCGCCATCCGTGCTGTCACTCGTGCTGCCATCTATAACGGATTCAAAGTGAAAGCCATCTATTATGGCTACAAAGGACTCATCGAAGGAAACATCGTCGAGTTCCAGACTCAGAGCGTCAGCAACATCATCCAGTACGGAGGCACCATCCTCAAGTCCTCACCCTCCAAGGAGTTCAAGAATCCAGAGGGGCGTAAGAAGGCATACGAAAATCTTGTTAAGGAAGAGATTGACGCTCTCGTCGTTATTGGTGGTGACGGTACCATCCAAGGAGCACGCATCTTTGCACAGGAGTTCGACTTTCCTTGCATCGCTATTCCTGCTACTATCGACAATAACCTCTGTGGTACAGATACTACCATCGGTTATGACACCGCACTCAACACCATCATGCAGACGGTCGATAAGATACGTGACACTGCCACTAGCCATTCACGCCTCTTCTTTGTCGAGGTGATGGGTGATGGTGCAGGTTTCCTGGCTCTCAACAGTGGTATAGCCTCTGGAGTTGAAGAAGCCATCGTGCCAACAGTGGAAGTTGAAGATGAACAACTTAAACATTTTATCCAAAAGGGATTTCGAAAGACAAAAGAATCATCCATTGTTCTTGTCGCAGCCAATGAAAAGACGGGTGGGGCCATGCACTATGCCGAGCTGGCCAAGAATCAATATCCTGACCTTGATGTGCGCGTCTCTATCATCGGACATGCCCAGCGTGGAGGTCATCCAACGGCACACGACCGCATCATCGCCAGTCGCATGGGAGCAGCTGCCATCCAGGCTATCCAGAAAGGATTGCGTAATGTGATGGTGGGTATCGACAATGACGAAATCGTCTATGTGCCTTTCTCGCGAGCCATCAAGGAGAATCGAGCCATCGACCACAACCTGCTCGACATCCTCCACAATATCTCCATCTAAACACAAAAAGGGCAAGCGACTGTCGCTTGTCCTTTTGTTTTCCTTTTTTATAATTCCCCTTCAGCGGGCTTGCCGCAACCGACTCACCACTCAAACTTGATTCCTGAGAACTTCCCAGGATAACGCGTCATAATCATATTAACCAGCTTGTAAACGAGATGCAGCTTCGTTTGTCTGCCAGGCGTGTAATTCTCGCGCCATGTCTGTTGGAAGCAGACCTTTGACCCCTTCTCGTGCACATAGAACTTGATACGCTTATTGTCCTCATTCACATCCTGTTCCGTGTAGTGATAGATACAAGAGGCCTCAGCATTCCCATGCACAGCCCTCAAACAATGATGCCACGTGTCGACCTTCTTTCCGCAGACATCGTCAAGAATCTCATTGGCAAGCTCAGCAGCAGCCTGCTCATTCTCTGTTTCTAACAAAATATTCATGTTTTGGTAACTTTAATACGTTGCAACGGTATTATATTCGATGCAAAGTTACTATTTTCTTTCAGAACAAACGAAATATCTTACAAAAAAATCTCTTTTTACCCTCTTTTGTGCTCATTTCATCGTGCAGCTGTGCATAAAATATTTAAAAATAAACAACAGATTATGGCAAACAATCTCCCGCTTTTGTGTAACTATCAACATGAATTTGTGTAAGAAGTTGGGACTTGATGAGGACTTCTACTCGGTGAGCATTCCCCTTGGCGCCACCATTAACATGGATGGTGCAGCCATCACCATCACGGTGATGACGTTGGCTGTGGCGCATACGGTGGGTGTGGATGTGTCGTTTACGTCTGCACTCTTCCTTTGTGTCATTGCCACCTTGGGGGCCTGTGGCGCGTCTGGTGTTGCTGGTGGCTCGTTGCTGCTGGTGCCTATGGCTTGTTCGTTCTTCAATATAGGTAACGACGTGGCAATGCAGGCTGTGGCTGTGGGGTTCATTATCGGTGTGATACAGGACAGTGTGGAAACAGCCCTCAATTCCAGCGGTGATGTCTTTCTTACCGCCACCGCAGATTATTATGACAGGAAAAATAAAGAAAAAATGTGATTATGAATAGTTTTTTCACTTTTCATTTTTCATTTTCACATAAAATTCGTACTTTTGCACCGCATTTGGTTCTCCCCCACATCAGAAATAGGGTGGTGTGGCGACGGAGCTAAGATGGGAATGGGGTGAAAATCTCCGACATTGCCCGATGCTGTGAGTCCTTATAACAGGTTGCCAACAGTGTCACTGGAGTCAAAGCGGCGTCTGGCGGACAAGGCTTTGAAATCTTCGGGAAGGCCGCGCACTTGTAGGATGAGTCAGAAGACCTGCCAATGCCATTAGCGACGTTTGTCTGCGGGATTACGGACGGCGTTTTACTGATACATTATTTAATAAAAAGATGAATTGCCGTGTGTCAGCCGTGCTGTACCGAGAATGTCCTGTTTGAGGGTGTCCATGGGTGGTGTGTGCCTGCCAGACGGCGGAGGAAGAAAATAAAAATCAAAAACATCATATCATTAAAGTGTTGTAAATGCCGAGTGCCCCAGCAGTGATGCTCGGGCACTCAAATATGAAATTTCTAATTAAAAACTATAGCTATATGTCCATTTTTAACAACAAACTGTTCCATCTTCACATGTTCCGCAAGCTGGAACCACAGAGAGGAGGTAAGTTCGTCAACAAGTTGTCGAACAGGTTTAACAACAAGGCGTTCATCGCTTCACTCATCTCCATCATCGCGACGGTAATAGTGGCGTGTCTGCCTACGGAGAGCTTCGGCATCGATGGCCTGACGGTGGTGCAGCAGCGCATCATTGCCATCTTCGTGTTTGCTACGCTGATGTGGCTGACGGAGGCAATCCCTGCCTGGGCTACGTCGGTGTGCTTGATTTGCATGTTGCTGTTCGTCACGTCGGATAGTGCCTTGAGTTTCTATTCTTCAGGCTTGGAGAAGTCTGAACTGCTCAGCTACAAAGTGCTGATGGCAACATTTGCTGACCCTATCATCATTCTGTTCTTGGGTGGCTTCGTGTTGGCGATTGCTACGACGAAGAGTGGTCTGGACGTGGTGATGGCTCGTTATTTGCTGAAACCTTTCGGTAAAAAGAGTGAGGTGGTGCTTTTGGGCTTCATCCTCATTACGGGCTTGTTCTCTATGTTCATCAGTAATACGGCTACAGCAGCCATGATGCTTACGTTCCTGGCTCCTGTGTTCAAGGCACTTCCTGCTGACGGAAAGGGTCGTGTTGCCTTGACGTTGGCGATTCCATTGGGTGCCAATATTGGTGGTATCGGTACACCTATCGGTACACCTCCTAACATGATCGCGCTGAAGTATCTGAACGATCCAGAGGGTATGAACCTCAACATCGGCTTTGGCGAATGGATGATGTATATGGTGCCAATGACGCTCATTCTGCTGGTCTTCGGATGGTGGTTGCTGCTCAAACTCTTCCCCTTCAAGCAGAAGACGATTGAATTGAATATCGAAGGCAATATCCAGCACAACTGGCGTACGACGGTGGTCATCATCACGTTCATCGTGACGATTCTCTTCTGGTTGCTCGACAAGGTGACGGGCGTGAATGCCAACACAGTAGCGATGCTTCCTATCGCTGTATTTGCTGCTACAGGTGTCATCACGGCAAAAGACCTTCAGGGAGTCAACTGGAGTGTGCTTTGGATGGTGGCAGGAGGTTTCGCTTTGGGTGTTGCGTTGAATGAGTCAGGTTTGGCTGAGAACGCAATCCAGAGCATTCCATTCGATAAATGGTCACCACTTGTGATTCTCATCATCGCCATGTTGGTGTGCTATGCGATGTCGAACTTCATCAGCAACACAGCTACAACGGCATTGCTCGTACCTGTGCTCGCTGTGGTCTGCAAGGGTATGGGCGACCGTCTTGATAGCATTGGTGGTGTGACCACGATGCTCATCGCCATTGCCATCACTGCGTCAGTGTCGATGTGTCTGCCTATCAGTACGCCTCCAAATGCCATTGCGCACTCAACTGGTTTGGTGAAGCAGAACGAGATGCTGAAGGTGGGTATCGTTATCGGCATCGTAGGTATGGTGCTGGGATACTTCACATTGCGTTTGATGTAAAATTGAATTTATGATAAGAAAGATATTAGTAGCAAATCGTGGAGAGATAGCCATCCGTGTGATGCGCAGCTGCTACGAGATGGGCATCCGTTCTGTGGCTGTCTATAGCTCTGCTGACCGTCTGTCGCGCCATGTGCTCTTTGCCAATGAGGCGGAGTGCATTGGTGGGGCTGCCAGCAGCGACAGTTACCTGAACATTGACCACATCTTGGAGGCTGCCAAGAAGCACAAGGTGGATGCCATTCATCCTGGCTATGGTTTCCTCTCAGAAAATTCAGAGTTTGCGCATCGCTGTGAACAGGAGGGCTTCATATTTATCGGTCCCCGTCCAGAGACGATGGAAGAGATGGGCGACAAGATTAGTGCCCGTCGCAAGATGATAGAGGCAGGTGTACCTGTGGTGCCTGGTACGGAAGAACCGCTGAAATCGGCAGAAGAAGCCGTTGAGGTGGCAAAGAAGATTGGCTTCCCTGTGATGCTGAAAGCGTCGATGGGAGGTGGCGGTAAGGGTATGCGCCTCATTGAGAAAGAAGAGGATGTGGTGGAGATGTACAATGCTGCCAAGAGCGAGGCCATGTCGGGCTTTGGTGACGATACCGTGTATATCGAGAAGTTCGTGGAAGAACCTCATCACATCGAGTTCCAGATTTTGGGTGACAAACATGGCAACGTCATTCACCTTTTCGACCGCGAGTGCTCTGTGCAGCGTCGTCATCAGAAGATTGTGGAAGAAAGTCCAAGTCCGTTCATTGACTACAACCTGCGTATGGAGATGGGAGCCAAAGCGGTGGCTGCTGCCCGTGCTGTGGGTTATGAAGGAGCAGGAACCATTGAGTTCCTCGTGGACAAATACCACAAGTTCTACTTCTTGGAGATGAACACACGCCTTCAGGTGGAGCATCCTATCACAGAGGAAGTGGTGGGCATCGACTTGGTGAAGGAGCAAATCCTCATTGCCGACGGTCAAGAACTGCGTTACCGTCAGGAGGATATCCGTCAGCGGGGTCATGCCATCGAGTGCCGTATCTGTGCAGAAGACACAGAACACAACTTCATGCCTTCGCCTGGTGTAATTCAGCAACTGACTGAACCACATGGTATTGGCACACGCATCGACTCGTATGTGTATGAGGGTTATGAGATTCCTGTGCATTACGACCCGATGATTGGTAAACTCATCGTGTGGGCAACTAGTCGTGAGTATGCCATTGAGCGTATGCGCCGTGTGCTTTATGAATATAAGATCACGGGACTGACGACCAATATCCGTTACTTGCGTCGCATCATTGATGTGCCTGACTTCAAGCAGGGCAACTACAACACCTACTTTATAGAGCGGAATCAAGACAGGCTGCGTCCACGTCCTGGTTTCAAGAATGATTCGGAGCCGATGGCGGTCATTGCGGCATACATCGACTATCTGATGAACCTTGAGGAGAATAAACCCACCACGCCGACTGCGGAGAATACGGCTATCAGCCGCTGGAGGGCATTCGGATTGCAGAAGGGAGTACTACGCGTATAGCTCCGAATGTTAAATGTAAAATGTGATATGGAAATACAAGTAGGAAATAAGACCTTGGAAGTGACTCTGCTGAGTAAGGAGGGCAACCAAGTGAAGATAGACATTGACGGGAAGGTGTATGACGTGGATGTGGCGATGCTGCAGAACGGCACTTGCTCCCTCATCTACGATGGCAACTCGTACAATGCCGAACTCATCCGTGAGAGTGGGGAGAAGCACTATCGTGTGAACCTCAACTATTCTACCTATCAGATTGATATGCTCGACTCGCAGGCGAAGTATATGAAGATGCGTCGTGGTGGCTCTCAGGAGTCTGTACAGGCTGATGTGATCACCGCGCCGATGCCTTGCAAGATTGTGAACATCTACGTGAAGCCGGGCGACACGCTGAAGGCTGGTGACACGGTGCTCACGATGGAGGCGATGAAGATGCAGTCGAACTACAAAGTCAATGCCGACTGCACCGTGAAGGATGTGTTAGTGAATGTGGGCGACAGTGTCCGTGTGGAACAGGCGCTCATTCGATTGGAGTTATAATTGGGAGCAAGGGGCAAGGAGCAAGGGGCGAGAGGATACCTTGCACGTTAGGAACTCAATAGCCAACATTCCTCTTGCCCCTTGCCCCTAAAAACTATAAAAAAAGAAAACAATGAATAAACTCACTGCAAGAGAAAGAATAGAGACGCTGCTTGATCGTGGCACCTTCGTGGAGATGGACAAGCACGTGGTGCACCGTTGCAATGACTTCGGTATGGAGAATAAGCGCATCGAAGGTGATGGCGTCATTTCGGGCTATGGTAAGATAGACGGACGCATCGTGTTTGTCTATGCCTTTGACTTTGCTGTGCTGGGTGGCTCGCTTTCTGCTGCCAATGCCCAGAAGATTGCGAAGGTGCAGGACTTGGCACTGAAGAACGGCGCACCCATCATCGGTCTGAATGACTCGGGTGGTGCACGTATTCAGGAAGGAGTAGAGTCGTTGACAGGTTTCGCACATATCTTCAGAAGGAATGTGATGGCATCGGGTGTCATCCCACAGATCAGCGCCATCCTCGGCCCCTGTGCCGGTGGTTCGTGCTACAGCCCTGCACTGACGGACTTCATCCTGATGGTGAAGGAGCAGAGCCAGATGTTTGTCACGGGTCCGAACGTGGTGAAGGCTGTGACGAATGAGGATGTGGACAAGGAAACCTTGGGTGGTGCGATGACCCATAATTCGGTGAGCGGTGTGAGCCACTTCATCTGCAACAGCGACGAAGAGACCCTCATGACCATCCGCGAACTCATTGGTTTCATCCCTTCAAACAACATGGAAGATGCTCCTGTGCACCCTGTGACTGACGAGGTGACACGCATCTGTCATGAACTGGACAATGTGGTGCCTTCTGACCCCAATGTCCCCTATGATATCCGCAACATCATCGAACCTGTCTGCGACCAGCAGTACTTCTTCGAGATTCAACCGGAGTTTGCCAAGAATATCGTCATCGGTTTCGGTCGTATGGCGGGACGTACCGTGGGATTTGTGGCCAATCAGCCTAACTTCCTCGCTGGAGCCCTCGACATTGATGCCAGTGACAAGGCAGCCCGTTTCATCCGCTTCTGCGACTGCTTCAACATCCCCCTTATTGCGGTGGAGGATGTGCCAGGCTTCCTGCCTGGTGTGCAACAGGAGCATAACGGCATCATCCGTCATGGTGCGAAGATTGTCTATGCCTTTGCCGAGGCGACGGTGCCAAAGATTACGCTCATCACCCGCAAGGCATATGGTGGTGCCTACATCGTGATGAACTCGAAATGCATCGGGGCAGACGTGAACCTTGCCTACCCAACAGCCGAAATCGCTGTGATGGGTGCAGAGGGTGCCTGCAACATCCTCTATCGTAAGGCAACACCAGAGGAGCGTGCTGAGAAGATTGAGGAATATCGACAGAAGTTCGCCAACCCCATGCCTGCCGCACAACTGGGCTACATCGACGAGATCATCTCGCCATGTGACACCCGCATCCGTCTCATTCAGGCTCTGGAGATGTCACGCAACAAGAATCAGAGCAATCCGCCGAAGAAACACGGAAATATGCCGCTGTAACATGAGTCAAGGGAAGAGGATATTAGCCATTGCTGGTGTCGGAATGATGCTGTTGCCCTTGTGGGCACAAACTGACACGACTGCACTTCATCTCAACGAGGTGCAGGTGGTGGACAGTCACAAGCATCACACGCTAACCTCTACGGCTCCCTTGTACGTGATGGATCATGGCGAGATGTTGCGTCTGGGTGTGACCGATATGGCGGATGCGTTGCATCGACTGCCAGGCATCACCTTGCGCGATTATGGTGGTGCTGGTGGCATGAAGACGGTGTCTGTGCGTGGTCTGGGTACCAAGCATACAGGTGTCAGTTATGATGGTGTCATGCTGAGCGAATGTCAGGGTGGAGAGATAGACCTCTCCCGCTATTCGCTCGACAATGTGGGAAGCCTTTCCTTGGTGATTGGCGATAACGACGACATCTTCATCCCTGCCCGACAAGTCACCACACCTGCCAGCGTTCATATCCAGACGATGCAATTGCCCGCTGATGATGTTCGTCCTCATCTGAAGGCACAACTGAAGGTGGGTTCATTTGGGTATGTGTCACCTTTCCTCAAATATGAACAAAACATCAACAACCGCTTTGCTTTCTCTGTCCTCGGAGAATACACCTACGCCGAGAACGATTACCCATACACCATCAAGAATGTGACGGAAACCGTGAGTGACCATCGGAAAAACAGCCGTATGAACTCTGGTCATGCGGAGGTGAACTTCCTTTGGAACATCCGTCCTTCTGACCGGCTGACGGGAAAGGTCTATTACTACGACAATGACCGCCAGTTGCCAGGGCAGGTGCATTATTATTCCAACATCAGTCGGGAGAGTTTGCGCGACCGCAATTTCTTCGGGCAGCTCATGTATCAGGCTCGTCTGGCAGAGAAATTGTCGCTCAAGCTCAATGGCAAATTCAACTGGACAGCCTCTCTCTACGACGATGGGGTGGTGGCAAGTCAGATCATTGATGCCGACTACTGGCAACGTGAATACTACACATCTGCCTGCTTGTTGTATCTTCCCACTTCGGAATGGTCTTTCGACTACTCGGTCGATTACGCCCACAACAACCTGAATAGCACGCTTGCCACCGATGCACGTCCTTATCGCAATACCTTGTTGCAGTCGGCTACGGCTAAATACCGCACTTCTCGTCTGACCGTGATGGGCAGGCTGCTCCATTCGCTCTACCTGAATGATGCCAAGCAGGGTGGGGCAGCTGACGATATGCATCGCCTTTCGCCTTCTGTCAGCATCTCCTATCTGTTGTTGCCTCATTGGCATGTGCGTGCCTCCTACAAGGAAATCTTCCGTGCTCCCACGTTCAACGAGAACTATTTCTTCCACTATGGTTCCAAGGACTTGAAACCAGAGCGCACGGAACAATTCAATGTGGGTACCACGTGGGAAGGCACCTTCGGAAAGACCACGCTTCAGACCACTGTCGATGCTTATTACAATATGGTCAAAGACATGATTGTGGCAGTTCCTTTCAATATGTTTGTGTGGAATTGTGTCAATGTGGGCAAGGTGCGTGTGTATGGTGTGGATGTCACGTTGAATGCCTCCCATCAGTTGAATGAGCGTCAACTCCTGACGGCATCGGGATGCTACAGCTATCAACGGGCGCAGAATCGGGCGAATCCGGATTCTCCCTATTACAAGAATCAGATAGCTTATATGCCCGAGCATCAAGGTTCTGTGGCTTTGGCTTGGGAGAACCCTTGGGTGAGTTGTTCCACCCATCTGACGGCTGTGAGTGAGCGTTGGACGACGAATGCCCATCTGCAGGGTACACGTGTGGATGGTTACTACGAACTGGGTGCCTCAGCCTATCATCGTTTTCATGTGGGATATGGGGTGATGGAGCTGCGTTTTGATGTGAAGAATCTGACTGACAAACAATACGAGATTGTGGGGGCTTACCCCATGCCTGGTAGGAGCTATCAATTGTCCATTAACTATAAATTATAACTTTTATTTATTAATAATTAATCAATTAATAAGATGAAAAAGAGTCTTTTGAGTTTTGCAGTACTGATGATGGGCGCAGCCCTCTTTACTGCTTGTAGTAATGATGATGACACACCTGAAATGAAAAAGGTGGATGTGTCTAATGGTATGTTTGTAGTGGGTTCTGGCAACAAGAGAGCCAACATTGATGGCAATGTCAGCTACATCGACTACACAGCGGGTACCGTAACTGCTAATGCTTTCCAGGCAGCTAATGGTAAGTCTCTCGGTAAGACAGCCAACTACATTGTGGATTATGGAAGCAAGCTTTACATCGTGGTGGATGCTGAGGCAACCATTTGGGTGTGCGAGAAGGCTAACTTGCAGGTGGTGAAGCAAATCAACACCATTGACCTGCTGGGCGAGAAGGATGGTGTAAGTCCTCGTGCCGCTGTGGGTGAGAATGGCAACCTCTATGTCACTTTCTATGGCGACAGCTACAATGGTGGCAATGGTGTCGTGGCTGCTATCGATACTTTGACTTTCAGCAAGCAGGCTACTTATACAGTGGGTTCTTATCCTGATGGATTGACCCTCGCCAATGGTTGCATCTACGTGGCTAATTCCGACTATGGTAATGGTGTGAACCCTTCTATCTCTAAGATTAACCTTGCTACAGCAAAGGTGGAGGAGATGAAGGATGCAGCCATCACCAATCCTATGCAGCTGCTGACCATCGGTAACGATGTGTATTGCCTTGACTATGGTACCTACGACGAGAATTGGAACCAGGTGGGTGCTGGTGTTCGCAAGATCACTGCAGCAGGTGAAGTGTCTAAGGTGGTTGATGGTACATTTATGTGCAACAACGGCAAGAAGATTTACACTGCCAATGCTCCTTATGGTGCTGCCGAGATCACTTATCTGATTTACGACACCACAACTGGCACAACGACCAGCTGGAATCCAGAAGGTATCTTCAGCCCAGCCCTCATCGCTGCTGACCCTGTTTCTGGCGACATCTTCATCGTTTCTTATCAGCAGAATCCTGAAACTGGTTATGCGGGCTATGCTTTGCCTTCATACACCAACCAGTATGATGCAGAGGGCAAGCTCGTGAAGAAGTATGAGAACACTGCTACAGGTCCTATCTCTGTTGTGTTCAACACGGGCGTCAAGTATGTCCAGAAGTAATTTGTATCTATGAACAGAACCCAAATTCTGTTACTTTCTGTTGTTGCCTCCGCACTTCTTTTCTCGTGCGGAGGCAACACCGCTTCTCCCCTGATGGGCGAGGGCGACACCATCCCCATGCGTTATGCCAAGAACATCACGATGGTGCGCTATGGCGATTGTGTGGAGGTGACATTAAAGAATCCTTGGGGGGAAGGATTGTTGGGCTCTTACATCCTGACCAGCGATCCTGATGCCATTCCTCCATACGAGGGGGGCACGCCAGTCATCACCACGCCGCTGAAGAATGCCCTGGTCTTTACGGCTGTGCATTGCGGACTCATCTGTGAGTTTGGCATGGAGGAGAGTATTGGTGGTGTGTGTGAGAAGGAGTACATTCACGGACTGACCAAGGAGGTGGTGGATTGTGGCAATGGTATGTCGCCCAATCAGGAACGCATCATCCAGCTCCGTCCTGATGCTATGCTGGTGTCTCCTTTTGAAAGCAACACGGGGCATGATAAGTTGGGGCAGCTTGGTATGCCTATCATCGAGTGTGCTGAATACATGGAGTCAACGGCTTTGGGACGTGCGGAGTGGATGAAGTTCTATGGACTGCTCTTTGGCAAGGAGAAAGAGGCGAATGCGATGTTTGATGCGTTGGTGGCGAAGTATGACAGCTTGAGTGCTTTGGTGAAGAAGTCGGACAAGCGTCCTCGCATTCTGTCAGAAGAGCTCTATGGCAACGTGTGGTATCAGCCTGGGGTTCACAGCACCATCGGACAGCTCTATGCTGATGCTGGTGCGCAGACAGCCTTTCCCGAATACACACAGAGCGGTTCTGTGCCCCTCTCGGCCGAACAGGTCTATGCTGCGGCTCACGATGCCGATGTGTGGCTGATGCGTTACGACTCCGACACCTCCCAGACCTTGGCGGAACTGGGTGCTCAATCCGACATCTATCGCCGATTCGATGCCTTCAAGCAGGGCAATGTGTGGGGCTGCAACACCCGTACTTCCCGATTCTACGAGCGTTCCCCCTTCCATCCCGACCGTATGCTCTCCGACATTATCCAGATCACCCATCCTGAGGTGGGCATCAAAGAACCGATGTATTTTTATAAGAAGTTAAAATGAAACTCCGTATCATCCTGCTCGTTGTGGGTGTTGTGACCCTCTTCGTCCTCAACATCTTCTTTGGGTCGGTACACATCGACGCTGCTGATGTGCTGCAAACCCTTCTGCATGGTGGCGCTTCCAACGAAGCCGTCGCCTACATCATCCTTGGCTCCCGTCTGCCCACCGCCATGACCGCCATGCTGGCAGGTGCAGGATTGGCTACGGCAGGTCTTCTGTTGCAGACCTCCTTCCACAACCCCTTGGCAGGTCCTTCCATTCTGGGTATCTCGTCAGGTGCCAATCTGGGTGTGGCGATTGTGATGCTGTCGTTCGGAGGCACCATCACGGCAGGACTTTACTCATGGAGCGGCTACCTTGCCATCGTGGGGGCAGCATTTTTGGGATCCTTGCTCATCATGGGCTTGCTGTTGCTGTTTTCGTCGTTGCTGAAGAACAATCTCATGCTGTTGATTACCGGTATCATGATGGGGTATGTCACCTCGTCCGTTATTTCATTGCTCAACTTCTTGGCATCGGTGGAGAATATACAGAGTTTCCTCATTTGGGGAATGGGAAACTTCAACAGCGTTTCCATGCAGCAGATGCCCATCTTCGCCTCCCTGTGCGTCATCGGACTCTTCATCGCCCTCCTGCTGATGAAGCCCCTGAATGCCATCCTGTTGGGCGAAGCGTATGCCACCAACTTGGGCATTGATATCCAGCGTACACGCCATCTCCTGCTCCTTGCCACAGGTGTCCTCACAGCCGTCATTACGGCCTACTGCGGACCCGTCGCCTTTCTCGGACTGGCAACCCCTCATGTGGCCTTCCTCCTGCTGGGTACGTCCAACCATCGTGTGCTCCTGCCCGTCACCATGCTCACCGGCGCCGTGTTGGCACTCCTATGCAACCTCCTATGCACCTTGCCGCCCACGACCGTCATCCCCCTCAATGCCGTCACCCCCATCCTCGGTGCACCCGTCATCCTCTACATCATTCTTCGACGCAAATAAAAACAGATACTTATGAAACATCTCTCTCTCTTGACGCTTATCATCACCGCCCTTTCTCTGGTGGCATGTAAGCAGCGGACAATAGAAAACAGACCACAAACAACCGATTCAGCGGAGGCGATGTCCTTGGACTACGCCCAAGGCTTTCAAGTGAGAACGCTGGAGAACGGGGTGAAACTTGTTGACGTGGCTGATCCTCAGACAGACGAGGACAAGATGCCAGTGAGCTATCATTTTGCCTTGGTGCCACGTCAAACTGTCAACTCTCAACTGTCAACTGTCAATGATCAAATTCCCGAAGGTTACACGAAGGTGGAAGTGCCCGTGGAGCGCACCTTGGTGATGACCATGTTGCAACTCTCCAACTTCACGGCATTGGGCGCGTTGGATGTGGTAAAAGGCATCACCGGCACCAAGAACCTCTTCAACGAAGACATCCACCAACGTGTGGCAGACGGGCGCATCGTGAAGATAGGCATGGAAGGCAATTTCGACACCGAGCTGATCTTGGCCGCCAATCCAGAGGTGATCTTCATCTCTCCCTTCAAACGTGGCGGTTACGATGCCATCAAGGAAACGGGAGTGACCCTCATTCCGCATTTAGGATATAAGGAACCACACCCTCTGGGACAGGCTGAGTGGATTAAATATGTGGGTTTGTTCATTGGCAAGGAGAAGGAGGCTGATGCCCTCTTCGATAGGATTAAAAAACGCTACCTTGCCTTGGCTGAGAAGGTGAAGAAAGAGACCACCGACTGTCCCACGGTCTTCAGTGGTGAGATGCATGGCGGCAACTGGTTTGCCGTGGGTGGAAAGAACCACCTGGCACAGCTCTTCCGTGATGCTGGCGCAGAATATATTTTGAAGGATGACAATACGGGCGGTGTGCCCATTGAGTATGAGCAGATGTATGCTACGGCTGCCAATGCTGACTATTGGCGTATCTTGAATAGTTATCCTGGCGATTTCTCCTACGAGGCATTGAAGTCGTCGGAACCTCGCAACGAACTCTTCAAGGCGTTCAAGGAGAAGCACGTGATTTACTGCAACATGAAGCAGACGCCTTACTATGAAAGTTCGCCTGTAGAGCCAGACGTGTTGCTGGCAGATTTGGTCGCCATCTTCCATCCCGAATTGATGGATGAAGGTTACCAACCACGCTATTATCAATTGCTGAAATAAGACAACGGAAAATAGACAACCGATTATGAAGAGCCTTTATAAATTCATCTTGCTGTTTGTGGGTCTGCTTGCCTTCTTCGTGCTCAACCTGTTGTTGGGCACGGTGAAGATACCCGTCGATGCCATCCTGTGCATCTTATTTGGCGATGAGAGCCAGCCTGAAATTTGGCGTAACATCATCCTCAGTTCACGAGTGCCACAAGCCTTGACCGCTACGGTGGCAGGGGCTGGATTGGCTGTGAGTGGTTTGCAGATGCAGACGGTGTTTCGCAATCCGTTGGCAGGACCATCGGTGTTGGGCATTTCGAATGGCGCTTCTTTGGGTGTGGCGTTCGTGGTGCTGATGTCAGGTTCGTTGGGCAGTGTGGCATTGAGCCGATTGGGCTATCTGGGCGATGCCGCCATGTCGGTGGCTGCCATTGTGGGCGCATTGGCGGTGATGGCACTGATTCTCTATGTGTCGCAGAAGGTGAAGGGGAGTGTGACCCTGCTCATCATCGGCGTGATGATTGGTTATCTCGCCACAGCCATCATCGGCGTGCTGAAATTCTTCTCCGCCGAGGAAGACGTGAAAGCATACGTGGTGTGGGGATTGGGTTCGTTTGCTCGTGTGTCGGGCGATCAGATGATGCTGTTTGTCCTGCTGATGACAGGTCTGTTACCGCTGAGCATGCTTTTGTCCAAGACCATGAACCTGCTCCTGCTCGGCGATTATTATGCCAGCAATCTCGGTCTGAATCTGCGTCGGGCTCGTTTGTTGGTCATCAGCAGTTCGGGCATTCTCGTGGCGATAGTCACCGCTTATTGTGGTCCCATCATGTTCATCGGTTTGGCAGTGCCGCATCTGTGCCGTGCCCTTTTCCAGACGAGCGACCACCGCATCCTGATGCCTGCCTGTATGCTGACGGGCGCTTGCCTCGCCCTTGTCTGCAACCTTGTGGCACGAATGCCTGGATTTGAGGGAGCGCTGCCAGTCAACAGTGTCACGGCGCTGATTGGTGCCCCCGTCATCGCCAGCGTCATCTTCCGTCGCCATCAGTCCATCGAGTGACACCCTCCGCTTCGTGACGATGAGTCCCCGTATGTGTCGGAATCGAACTGGTATTTTCTGTTTGAGTTGATGAAGATGACGGGAAAGAAAAAAGAAAAGTCGGGAAATGTTTGGGAGGGGTCGTGGATTTTTCCTATCTTTGCAGCCGCAACTAAAACTTAATTTACAACCAAAACTTAATTTACAACCTAATTAAATGTACAACATGAAGAAACTTTTTTTACTTACGCTGATGGTGGTCGTGACTGTGGCTGCGTCGGCTCAGAAGAAGGTGTCCGTATTGGGCGATTCCTATTCTACGTTTCAGGGCATCATTCCTGCCAATTACTCAACATTCTACCCCAATAACCAAAACGACGTGAAGGAGGTGGAGCAGACATGGTGGAGCCTCTACATCAAGGCAAAGGGCTATGTGCTGGAGAAGAACGACTCATGGGGCGGCACGACCATCTGCGGCACGGGTTATGGACGCATGGACTCGTCGCACAGCAATTTCATCTCCCGCGTGGACAGTTTGGGGAATCCGGACATCATCTTTGTGTTTGGCGGCACGAACGACGCATGGGCCAATTCGCCCATCGGCGAGTATCAGTATGCAGACTGGACGAAAGAGGACTGCAAGAATTTCCGTCCTGCGTTGGCTTGTCTGCTCGACATGTTACAGAAGCGCTATCCGAAAGCAAAACTCTGTTCCATTCTGAACTCGGAACTGAGGGAGCCTATCAACGAGTCGATGCGTGAGGTGTGCAAACACTACAATGTGCAACTCATCGAACTCCATGACATCGAGAAACAGAACGGCCATCCGTCCATCAACGGCATGAAGAGCATCTGTGAGCAACTGCTGGCTGCGGGGCTGTGATGATGTGTTTTGTTCCGATGAATAGAATAAGAAATACGGTTGGAAAGCCTTCACCCTCGGCAACTATTTCATGGTTTCGCCGAGGGTATTTTGTTGTGGCATGCAGACAATATGGAACAGATGTTGACATATATTCTCTAATGTTAGTAATAAGTAGTCTTCAAACATTGCTCTCACCCCCTACAATGGTGGGGGCTTTTTGGTGTAGGGTTTCTTGTGTTAATGGATGCCGCCAGCGTCGTCTATCAGAAGGATGGTGAGGTCGCCGTGTGGCAGGAGGGGGGCGCAATGCGTCAGGCAATGGCGGATGACGGTGCGGCAAAAGGTTTCTATCTGTTCGGAGGGGATGATGCCCCAGAGTTCGCGTGCCAAGGTGATGCTTGCTACTTGTTCGATGACCTTGGTGTCACAGCCTGATTCTTCTAACATCTGGATGATGAACGCTTTGTTCATCGTCTGTTTTTTGCTGTGGGTGTCGAGGTGTCCCTCTGCCAGTTTCACCGCCTTGCCGAGCATGATGCCGAGGGTGATGCGGGGGATGTCGAGTTCGTTGGCGATTTGCAAGGTGGCTCCGATGGCATTGCCGTATTCCACAAATGCCTGCTGGGGAAGGTTGGGGTAGTGGGTCTGTAGGAATCCCTCGCTCTTCATGCCGCTGTGCAGCACGACGCGGTCTGTGCCGCTTGCCTTCGCCACCTCCATGCACTTGCGGATGCTCTCGATGAAAGCCTCTTCGCTGAAAGGTTTCACGATGCCTGACACGCCGATGATGCTGATGCCTCCCTCGATGCCGAGACGGGGATTGAAGGTGCGGCGGGCGATGTCTTCGCCTTGGGGGACGGAGATGGTAATTGACAGTTGACAGTTGACAGTTGACAGTTTCTCTAGATTATGGCGAATCATTTGGCGGGGCGCTTTATTGATGGCAGGCTCGCCAACAGGATAGTCGAAGCCGGGGAGCGTGAACTTGCCCACGCCTTCGCCACCACAGATTGCAAACTGGTCGGCTTGCCTCACATGAGCCCTCACTTCGATGCCATCCGTCACGTCGGGGTCATCGCCTGCTTGCTTGATGCAGTAGGCGTGGTCTTCTCCATATCCGACGGGGACGGGGATGGTCTCGCCATTGGGCAGGATGACGGGCACCTCGTCGGGTGTCTCCCCTGTCAACAAACGGGTGGCGGCTGCGATGGCTGCCGCTGTGGCACAGGTGCCGGTGGTCAGTCCGCTGTGGAGGGGATAGAATTCGGGGAGCAGTTTTTCCACCATTCTCCGGAGACCGTGCTCGCCGTTGACGCGGTGGAAGATGGCGGGTGTGACGGGACGTCTGATGGCATACATCTTCATGCCTAATGCCCTTGCAGCCTCCACTTTCTCCGTGAAACCTCCTGAGTGTCCGCTTTCTTTCAGCAGGATGGCATCGGCACGGACGGGAATCTCTTTGGCGTCTTCATAGAAGCACAGTTGCTCGTCGGTGGCTCCCTGCTGATGAGCCAGCTGAATGCTGCTCTCGCGGTTCAGGATGCGGTAATAGACCTTCACGCCTTGTTCTTCCAAAGGCTTGAGTTTGGCGATGCTCTGCACACCGGTGGTGGCAAGGAGGGTGGAAAGTTGACAGTTGACAGTTGACAGTTGACAGTTTTTGGGGGTGAGGTGTGAGATGAGGGAGGCATAGGAATCAATCCATGTGATGTCAGGGTCTCTCTCCGTAAAGATGCGTTCGAAGCGTATGGCAGGGATGCCAAGCTGTTCGGATACTTCAGCCACGGTCCGATGCAGCACCTCGGCAAAAGGATGGGCAGCATCGACCAAGAGTCTGATGTCATGTTCCTGGCAGAACGATGTCATCGTCTCCTTATCCATGGCGCCATCGATGCGGATGCCATGATGGAGCGTCACCTCCTGCTCGCCCGTCTTCGTGCTGTAGTAGAACGTGTTGCCAGCCTCCTCAAGCGCCTCTATCGCCTTGCGCCCCTCGGTCGTGCCACCAAAAACTAATACCATATTATATATATATATGAAGGAATGGGAATGGACGGATTGGTTGTCCGAAGGCAAAGGTACGGATTTTTTACCGAACATGCCCTCCGTTTGATAAAAAATGTGTACCTTTGTGCCGACAAATCTATCAGAGACTATGAACAAAAGACTTCTATCATTGATTGTGGCCGTGGCTATCGTTATGACGGCTTCGGCTCAAACCAGTTTCAGCAAGGCCACCACGCTGTATGTGATGCATAGCAGTGGAAAGCACCTTGAGATGGGCAGTGACAATGGCGGATGGATTGAGACCTCCACGAAGGCGAATCCTCAGCAGATGACCATCACGCCCGTGGGCAATGGCTACTACACCATCCAGGTGGCAGGGAAAACACAATATCTGTCGAAAACGGGTTCGTGGAACTCCACCTTCGGGACCAGCGCATCGGCTGACGAGGCAAAATGGAGCATCGAGCCAGGTTCGGGCCAATACGTCAAACTGCGCTGCAAGGCGAACAACAGATATTTGGGCACCGACAGCAACGACCCTCATCAGAAGGTTTTCACCGACAAGGATGGTGCGGATATTAAGCACCTGTGGTACTTCAGCGAAGATGTGATGCAAGCACCGCCTGTGGCCACTTTCGACTATATGGTCAGTCCGCAGGTGGTCCGCCAACACTTTGACGGTTGGGGCGTGTCGCTCTGCTGGTGGGCAGGTCAGTGCGGCAAGTGGTCAGACCAGCATATTGATGAGATAGTGGATTGGATGGTCAGCCCGACAGGTCTGAACTACTCCCATTTCCGTTATAACATCGGTGGCGGCGACGATCCTGCAAATGCACATTGCGACCAGCATCACATGGGACGCGGCAAGGGATTGCGTGCCGAGATGGAGGGATTCAAGGACTTCAGCGGCGATGACTATCATTGGGACCGCGATGCAGCCCAGCGCAAGATTATGTTGAAGATTAAGGAGAAACGTCCTGATGCCGTCTTCGAGGCCTTCAGCAATTCATGTCCTTACTATATGACCTATAGTGGCTGCGTGAGCGGGAATACGGATGGGGGCAAGGACAATCTGAAGCCTGAGTATTACGAGGAGTTCGCCCACTATCTCGTCGATGTGTGCAAGCACTATAAGGAAGAATACGGTATAGAATTTAAGACACTCGAACCTTTCAACGAGTCGGTCACCAACTTCTGGTATGCCAATGGCCCGCAGGAGGGTTGCCACTTCGACTATCAGTCTCAGATTAAGTTTGTCCGTGTCTTGGAACCCATCCTGCGTGCATCGGGTCTCAACACGGTCATCTCAGCATCAGACGAAACCAACATCGGACTCAGCGTCGAGGGCTTTAAACAATTCAAGAATGCTGGTGTGCTGTCGAAAGTGGGACAATGGAACACGCATACCTATTCAGGCAATAATGCCGACCGTGCCCGTCTGGCACTGTTGGCTCATCAGTCTAAGATGCCACTGTGGATGAGCGAGACAGGTTCGGGTGGCAACGGTATTGGCGGAAACCTCGCATTGGCTCAGCGCCTCTTCGACGATATGCGATACATCCAACCCGAAGCCTGGATTGATTGGCAGTATATGGAGGAGGCCAACGACCAGTGGTGTACGATTCAGGGCAGTTTTGCCAACCAGACGTATAAGAAGGTGAAGAACTACTATGTGCGTCAGCATTGTACACGCTTCATCCGTCGCGGTTACGACATCATTACTTCGCCCTGCTCCCAATCGCTCTGTGCCGTCAATGCCAACAGGGACACGTTAGTGGTGGTGCTGCTGAACGAAGGAGCCAAGGCCATGCACAACATCGACCTCTCGCTCTTTACCGAACTGCCTGTGCTCAGCAATATCAAAGCATATCGCACATCGGCCAGTGAGAATCTGCTCAGCACTAAAAACGGTATCAGTCTCAATGGCAACACACTCAGTGTAGCAATGCCTGCACAGTCCATTGTCACACTCGTCATCCCTGCCCGCAGTGCAGCCATCCAACCTGAAGAACTGCTGCGTGATGGAGGCGAGTACATCATCATCCCTCGTCATGAGACTACACGCGCCATCACGGCGACAGGCAGTAAAGTGACGATAGAGGATCTGGAATACAGCGATGCCCAGCGTTGGACATTGGCAGATAAGGGCAATGGGAAGTATGGGTTGCAGAATGCTCTCGGATTGCGACTTACGGCTCATCGCAACAGCAACAGTTCCTCGCTGACGGCTCAGAAGGGACAAGCCAGCGAACAAGATTTCTATATTGACGCTGTTGACTATCCATTCTACAAGATTTTGGCAAGCAACGGCCGCAGTCATGGCTTTGACCTGAGCAACGAATCGACGGCAGCAGGCACCTCCGTCACTATCTGGCAGTATCAGGACAGCAATCCTACACCCATCCATCGGCAGTGGATGCTTGTTCCGCTCACTGCGTCTGCAGAGACCGACGCCATCGAAGATGTTCAGCAGACTTCTGACATTACTAAAGACGAGTCCGTCTATGACCTCTCGGGCCGTCGCATCGACAAAGCAAACATGCAGAAGGGAGTCTATATCATCGGTGGACGCAAAGTTGTGATGCCATGATAGCGAATACTATCTTCACCCGATTTGAATAGTATCTTCACCCGTTTTGAATAGTATCTTCACCCGTCCGGAAAAGATGGGTGAAGTTTTTGTTGTACAGTTCTGAGAAACCGTGGCGGTTGTCGATGGCTTCGCCTACGACGAGCATGGTGGTCAGGGTCAGGTGATTGTCATGTACAATCTTTGCCAAATCCTTCAATTGCCCCCGATAAATCTTCTGGTCAGGCCATGTGAGGTGATAGCAAGCAGCGACAGGTGTGTCGGCCGGATATTCCTGCAACAGTTCCTTCTGGACATCATCCACGATGGCTGCACTCAAGAAGATGCACATCGTCGATTGGCTCTTGGCGAGCAGGTGCAGCTGTTCCTTTTCCGGCATAGGAGTGCGCCCCTCGCCTCGTGTAAGGATGATGGTCTGTGTACGTTCTGGAATGGTGAACTGACTTCTCAACTCAGCAGCAGCAGCCAAGAACGAAGAGATGCCAGGGGTGATGTGGTAGGACATCTGGTGCTGGTCGAAGAAAGCCATCTGCTCCTGAATGGCTCCAAAGATGCAGGGATCGCCCGTGTGCAGACGCACGATGAAATGTCCTTGGTCGTAATGCTCCTTCATCAGGGCACATTGCTCTTCGAGGTTCATGTCGGCAGACGAGCGAACAACGGCACCCGGCTTGTGGCAGTCAGTCAGTTCCTTCGGCACCAGAGAGCCAGCATAGAGAATAAGGTCAGCCTTCTCCAGCATCTTCCGTCCACGCACAGACACGAGGTCAGGGTCGCCAGGACCAGCACCGACTATCTCGATGTGGCCGATGGAAGAGTTTAGAGTTGAGGGTTTAGAGTTTAGAGCGCGAAGATGCTGCTCGTCGATGGCAAGGGCTGCTGTCCAGTTCTTGCCCTTCACCTTGGGGATGATGAGCTTTCCATGATTGGAACCCAAGATGGCGGCTGCCTCGCAGACACTGGGAGTGCCCACATGCTTCGCGACGGTCGTGCTGGGATTGGGCACATCGACTTCCGCTAGTTCTTCGGCCGTGAAGAATACCACTTCTTCCTCATACACATCTCTCAATTCTTCCACGAATGGCTCGTCCGCCTTTACGTCGATGGTACAGTATTTCTTGACACAGGGAAGAACGCCACGATCAGCAAACGCTTGGTCTATCTCATCGTATATCTGTTCGTAATCGTCTGGATGATGTGCCAGTCCAAAGCCAATCGTCCCCACCATCGGCACAAAATGCAGCACCAGCATATTGTCAGGATAGGGTAGTTTGAACGGCGACACGATGATGAGGAGTTTGTACTGGCTGGCAGCGGCCTCCTTGATGTCGTTGATGAGGGTGACATGCTCGGGAAGCGTCTTCTCCAAATAGTCGGTGCCCTCATCTCTTACCTGTAAAAGCAGGGCGGTGGGTTGGCGATTGACAAAGGCGAAGATGCAGTCATTCATGTCCTCAATGTCGCTGGCAACAGGCCAATCGAAACGCTTCTCCAAGGTGTCGAGCGCCCACAAACCGGCGTTGTCGCTTTGGGTGGTGATGACGGGATTGGCTCCGAGAATGGCAGCCACTTCTTTTGTCAGGTCGTTGGCTCCTCCCACATGACCAGACAGCACGGAAACGACATGCTTCCCCATACTGTCGATGCAAACGACGGCAGGGTCGGTGTGCTTGTCTTTCATATATGGAGCGATCGTGCGTACACAGATGCCCATGGCACCGATGAAGATGAAGGCATCAAAGTCGTTCCACTGATCCCCTACATCTGTGCGCTGTATGCTTTTGGCACTCAACTGACGCTGGAGCATGAGTGCGATGTCCTTGCCAGCCTCGTTGATTTGTATGACTGCTATTTGCTGCATGTTAGTATCTCAATAGGATGATTGTCGTTCAATATGATTTTGGTCGGTGCATCTTGTTTCAGGCCAAGTTCTTCGCATGCTTCATCCCAAAGTTGGTGACTATCGGTCAAGACCTTGGGAGCCTTCACACTATTCATCACGATACACCCATCATCGGTCAGGACGGTCAGCACCTTTTTAATGATCTCCTTCAGTTGACCGCCATGACCACCAATGAAGACGGCATCGGGACGAGGTAAAGATGCAACATCTGCTTCCAGGAAGTCGCCGATGTGCACATTGATGACCGGGGCGCCAAACTTTCTAGCATTCTCTAGGATAATGGCTTCGCATTCGGGACGAATCTCGAAAGCTTCGATGTGGAGGTGTGGGAACTGCAAGCGTGCTTCGATGGAGATGCTTCCTGTACAAAAACCGATGTCCCAAAGCACGTGTCGATGGGGCAAATTAAGGGCTTGCAGCGTGAGCAGGCGGATGGGCATCTTGGTGATCATCTTCTCCCTGCCATCGAGGAGGGAAAACGCTGAGTCGGGGATGCCGAAGGGTCGTATACGCTGACTTGTCTTTTGCAGAATGATGCAGTTGGGATGGCTGTAGATGGTTTGCTCATCATAGCGGCTTACCCGTTCCAATTCTTCGTTTCCCAGATTCTCTCCTACCATCATGAGGTAGTTCGTATAACCGTATTCCACCATTCGCTGATGGATAGCGTGTGGTGTCTTGATTCGATCTGTCAGCACACCTATCATCGATTCGCCGTTGATCAGTGCTTCATCGAGTTTCTGCCAGGGACGACCTGTGAGCGAAACGACGTGCATGTCGTGGTAGGCTACAGACATCCGATGCGCCAGCATTTGCAGGGAGTTGAAGGTGGGGAAGACCTTGATCTCTGCATCGGGCATCTTGCGTTGGATGGTGTTGGCAAAGCCGAAGAATAAGGGGTCGCCAGAAGCGAAGACAATAATCTCAGAGGTGAGAGGTGAGAGGTTAGAGGTGAGAGAAAGGTATTGCTCAAAGACGGCATCGAGGGGGACTGTGATGTCTATCCATTCGGCACCGTCGGGCAGGAATGGAACAACAATCTCGTGGTGGCGTTTGCCTCCAGAGAACACCTTTCCGTTTCTGATGACCTCCAAGACTTCTGGAGGAAAGAAAGGCTGCGGGTTGTCCGATATACCAATAACAACGAATCTAATCATAACTTTCAACCATCTACAAATCGCGTCCAGGTTTCAGTTGTTCTGCATCATCAAAGGTGAGGATAGCGTTGCACAAGGTGGCAGCCAGATTGCTACCTCCTTTGCGTCCCTCGATGATGATTTTGGGAATGTCTTTGAAGGGTTTCACCATGTGTTTTGACTCCTTCACATGCACGAATCCCACAGGTGCGGCGATGATGCCAGCAGGATGTGCCTTGCCCTTGCGGATCAGGTCGCAGAGTTCCATGAGGGCTGTGGGTGCATTGCCGAAGGCGAAGAGAGCATCTGGATGTTCCTCCACAGCGAGACGGATGCCGGCTTGGGTGCGTGTGATGCCCTTTTCTGCAGCCATTTCAGCCACACGAACATCGGAAAGATAGCACTTGGCTTCCACTCCAAGACGTGTGAGTGCACCTTTGCGGATGCCGCTGGTGACCATCGTGACATCGGTGATGATAGTGGTCAACTCGCCCTTCTTTACCTTATTATATAATGTGGCAACAGCTCCGTCGTCAGTATGGAGCAGATTCTCCATGTCGAAGTCGGCTGTGGTGTGAATGGCATGAAGTAGTGCCCACTTGTGGTCAAGCGGATAGTTCTTGCGCTTCAACTCACCCTCGATGGTTCTGAACGACTCCATCATAATCAATTGTCCCTTCTTCTCACCATTTCCCTCACCTCTCACCTCTAACTTCTCACCTCTATAATACCCTCGTGGCGTGATCATCTTGTCGTTCCACTCGTAAGATTGGGAATTGCCGATCAGAATCACCGTGAACATATCGACCGCTTCGGGGTCAAACTCGCCCAGGGTGGTGATGGTCACTTCCTGTTCTGGCCGTCCTGCCTGTCTGACAAAACCAATGGGCGTGTCAGCAGCACGTTCTTGCAAGAAGATCTCCTGCAATCGGTAAAGCTGCCAATATCTGCCGTTTGACTTGGGATTATATACTGCCGTCACAAAGTCGCCCATAGCTGCCGCTTTGATTCTCCGCTCGATGACGTCCCAAGGAGTCATCAAGTCGCTTAAGGAGATGACGCAGAAGTCATGACCCACAGGCGCACCTAACAGGGATGCTGCCTTTTGGAATGCCGAAATGCCTGGCAGAGCCTCCACAACGATGTCACTATTCCGCTGCTTCTTCATCTCATATATCAGGGGGGTCATCCCATATATGCCAGCATCGCCAGAGGAGATGACCACGACGGTCTTGTCTTGTTCTGCCAGTTGAAAGGCTTGTTCTGCACGTTCGCGCTCATGCTTCATGCCCGTGTCGATGCATTCGCACCCTTCTTTCAGATAAGGTGTGATGAATTGAAAATAGTATTTGTAGCCAACGACCACATCAGCCTCACCCACAGCCTTGATGACTGCCGGCGTGATGTCTTCTGGGCTACCTGGTCCGATGCCTGCAACGATAATCTTTTTCATACGGCGGCAAAGATAGTGATTATTTCAATACGCTCCAAGCGATTGAAGGAGTTATTGCTTGAACTTCACTTTGAGTCCGACGGTGAGCATTCTGCCTGGATGATAGAGAGCATATTTGCGCGCTGACGAATCAATGCGATGATCTGTTTTGTCAAAGAGATTGTCGATGCCGATGCTGGGTTCGAGGAGTGCCCATGTCGTGCAGTCGAACGTATGCGTCGTGTTGAGATTCCACACGCCATAGCCTGGGGCGTCTTCATACGAGCCAGTGTAGTAGGTCTTCGATTGCAGTCGGCCGTTCAGATTGACATTGAGGGCATAGCGTCCCCATGCATGATGATAATTGGCTGCAAGGGTTGCCGAATTCCTAATGCTGCGTTCCAGCACACTCCATTCACTCCCGCTCTTGGTTCTTGCGTAGGTGTATGCCCAGTTGGCAGAGAGATTGAATCCTTGGAACAAATTGGCAGACACATTCACTTGCACTCCCTTCACATCGCCCTTGTCGCTGTTTTGATAGAGGGAATAGCGTTCCAACTTGGATGCTTCTTCTGCACTCATCTCTGGGAATTCTCCTTGCAGCATGGCGAGTGAGGCGTCATCCACATCAATGTTCTGCTTCACGACCATATCATTGATGAGGTTGATATAGCCTGTGACGCTCATCAGCAGTTTGTCGGTGTGGTATTCTGCATTGAGGGCAAAGTAGTTGCTCTTCTCAGGCTTCAAGCTCTGGTTGCCGAAACTGATCTGCGGCTTACCACGATTGACGGCATAGTAGTGGTAGTAAAGCTCATCCAAACCTGGTGCTCGGAAACCAGCCGAGTAGGTGGCGCGGAAATTAAACGCACCAGGAGAATACATCAGTGTTGCCTTGGGTGTGAAGCGGTCGCCAAAGGTCTCGTGATGGGTGTAGCGCGCACCGACAGTCGCCGTCATATATTGCAGGAACTTCTGCTCATGCTGTCCGTAAAAGGCGAGGGTATATACTCCTTTGTCAATGCTGCCGGAAGTGGCTTCGAGTTCATCTCTGCGCCAGTTTGCTCCCAAGATGGTCGTACCTTCCCTGACCAGTCCGAGAATGGATTTGAGGTCAGCTTCGTAGGCATGTTGCTTCTTGGAAAGAATGAAATCACCCACCTTGTTGGTTTTGGTCTCCACATCGTATTCCTTGCCATAACGGAAACGATCGGCCGTAAACGTCGCTTGCAAGGAGTTCTTTTGTGTGAATTTGTAGATGCCACCAGCATTCCAACGGAAACCTTTGTACTGCATCTCATAGTCTGTTCCTCCTGTGATGTCAGGTCGTGTGTTGGGACGGTCTGTGATTTTGTAGGAATAGTCCAGTCCTGCGTTGAATGCCAGACGGTTGTTGGGCGCAAAGGTGAATTTCTGCCCTACAAGATTGGAACGATAGCCCGTGAAGAGCGGTGCAATCGTGGGTTGTGTGTCCGTATCTGAACCTTTCACGTACTCCAGACCGTTGTTCTGGTAACTGTCTGCACGGTCGTGTGTGAAGGAAGTGTAAGAGCCGAATCCATGTGTGAAGATGTCGAGTGTGACAGCTTCAGTCAATTGTCCCTTACCTGAAATGCGTGTATCGCTGGTCACGCAGACAAGGTTTTGTGTGGGTTGGTCGGTGATGATGTTGATGACACCAGCAATGGCATCGCTACCATAGAGTGAGGAAGCTGCCCCATCCAATACTTCAATGCGCTTCACGCGTGACATGTTGATGCGGTTGAGATCCACATTGTTGGAGATGTCGCCCGTCAACTTCTGCCCGTTGATGAGGATGAGGATGTATTTATTCCCAAGGCCGTTCATGCGGAGGAAGGTACCCATTGAGTTAGGCGCCATCGACACCTGCGGCATCATGCGTGTGAGGGCTGCGTCGAAGGTGCTGATGCCCTGTTCGTGAATTTCCTGAGCAGAGAGCACACGTACGGGTGTGGCTGTAGATTTGAGCCGCTGATGGTGACCAGAACCCGTCACCACCACAGGGTTGAGGTTATAGGTGCGCTCCGTCACAGTGGAGTCACGATGCTCCATCTTGTGTACTTGGGCAAAAGCGACGCTCCCGCATGAGAGCGCCGCCACGAAAAACACTTTTTTAATCATTGATATTAAATGGAGATACTTTGCTTGTTGATGGAGATTCTCCTTTATGTTTGTTTGATGGAGATTCTCTCGCTTTTACTCCTCGTCAGGCGCCGTAGTTGGTGTAGAGAGTGCATCCTCTGTGCCCAACTTGTCAATGGCCTCACGAGTGTGGTTCATCCACAGCTTGCGCACAGCAGAACGCTCAGCAAGTGCAGGGATGTAGTCGGTGCCAGTAGCGTAGCCCTTCAGACAAGCCTCCTTGAAAGTGGTCTCGTAAGCCATAGTCTTAATGTCTGCGTCGTTGAACATCGAGAACCAGCTTCCCTCATCATCTGGGTCAGCCATGTCGTTGTGAGCGTGGTCGCCGGCAATAGACATCAATGGGTAGAGTTGTGCCTTTTTTGCATTATTTGCAGCGTAAGTGACGTCCATGCTGATAGCACCCACCTCGTATGTGACGGTACGGCCAGCAATGTTATCCAACACGTCGTCCACCAATGTCTGATCCATATCTACAGTGCCCACATAGTAGTTCTTGTTGATGGCACGAAGGTACTGCTCCAGCTGCACATAACGGATATTACCACCATAGTAGTCGTAGCCTTCTGGGTTACCATGACCCATGAATGCCACAATACCTTCAGCAACAGCTGCCTTGATGTCTGATTCTTTGTTCAGTACTTCTGCCAATGCCTCAGCATCGCTCTCTTCAGCCATCAGTGGCGTACCGATTACGACGTTGCGGTCAAGACTCTTCAGGTAGGCAGTGGTGAAATTTCCATTCTTGTTGTTCATGAAATTCTTGACATAAGAGTCGCGCACGTTGCGGTACTCTTCACCAGGAATCACCTGCAAAGACTGCACCACAATCTTCTTGTAACGAGCCTGACCGATGGCGTTGAGCCAGTGCTCTGGGTCGTAATAGTCCTTTGGAGCTACATTTTCACCTTCACGGGCATTGTTGATGCACTCGATGGAAGAGAAAGAGAGAAACACATCCCAACCCGGGAAGTTGGCCTTATAGTCGTCCACCACTTTTTCGAAGGTATCGTAAGCCTGCTGCCAAGTGGAACCGAATGCCACGATCAAGATCACCTTGTCATTCTTCTTCTGCTTGTTGACCATGTTGGTCACTTCCTGTTGATACTTCTGATAGTTTGATGAGTTGTCATCATCGTCGCTACAAGCGGTGAAGCTCATAGCCGTCATGAGGGCTACTGCAGCCGCCATGAGAAACTTAATTGTCTTCATTGTCGTTTTGATTTAAAGAGTTAGACTTATAGTTGTTAAAAAGTTTTTTGCCATGATTGAACCGGATGGTGAAGGCAGCATACACGGTAGTGCCAGGGTTGGTGGTGCCGAGATGCAACCCATGATCGGTCTTATCCACATAGTTGAAGATGTTATCGACTCCTGCTTCGAGGTTGAAGGTGAGGGGACGCTGCTTGCCGTGCTTGGTGGAGAAAGAATAGTTGCCCGTCAGTCTCCAAAGCTGGTAGCCCTTGCCGTTGCCGTTCAGTTGGTAGTAGCGTTTGGTGGAGGCACGTCCGTAAATGCCTGCTCCCCATGTGTTCTCGTTCTTCAAGGTGTGGTTCCACGTCACATAACAATTCCCCTTGTGGTGTGCCATACCGTCGATGATCACGCTCTTTAGCACGTCATCATCGCTATCGTACAATTCTGCATCAGTGTCCAAATAGCTGTAGCCTAATCCTGCTGTCCACTCCTTGTTGAAGCGATAGCGCAGGGTCACATCCGCACCATAGGTCTTGGCTGACTCCAAGTTCTTGTATTTCCGTGTCTTGATGGGCAGATATTTGGTGTAGAGGTCGATGGGTGCCTCGCTGTTGGGGATGGTGACGAGGGCAATCATGTCGTTCACCTGATTGTAATAGCCTGTAGCTGTGAAGGAGAATCCTCCGTGATTGTACTCGAAACCCAACGAGAAGTAGTTGCTTGCCTGAGGTTTGAGATTTGTGTTGCCCAAGAAGAGATAGGCACCGTTCATGTTGCGCATGTACTGATAGTAAAGTTCCTTGGGAGTGGGGGTCTTGAAACCTTGACTCCATGTGGCACGGATGCGCAGGTCGTTCCATTTGACCATCGTGGACACCTTGGGAGTGAGATGCCAACCAAACTGCTCGTTCCTGTTCAGACGCAAACCAGCTGTCACGTTGAACCAATCCACAGGGTTGTATTCGTCCTGAACATAGAGGGCTTCCGTATTGTCTTTCGCCTTACCTCCCTCCACACGATTGGGCGCTTTCAACCAGTCGTAACGCCACTCCAGACCTGTGCTGAGACGATTCTCATAAGGCAAGGAGAACACGCCTTTCAGATGTGCCATCGTACGTTGTTGGTCGCTCTGCAACTGGTGCTGCCCAGGGTAGTAGGGGAAGTAGGAAGTGTGCTGCCCGTTCACATAACCGTCGGTCAGCGTGACGGCTGTGAAGTCGTAGTAGTAGGCATGACGGTTCCAATCGACATCTAAGGTGAGGAGGTCGGTGTCATTCAGTTTCCATTTGCCACCTACAGCAGCCGAGGCATTGTTGTAGCGGAGGTCGTAGGTCTTGATGTCCACACCAGGGTGCTTGCCGCTGGGACGGTAGATGCGTTTGCGGTAAATACTACCATCTGCATAGAGTTCTATGTCCTTGTTGATGGAGTAGGTGAGACGTTCAGATACTTGCCAGTTGGTGTAGCGATTGACGGTCTTGTTTCGTGAGTCGGTGATGACAAACTCCGTCTGATGCGGATCCTCTTTTGCAGTGTTCTGCCATCCATCGCTGTGTTGCAGTTGGAAGTTGGTGTAACTGCTCAGCTTGCCGAGATTCAGAGCGATGCCGTTGTGTTGGCGCAGTTCGCCATAGGAACCGCCTCGTGTGGTGTTCTCGAACAGGAAACCTTCCGTGTTGTGCTTCTTCGTGATGATGTTCACCACACCTGCGATGGCATCACTTCCGTAGAGTGCAGAGGAAGCTCCTTTCACAATCTCAATCTTCTCGATGTTGTGAGGGTCGATGAGTCCGAGGTCATTTTCCCCGCCATTGTCACCATGAATGCGCTTGCCGTCGATGAGAATGAGGATGTAGTTGTTGCCCAGACCGTTCATCTGCATCTGACTGCCCATATCGCCCTCGTTGAAGGCGAAGGAAGCCGTCAGTCCCGATAGGATGTCTGCCACCGAACTGCCGGAGAAGTTCTTCAACATCTGCTTGCTGATGACCTCCGTCTGTACGGGCGCATCCTTTAGCAGGTGCTGAGTGCCAGTACCTGTAACGACCACCTCTTGCAGGGAATCACCCTGCACGGTGTCTTGAGCCAACAATGTCTGGGTAAGGCACATCAGCGCCCATCCCATGATCAATTTTCTCATCAGTGTGTTGTGTTATCACGCATGCTCCTGTGCGTGTCACCATATTACGTTAGTTTGTTAGTGTGATGGTTTGTTAGTTTGTTAGGGACTAATCCACTAATTCACTAATCACTAATCCACTACTTTGGCAGGTCTTCTGACTTTCCCCCAGTCCGCTCGCCTTCCCGATTCCTCAGTGGCTTTTGATGAACAGACGTTGACAAAAGGGGATTACAGCTGCAGGTACAGCTCCGGATTTGCACCGGATTCCCTTGCATCGATTTGCTCGATTACCAATTTCGGTGGCAAAGATAATAAGAATAATTGAAAATTGATAATTGAAAATTGATAATTTTTACTATCCAGCTCGTTTTCTGTGGAAAAAAACATCCCGAATGGCTAATTATCAACTGTCAACTGTCAACTGTCAACAAAAAATACTACCTTTGCACTCCGATGACACATTCTTTTCTCATATCAGCACCCACAAGTGGCTCTGGCAAGACGACAATTGCCCGAGGGCTGATGGCGTTGTATGTGAAGAAGGGGATGAAGGTGCAACCCTTCAAGTGCGGACCTGATTACATCGACACGAAATTTCATGCTGTCGTATGCGGTCGCCCCAGCATCAATCTCGATACCTTTATGGCAACCCAAGAGCACGTGAAGGAGCTTTTTGTCCATTATGGCACCGATGCCGACCTGTGCATTGTGGAGGGCATGATGGGCTTGTTCGATGGCTATGACCGCGACAAGGGTTCGTCGGCAGAGATAGCAAGCGTGTTGGATGTGCCTGTGGTGCTGGTGGTCGATGCCAAGTCGGCAGCTTACTCCATCGCCGCTTTGCTGTCGGGTTTCCTCCATTTCCGTGAGGATGTGCGCATCGCAGGAGTCATCTTCAACAAAGTGGGTTCACAGCGTCATCAAGAGATGCTTCAACAGGTGTGTGACGACCTGCAGGTGGAGTGCTTCGGCTTCCTTCCCAAGCATCCAGAACTGGAACAGGGTTCACGCTATTTGGGACTCGATTTCTCAGAGGACACGAAGAACGATACATTGGTCAAACTATTGGAAGAGAACGTCAGATGGGAAAGGCTCTTAAAGTTGTGATGGCAAGGAATGCCGAGTCGTTCTCCTTCTATTATCAGGAGAACCTTGACCGATGGGAGCGAGAGGGTAGTGTGACCTTCTTCGACCCCGAGACTGATGTGCCCGACCTGAGCGATTGTGACTTGCTCTACCTCCCTGGTGGCTATCCTGAGAAACATCTGGAGGCGCTGGTGGCGATGGAACCGACTCGTCAATGTATCCGTGACTATGCCGAGCGAGGTGGACACATCGTGGCAGAGTGTGGTGGCATGATGTACCTCTGCCAAAGCATCGTGACCGACAAAGGCGAATACCCCATGTGTGGTGTCCTGCCCTACAAGATTACAGCCCGACAGTCCGACCGCAAGCTCTCCCTCGGCTATCGCCGTTTCACCCTCGACGGAAAGGAATATCGGGGACATGAGTTCCACTACACCCAGTTCCTCGGCGATGCCCCTTCCTCCATCGTGCAGGTCTATAATGCCAAGGGTGACCCCGTGCCTACCCCTGTGTTCAAATATCGGAATGTATTGGCAAGCTATACACATCTTTATATTATATACACTTATTCATTACTTAATTAATCAAACAAATCATGAAGAAAGTATTCTTTTCTTTCGCCATCGCAACGATGATGGCATCGCTCATGGCTTGCGGTGGCAAGACCGAGCAGAATCAGAACGACCAGGACTCTACAGCAGTTGAGGCTGAGGCAGAAGAAGTGCAAGAGTTCAAACTCAAGGAAATCATGAAGACTCCCAGCACGATGGACAACAACAAGTATTTCACTGTGACTTACGGCGTAGGCGAGGGCATCGGCAACATCGTGGAGTGGGATCTCGACAGTGGCGTTTATGGACACATCTTCCCCCTCAAGGAGGATGGTACGCGTGACACCACAGGTGATGCAACTCTCCGTGTGAACGTGAAGGACGCTACCCTCGACGACGTGAAGGCAGACCCCAAGAAGTGGACGCTTGAAGAGGTGATGGAAGATCGCGGCACCACTACCATCAATGGTGTGGACTACTGGACCTTCGAAGGCGATGCACGCATGGTCTTCTATGTGGCACCCACCCTCTCCGACAACAAAGTTGTCATCGCCTCCATCCCTCAGTTCGCCATCGACAGAAATCTGGAATATATCATGAATTCTCTCCAGACCTTGAAGCTGAAATAATCAGACAGCTAAACAAAAGAATAGCCCGTGCAAGTTGTACGGGCTATTTGCTTTTATTCAAACCTTTTCCCAATTTTTTATATCATTCTCTTGGAAGTGTCAAGAAAAGGATATATCTTTGCAAACGGAACTTAAGTCAATCACTAATTTAACAACAATCTAAGACTAACGTAAAATGAAAAAGATCCTGAAGAATTGCGACATGTCGCTGGTCATCACCGTCAAGGAATAGGCTCCACCGCCCAGCAGGGCGTCATGTGGAAGAAGGTGCAGTAAAACAGTCTAACGAAACTATAGCAACTATGTATATTAGCAAATATCGTAACAGCTACCTGATTGACAAGGCTTACCGGCTAACACTGGTGAGCGTGACGCTTACGGCATTGGCGCCGCTCATCGCTACGCTGGTAGATGGTCTCTTCTCGAGCAACCTGTTGGGCAACGACGCCTTCATCTCAGTGAGTGTGGCGCTGCCTTTGGTTAACGCCGTGAGCGTGCTCACAATGATATGCGAACGTGGCGGCTCTGTGCTTGCAGCAGCTCAGCTGGCCAAGGGCAACCGCGACAAGGCCAACCGCATCTACACAGCGGCATTCGCCTCGGCGGTGCTGGTGGCGGTAATAGTGGCTGTGGGCATCTGGATCAACCTCGACAGCGTCGCTTTGGGACTGACCGGTAGGCCTGAGAGCGCAGCCTACGCCCGCGAGTACCTGCAGGTCATCGTGATTTACCTGCTCATCCTGCCGCTCAACAACACGTTCAACGACTTTGCCACGCAGGAGGGTTTTCCGCAATTAGCCACCCGCGCCGTGGCTGCGGGTAGTGTGGCCAATGTGGTGCTCGACATCCTGTTCATCGGTGTTTTCGGCATGGGCATCAGCGGTGCGGCATGGGGTACGGTCATTTCGGGTCTCATCAATCTGGCACTCATCTCGCCCTATTTCATCAGGGGCAAGAACCAGCCCAAATTGGTGCGGCCGCAGGGCGACCTGGGTGCCATCCTCGTCGATAACCTCAAGCATGGCTTCGGTTTCAACGTATTCTTTATCGTGGTAAACGCCTTTATGCTGTTGGGCAACGCGTTGGTACTGAAAGTGGCAGGGCACGACGGACTCACACTCTTCGATGTATGCCTGCAGATACAGTCGGCCACATTCTCGGTCGTTGTCGGACTCTGTATAGCCGGCATCGCACACATCACCTACATGCGTGCAAGTGGCGACAGCGACGGACTGCAGCGCATCATGAATATTACTGCCAGCATCGTGGTGGGATTCTACGGTGTGCTACTGCTGTTACTGGTGACTGTGCCGCAGCTTTTCCTGTGGTGCTTTGGTCTGGAAGGCAGCATCGACCTCGCCCTGGCCCGCAGGGTATTCACCTGCTTTGGCATCTACTACTTCTGCTTCTGCGTGGTGTCGGTGTATGTCACTGTTGTGCTGCAACTGGCAGGTCACGTATCAGCTAAGATCGCACTGGTATTCGCCATGGGCATCATCGCCTATCTGAGCATGCTTGGCCTTTCGAAGATTAGTGTCGATGCCATGTGGCTGGGAATGATTGTGGGTGGTGTGCCTATCCTTGTGGCCAGTCTGGCTTACGGCTACCGGGAGCACCTCAAGCACCCGTTCTATACCAAGTTCTCGATGGTTGACAAGATGCTGACGTGTATTAAATTCGAATGCTCGTTAGATTATGAGCTACACCATCTTGAAGAGATGAAACGGATGATAAAGCTATTTGACGACACCTGCGAGATGAGCGAAGAGGTGAGTTCGAAGATGTACTCCACCATCCTGGCGCTCATCGACGATGCCGAGGAACGTAGAAGTGGTCATCTTAAATATTTCGACATCTCGCTCTGCGAGTTAGACGACGGCTTCCAGATGACCATCAAAGACTGCGGCCGTCCCTACGACCCGGTACACAATGGCATGGATGCCGCATCAGTAGGTGCCCGCTCTGCAACCTACCGCTACATGTTCACCATGAATGTAACAACGATAGTATGGGATAAAAAATAATAGGCGCTACGCGATGACGAACCTGGGTTCTCATCCACTTCCCTGAATACACAAAAAAAGAGCAGCCTTACTAAGGTTGCTCTTTTCTTTGCGGAGGGAGAGGGATTCGAACCCCCGGTGCCTCTCAGCACGACGGTTTTCAAGACCGTTGTAATCGACCACTCTACCATCCCTCCTAAAATGAAAGGGATTTTGATATTGTCTCAATCCCTTTCCTTGTACGCCCTCAGGGGCTCGAACCCTGGACCCATTGATTAAGAGTCAATTGCTCTACCAACTGAGCTAAGGACGCATCTTTATGTTTGGCGCTTCAGGATGGGCTTGAACCAACGACCCCATGATTAACAGTCATGTGCTCTAACCAACTGAGCTACTGAAGCATTGTTTATGTCTGGCGTTCCTTGTGTGAAGAGGAGGAGACTCGAACTCCCACGGGCTGAGCCCACTACCCCCTCAAAGTAGCGCGTCTACCATTCCGCCACCTCTCCATGAAGGATTTTTTTTTGAGAACATCGGAAGTTCCGATTGTAGAGCGGAAGACGGGGCTCAAACCCGCGACCCCCAGCTTGGAAGGCTAGTGCTCTATCAACTGAGCTACTTCCGCGACCTAATTCTCATTTTGTGGGCAGGGACGGATTCGAACCGCCGAAGCCGTAAGGCAACAGATTTACAGTCTGCCCGTTTTAACCACTTACCTACCTACCCGAAGCTTTCGCTTGTATGTTCCTTTTAATAAGGATTGGCTTTCGCCTATCGTGTGACTCGCACAGGATTCAAACCTGTAACCTTTTGATCCGTAGTCAAATGCTCTATTCAGTTGAGCTAGCGAGCCAAATGAGTCTATTTCTAAGGACGTGGGCGCTGACGGATTCGAACCGCCGACCCTCTGCTTGTAAGGCAGACGCTCTGAACCAACTGAGCTAAGCGCCCTCTTGCCGTAGTGAGAATCCCCTTCGGAATAACATCGCCGCACTCGACTTTGTTAGGTGTTTCCTGCGTTTCTTCTCAAAAGCGAGTGCAAAGGTAGGGACTTTTTAGCAAACAGCCAAATATTTGAGTAACTTTTTTCTAAAAATTTTTATCCCGTTTTCATAAACTGCTGATTATCAGCAATGCCTTTTTTTCTCGTTTTGGGGCAAGTTGCAAAAAATGGGGTTTATTTGACCATTTTCTTGACTTTCTTCAGCAATGCCTTGGAGGGGATGGCGGGGCCTGTATAGGGGGTCAAATACCACTCGACTGTCCAGTTGAGTGACTCTCCTGCCTTGAGTTCCGTATAGGCACCTTGGCTCTCCAATTCGATGTAACTTTTGCCTCGATTGACGTACACCTGGATTTCTGCCTCGTCAGGAGCGGGTTCTGAGGCGTTGAGGTCTTGGAACTTTTTCACCATCAGCAGACCGTTGTTGATGTAGGCCAGCCAGCCTTTGCCGTCGGCATTGATTTTGCGGTTTTGGTTGGCTTCGTCTGTCTGATACCAGGAGATGCCGAGTTCTGACTTAAAGGGCATCAGGTCGGCTGGGGTGATCTGGTCGGTGGGGGCATCGAAGAAGATCATGCCATTGTTGGGCACGCGTGTGATTTCCCAAGGAGCCACCTTGCGTGTCTCGCCCGACTCGTTGATGATGGAGTAGGTGACCACAATGGCGTTCTTCTTGGCGTCCACGCTGAATTCCTTGCGGATGCGGTATTTCAGTCGTGCAGACACGTTGCTGGTCATCACGAGCGATGAACCTTTCTCTTCCACCGTGTAGGGCTGTTTGTCGAATTCCTGCACAGGGGGCCAGTTCCATTCCTTCTGAGGACTTGTCCAGAAGGTGCTGCCGAAACTCTCAGGGAAGGTCGATTGTGAGATCACTTCCGTGTACTTATATTTATAAGAGAGGATTTTGCCACCTCCTTCGCCATTGATGGTCATGGAGATGTCGCCTACTTCAAGACTGTACTTTCCCTCACCCAGGTTCTTGATGACGGGGTTAGCGGCTGTGGCGGTTGCCATGCAGGCAATAGCCAGACAGAATGTTACGAACTTTTTCATCATTGTGTTAATTCTTTGTTTGGAAATAGTTGGATTGTTATTTTGGTTGCGAATTTCGCAAAAAAACGCGTCTTGAACAAATATTTTCATTTATTTATGCCGAAAATGATGTTTGTTTGAGATATTCTTCCTAACTTTGCCCCTTGGATGTTACTATCTGTCAATAATTATATCTATTCTTTATTTTACAACCTAAACATTATTTTAACATGAAAAAACTTCTTTTAGGCTTGTCGCTATTGCTTGCATGTACAGCTGGCAAGGCACAGAACAATCCAGTGTTGACCATCGAAGGTGGTCAGGTGCAGGGTGTGAAGGCTGACGATCATCCAGAGGTGTTCGTCTATCGTGGAATTCCTTATGCTGCTCCTCCAATCAGGGAGAACCGTTGGAAGGCACCACAGCCCGTTCAGCCTTGGAAGGGCGTGAAGATTTGTGACACCTTCGGTCGTCCAAGCTATCAGGCCATTCAGTACACGGGTGGTTACTACACGGAGTGGGGTTATGGCAAGGAGGCTGCCTTCTCAGAGGACTGCCTGTACCTGAACGTATGGACAAAGGCTCCTGGCAATGCCAGCAAGAAACTGCCTGTTGCCCTTTGGATTCATGGTGGTGGTTATCGCGAGGGCTTTGGTTCTGAGCCAGAGTTCGACGGACAGGAGTGGGGCGCAAAGGACGTTGTGCTCGTTTCCATCAACTACCGTCTGGGCATCTTCGGATTCCTCTGCCATCCAGATTTGGCTGCCGAGAGTCCTAACAAGGTGTCGGGCAACTACGGTATCCTCGACCAGATTGAAGCCCTGAAGTGGATCAAGAAGAACATCGCACAGTTCGGTGGCGACCCCAACAACGTGACCATCTTCGGTCAGAGTGCAGGTGGCGGCAGCGTGCGTACGCTTTGCGAATCTCCTTTGGCTCGTGGCCTGTTCCACAAGGCAGTCATCATGAGTGCCCAGGGTCTCAGCATTCCTAACCCTAACGGTGGTGGCATGATGGGTGGCCGTTACAGCGGTGGTTCCATCGAAGATGCAGCTAATAACGCCAAGAAGATGTTCGACTGGGCAGGTATGACAGACCTCCAGAAGATGCGTCAGGCATCCACAGAGACCGTCTTCGCTCTTCCAACCATCTACTCACAGGTGAATAGTGCAGGTCAGCAGGCCGCTGGCGGCATGGGTGGCATGATGCGTATGGGCATGGGCTTCATGCCAATGCTCGACGGCTATGTGAGCGTGAAGAGCTTCGACGACGCTACTCGTGAAGGCACGTTGGCTGATGTTCCTTATATGATTGGTTATACCCTCAACGATATGGGCGACATGGCTCCAAACATTGCTGAGTTCTGCAAGGTTCGTGCGCAGAAGGGTGGCAAGGCTTGGGCTTACGAGTTTGCACGTCCATTGCCAGACGATGGTTCTCACCCAGAAGTGACCCAGCGTTTGAAAGGCGCTTTCCACTCATCTGACCTTTGGTTCGTGTTTAAGTCGCTGAAGCACTGCTGGCGTCCTTGGACAAAGGGTGACTGGGATCTCTCTGAGAAGATGCTCACAGCGTGGACCAACTTCGCCAAATATAGCGATCCTAATGGTCCTAAGGGTGGTGCTTGGGCTCCTTGCACAGAGCAGAATCCTAAGTTCATGGTGTTCAAGCTCAACGATAAGGATGCTGAGGCTTCCTTCTTCGGTGAGCCAGAGAAAGCGCCTCAGGCACAAGGCTTTGGTTTTGGTGGCTTTGGTCGCTAAACCATAGGATAAAGGTTATAATGATAAAATTCAAGTTGTCTTATCCTTGTAAGGCAACTTGAATTTTTAAACCTTTTGGGGCGTATTGCATCAAAATGATGTATCACTTTTATTATTTATCAATTATTTTTTTACTAATCACATGAAGAAAATCATTTTATCATTGATGACGCTCGTTAGTTTGACAGCGTCAGCACAGTTCGGTGGTTTCGGCGGCTTCGGCGGCGGAGGCGGCAACCCTTGGGTGGACTCAGAAGCAGCTACCTCAGAGGATTTCAAACCAGCATTAAGCAATCAGGACAACAAGCAGTATCCTATGGTGAACTCAGCACGCCAGGTTCGTGCTCAGATTTCTGCACCTAATGCTACAAAGGTGGGTCTTGACATTGCAGGTAAGATTTACACCATGACCAAAGACGAAAATGGTGTGTGGACAGGTACTTCCGCTCCTCAGGATCCTGGTTTCCACTACTATCAGCTGAACATCGATGGTGCAAGTGTTCCAGATCCAGGAAGCCTTTACTACTATGGTGCAAGCCGTTGGGGTAGCGGTATCGAGGTTCCTTCTGAGGACCAGGATTTCTGGCAGGTGAAGAATGTGCCACAAGGCTCTATGGGTGAGGTTTACTACTATTCTACTTACACAGAGAAGATGCGTCGTTGCTTCGTTTATCTGCCTAACGAGTATTTCACCAATCCTACCAAGAAGTTCCCAGTTCTGTATTTGCAGCACGGTATGGGTGAGAACGAGTACAGCTGGCCATATCAGGGTCATGTTGCTTCCATCATGGATAACCTCATCGCAGCCAAGAAGGCTCTTCCATTCATCGTTGTGATGGATAATGGTCTGAATGCCAATCAGCCACGTCCAGCAGGTGAAAGGCCTCAAGGTGGTCAGCGTCCACAAGGTGGCTTCGGCGGCTTTGGTGGTTTCGGTGGCGGCGGCTTTGCTGAAGGGTTCAAGAATGTGCTCTTCAATGATATCATGCCAATGATTGAGAAGAACTACCGCGTTATTGCTGATCCTGCACATCGTGCATACGCAGGTCTGTCAATGGGTGGTATGCAGGCTCGTGAGGTCACTCTTGCTAATCCTGGCAAATTCGCTTATGTAGGCTCATTCAGTAGCGGTGCATGGAGCGTTGACCAGGTGAAGAATTCAGAAGGTTTTGCTCAGAAGACCAAGCTCCTCTTCATGAGCGGTGGTGGCAAGGAGAACATGGGTTGTGTTGAAGCTGCCAAGAAAATCAAGGAGCAGCTCGGCATGAACGCTGTTGGTTACGAGTCTGAAGGCACAGCACACGAGTTCCACACTTGGCGTCGCAGCCTCCACGAGTTCGCACAGCTGCTCTTCAAATAAGAAGTTGTTTTTGAACCCAAGAACATAAAAAAGCAGATTGCAAACACCGTCACCCACGGACTTGCAATCTGCTTCTCTTTTTCTCTTTTTCTCTCTTACTTCTTACCTCTAACCTCTTACCTCTAACCTCTAACCTCTTACTTCTAACCTCTTACCTCTTACCTCTAACCTCTAACCTCTTCTCACACCTGCTTCACTTGCCGCTGATCCTCATCATACACATAGCCACACACCTTGAGTTCCTCCTTCACTTCCTCCACCTCGCGCTCAAAATATGCGCACAGTTCCTCCAACGAATCAAATTCGTTGTCCCTCAACAGCATGTTGATGCTCGATACCAACATGAACGGGTCTTTTGGTAATCTATCCATCGTTCTTTTCCCTTAATTGATTATTCGGCTGCAAAGTTACGTCTTTTTCATCTTATTACTGCTTTCTCACCTGTTTTTTGTGTTTTTGACATCATTTTCTGCAATTTATTGGTTGGGAGTGTGGAAAAGTCGGGCTTATTCTCTAACTTTGAAGCAGTTTTTGTAAACAAGGATAAATTTTAAGATCAAAGGGCAAAAAATATGAAAAAGATTTTATTGACTTTATCCGCAGCCCTCGTGCTGGCTGCTTGTAACAAACTTTCTCAGGCAAAAGCCTATGTGGAGGCTGTTGATAGCCTGATGAACACGACTGACTCTGTGTACGAAGAGGGTGAGCCTGACGGTACTGAGGCGCAGGGTCTCGCTCCGTATGAGGTGCAGGAATATGACCTCAGCGAACTGCCATCGAGTGCAAATGAGCAAGACAGGGTGTTCAATCACGTGCTTTATGTGAATGAAGAAGAGGAACCCAGTGAAGACAATCTCGCAGGACGTTATACCGTCTGGGTGGCCGATGAGCGCTGGGAAACGCTGAGAAAGGTTCTCACCACCAACCCGACAGCATCGGCTCCATGGGATCAGATGACGGGAAAGAATGCTGATGGTGTAGAAGTGCCCATCCATCTCATCGCAACAGCATCCTCTGCCAGTTATGCATCGGAGGATCTGAGCAAGATTGTCGTTGAGGGTTGTCCAGATGGACGCAACACGTGGACGTACATCATCGACCTCATCAAACACACCGCCATCCAGTTGCCATCCACAGAGGGGGTGCAGGAGATTGATATGGACAAAGGTGAAATTATTGCTGCCTCTTATGGCTATTATCCAGAGGGTGGACGCTATACGGTCAACAAGGCTTATTCGCTTGAAGGCAAGTTTCTTCGCCAGGCCAGCGATCCTCAGCCAGAGTGATTTTGAAAGTTTCATTGCGGCAGGCCTCCGACGGTGGCTTGCCGCAATCTTAAAAATAAATGTCCATTTTTTTGGAGGAATGAAACATTTGTTGTACCTTTGCCCCATATAATACATGAAATAATGAAAAACAAGAATATGACACGTAGAAAGGTAGTGGCTTTCGCGATGATGACAGCATTGCTGCTGGGCAGTGCTCATGCTTTCGCAGACACGTTGTGGCGAGGTAAGAAATCGAAGAAAAACAAGACGGAAATGGCACCGCCACCTTCACGCTACAAAGTGCTGACAGGGAGCGATTCTGTGCAGATGAAGGGGGTGATGAATGTAGTGGGGAAAGGCGACACCGTCTTCCTTGAACTGCCTGTGAAATTGTTGGGCAAGCCTTTCCTTGTATCGAACAAGCTCCAGCAGGTACCGTCCGAACTCAATGAGTCGGCTGCCAATAAGGGTGTGAACTACGAAAACCAGATGGTGCGCTTTGAGTGGGACAAGAAGGCCAAGTTGGTCAAGATGCGTCAGCAGCGTGTCACGCCCGAAGCTCCGAAAGGCTCTTACCTGGCACAGTCGGTGGCTGACAACTATGTGGATCCCATCATTGCCACCCTCAAGGTCGAAGCTGTGTCGAATGACTCTTCCACCGTCCTTTTCAAGGTCAATGACCTCTTCAATGGCAAGAAGAACGTGTTGAACGATGTGTTCAATGAAATCAATATCGGCACCTCACCGGTGTCCGAACTCTCGCGCATCGTGTCTGTGAAGAGTTATGAGCGTAGTGTGGTGGCTCTTTCCGAACTCACCACAACCGTGCATGAAGGCAACTCGAAGGTGAACCTGACCGTTGTGGTCAGCACAGCCATCATGCTTTTGCCTGACGAACCGATGCGCACTCGTCGTGAGGATTGGCGAGTGGGCTACTTCTCCACACCTGCCCTTATCTATGGCGACCATCAGCAACAGGTGGAACATGCCAACTACATCACCCGTTGGCGCCTCGTGCCGGCTGACACCTTGGCTTATATGCGTGGCGAATTGGTGGAGCCAGTTCAACCCATCACGTTCTATATCGGTGGTGCTGTGCCAGAACACCTGAGACCTTACATCACGAAGGGCATCCTTGACTGGAACAAAGCATTCGAACGTGCAGGTTTCAAGAATGCTGTCCGTGTTGTCGTGCCTGATGACACCCTTGATGTCGAAGGCGATGACATGCGTTATTCTGTTCTTACTTACGCCGCTTCCGAGAAGGCCAACGCCATGGGACCTTCCACCCTCGATCCACGAACTGGTGAGATTCTGGAGGCGGACATCATCTGGTGGCACAATGTACAGTCGCTCATCAGCGAATGGATTCGTGTGCAGACAGCAGCGACGGATCCTCGTGCACGTACCTTGACTTTACCTGATGAACTCATTGGTGATGCCGTTCGTTTCGTCGCTTGTCATGAAGTGGGACACTCTCTCGGACTTCGCCACAACATGATCGCATCGGCTGCCTATCCGACTGACTCGCTCCGTTCTGCCACCTTCACCAACAGGGTAGGGGGCACCTCAGCAAGTATCATGGACTATGCCCGATTCAATTATATCGCTCAACCTGGTGACGGTGTGAAGGTGATGTCGCCCAATATCGGTCCTTATGACTTGATGGCTATCGAGTGGGGCTACCGTTGGTACCCTGCCGGCACAGACGAGAAGAAGGCGCTCTCCGACTTTCTGGCACGTCACGACGGCAAGGAATACCGTTACAGCGAGACCCAGCAGCAACGTAGCGCCATTGACCCCCGTGCGCTGTCGGAAGATTTGGGCGATGACCCCATCAAGTCTGCCACCTATGGTATAGCGAACCTGAAGCGTGTCATGCCTAACCTCGTCAGCTGGACGCTCAATGGCGAGCCAGACCAGAACTATGATGAGGCAGCCAAACTCTACTCAGCCGTCATCTATCAATGGAGCCTCTATCTCTATCATGTGATGGCAAACATTGGTGGTGTCTATATGGAACGTCCCAACATCCAGTGGCTGAACACAGGACGCAAGGCCTACGAGCATGTGGAGAAGTCCCGTCAGAAGGCAGCCGTGCAGTTCCTCCTCGACAATGTGCTGAGCGACCAGCCCTGGCTCTTTGGCACGGAACTCTCCAAGCAAATCTATCCATTGCATGACACGCCGAACGGCACCGTCGAACAGGAGCCGGCGATGCTGCTGAAGAACCAGCATAACTACATCCTTTGGGACCTCTTCACCAACGAGCGCCTGGTCCGCATGTATGAAAACGAGTGGGAGAACGGCGACAGGGCTTTCACGGCTGTGGAGATGATGGACATGGTTCACCAGAGCCTGTTCCGCAAGACCATCGCAGGTCAGAAGCTGAACGTCATGGAGCGCAGTTTGCAGAAGAGCCTTCTGGATGCCCTTCTGACGGGAGCCAATCAGAACGAAAGCATCAAAATCAACAGGAGGCTGGTGGATGAGCCCAATCTCGACTCTTCCAGCCCTCGTACCCTCGACATGACTATGACGCAGATTTCCCGGACGTCTGATGCCATCAGTCTGAAACGAGGTGAACTCCTTCGCATCCTCCGCCTCTGCAAGAGCAAGGCAAACACGGGCGACACAGCCACCCAGATGCATTATGACGATATGGCTTTGCGCATCCAGTCTGCGCTTGGCATCAACAAATAGAATAACCAATCCAATGAAACGACTTCAAATAGTTATCCTCCTCTTCTTTCTCTTCTCCGCTGTCACGATGATGGCGCAGGAGCGTACCATCACAGGTACCGTGATGGATGGCGAGTTTAAGGGTGAACCTCTTATTGGTGCCAATGTTACAGTGGGCGAAGGAACCTCCAAAGGTACCACCACCGACATGAATGGACATTTTACGCTCACAGTCCTTGCTTCTGTCAAGAAACTAGTCATCAGCTATATGGGTTATGAATCCAAGACCATTATGCTGAAACCCAATCAGAATAAGTATGATGTGACATTGTATAGCGCATCGAAGGGGTTGGGTGAAGTCGTTGTTACGGGTTATCAGCAAATAGACCGTCGCAAATTGACTGCTGCTGTTTCTGAAGTGAAGATTAGTGATGAGACGGTGGGTGCTATCAAGAACATTGACCAGGCATTGGCAGGTCAGGTGGCAGGTCTTTCTACCGTTGCCGCAACGGGTGCTCCTGGTGCGCCGATGAAGATTCGCATTCGTGGTACCGCCTCCATCAATGGTGTGCAGGAGCCGCTTTGGGTGCTTGACGGTATTCCGATGGAGGGTAATGAGATTCCGGCTATTGACAATCTCAATAACATCGATGACATCTACCAGACCAGTATCGCAGGTCTTAATCCTTCCGACATCGATAACATCACAGTCTTGAAAGATGCTGCAGCCACAGCTATTTATGGTGCACGTGCTGCTAATGGTGTCATCGTCATCACGACCAAGAAGGGAAAGATAGGCCGTCCTGTTGTGAACTTCTCTGCCAAATATACGTATAGCCCTCGTACCAGCATTGACCGTCTCAATCTGCTCAATGCCAATGAGAAGGTGGATCTCGAGCTTGGGCTCCTGAGCACCAACTACGACTATCGTCAGCATAAGGGCGGGGTAGCGAACATCCTTGATGAACTGGGTGAGTTCAACGCCTACAAGACTGGTGGTTGGGATGCCCTTTCGGCACAGGCGCAGCAGCGCATCAATAGACTTCGCACCATCAATACCGACTGGAACGATATCCTTTTCCGCAATGTGCTCAACCAAGAGTACAATGCCAGTGTGAGCGGAGGTTCTGACAATGCCCATTACTATGCTTCGGCAGGCTACTACAATGAACAGGGTACTGTGAAAGGTGTGGAGAACAACCGTTTCAATATCACGTTGAAGACTGACTTCCGTCTGAACAAGATGCTGAAAATCGGTGCGAGTCTTTTCGCCAACCAGCGCAAGCAGAAGAGTTATATGACTGATTCAGGAGGTTTTACCAATCCTGTTTATTACTCGCGTATGGCGAATCCGTACTTCGAACCATACGATGCTGATGGCTACTATAATTACGACAGCAACGTGCAAGGACGTGAGAACGAAGCCCCCGACTTCAATATCTTCGAGGAACGTTACAACACCTCCAAGCAGCGCAAGGATCGTGCCATCATGGCCATATTCGATGCCGAACTGAAATTCAATCAAAACTTGAAACTCACTTCGCAATACGGTCTTCAGCATGATAACTATACATTGACTCGTTATGCTGGTCATAACTCCTATGCTATGCGCAAAGCCAAAGCATACGCGACCTATATGATTGACGGGGTGCGCCAGAGCATCTTCCCTAACGGTGGTATGAACAAGAATACGGAAGGACATACTGACCAGTGGACATGGAAGGCGATGCTCGAATGGAACCAAAGGTTTGCTGAGAAGCACGATGTGGAATTGATGGGTGGTACGGAAGTGCGCCATGTGGAGACGGGTATTTTGACCTCTACTGCGTATGGTTACGACGCCCGTACCTTGACTACGCAACCGGTTCTCTTCCCTACAGAAAGTATCGGACAGCGTTATCCGCTTTATGAGGAGAGTCATCAGGAAAACGCTTATGTGTCGTGGTTCGCGACAGGTTCTTACACCTATAATCATCTCTACACCCTTGGCGGTTCTGTTCGTTTCGATGGTTCCGACGTGTTTGGTGTGGCGAAGAAATATCGCTATCTACCTCTTTACTCCTTCAGTGGACTCTGGAGAGTGGGAGAGGAGAAGTTTATGGAAAACGCCAAGTGGTTGGACGAGTTGAATCTGCGTGCTTCTTATGGTTTGCAGGGTAACATCGACAAGAATACTTCACCTTATCTGATTGGTACATTCAACAGGACTTCTGTTCTGCCAGGCAACGTTGAAACTGTCATCTCGGCAGAGACGGCACCGAACCCCAACCTCAAGTGGGAGAAGACCAAGAACGTGAATGCTGGAATTGATGTGGCATTCCTGCATAACCGCATCCGCCTGACGGTTGACTACTACTATCGTCGTTCCACAGATTTGATTTCCTCACGGCAACTGCCCCTTGAGACCGGTTTTGCCATGACCACCATCAACTGGGCGTCGATGGAGAACACGGGATGGGAGTTTGCGCTCAACACCAGCAATATTTCCACCAAGGACTTTACATGGACCACCAGTCTGAATTTGGGCTTTAACAAGAACAAGATCTTGAATGAGACGGTGGCGGAGAATTCCACTTATCCTGGACGCGAAGGCTACCCTGTGGGTGCCATCTTCGCTTATCGTACGGCAGGTGTTGATGCTGATGGCTATCCCCTCTTCCGTGCCAAGGACGGAACTGTACAAACCGCTGAAGAGTTCTTCAAACTGAACCGTTTTGGTGCCTCGACCCTCACGGCTGAGCAGCAGCGTGACCTCTACACTTATATGGGTACTGACGAACCGAAAGTCAGCGGTGGTTTCATTAACAACTTCGAGTACAAGGATTGGCAACTCTCCCTCAATTTCATGTTCAATCTTGGCATGAAGGTGCGTGTGCAGCCCAGCTACTCACCTACTTATTACGATAGAGGATTGAACACCAACCATGATATATTGTATCGTTCGGATGGAACAGCAGGCAATACTGCGGCTTATCCGGCGTTGCTTGTTTCTACTCCTGAACGCGCTTCTGCCTATACCCACTTCTCTGAGTATCAGACATTCTCCATGCTGGATGTGTGGGTGTGTAAACGTAACTATTGCCGTTTGCAATCTGTCCGTCTTGGCTATCGTATCCCCAAGAAGGTGCTCCAGCCTGTTGGCATCACTTCTGCCAGCGTCTCTCTCGAAGGACGTAACCTCTTTGTCTTTGGCAGCAGTTATCACAACTACCTCGACCCTGAGACAATGGGCAACCCTTATGCACAACCAGTTCCCAAGAGTTTTATCTTTGGATTGAACGTGAACTTCTAAAACATCAGAACAATGAAACTTAGAAACATCATATTATTGTTCCTTACAGCCGTCGCTCTTACCTCTTGTGACGACTTCCTTGATATCACTCCCACTGGCAAGGTCATTGCCAAGACGGGTGAAGAATATCGTGCCTTACTCACGAACGAGTACAAGTACTTTGCTAAAGACCGCTACATGACCACCTTGCGTACAGATGAGATGCTGATGGACAAGAAGAAATCCTCTTCCACCGATCTTGATGCCTATCTTGACCTCTGGCGTTGGAAGGACGAGAATCCGTCACCTACGACCAGTTACTTCTCCTGGCGCAATTACTATCATAACATCTATATCGCGAACTATGTCATTGAACATCGTGGCGAGATTACCAATGCCACGCGTGATGAGGTGAATCAGTTAGTGGGTGAGGCTTACATGCTTCGTGCTTATTGCCACTTCCTGCTTGTCAATCTCTATGCTGAGCCTTACACCCATTGCCAGCCTGCCACCACACGTGGTGTGCCCATGCAGTTGGCGGCCGATGTCAATGCAATTCCTGGAAGCAGTAGTGTTGAGGCTATCTATCAGCAGGTGCTTGCCGACCTTGATGAGGCAGAGAAATGTCTGAATGTGGAAACATGGGACGTGGGTATGAACTACCGATTCAATAAGATTTCAGCTCAAGCACTTCGCGCACGTACATATTTATATATGGGTGAGTGGCAGAAAGCCCTTACGGCTGCCAAGGCTGTGATTGAGGCACATGGTGAGTTGGAGGATATGAACTCCTCTAAGACATTGCCTAATAGTTACAAGTCGGTTGAGAGTATCGTGGCATTGGAGAAGTTCTCCAGTAACCTCTTTACAGCGATCGACATGCCTGATCCCGACTTTATCAATCTCTATCGGACTGGTGACCAACGTCGTACGAAGTTCTACAAGCGCGCCACTTCCTCCTCTTACAACTTGCAAAAGGGTGGGGATGATGAATTCTCCTGCTCCTTCCGAAGTGCTGAGGCATACTTGACGGCTGCTGAATGTGCAGCACGGCTCAATAACACAGCGGATGCCATTGATTTCCTTAAGCCATTGCTTCAGAAGCGTCTCAATTCCACAGCGTTACAGGAAGAACTTGATCTCATTGCGCCTATGACAGCAGACCAACTCACACAGGAAATACTTGACGAACGAGCTCGTGAATTGGCTTTCGAGGGACACCGATGGTACGACTTGCGTAGAACCTCTCAGCCCACTCTTACCCGTACTTATGACGATGAGACTTTCACGCTCACGCCAGAGAAATATACCCTTCGCTTCCCCACTGAGGCCGTGGAGGCAAACCCGGAAATTGAGCGATGGGAAAAGAAATAGATAATAGTTTTAGTAAACCTTAATATTAACCTTCAACAACAAACAAATTATGAAGAAAATTTTACTTATGATGGTGGCCTTCGTGGCTACAATGAGTGCATTTGCACAAGAAGAAGTCGATGGTGGTTGGGAAAAACAATTCACCCCTGTGGAAGAAGCCGATGACTTCAATGCTGTGCGTGTAGCACAGGCTGGTGATGGCTCTGTTTACGTTGCGAGCTCGTATAACCAAGTGTTCACATTCGCTGGTAAGGCTTTGCCAGACACGGATGGAATGATTTCTTCCGCTATCGTGAAGTACAATGCTGATGGTGAAGAGCAATGGGCTGTCAGCATGGTTGGTAATATCACTGTGACAGCTATGGCTGCTGACGAGGATGGTACGCTTTATGCTACGGGATCATTCCTGGATAAAGTGTCCTACACTGGTACTGATGCAGCGAGTGCTACCATTAAGAGCTTTGGCGCGGTTTCTGCTTTCGTGGCAAAAGTGAGCAAGGATGGTAAGTTCGAGGCAATGAAGACCTTCGAACCAGCTGGAAATCTGGAAATTGTACTCTCTGAGTTCCCATTCTACTTGCCTGATGAGGATCCTATCGACATTACACCTAACAACATCCAGGTTGATGGTGACAAGGTGTATGTCTCTGCCACTTACAAAGGTGATGTTGAAGAGATTGGTTGGAAGGGAGCTTACGCTGTCAACTACGACTTTGGTATGTACTTTGACAATGCCAGTGCAGGTGTGTTCTCTCTCAATAAGAGCGATCTTTCAGGTGCTGCAAACGTAGCATATGTACAGGCAACAGGCACAATCTCAGAAACTCAAAACTATCCAGAAGCCCTCAATTTTGTGGTTGACAATGGCACAGCGTATGTAGGCTTCTTTGGTTTTGGCAACTTGACCATCACCACTCCTGCTGGTAGCAAGGACTTTACTTTTGCAAGTGATGGCGAAGGTATGAATGAACACGGTTTTGTACTTGCTACTGTAGGTAGTGCATTGACAACCAAGGTGTTCAATGCTGAGAAACATGATAAGATTGCTAAGCCTTACAAGGTGCAGATGGGTCTTGCTGGTGATAATGTAATCATCGGTGGTACATTCTATGGTCAGCTTCCATTCGGTGCTGATATAAAAACGGGCGACCTCGCATCTGCTGCATTCGTTACATCCGTGAAGAAGGATGGCAATGTGAATTGGGCTAAAGCTACCGATGTCGAATGTAAGGCTGTTGTGATGGTTGTGACAGGTGAGGAGATTCACGCTGCTACCGACAAGGGTACCATGACTTTTGATACAGAAACAGGGGAAGTGGATGCAGATGAACATGATGATATCGTAGTAGCAGACGCAGCTGCATGGGAAGACGAATATGCTACCATTGTTGTTACTGACGACAATACTGTATATGTTATTTCGAAGAATATGAACGAAGATGATCCTCTTGAAGAGGGTCTCGTCGAGATTCCTCAGAGCCAAGGATTTGAGTATGATGATTTCAAGCGCGCTACGCTGGTTAAAGGCGATAAGTACAACACCTACACCGTTACGGAAGACCTCCAGATTGCCATCAAGATGATGGATGTTGATGTGAAGGACTGTGACTATGTGGTAGTGAAGTTTGCAGAGCCAGTCGCTGCCGGTTGGAAACTCGCATTCTGGTCTAACCAGGACCTCACCGATATTCCAGAAGGTGCTAAAGAATACAAGTATGTATTTGCTGATGATCCTAAGTGCGGTGTAACCGACGGTGTTCTGCCACAAATTTGCATGATGACCTTCTTTGGTGGCTTTACAGCTCCTCTGGAGGCAAAAGTTGTGGGAATCTACAAGCACATGATCGCGGCTGATGATATCGACGCTCCTGTGACTGAAACAGTTGACGACGATTATCCTGTATCCAACCTCCTCGGTCAGCCTATTGATGACAGCTACAAGGGCATTGCTGTCACTAAGTCAGGAAAGAAGGTTTACATCCAATAAACGTACATGTTTCAACATCATCAAGAACGGCGAATTGAACGCGTTTCATTCGCCGTTCTCTTTCTTTTTCTGAGTCTTGTGCTCCATGCACAGCGTACAGATATTTCGCCTCTGCTTCGTACACAGTGGGGGCAGGGGAGTCCTTATAATTTGTTGTGTCCCACCATTGCAGGCAAACATTGTCAGACGGGTTGTGTCGCGACTGCTATGGCACAGGTGATGAACTTTCATCAGTGGCCCAAGGAAGGATTTGACTGGGGCAATATGCTTAATCTGTATGATTGCGAAGCTACTGAGAAAGAGAAACTTGCTGTAGCCCAACTGATGGCAGCCTGTGGTGAAGCGGTCAATATGGAGTATGGCGTTACTACTTCTGCTGCTTGGGAAGGTGATGCTGCTGTTGCCCTCCGAGAGATATTTGGTTATGCCCCTTCCGTTCGCGAAGTGTTCCGTAACATGTATGGCAGGACTGCATGGGAGAATCTCATCTATCACGAGCTTACACAGCATCGTCCAGTCTTCTATGGAGGCATGCCCAGTGGCTTTGCTCATCAGTTTGTTTGTGATGGTTATCAAGAGGGGAAGTTTCATTTCAATATGGCTTGGCAGTTCCTGTCTGATGGCTATTATCATGTTGATGAGCTTGACCGTTATCCAGAGGGACAGACTGCGATTATTGGTATTCAACCGATTGGTAATGAAGACTTTGGTAAAGAGTTCTCTGTTGATGCCCTTACTTATACTGTGACAGACGAAGGTGAGGTTTCTGTCCGTATGAACAAGGAGAACCCGCCTGTGGGCAAACTCGCTATTCCTGCTTCTGTAGAGTGGGACGGTAAGACTTATAGCGTCACAGCTATTGATTATGCAGCCTTCGAAGATTGTACTTCTCTCACCACTCTTCACATTCCTGCTACTGTTACTATCATTGGCAATCGTATTGTGCTTGGTTGTACGCAACTCGCTACTATAGAATTAGATACGGCTAATCCTTGGTATGCAGTCCAGAACGATGTGCTCTTTGGAAAAGACGAACTCATTGCCTATCCCATTTCTAAGTCTGATGCCACCTATCGTTTACCTGATGGCATCACCGCTATTCCTGCTTCTTTCTTTCGTGGGAACACCTATTTGCAGCGCATCGAACTCCCAGCCTCCGTACAGACCATTGATATTCTTGCTTTCCGCAACTGCACAGCCCTTACGACCATTATATCTGAAAACTCTTCACCTCATGCGATTGAAGAACTCGCTTTCGATGATGAAACCTATGCCAATGTCACTCTCATTGTCCCTGCAGGCACCGTTAACCAATACAAGCGTCTTGGTGGTTGGAAACTTTTCCAGCACATAGAAGAAGCAACCCCCACCAATATCCAAGCTCCTTTCTCATTTCTTCCATCCCCTTCATTCATCCCATTATTTCCATCTTCCTCCACCTACACAATCTTCCTTGACGCCCAAACAAACAAGAAATATTTGTTCTTCTAATTTCTGTGTTTTCTGTGCTTTCTGTGTGCCAAAAACGAAAAAAACAACACAAAATGGAAAATTTTTTAAGTTTTTTTTGCATGGTATATAGAAAAGCCCTATATTTGCACAATTATTATGCACGCATGGCGCGTGAGTAATGTGCGTTAGTTGATATATACAAATCAATCAAGAACAAAAACAACAGTCCAACAAGAATAAATAATAACAAACAAAATATGAAGAATACGATGAAAATTAAGAGTTTACTTTCATTCTTCGTGCCCGCAGCGATGATGTCGCTGATGGTGGCAAGCTGTAGCGATTACGACAACGGCTACTCTGAGCAAGCCATTAAGTTTGCGCAGGATTTCCGCAAGACTTTCGGAGACATCGACCCCGAGCAGGACTGGAACCTCGCAGAGCGTGGCACCGTGACCGTCTCCACCATGAAGGAGTCGGAAGTGAAAATCTATGCCTTGACGGGTGATGAGTACACCATCGTTGGTGACTACCAAGGAGTGAAGGGCACTCAGATGCTGGGCTTCGACATGGTTGAGGGCACCAAGAGCATCCTCGTGACAGATGGCGTGACTGCTGAGAAGACCGTACCTGGTGGTGTGGTGACCTTTGGTAATACGCGTTTCATAGTGCATGAGGATTCAAAAGAAGGTGTGACCGTGTCAAGGTTTACAAATGAAACAGAAATTAATGGTAAAAAATATCAGGCACAGAAGACCCCAACAGACGATGAAATACGCACGGTGTTGGACAGAGTGCCTGAATATGCGCCGAACCTGAACAATGTGACCAGTAACTTCCATTATATTTCTACGGGCTCATTTGTCCTCTATCCTTACTATTGGAACACTTCCTCAATCAACACACTCGGCGTGTATTACACCGATGCTGATAACCAGTATCATGAGGTGGACATCTACACATTGAATGGTGAGGAGAGTGGTTATGTGGAGGATTATAATGTTTACGACACTGAAAATAATGTTGTTACATCTTGGAGTCCAAATGGGACTGATGTACGTAGGCGTCCTAATGATTGGTATATAGAAGGCGTTGATGATTCAAACTATAACACACTGAAGAAGAATGGTTGGACAGGCGATGATCCTGTCTTGCAGAAGCCCTTTATTGAGTATTGGGTGAGTGGAGGAACTGGGATAGGTACTAAGACCATTAGAAAGAATGTTTATAGGACTTTCACACCAGGCAAAAAGTACCTTGTAGAGGTGAAAGCACGTTTGATAAATCAAGGAGGTGCAGTTACTAATGACAACAAGGGAACAATTACTTTCTCAGCCAACGATAATAAAGTGATTTTAACAGATGACGCTTCCAGCACCATCAAAAATGGTGTTCTCTATTCCGACATGGATGGACTCGAGAAGATTTGGGTGGTATGTACAGCAGATAGTGAGGGCAAAATCACATTGAAGTTTGAACTGAACAACGTGCAATGTAACTGGTTTGCATTCAATGGCATGAAAATATATGACGTCTCTGAGATGACAAAAACAGGTGATAACTTCTATACTTCTCCAGAGCGTGGTAAAGGTATCAGAGTGGACATTCCTGAGGGCACGACATTCGGCATGTACTTGAAGAAGACAGAAACGGGTGAAAATGGAAATACACATTCCTATACCTTCTATTCTGAAAGTGAAAAGAATGATTACAAGAAAGTCGGTTCTGGTGTGACAGTGGCAGTAAATGCGGATGGTAATGGTAAAACAAAGGTGCAGCAGCCAGGAACAAATCCATGCTATGCTTCCACTTTCAAGATGCCTGTGACCCAAGATGGTGATGATAAAATGTTCCTCGGTTTTGAAGACTGGCCTAATATCTATAATAATAGTGACTTCGACTTGAATGACGTTGTGTTTGCTTTTGACGGTTGCAAACCTACCATCATCAACGAAGAACCTGACAAGTGGTTGCTGGCATGTGAGGACTTGGGTGGATCATTCGACATTGACTACAACGATGTTGTGTTCGCTGTTGAGCACATTAGTGGACAGAATAAGGCTAAACTCACTCCGCTTGCAGCAGGTGGTACACTCGCCAGCTACATCTATTTCCAAGATCCTCTGGGTAGTAGAGACAAGTGCTTCGGTGAGATTCACCAGCTCTTCGGTGCAGAAAGGGTAAATAGCGGACAATATGACATTATCAATGCTCGTCACCGTTTCGAGAAGACAGCTCCGACTATTGAGTTTGAAGTGGATGAGAGCTGGACAATGGCATACTACGCAACAGGTGATGGAAGTGGTTCTGCCTACACCAGAAATGGCAAGGACGTGAACATGGGTGGCTTCGAAATCCGCACACTCACATCAGGCAATGATGCACCATTCACACTCGACATCAACAGCAGTGCTTTTTCCGGTGCATCTAAGATTCAGGCATCAGTGCGTGACGAGGGCGAGAATGTGCCATACATCCTATGCCTCCCATATTCTTACAAACACTATAATTACGATCGTACAACTCCTGCTCCTGGTAAAAAGACCCTATGTGTGTGGGCTTGGCCAACAGAGCTCACCGCCATCTGTAATGATGCTGGTACAGCAGGTCCATACCCAGATTTTGTTGGATGGGTGCAGAACCATAACAATAACACAGATTGGTACAAGAACAAGGACTATCAATATGCAGATGCAGCTACGGTGGACAACCTGTTCCTTAGCGTGAGTGACATGACCCAAGCTGAAATCAATGGAAATAGTGGAAACGGTGGTAACAATGGTGGCAACAACCAGAAACAGGCTTCGAACCTCAGCGTTCAAAATGGTAGTACGACGAAGGATACAGGAATTAATCTGAAAAGTTGTGTGACTACAAGTAGCACAGGTAATATCACTTATAAGGTATATAATGGTGATTTCTTAGTGGAAACACAAACAAAGGCGTATAATGAATCGTGTACATTCACTCCTACCGCTGAGGGCACTTATACCATCCAAGTTTCCCAGGCGGCAGATAACAACTACTATGCAAGTGATGTGAAGACATGTACTGTGACTGTGAATGCTGCAGGCTCAAGTGAATATTTGAGTGAAACGAGGACGAATCAATATAATATGACTGTAACAAACAATGGAGACGGAACATTCAACATCGCATATAATAATAAAATTATCAAGTCAAATGCGACAACGCTCACACTCACATGGGAGGAGAATTATACAATTGAATATGATTATGAAGAAGGAACTGGAACCCCGATTCCTAAAGAAGTTGTCCACGACATACGATTGAGCAATAATCAAAAAGGTGATGATTTGAAAGGAAGGAATGGTAGTACAACGATAACGCTTTCTGACTGGGATCCAGGATGGGGGAACACCTTTAGTCTCATCTTGAGTGCCACAGGAAATAATGAATGGAAGTTGAAAGTGGAATAATTTCTCGAATTTATCATTTCTACAAATAACGATTCATTTAAAGTTTGCTTATGGGCGACTCACATACCAGTGAGTTGCCCATTTGCTTCTCCATAACTAGGGAAAAAGTTTTTCGTAACTATGCAGTGTAAGCATCCGATAAACTACAGGTTGTAATACCTATATACTATAGCAATAGCAGATACAATCACATTTGACTGTAGCTGCTGTTGTATTTTGTGGAACCTATATTATGGTATCTTAGTCATGGTGGACGGATGTTTACAAACAACCCACGCTTGACGAATAACCCAAGGTTATCGGAGAATAAGGCATGGCATGAAAAATTCCGTGACATCTGTGCCATCCGTGTGAAATAAACATGGTCATTCGAGGTTAATTAACAAGAATCAGACGCTATTTTGGTTTTTTTTCTTCGTTTTGTCTCTTTATTCGGAATTAATCCGTATCTTTGCAAAATAATAACCGTCATTATTATAATTACCATTATTATTTTGAAGTTATGAAGTTCTATGATAGGGAGTCGGAGCAGCAGTTGCTCAGAGAGGTGTTAGCCCAAAGTAAGCGTGAGGCGCGTATGACCGTCATCATGGGTCGTAGGCGTATTGGTAAGACAGAACTTTCACAAAGATGTGGGGACGAGACTATTCTCTATTTCTTCGTAGGAAAGAAAGCTGAGTCTCTCTTGTGCAAGGACTTCATAGCCGAGATAACCCATAAGCTTGGAGTACCAGTGTTGGGGCAGGCCAGCTCTTTCTCTGAGATTTTCAGATTTGTCCTTCAGCTTTCAGAAAGCAGGCCGTTTACACTGATTATCGATGAATTCCAAAACTTCCAGAAGGTAAATCCAGCGGTGTTCAGCGATATGCAGCGTGATTGGGATTTGTGGAAACGTAAGAGCCACTTGAACCTGATTGTCAGCGGTTCTGTATTTACGCTGATGAAGAAGATTTTCGAGGATTATGAAGAGCCGCTTTTCGGACGTGCCGATGAAAAGTTGACACTTCAGCCATTCAAGACTGATGTGATGAAGGAAATCCTCCGCGATTTCAATCCCGACTACACCCCAGAGGACTTGCTGGCGTTGTTCAGCATTACGGGTGGCGTGGCTTGGTATGTCACTCTGTTGCTTGACCGTGGAAAGAAACGTAAGAACACGATGCTGGCGGCATTGACGGAAGAGAATTCACCTTTCATCAATGAGGGCAAGAATATTCTGATAGAGGAGTTCGGCACTGATTACGTGATTTATTTTTCCATCCTGACCTGTATTGCCAGTGGCATGAAGACCAGTGCGGAAATTAAGAATGAACTGGGTATCGACAACATCAGCAGCTATCTATCACGTCTGGAGGATTACTATGGGTTAATCAGCAAGTATCAGCCCATTTTTGCCAAAGAAAGTAGCAAGAAAGTGCGCTACCAATTGGAGGACTGTTTCCTGATTTTCTGGTTCCGCTTCTTCTTCAAGTATCAGGCACTGGTGGAAAACAAGGCTCTGAAAGCCCTTGGTGACATCATCAAGAGAGACTACGATGGTGTGTCGGGACTGATGATGGAACGATATTTTGTCCGCAAGTTCCAAGAAGAGGGAAAATACATCGTCGGCAAATGGTGGGATAGAAAAGGCTTCAATGAGATAGACCTTGTGGTGGTTGATCCAGTCGGAAAGGAGGCTTGGGTGTATGAACTGAAAAAGGACGAAAGCCGCTATGACGAGGTTTCCTTCAAGGAAAAAGTTGATACGATGGTAGCCCAGACCCCGGATTTGCGTAAGATGACCATTCATGTTGGCTCACTCAGCAAGAAAGATATGTGAATTGTAAAGGTGCCTCAGCATAGTAGAATTGGGGACATCGCAAGCGGTGATGTTTATTTACTTTCTGTGTCTCGCAGAAATTATAATTCATCCATATCCGTGTAATCTATGCAATCTGTGTGAGACAATATAATAATAGCTGAAAAATGTGAGTCGACTCAATTCATCGATTGAGCGGGCTCAACTCATCGTTTGAGTCGACTCAAAGAATTTTGGGAGTCAAAAACCGTGAGTTAACTCGATTCATGGAATGAGTTAACTCAATCGATGAAATGAGTTAACTTACGTTTTTTTTTGATTAGGTGGATTATATCCTAAAAGATTTGGAGGTAACGTGAAAAGTGCGTAACTTTGTAGTTGATTTGCAAAGATTGATATGTTACTCAACATCTTATATATCCTGCTTGGCTTCTTCCTTCTGGTGAAGGGAGGTTTATTGCCGCCTGTCATTTTGTTATTTATGTCCGCCTTCCCCTTGTCTTCGCAAAATTTCTAAAGTTGCAAAATATATTTTGAAAATTTCAAAAAATTTTTTCAAAGTTTGAAAAATTAATTTCAAACTTTAGAAATTTTGTGGAAAGCCTAGTTTGTTTGAAATGAATAGGGGTGTAACTCTCAATTGAATACGTTAGGTTGTTGTGTACTCACAAGGTTTTTGGACCACAAACGTCCATTTTGATTGATGAATTTAGTGTTTTTTTATCTTTTTTGTCATTTTTCTTGATTTTTTCTTGCAGGAGTCGCAAGAACTTTCTATATTTGCACATTATTTATACGCGTACGCACGCGTAACCATAATAAAAACGTACAAACCTATTAACCATAAAGATTATGAAAACTCAGAAAAACCTTTCTATTTTGATGCCGCTGGCAGTGGCAGCAATGGTTCTCGTGGGTTGTAGCGACTATGACAATGGCTACACCGAGAAGGAAATGAAATTCAATGCGGACTTCAGCCGTCAGTTCGGTTCGTTTGACGAGACACAGGATTGGAACCTGGCTGAGCGTGCCAATGTGACTGTGACGTCTTCGTTGATTAAGGATGTGAACGTCTATACGGAAAAGGAAGGCATTTACGTGCAAGTGGGCGCATTCAAGAATGTGTCGGGCACCCGCAAACTGGAGTTCGACGTGATTGAAGACATGCAGAACCTTGTGGTGAGCGACGGCGACGTGGCCCTTCGTGCTGTGGTTGGTGGTGTTGTTGACTTCGATAACATGAGTTCGATGACTGCTCCTGAGATGGAAACACGTGGTGGTGAGTATGTGGATCGCAACTTGTGGTCAAGAAAATATGTGGTGCCTGCTAACATCACGGAGGCAGAGAGTCTAGCTGTAGTTGCAGAGTTCAGCAAACAGCACTATGGCGGTTTCAATGAGGTACTTGTTCCTTGGACCGAACTGTTTGTGCAACAGGTGCATAAGGGTACAGCTCAATATTATGATGCCTTCAACCAGCAGACAGGTACGGCAAGCAACAAGATGAATCACTTGCTGATTTATGACAATTCTGCAAGCGAAGGTGCATTTAATGGTAGTTACATCCACGTCAATGACTTCAATGATGGCAACCAGACGACGGTGGCTTACGACGACAAAGATGTGAATAAAGAGCATCCTATTATCGGTCTAACGCTGATGCGTGGTATCAATCCTACAGGTTGCCCAACAGAAGATTTCAATTTCCAAGGTGTGGATAAGCATTGGGTAAAGCAGTTCTGTTATCACAATGCACAGAGTGATGAATACCAACCAACCTATATCATGAAGCGTGTGAGTTGGGTGGAGGATGGTGTGACGAAGTCTGGGCTATACCTTGGTTTCGACTTCTATGCTCAGAAACGTCCAGACCAACCTGCTGATAAGAATATGGATGTGGAACGCGACTGGATTTTCAACGATTGGATTATCAAGATTTCGCAGGGACTTGATGTGAACGTGCCTGTGAGCGAATTGCAAAATGCAGAACCTGCTGCATGGATTCTGGCTGGTGAAGACCTTGGTGGCGGATTCGACATTGACTATAATGACGTGGTTGTGAAGGTGGTGCGTTTGGCTGGTCAGAACAAAGTGACGGTCACTCCGTTGGCTGCTGGTGGTACATTGGCGTCCTATCTCTTCTTTGGAAAGACCTGCATAGGTGAAATTCACCAGCTGCTTGATCAATCTCCGTCAATCAGTGGTCACTATCAGCCAATTAACTTGGATGGTGATTTGAAGGTGGCTACACAGCAGGTGGAAGTTCATGTGGCACAAGATTGGGGACTGAGTGAAGATGTCAGCAAAGCAAATAATATGGGTGGTTTCACTATCCGTGTATTGCCTGCCGGAACTCCTGCAATGGCAAAGGTGCTGAATTATGAGGATGAAGCTTTTGACAAGGCAACAGACGTGAATGCTCCAGTGGAAGGAGTGGCTCCATACATACTCTGCGTGCCATTCGCCTATACCCTCACCAACTATCCGGAAGTCGGACAGAAAATGGCGAATGTATGGTCGTGGCCAAGCGAGCGAACATATATTAACGTGCCATATCCAGAGTTTGAGGAGTGGGTAAAGAGCAAAGGAAGCCACAAGGATTGGTTTTCAAAACCCGCCAAGAAGGGTTGTGTATCCACTAAGATTTTTACTCAAAAAGTGTTGGGTGTCCAGCCTATGCCAATGACAGCCCATGAGGTTGAAGTGTCAGGTAATCCGAATGCTGATGTGACATTCTACAATTCGATTCTTCCTTCAGTTTATCCTGTGCTTGCCGCGCCAGTAGCCACACTTGAGTTGAAGGCGGGACAGTCGAGTGATATCTATGTGAAAGAAAATGATGTCATTGATGTGCTTGACTACGTCAATGTGACAGAGGCATATAAGGATAAAGTATTCTGTGTATCTGGAAGCACTGGTGCAATGGCTCCAGTAGAAGGATCGTTCACTAAACTGAAATGTGTGATGCAGAGGCAGAATTCTGGTACGACGACAGTAAATATTAGATTGGCTACACCTGGTGGTGTTAAGAACGTTGATTTGACAGTACATTATAATTCAAGTGGATCAGGTACGTCGAGTGAAAAATCGGCTCCAAGCATTTCTCTTAGTGAAGCAAACATTGAGATGGAGGCTGGCACGACTAAGACTGTGACTATTAATACTGACAGTGAAGGTGCACTTTCTGTCTCGACACAGGGGACAGGCTTCATAGAAGTGTCTCTTGACGGTAAAAACCTCACTATCAAAGCTCTCAAACAGAGTGGTGACAATGTCATTATTACCCAGCAAGCTGATGCTACTCATCAAGCTACCACACAGTACATCTGGATTGGTGTGACGGGCGAGGTGCAACCTGCAACTCAAGAAGAAACCACAACAGATCCTCCGACGTCGGTTGGGGGTGCGATAAGGTTAGGAGTAAGTAATGGTCATCAGATAAAAGTGACCAGCAATGGTAATGGGACATACAATATCTCGTATGGTACTGTATCTGTTACTAATGTGAGCAAATTGATAGTAAGTTGGGATGACTATGTTCCCAATGGTGGTCAGATGTGCATTACATCACCGTATTGGTCTTTCCAATATGGAAGTTCTGCAACCAGCGGAAGACAAGAGATTTCTGCGGCAAACTTGCAATTGTGTGTTGACCAAGGTGGGTATCTTGTTGTGCAGGTTCAAAATAATCCATTGAATCTTTATTTGCAGTAAGCATGATCATGGCAATTATTCCACAAGTATTGTATTTATATTATCAAGATGTGAGGCGATTCTACAAGGTCGCCTCTCATCTTGATTAGGCAGATTAAATCCTAAAAGATTTGGAGGTAACGTGAAAAGTGCGTAACTTTGCAGTTGATTTGCAAAGATTGATATGTTACTCAACATCTTATATATTCTGCTTGGCTTCTTCCTTCTGGTGAAGGGAGGCGATTTTTTGATTGATGGTGCTGTTGCAATTGCCCAGCGGGCGAAGCTCAGTGCGATGGTCATTGGCATTACCGTGATTGGATTCGGTACATCGATGCCGGAGCTGTTGGTGTCAACACAGGCGGCATGGGTCGGTTCGTCGGGTTTGGCCATTGGAAATGTGGCAGGGTCGAACATTGCCAATATTGCGTTGATTCTTGGTATGACATCGCTGATTTGTCCATTGCCTTCGCAGCGTACGATGATGCGAGTGGATATCCCTTTTATGTTGTTGGCAATGGCATTATTCATTGTGGTGGCTTATACGGGAAATACCATCCAGCGGTGGCAGGGCATTTGTATGGTGGCATTGTTGGTGGCGTTTATATCGTGGGAGGTGTATCGCTCACGCAAGAAGATGAAGAAGGAGGCAGAGGTTGTAGCTCCATCAATGCCGTTGTGGCGTGCCATCCTGTATGTGTTGCTGAGTTTGGCGGCGATGGTGTGGGGTGCAGACCGTCTGATTGAGGGGTCGAGTGCCATTGCGATGGAATTGGGCGAATATTTCGGAGTGGCGAGAGAGGAAATGGAACGCATCATTGGATTGACGGTGGTGGCAGTGGGCACGAGTCTGCCAGAACTTTTCGCCAGTGTGATGGCTGCCCGGAAGGGCGAGACAGACATGGCTGTGGGCAACATCATTGGGTCTGTCTCGTTCAATATCCTTTCGGTGGTGGGTGTGGCAAGTGCCATTACGCCGATTCAGAATGCATGGACTCCGTTCGCCATTGACTATGCCGTGATGATAGGGCTTGGGGTGCTGCTATGGGTGTTCCTGAAGACGCATCGTAAGATTGTGCGTTATGAGGGGGCGATACTGCTGATTATCTATTGCCTCTACATCGCGAAGACGCTGATGGTGTGAGAAGGACTATTTACTTACCTATCATATAGAAAGATTTATGGATACAATTGGATTGATCGTGATGGTGGTGGTGATTGCCGCTGTCATCTTCGGAGTGATTGGCTACATCAAGACGCAGCGTGCGCTGGTCGATATGGATGAGAAGTGCAAGAATGCGCTGAGTCAGATTCAGGTGCAACTCAATTCACGTTGGGACGCATTGTTGGCATTGGCGAAGGCTGCTACATCTTATGCACAGCATGAGGCTGAGACATTGGCTGCCACTATTGCAGCACGTCGAGGTGTGGAGATTCGCACAGCTGCTGACGTGAACGAACAACAGGATGCTTTTTCTGAAGTGCTGAGCCGTTTGATGGCGGTGAATGAGTCTTACCCAGAATTGAAGGCTTCGGGACTGTATGAGAAGACGATGAGTAGCATCAACTCGTATGAGGAAAATGTGCGCATGGCACGCATGATTTACAATGATACCATCACGCGTTTCAATCGCTATGTGCGTCAGTGGCCCTCGAGCATGGTGGCAAGTCAGCTGCATTTCGGAGAAAGGGAGTATCTGACGATGGATGACAAGCAGAAGAAGGATATGCCAGAACTGTTCAACTGATGAAGAAACGTCTTGTAATAGGGTTGATGGTTATGATGGGCATGATGGGGCTTCCCACCTATGCCCAGCATCAGATTGACTCGGTATTTATCCTGGTGAACCTGATGGATGACGGTAGCGCCCGAGTGAGGGAACGTCGTGATTGCCAAATGAGTGACCAGGGTACGGAGGGCTTCATCACGTTCAACAATATGGGTGACATCGAGGTGAAGGATTTGGAGGTGTTTGACGAGGAAGGAGTGGATTACGAGGTGGAGGAAGAATGGAACGTGGATCGCAGTCGTGAAGAGAAGACGGGGCGTTGTGGTTATCACCGCATTTCTGGGGGTGTGGAGATTTGCTGGGGTATCGGCAAGGCTGGAAAACGCAAATACTACATTTTCTACACGCTGACCAACTTGGTGAAGTCCTATGACGACTACGACGGTTTTTGCCACTCTTTTTACGAGGCTGCTAATTCACCTGCCGCCTTTGCGATGGTGAATGTCTGCGTGGATGTCGATTCGCTCACAAGGGAGGATGCCCGTATCTGGACTTTTGGTTATGATGGTTGGAAAGGACGTCTTAGTAACTATGTGTGGGCACGGACAGATCAAGAAATGCGCAAAGGTGATGCTGTCATCATGCTTGTGGAACTGAGAAAGGGATTGTTGCATCCAGATGTGGTGAAGGAAGGAACGTTCAAGGAACTCGTGAAACGTCCAGCATTGGAGGATAGCGAATACGACATCGAGGTGGCAATGGGTGATACCCTCCAGAATGGTGCCTTACGCAGTTCGCTGATGGGCGGCGAAACGAGCACAGGTCATGAAGGAAGGGCTTGGCAAGGCACCATCAATGAAAGTAATGACGGGGGTGGACTTGACTGGGGACTGATTGGCGTTTTTCTTCTCATTATTGGATTGATTGGTTGGGCGGCTAAAGGAACCATCGCGTCGGATCGTGCCTTTAAGAAACATCAGAAGCAGAGATTTGCAGACTTGACAGAGTTGATGGGTGGCAAAAAATGGAATGAACTCCCATATTGGCGTGAACTGCCTATGCAAGGTAACTTGCTCGGTTCGAGCGCCGTACTATCTGCCGTCATGCAGATTCTGAAGGCATCGGGCAATAATCCCATCAAGGGTGTAGAGTTTAGTGTGCAAAATCTTTATGAGGCATTCATCCTTCGCTTGTTTTATAAGGGTGGCATTAGCCTCGACTACGATACCGACAAGCATGGTAAGACACGTCAGCTTTTTCGTGTCAAGGAACCGGTGAAACCAGAGAAACGTCCCAATCTTGATGTGACAAATGGGGCGACTTCTTATTCGACAGGCGCTGTTTATGGTACGCGTCGCCGTCAGGTGAATGATTTGTACAAGGGCTTGTTGCATGATGATGGTATTCAGTACATGCTGCAAGACCTGCTCTACAAAGCTGCAAACGATGACCATCTCTTACAGCCCGATGAGTTGAGAATTTATGTGAAGAATAATCTGGAGAGATTGCGTCCGATGGCTGACGCGCTCTATATGATGGCTAACTGTCGTAAGGAGGACAGTTCTCTTCGGGCTGATGATGTGCAGCAAGTGGTGGGCTTTGTTCACTATCTTAAGGATTTCTCGTTGGTGAGCGAACGCCATATCGAGGAAGTGAACCTCTGGAAGGAATATCTTGTCTATGCATCCTTCTACGGCATTGCCGACCAAGTGCGCAAGGATATGAAGAAGGTGGCTCCCGACACGACCAAACTTGACCAGCTCATTCCGCCGCATCAGGTGGTGGAGGATTTCAAACCCATCACGACGGCATTGGCTAGCTCTCTCTATACGGCACATATGTACGAGACTGCCTATGAGCGTGAGCAGCGCCGTTCTTCCTACAGTAGCGGATCATCCAGCAGCTCACCGCGCAGTTATTCCAGCAGTAGTGGTAGCAGTGGACACAGTAGCTATTCTGGGGGTGGTGGTCACTCTGGCGGTGGCGGCAGTGGATTTAGATAAAAACAATAACGAGATTACATTAATTGTGAAATGACGAAAAACATAATAAGAATATGGAAATAGAAAGAATAGTAGAAGGCCCTTTGAGGAATTGGCTCGTGGGGCTGTTGATTGTGGTAGGTGTGAGTGTGGGTATCTTTGTTTTCACGCCATCACCTCCTGATTCAGTAGTTTCTCTCAGCGATGCCGGTGACATAATCGCTACAGTTGCAGCTACAGCATGTGGACTGTTGTGTTGTCCTGGATTCTTGTGCATCTTCATCAAGAAGTGGCGTTTCCCCTTGCTCATTATTGTTTCTTTTGTGTTATTGCTGTTCCTTTCAGCAGTATGCATCCAACATGCTTACGAGAATCTGAACTACGCCTTCTCGAAGGATAAGTCGCCAGTGGAACGTCCCTGTGTCATTACATACCACCAACATAACGTTTCTACGCATATCCGTGAGGATCATCGTACGGGTAAGGATGTGTTTGGCAACGAAAAGGAGTATGTGACACAACACGAAGAATCGACCACGAAGTATGAACTGAAGTTCCGCTTCCTCGATGGTGATGAACAGGAACTCACGATTAGCCGCGACAAACCTTTTGAGTTTTACAATCGCGTATATGAAGGTGACACCTGTGTGGCGTACATCCTCACTGGTGCATTAGGAATTGATTATGTACAAGATATGCGTGTCAGGAAGAGAGCACATTAAAGTAAAAGGGATTTGGCTGTCATCAGTCAAATCCCTTTCATTATTCCTTCTTTCCACTCTGCCTTTTTTCTCTTCTTTGAAGGAATTCCTAACCAAAACCTTTCTACTATTTATTCAATACCTAAATCACTTTTTTATTCACCTAATACTTTATCTGTTTTCTTCTTTAACCTTATTATTATATATTAACTAGCTCTGCCTTTCGTTATGGGGTTAACTCTGTCTTTGATTTCGTGCCGATGATTCATCGGCTTTTCCTGTAAATTTTGACTCCCGTCTCTCCAAGAGGTTATCACTAATCCCTTGAAGGTTCGGGAGTCTACCTATTTCCATTAAAAACTATTCCGAATTTTGGACTTATCCGTTGGGGATGTTATGAATTACTATTTACTACTGTTTTACAAAGATTTGGGCAAAATATTTTGGACTAAGCCCTCTTCGAAATTTCTTTATTGTTTTTTAGGAACAATTTACAGGTTTTTGTTTTCTTAGTATATGATCTAGTGCTAAAATGGTCCGGATTATCTCGATGCGAGAACGTTCGCATTGATATCGCCAGAGAAGGATTGTCCTTCCAGTTACCTGCGATGACCTTGCCGGATGCTGTCGTGTAAGTACCGACGCCGTTACGCATGTCCTCTTTGAACTGTCCTGTGTAAGTTGCACCTGAAGCCCATACGAATGTTCCCTGACCCTCAATGTAAGAGTTGCAGAACTGGCCTTCATATACGTTACCGTTTGCATAGGTGTACTTGCCAAGACCTTCCTTCTCGCCGTTTACCCACTGACCTGCATACACATCACCATTGTTGTGGTAGTATGTGCCGTAGCCATTGCGCTGGTTGTTCTCATAGTGACCTACATACTTGTCACCGTTAGCTGCTGTGAAGACACCTTCACCTACACGTACATCATCCACCCATTCGCCTTCGTATGTGTCGCCGTTAGCCCATGTGAGCTTGCCGTGGCCGTTACGCTTACCATTCTTCCACTCACCCTCGTAAGTGTTGCAACGATCTGCATAGAACGCGCTACCGAAGCCATCCTGCTTGCCATCCCTGAAATCACCCTGATAGACGTCGCCATCTACCCAAGAGTAACGTCCGTAGCCGTCAATCTGGCCATTTACGAAGTTACCTTCGAAGCGGTCGCCGTTTTTCCACTCATAGACGCCCTTACCGTGCATCTTACCGTCCTTCTTGTTGCCGGTATACTTGCCCGCGGTGTTCAGATTTGGATTCTTCTGAGCAGCGTCGTCTTGTCCCTGTGCCATGATGCTGTTATAAGCACCGAATGACAAAAATGCTAAAACTGTTAAGATGAACTTCTTCATAACTATGCCCTTTCTTTAGTAGTTATTGGTTTTGTATGTTGTTGTAATTAGTCTCCGAAGAGAATTTTTAGTTGTTTTTAAGTTGTTTTTGTTGTGTCTTGGCAACATTTTTGTTGTTTGACATTGCAAAGTTACCCGTTTTGTATTCATTGTCCAAATAAAAAATACAAAAAATGTAAGAAAAAAATAAAAAAGTACTATTTTGTGGAAATAATTAATACTTTTAATCCAATAATGCAAAAATATGGAAACAAAATAGGTGTGTTTTTGTGGATGGTTGGAAACATTTCGGTGTGTCTGGAATGATTTCTTTAAGCAGAAGTACGGGTTTGTTGACAAATCAGACATGTCATTCAACAGCGCTAAAGGTATTATTGTGTCCGATTTTGTTTCTTTTTATGTGTTTTTTGGGTGTAAAATGTTTCCTTATTCAGATCCGATCTGCGGAATGTTATCGATATCTGTGAGTTGCGGTATTGGGTTCTTGTCACTCTGCTTGGCTCCCAATTTTTGGAGTTTTACACATGTAGTTAATATACTTTGTCCAGAGGGCGCGAGTTTGTTTCCACCCTCCTCATAGGCTTGTGTTGCACGTTTGAGCGCTTGACCTATGGCATCATATTTCTTCATAAATTGTCCTACACGCTCCAACATTTCGTTGGCAAGAGCATATACTTTTTCGTGATTTTGTGCTTGAGCAATTTGTGTCCAGGTTAAATTGATGATGCGTAAAGCCGCAAAAAGTGTTTGTTCGTCTGCGATGAATACATTTTGTGACATTGCATTACGCCAGAGATCTGGTTGCGCATTTAGGGCTGTCCATAGAGCTGCTGAATGCGGAACGAACATGATGACATAGTCCATCCGTGCTTTGGGTGGCTTAATATAGGCAGAATAATCTTTGGTGGAAAGTTCCCTGACATGTGACTTCAGACTGTCGATGTGTGCCTTGAGCAGTCGTTTTCTTTCTTCTTCTGTGGTTGCGTTGGCATAATCCATAAAGGCGGTCAAGGAAACTTTTGAGTCAATGATGACTTCGCGACGCTGGTCAAGATGCAGAATCACGTCTGGGCGCATAGTGGATCCGCTCTCTGTATGGATGATGTTTCCTGCTGCATCGCGAATGTATGGCTGAGTGTCATAATGGATGCCACGTTTCAGTCCTTGGCTTTCTAAAAGTTCATCGAGAATGGTCTCGCCCCAGTCGCCTTGCACACGATTGCCAAGTCTGAATGTGCGATTCAGTTCATCGGCACTCTTCATGGCAGCTTCGCTTTGGCGCATCATATTTTCGATGTTCGCTTTCATTTCACCACCCATCTTTGTCTGTTTTTCAGTGTTTTCAGCCATCACCTGTTTCATTTGGTCAATGGTTTCGCGCAGGGGATTGACAATTTGTCCGAGATTTTGGTTGCTGGCATCGGCAAATTCTTTCTGTCGTTGTTTCAGCATCTCGTCTGTGGCCACCTTCATTTGAGCAGACACCTTTGCCATTGTTTCGTCAAACTGGCGTTGCTGGGCCTGAAGTGCTTCCCGATGTACACGCTCTTTTTCGTCCAGAGCATTTTGAAACGAGCGCTCCTTCTCGTCGAGTGTCCGCTGGAAGTTCCTTTCCTTTTCCTGTATGAGCGATGCAGCCTTTTCTTCCTCGGTCTTCAACTGCGATGCTAACACGCTAACTTGTGCAGCGACTTTTCCGTTCTTGTTCTGCAAGACGAGCGCTGTGATGAGTGCGCCAATCAAGGCTCCCACCATGATGGAGATGATAATGATGAATGTTTCCATGCTATTTACACATTATTATATATATAATAGAATGCAAATTTATAAAAAAAACTTGAGTTCGGATGTTTTTCGTTTTGAAAAATTGTCACCCTCTTGATTGTAAATGGTTTTTTATCATAAAGAAACGCCCCTGCTTCATGCAGAGGCGTTATCTGTATCCATATTTTGATGTTTAGAACATGTCCTTGTAATCTTCGCAAGGCTTGAAAAATGGAATCTTGTGAGCAGGAACAACCACAGATTTGTTCTCCTTGATCAGACGACCAACTTTTGCTGCGCGCTCTTTTGTTGTGAATGTGCCGAAGCCGCGAAGGAAAATGTCCTCACCGCCAGCTGTTTTGTCTTTGATGATAACCATCATGGCCTCTACCACTTTGAGAGATTTTTCTCTCTCAACTCCTGTCATTTTGCTGATTTCAGCAACGATTTCTGCTTTAGTCATAGTTTTATTGTCGATTTTTATTGTTTGATTGCCCTTATATATATTAATAATGTGTAATTGCTTTTGGATATCATCGGCAATTGTTCCCGAAGGTCGGGTGAACCCTGAAAACGTGTGCAAAGTTAGGATAAAATGTCTAAAATACAAAGAGATAGCATATTTTTTTTTGATTTTACACGTTTTTTTTGCTTTTTCCACAAAGGACACCTCTCAAAAAGCCTTCCTATGAGGATTTGCGCAGATAATTCACCCATGCCATAGGGCGACGCTGGCTCACATAGTGCTGATTTCGCTCATTGGCATAGGCTTCGCGTTCGAAACTGATGTTGTAGTAAGCCTTCTCTGTCTTAAAACGATACTGCACCAAGCGAACAAGGTATTCCACACAGTACCATAAGTAGAAACCCACATATGTCATCTCCCATTGCTGGAGGGTGTGGATGGTCTCGTGGTTCAATTCGTGTGGATCCATTTTGCCCCATCTCCGTTGTACGAAGATGGTGCCAAAGAGGTTGAGCCCATGAAAGGAGCCGAAGGGAATAAAGCGATTGTATATTACTTTCATGACTACAAAGTTAGCTATTTTTTCCCTGAATCTCACACAGAAATCATGGAAATCGTGGATTTTTTTGTTCGACATGTGTTTTTTTGCCCCCTCTGGCTTGAGACTCAATATTTTTATGTACCTTTGCATACGAAATACATCACAAAAACACTAAAAACAAGCAAGGATGGATTACACCAAGTACTTCAAGAAAGGCGGTTGGGCTGCCGCAGGCAGATACTACGCCATGCATCCAGGCAAGCTCAAGGAGCTTTTCACCTCGGCCAAGAAATATGCCACCAAGGATGGACTGAAGGCGGTGAAGGACGAGTTCCTCTTCATCTGCCAGTATATCCGCGATGTGTTTACAGGTAAGTACACGGAGTACAACTTCCTCAATCTCACCGTCATTGTTGGTGCGCTCGTTTATGTGGTCACACCAGCAGACATCATGCCAGACTTTATGCCGGCCATCGGATTGATCGACGATGCAGCCATTCTTTTGTGGGCTACCCATGAGTTTGCCGACGAACTGGATCGTTACCGTTTCTTCCTCGGACGTCGTCAACGTGAGGCGGATGCTAAGGCTGCGGCTGAGAAAGCACTTGAGATTGAGGATATAGAATTCGAGGAGATTCCACCTTGCCAAATTGGATAAGAACAATTGATAAGCCCATGAGCGAAACTACTAAACTCGCCATCTTCGTCACAGGAAGCGGCACTAACTGCGAAAACATCATTCGCTACTTCTCTGATAAACCTGAAGTGGAGATACCCATTGTGGTGTCCAGCCGCAGCGATGCCTATGCTCTTGTGCGCGCCGAACAACTCGGAGTGCCTACGGCTGTTATCACACGTCAGCAGTTTGTTGACGAGCCCAGGCTTGTGATACATACCGTTCGCGGATGTGACTACATCATCCTCGCTGGCTTCCTGCCCAAGATACCCACTTACCTCATCGATCAGTTTCCCAACCGGATCATCAATATCCATCCAGCACTCCTTCCCAAGTTTGGAGGTAAGGGTATGTGGGGGCATCATGTGCATGAAGCAGTCAAGGCTGCAGGTGAAAAGCAATCAGGCATCACCATCCATTTCGTCAATCCTGAGCTCGACGCAGGCGAACACATCGCCCAGTTCTCTGTCGAACTCTCACCCGAAGACACGCCAGACGACATTGCAGAGAAGGTACATGAATTGGAGATGAAGCACTACCCGGCTGTCATCGAACAGGTCATCAAGGGCAATCTCATTTAATCAACAACGATTCAAAACTATTGTATAGGGTTTCCAAACGTTTGGAAGCCCTATCACACAAAAAACAGGCTGGACGTAATGCCCAGCCTGTTTCGCTTATTGTGGAAAGATGATTAGTCAATTTTAATAGAGATATTTTTCATTGATTTCTTCTCTTGTCCAGTCATGTTCATTGCCGAAGCCGAAATCACTTCTTTCTTTCTCCACCCAGTTTCTGAAATGTGGGTAAGCTCTCTCTATTTGACAACGTTCCTTCAGCCAGCGAACATCTGTTGGCATACAAATCTTCTGCGGAGCAGCATTTATGCCAAATTGCTGAAGAGCTACTTTAGTAGGATACGTAATATCCCTTCCTGCACGTGTGCCATTTGCATTATAGACATAAATGTGAATGTTGTCTGGGTTTGTGGATGTCAGACCGGAAATAGAAGGCAACTCTACTGCGTCTTTTGCAAGCCCTGCACTTACGTTGATTGGGTGGTAACGCGTTGTTCCAGATATCTTTGTTCCTCCCATCTTTTCATGACATTCAAACTGATCACCATCAAAGTTCTCGATGTAGATAGGTAGCGTACCACCTGAAGCACGAAGTGTGACGGTTCCTGTCCAAGTATTATTGCCGTTCTTTGGTTCCCAAGATTCGCTCTTCACTACTCTTGTTTCACTCAAAACCACTTTGGTGGTTTTATTTCTTACTCCAGTCACTTTATAAGTAATAGAACCAGTCTGTACCTGTGAATATTCAACATCGAATACCACGTCATTAAAATCGAAATCATCAGTTTCACCAAGGTCTTCACACATAACACGACGAGAAACTCTCTTGATACGTTCTTTTGTCACTGTTTCTTCACGTTCGAAGGGCTCCTCTTCGTCAAAAGTAATTGTACCTTCACCTGGAATAATCTTTACAATCCAGTCGTTGTAGATGTTGTTGGCATATGTTCCGTCAGATGAGGAGAAATCAAAACCAACATAGTAGTTCCCATGCAAATAGACGAGGCGGTAATGATTCCAAATAGTACCTTCTTGATAGGAATTATGGTATGCGAAATTTTTCGTGTTACTGTTATAGACAAGCATCATACCTTTATTACTATTCGAATAGTTGGAATTATTAAAGTTGTAGAAATGCTCGGCATCACCGCCCCCCTCCGCTACAAGGTAATCCATCTGGTTTCCACCAACAATGTCTCCTCCATTTCTCACGTCTGTATAGTGGGCATCACCACGCCATACCTGCTGAACGAAGTATGACTTTAAATCAATTGTTGGATTGGTACCAGTCCACACTTTGCTGAATTCTGCATACACATCTGCCACCTCTGCATCCGTGAGTGTGTTGCACTGAGCCACATCACCAATAGGGATAACCTCATTATAACGGGTGTTGGTTGCATTATTACCCTGCATATAGCTGATTAAATCTTCCTTAGTTTCAAACCAATGCTCAATATTCTCATTTGGGAATTTGCAGTGATACCAACCTGTTCGATTTTGTGGATTTGTGGTTTCTGAATATCTTACAGGTTTGGTAGGATCTCCTACACTTTCTGTATTATATTCTGAAGAAAGATAATAGTTTTGTACAGGGAAACCTGGAATCTTAACGCCTTCAGGAATAGTGAAATCTCTTACCACATCATTGCCACCATAAAGATAATAAGGCTGACGCTCGTAAACACCATCCCTGTATCGTTGTGTGGTAGGATTTCCTTCCTCATCTTTCCACAGGAGCTGGCCATTTTGAGTCCCTTGAACCTTTCCTAAATCATAAGTTATCCAGTTATTACTTTTGGGATTTGATGCACGCGTTTCCATCTCCTCGCCGATTTCACCGAATCCCCAAGTGTGGCTCGGATCCATCTCACCGTAACGTTCAACGAAGTTCTCTGTGTACTCCTTGATCGTTTCAATCTCGGCATCGGTCAAATCTGCGACTTGATTGGACATGCCCGGGTCGTAATCACTGCAGGCTGCAAACATGGCGAGTGCAGCTGCTGCTGAAAGATAATGCTTGATGTTCATAACATTCATTGTTTTGATTGTTATACTATTTGTTTATTATATTCAACTTTATGGAGGTCGTATGTCACCATACTGCAGACTCAAGGTCCGCTTTTGCAGAGCAAGATAAGTACCTATTGCTCAATTCTTGTGCAAAGGTACAAACTTTTCCCTAATATATAGTTAAATAATGTGTCTTTTTTTGCGAATTAAAGCATTTTTTTTCTTTTTTCGAGGATTTTGTTTTTTTTACACACAAAAATGCGTACCTTTGTATCGCCTTGCAAAAAGAAATACCTGCAAGCCACCCATACAAACTAATAAGAAATACACGCTACATGAAAGATATGAAAAAGATATTGTCCATCGCGCTGATGACGGCATTCATGATGCCACTCTATGCGCAAGATCTGGAAGCCGTGCAGAAGGCTGCCGAAGAAGCAAGAAAGGCGGAACAAAGAGCTGCTGAGGCTCGCAAGAATGCTGAAGAAGCTGCTAAACGAGCCGAAGAAGCCAGAAAGAATGTGTCTAAGAGGTCTGGAACTCAAACGAGTGCCAACACGATGCCAACGGAAGAGTTCTTGAAGTTGGTGGAAGAACAGAAGCGCATGAAGGAGAAGTCACTCGAAAAGCGGGCAGGAAGAATTGGCCGTACGGCCACAGACTCGCTCCGTTGGATGAAGAACCAGATGAAGCTTCGCACATGGCCTCGTAAATGGTTTGTGGGCAGTAACCTCTCCGTTAACTTTAGTGTGGCGGATAACGTTACAGATCACCCTCCATTCCGTTTCTTCTCTGATGCTCTGGGACTTGGTCTTGAAGTTTATGGCGGTAAATACTTTGACCGCAAGTTTGGTGCGCGTGTCGGCTTGGGGATCCACAATGTGAAGAACCGTGTGGACTATGAAACAGTGGATCAGGCCTGGGCTAATTTGGTCATGACACCAGAGGGGGGAGGTGACCCCATTCATCTCTATACGGATAACGGTTTCTTCCGCTTTATGGCGACAGAACTCTATGCTGATGCCATGTTTGATGTAACGGGTGTGGCGCTTACTAACAAGTTCTACCCCTTACACGTACATGCCATCTTAGGTGTTGGCATGATGATGACTGGAGAGAAAAAGCTGAAGCATCCTGGTATGCTCAACTCGTTGGAACAAACTCCCTTCGACCCTGAGAATCCAGACAAGGCGCGTTTCTACATAGTGGATGGCAAGCAAACTGGTGCAGCAAGTTTTGAGTCTCGTGTCAGAGATCATGGTACCCATGTAGGCATTGCTGGTCGTCTTGGTCTGATGTTCGACTACCGTTTCAGCAAAGCGCTTTCTGCAGACCTTGAACTGATGACCACCTTTACGGACGATAAATTTGAGGGTATCAAGTATGACGAACCTTTTGATATCCTCGTTAAGCTTTCAGGTGGTATCCGTTATTACTTCTGAGACTTGATGGCATCTAAGTCGGCTTCCAGATTGCTGAAGTCGCCTTTCATGCTGACTGCCATCGCTTGTGGCTTCTGATAGAATACCATCACCACACGTGTTGGATCTTTCTTTGATTGCATGACTGTGATGTTCCTGCCATCTTTCTTGGTGGAGAGTACAGTCTTGAAGCCTTTTCCTGACAGTTGTCCTGGCAATTTTGTGCCCAACTTCTTACCTGCATTGTCGCCACGTGAAACGAGAATCTTGAGACTCTCAATGCGTTGAATCATTTGTGAAAGACCTGGTATGTCAAATTGGTCGAGCGGCACACGTTCCAGCATATTCTTCGTCACAACGGTCGTATTCATGTCGCCCATATCGCTGTATTTCTGAAGAATCTCATCTTGCGCACTCATCGTCAGCGTCGCGATGAGCACAAATAATGTCAAAACTAATCTGTTCATTTTCTTGTTCTTTTGATGCTTTATACTTTTTGTGGCTGCAAAGTTAGGACATATTTGTCAAATTATGAAATTTTTTTGTAACTTTGCACTCAGAAAGGAGAGTGCGACACATGAAGAAAAGATTTCCTATCATCCTGCTGGCAGTCGCCTCATTGCTGCTTGCTGGTTGCTTTTCATCGAAGAAAGCTACGAAGGGACAACGTGGACAAGCTACCATACTTGCTACAGAGGACCCTTTCAAGAGCACCGATGAAGTGACCATCAACTTCAAGAAGATGAAGGAAAAAGAATGGAACTATCCATTGGAAGATGCCAAGTTGATCAGTCCTTTTGGAGGCAAACGCCCTAATCATAAGGGTTCTGATTTGAAGACGAAGGCGAAGGATAAAGTAAGGGCGGCTTTCAAGGGTGTCGTTACTTTCTCTGGCGAGATGAGCGGCTATGGTAACGTGGTGTTTATCAGCCACGAAACGGGATTGGAAACACGCTATGCCCATAACTTAAAGAACCTCGTCAAAAAGGGTGATAAGGTGAAACCTGGCGATGTGATTGCACTGGAAGGTAAGACGGGCAATGCCACTACTGAGCATGTGCATTTTGAAACCCGCATTGGTGGACAAGCTTTTGACAGCGAACTCATCTTCAACCACAAGAAGCACGAACTTCGTGAGGTGAAGCTGACTGCGACAAAGAAAAATGGAACTATTGACATAAAAGTAAAATAATATGAAAGAAACTCCAGTACTACTGCTTACAGGCTATCTTGGTAGCGGCAAGACAACACTACTCAATCGCATACTCAGTAATCAGAAAGGCATTCGCTTTGCTGTTATTGTCAATGACATTGGTGAGGTGAATATCGATGCAGACCTCATTCAACAGGGTGGTATCGTTGACCAGAAGGATGATTCGCTCGTTGCTCTTCAAAACGGCTGCATTTGTTGTACGCTGAAGATGGATCTCGTGGAACAACTCACTGACCTCGTGAAGATGAACCAGTTTGACTACATCGTCATTGAAGCTTCAGGCATCTGCGAACCAGCTCCCATCGCCCAGACAATCTGCTCTATCCCTACGATGGAACCCAAATACTGGATGAATGGTCTGCCACGTCTCGACTGTATTGTCACAGTGGTTGATGCCCTACGTATGAAGGATGAATTTGGTAATGGCGACGCTCTTCAAAAGCCCAATATTGCAGAGGAAGATATAGAAAATCTTGTGATTCAACAGATTGAGTTCTGCAATATCGTCCTCCTCAATAAGGCTGCAGAAGTGGAATCCAATGAACTGGCACGTGTCAAGCAAATAGTTCGTGCCATTCAGCCAAAGGCGGACATCATTGAGTGCAATTATGGTGATGTGGATTTCGACAAGATTCTCCATACGGGACTTTTCGACTTCGATAAGGTAGCTACTAGTGCTGCATGGATTGAAGCTGTGGAAGGTGAACACCATGAGGAAGAAGATGATGATGACGATGACGAGGAAGAAGAACATGAACACGAACATCATCATGATGGACATTACCACGAAGGACATCATCACGAAGAACATTCAACTCATGAACATCACCATCATCATCACCACCACGATGAGGGCGAAGCTGAAGAATATGGCATCGGCACCTATGTCTATTTTGCCCGCCGTCCTATGAAACTCGGCATGTTTGATGACTTCGTAGCACGTCTCTGGCCTAAGAACATCATCCGTGCCAAGGGTATCTGCTGGTTCAAGGGTGAGGAAGACATCTGTTATCTCTTTGAGCAGGCAGGCAAGCAGTTCTCCCTCAAAAACTGCGGACAATGGTATGCTACGATGCCAAAAGAACAGCTCGACCGTCTTTTGGAAGCCGAACCCAAATTGCGTGCTGATTGGGATGACACCTATGGTGATCGTATGCAGAAACTCGTTTTTATAGGACAACATATGGACAAAGACATGAAGAGTTTTATTAAGGAAATGTTGGATATGTGTTTAGCATAAACAATAAAAAGGAGAGAGAATAATAACAATCATAATACCGTACGAGCCTATGAAAAAGATTCTTGTATGTATGCTGCTGACGCTGATGGCGTGTGGGGCATGGGCGGAACATACCTATCAGGTTGCTGCCGACAGTATCGACAACGACACCACCAAGACCACTTTTCTGGAACGTCTCCAAGAGAAAAAGGAGCAGATCATCCAGAACATTCAGGAAAAGGTTGACTCGCTTAAGCCCAAGGCGGAAGAGGCTATGATCAAGGCGGACAGTATCCTTGATGTGAGGAACGCTAAGATCACTACCGATACACTTTGGGTAGCACGTCCGCAGGAAACCTGGACTTTCCGTGCCAAAGTGGATGGATTTGGTGAGATGATACACCTTCGTTCTGTAGATAATGCTGGCACCAAAGGTAACTATTACCTGAACTCTGATCCCAAAATCACGCTTGGTATCATGGCGAACTATCGAGGTATTTCTGCTTCTTTCTCGTTGTCACCCAGCAAGATACTTAGTGATATCTCGGACATGATGTCCGCCATCAATTATTACAGCAACACGTTTGGCCTCGATTTCACCTTTGAGAAAGTCAAAGCCTTCCGAGGTCGCACAAGCTTGGAGTCACATACACGCAAACTTTCCTCTGCTACCAACATGCGTCAGTTTGCGGTGACAGGTTACTACGTGTTCAATGGCAAAAAGTTCTCTTTGCCTGCTGTGTTTAATAGTACGTGGGTTCAGAAACGTTCAGCAGGCAGTTTCCTTGTGCAGGCAGCCTTCAATACAGGACGCATCAAGATTGGTGGAGACCTCGATACGGATGAGGCTGTTGCTTCTATCCCAGAACGCATTGACATGAATTCTCTCGCCATTGGTGGAGGCTATGGTTACAACCTCGTGGTAGGAAAGCATTGGCTCTTGCACGGTACCGCGCAGCCTAGTCTTATGGTATGGCAAAACTATAAGCTCCATACCACAGACCGTAAGGGAAACGAGGAGGTAAACAAGATGGACACCAGTCATATCAATTTCTTCCTTGTAGGTCGCATTGGTGCTATCTACTCATGGGATCGTTACTTCATCGGACTCACTTCGGTTGTACAGCATTCCAAGAGCGGTAAAGACAGCGACTTTGCTTTGCGTGACACGCAATGGCAAACCCGTGCCTTCTTTGGTTGGCGAGTACATACCAAACTTCATCGTCGTCCAGAGCCTGTGAAGAAACGTCGCCGCACCACTACTGTTAGGAGAACCACGACAACAGCTAAAACTGCTACTACGGCAACAAAAAAGCCTGCTGCTACAACAACCAAGAAACCTGCAACAACAAAGAAATAGCTTATGACTTTCCAACAATTAGCCAAGATGCGTTACTCCGTTCGCTCATATAGCGAGGAGCCCGTTAGCGATGAACAACTTCATTATATCCTTGAGTGTGCCCGCATCGCTCCCTCAGCTGTAAACTTCCAGCCTTGGCACTTCTACATTGCTCGTACTGACGAGGCATTGGAGAAAGTGCGCCAGACTTATCCTCGTACATGGTTTGCCACAGCTCCTCTTGTCATTGTGGGTTGCATTCGTCATGATCAATCATGGCATCGTCCCGCAGACCAGAAGGATCACGGAGACATAGACATCGCCATTGCCACAGAACACATCTGCCTTGCTGCAGCAGAGCAGGGGCTTGGTACCTGCTGGGTGTGCAATTTCGATGCTCAACTTCTCCATCAACTGCTTAATCTTCCTCTCGAAGAAGAAGCAGCAGTTCTTATTCCGCTAGGACATCTTGCTGCTGATGCCGCACCAAGACCTACAACACGCAAACCAATGGGAGAAATCGTAACAGAGATTTAAGTCTTATACATATTTATATATCACTACTGTCCCGTTAAAGTGGACTAATCGTTCTTTGAAATCGCTGAAATAAAGTCTTTTACGAGCGGTTTGGAGAGTCAACGGACTTGATTTTGTAACAGTTAACGTCATTTCTTGATAGGAATCACTTCAATTATCTCACTAGCAAATATGATGGTAACAAGTATGTCAAGCACCTCACCTGCTGGAACCAACTTCTTGCTTTGATGTTCGGTCAACTCAGTAACCGTGAGAGTCTGCGCGATGTGATAGTGGCTCTTGAAGCCCATCGGTCCAAGTGTTTCCACCTCGGTTTGGGGCGAAAGCCCATCGCCAAGACGACGTTGGCTACGGCCAATCAGAACCGCGACTTCCGTATCTTTGAGGAGTTTGCCTTCTACATGATGACGCAGGCCAGGGAGAAACGGGCAACAGACATCTTCAAGCTCGGAGGCAAGGTCTATGCATTCGACTCCACGACGATACCGCTCTGTCTGTCGGTGTTCTGGTGGGCGAAGTTCCGCAAGAAGAAAGGCGGTGTCAAGGCTCACGTCCTCTATGACCTGGAGGCACAGGTGCCAGCCTTCTATCATATCACCACAGCTTCCGTCTACGACTCCAAAGCTATGCTGGAAATCCCTTATGAGACAGGTGCTTACTATGTGTTTGATCGAGGCTACAACAACTTTGGGGAGCTATACCGCATACAGCGGATGGAGTCCTTCTTCGTCGTCAGAGCCAAGAGCAACTTACAGTACAGGTGTGTCAGGTGGAAGCGTCGGATGCCTAAGAACATACTCACAGATGCAGAGATTGAACTGACGGTCTACAAGAGCCGCAAGGACTATCCCGAGAATCTGCGTCTCGTCAGATACTATGACGAAGAGCAGGACAGGGAGTTCATGTTCCTGACCAACGCGATGGACTTGACAGCACAGCAGATAGCCGACCTCTACAAGAACCGATGGCAGATAGAGCTGTTCTTCAAGTGGCTCAAGCAGCACCTCAAGATCAAGAAGTTCTGGGGCACTACGGAGAACGCTGTCAGAATACAAATCAGTGCAGCCATCACTGCTTACTGCCTCGTGGCGATTATCCAGCATGACATGAAGTTGAAACGTTCGACCTATGAGGTCCTGCAAATCCTCAGCATGTCGCTCACGGACAAAACACCGCTCAGAGAACTGTTCGATAAGACTTATTCCAATGATGTCAAAGAGCAACTTGGTCCCCTTATTCCGGGGTTGTTTGATTAATATTTAACTCGTCCCAATTTTAACGGGACACTAATGGGGGGGAATTTCCCTTAATTTGAATTTGTTTGTGTATCTTTGCATTCGAAAAAGATAATAATATGAAAGTAGAACCAACCCCCTCTTTAAATCCGCAGAAGCAGTTAGAGGCCGTCCAAATGCTTACAGACCCCAATATGCAACCGCTATTTCAGAAAATTAGCAGTGAATACCTCTATTGGGACAAGGTAAAATATATGGCCCCGAAAAATGTAGATAAACAGATTTTGTGGCAGGCCGTGAAGATCCAACGTCTTTTGAATGCTCAGGATATAAAGTTTGGGAAATACATTTTTCATTTTACTATCACAAAGAATATGCTTGCTTTGCTTCATGATTTCGACATGAATTTCGGAGGAAGCCTTGGCACTAAAAGCATTATCCCTACTACTGACAAGAATTATTATTTGATAAGTTCTATTATGGAAGAGGCTATTGCTTCCAGCCAGATGGAAGGAGCCTCTACGACACGGCGGATTGCAAAGGATATGCTTCGTAAGCAATTGAAGCCTACGAACAAAAGCCAGCAGATGATTGTTAATAATTATGAGACCATCAACAGAATTTCCAAAGGTTCCAAGGATGATTTTTCAGTAGATGGTTTACTAGACATTCATCGCTCTATATCAAGCAAGACCTTAGATAATTCTGAGGATGAGGGCGTTTTCCGCAAGAATGATGATATCTTTGTGGTTGACGGCATTACGGGATTTGTCGCTCATACGCCTCCTTCATATACTGAAATTGACGAGATGATAAATGATTTGTGCGAATTTGCAAATAGCGATAGTCATGATAACTTTATTCATCCCATCATTAAGGGCATCATCATTCACTTTATCTTGGCCTATATCCATCCTTTTGCAGACGGAAACGGAAGAACCGCCAGATCTCTATTCTATTGGTATATGATAAAAAAAGGATACTGGCTGACAGAATACCTTTCTATATCAAGAATTATTTATACAAATAAAAAAGCATATGAAAAGGCTTACCAATATACAGAGAATGATGGCAACGACTTATCATACTTTATTCAGTATCATCTGGATGTAATGAAAAAAGCCTTTGAGGAACTGAAAAAGTATCTACAGCGCAAGATTGATGAACAACAAAATATACTTCGATTTATAGGAATAACAAATATCAATGAACGTCAAAGATATGTCCTTCGAACGATATCGGAAAGTAAACGTACATTGTTCACGCCGAAAGAACTGGCAACACAGTTTGATATTTCACCAAAATCAGCAAGAACAGACTTGCAAGATTTGGTAGAGATGGGATATTTGAGTCCGACAAATTTGAACAAAAGAGCTATTGGTTATATTAAATCAGAACAATTTGAAGAACTAATAAAAGCATCTTCTAAATAAGAAATAGGGGAAATTAGGGGAAATTAGGGGAAATTTTGGGGGAATTTCCCTTAATTTGTGTTTCTAGATAATATAGCCTAACTTCTCAAAGAGGGCTTTTAGTTCCTTTTTGCTTTCTTCTTCCTGTTGCAAAAACAAAAGAGGGAGAGCGCAGAACGTTCTCCCTCTTTGAGTATGAATGTGTGTGATTATTTGCGAGTTACGTATGAACCGTCGCGAGTGTCCACCTCGATGAGGTCGCCTTCGTTGATGAAGAGAGGCACACGGATCTCTACGCCAGTTTCAAGAGTTGCTGGCTTGGTGGCGTTGGTGGCTGTGTTGCCTGCGAAACCTGGCTCTGTGTAAGTCACCTGGAGAACCACCTTGACGGGTGCCTCAGCGGTGAGGATGGTGCCTGTAGATTCGTCGATAGATGCCATCACCATGGTGTCGCCTTCCTTGAGGAAGTCACCGCCTGTGATGAGGTCTTTGGAGATGTTTACCTGCTCATAAGTGTCTGTGTTCATGAACACCATTTCCTCACCCTCCTTGTAGAGGTACTGGAACTGCTGGTGTGATACCTGCACGTCGTCGAGCTTGGCAGACACGATCCATGTGCGTTCGAGCACACGTCCATCCTCCACGTTACGGAGCTTGGTACGCATCACTGTATTTCCCTTGCCTGGCTTTACGTGCAAGAAATCAATAACTACATAAATCTTGCCATCGTCAAGACGGAGGCATACGCCTTTCTTAATGTCACCTGCTAAAATAGCCATAGAATGTTCTTGTTTTTATTGTACTTGTTAAAATCGGGTGCAAAGGTACGGATTTTCAGTGAAAAGTGAAGAGTGAAAAGTGAAAAATCGTATGGAAATCATTAAAATGACAAAAAAAGTTAGTGTTTTTTGTTTTTTTCTTTTGCCAATTTCTCGAAATTCACTAATTTTGCAGTCGCTTTCCGCAGATGTTGCGGCGTCGGACGGTAAGATTGAATGAAAAGTACTTTGGAAGAAGTCAAATTATTGAAAGATTAACAATATAAAAATAAGATAGGACAATGAAAAGAACATTCCAGCCTCACAACAGAAAGAGGATTAACAAGCACGGCTTCCGCCTGCGTATGCAGACAGCAAATGGCCGTCGTGTTCTTGCCGCTCGTCGCAAGAAGGGTCGCAAGTCACTCACCGTATCAAGCGAACATCACGGCAAATAAGTAAAAGCAGAAGGAAACTTCTGCTTTTTTTGTGCTTTTTTTGTATTTCTCTCTTCTCATTTCATGAAAAAGCACTAACTTTGTCCCTCGTAAATAAAATATTGTACGCGCGAAATGGCTTTGAAGAATTTTTTTACAGGTAAATCTGGTGTAAAGTTTTGGGTAAATATCATCATCATGGTGGCTGTCATTGTGGCCATCCCTCTGGTGGCATTGTATATGCTGGACTCGTTCACGCATCACGGCGAGAAGATTGAGGTGCCGAATGTGGTGGGCAAGTCGGTGTTTGATGCTGAGTCGATGCTGCATGACCGTGGTTTGACGGCGATGGTGATTGACTCGGTGTATGAGAAGAATGCACCACGTGGGTCGGTGCTGGAGCAGTCGCCCAAGCCTGGATATGAGGTGAAGGGCGGTCGCATGGTGTATCTGACCGTGAACCTGAAAGGTGAACCCATGGCTCAGTTGCCCGATGTGGTGGGTCATGGCTCATTGCGCGAGGCTGTGGCATTGTTGCAGTCGTTGGGTTTCAAATTGACGGCACACAAGCCTGTGATGGGCAGACCCAAGGATTTGGTCATTGGTGTGAAGCAGGGTGCGCGCGATGTCCATGCTGGTGAGATTATCCCTCGTGAGCGTGCCTTGACCCTGGTGATTGGTGGTGGCGAAATCGACTCAACAATGTATGGGGATGACTTTGATGATGAGGGTCTGGACATTGATGTGGATGAGGCAGACGGTGAGGACTTCGACATTGAGCTGTAAGGAATGGATGTTGACGCGTTGAACATTGTCGTAGAGGACGAGGAATTGGAGGATGACGAGACCTCGCAACTGTACGAGCACCACCGGATCGTAGCCGACAAGGGGCAAAAGTTGCTTCGTGTCGATAAGTTCTTGCTCACACAGTTGTCGGGTACGAGTCGTAACCGTGTGCAGAAGGCTGCGGACGCGGGTTTCATCATGGCGAATGGACGCCCTGTGAAGCGCTCGTACAAGGTGAAGCCTGAGGATGTGATTCAGGTGATGCTCGACCGTCCGCACTATGAAAACAAGATTACTCCAGAAGACATTCCGCTGAATATCGTGTATGAGGATGGTGACTTGATGGTCATCAACAAACCTGCGGGTATGGTGGTGCATCCAGGTTTTGGCAACTGGAATGGCACGATGCTGAATGCCATTGCTTGGCACTTGAAGGATATGCCGCAGTATGACATCAACGACCCGGAGATTGGATTGGTGCACCGTATAGATAAGGACACGAGTGGACTACTGGTGGTGGCGAAGACGGCGACAGCGAAGACAAGTCTGGGTCTGCAGTTCTTCAACAAGACCACGAAACGTGAGTACAATGCGTTGGTGTGGGGCAATTTTACGGAAGATGCAGGACGCATAGAGGGCAATATCGGACGTGATCCCAAGGACAGGATGCGCATGGCGGTGTTCCCTCCAGATTCGGAGATAGGCAAGAGTGCCGTGACACATTATGCGGTGTTGGAGCGGTTTGGTTATACGACGTGGGTGAAGTGTGTGTTGGAAACGGGCAGAACTCATCAGATTCGTGCCCACATGAAGCATATCGGTCATCCGCTGTTCTGTGATGAACGCTATGGGGGGGACCAGATCTTGAAGGGTGCGAATACGGCAAAATATAGGCAGTTCATTGATAACTGCTTCAAACTCTGTCCACGTCAGGTGTTGCATGCCAAGACCTTAGGTTTTGTGCATCCGAGGACGGGAAAGGAGATGATGTTTGATTCGGAACTGCCTGAGGACATTCAAGGGTTATTGGAGAAGTGGAGGGGTAACGGTTAAGGGTTAACGGTTAAAGGTTATAGGTTATGGGTTATTGGTTATAGAAAGATTATAGTAAAATCAAGATAAGGATGAAAAAGGTAATTGCAATCGTGGCTGGGGGTGACAGCTCTGAGCACGATGTGTCGCTGAGAAGTGCGGCAGGAATTGATTCATGGATTGACAAGGAACTGTATGATGTGTACATTGTGGAGGTGAGTCGCCAAGGCTGGGTGGCACATCTGCCCAACGGCAAGAAGTCGGCGGTGTACCGTCATAACTTCTCGTTCAAGGACGAGTGGGGTAGGGATGTCCACCCTGACTACGCATATATCACCATTCATGGCACCCCTGGTGAGGATGGTGTTCTGCAGGGTTATTTCGACCTGCTCAACATCCCCTACTCAACGAGTGGTGTGCTGATTGAGTCGTTGACCTTCAACAAGTTCGCCTTGAACCAGTTCTTGAAGGGCTTTGGTGTGAAGGTGGCAGAGGATGTGTTGGTGCGCCAGGGTCAGGAAGTGGATGCACAGCAGATTGTGGATAAGGTGGGTCTGCCCTGTTTCATCAAGCCCAATGCAGGTGGCTCCAGTTTTGGTGTGACCCACTGCAAGACCTTGGAGGGTGTGCTTCCAGCTATTGAGAAGGCGATGGAAGAGAGTCCAGAGGTGTTGATTGAGAGTGAGTTGAAGGGTGTGGAGATCAGCAATGGCGTGTATAAGACGAAAGCTGGTGGCATGCATGTGCTGCCCATCACGGAGGTGGTGCCCAAGACAGACTTCTTCGATTACGATGCCAAGTACAACGGTTTGGTGGAGGAGATTACACCTGCTCGTCTGTCAGAAGACACGACCAAGCGTGTGCAGGCACTTTCGGCTGCCATCTATGACATTCTGGGTGCATCGGGCCTCATTCGTATCGACTACATCATCAGTAAGAACGAGGCTGGTGATGATGTTATCAACATGTTGGAAATCAACACGACACCAGGTATGACCCCCACCAGCTTTATTCCTCAGCAAGTACGTGCCGAGGGTAATGAAATGAAAGATATGCTGAACGCCATAATCGCAGATAAGTTATGCAGTTAAGTGATTTTGATGATATTCGTCCGTATGCCGAAGGTGAAATGAAACCTGCCTTCGAGAGTATGCTGGCAGATCGCCAATTTGACAAGATTCTTCATGGTCTGATTCCTCTGCCTAAAGGGATGAGGAACGGGATTCTGAGACTGATGTTTAAGGGCATCAAGACACCGCTCGACTTCCAGATACGTTTCATGAAGCCCTTGGTGTATTATGTGTTGCACAAGGCGACTACAGGCTATAGTTTCTTCTTTCCGAAGACACTTGACAGGAATGGAAACTACACCTTCATGTCCAACCATCGTGACATTGTGCTCGATTCGGCATTTCTCGACACCTTCCTGCTGAAGGATGGTTTCTCCACAACTGTGGAGATTGCCATTGGCAACAACCTGCTCATCTATCCTTGGATCAAGACCTTGGTGAAGATGAACAAGTCGTTTGTGGTGAATCGTGGTTTGACGCCCAAGGAGATGCTGAAGTCGTCCATCCACATGAGCCAGTACATGCACTTTGCCATCAACGAGAAGAACGAGAACATCTGGATAGCCCAGCGTGAAGGACGTGCCAAGGATTCTGACGACCGTACCCAGGACTCTGTACTGAAGATGCTCAATATGGGTGGTCCTACAGCTGGCAGAACGACGGCAGACATCATCGAGAACCTGCGCCACATGAACATTGTGCCCTTGGCGATCTCCTACGAGTATGATCCATGCGACTACTTGAAGGCCAAGGAGTTCCAGTGCAAACGTGACATCCCGGGATGGAAGAAAGCCAAGCAGGATGACCTCGACAACATGAAGACAGGCATCTGGGGCAAGAAGGGACATGTGCACTATCAGGCAGCCGACTGCATCAATGATTGGCTTGACACGCTTGATCCAGACACGCTTGAAAAGGCAGACCTCTTCCGTATTGTGGCAGAGCATATCGACCACGAGATACATAAGAACTACCGCATCTACGACATCAACCGCGATGCATTGGCAGGCAAGGAGAATGCCTACATCGAAGAGCGCATCAAGATGGTGGATGTGGAGAACCCCGATGTGCCTTTCCTCCGCGAGAAACTCACAGCCATGTATGCCAACCCCCTCCGCAATTATGAGAACGCTGTTGACTAACATCCTGTGTGTGGCGTTCGCGGTGTGTCTGGTGGCATGTGCTGACGGTGAAGATGACAATGGGGGATACATCTCTCCTTATGTCACCGACTTTCTTGTGGCATCGACTGATGCTGAAGGGAAGGTGGTCAGTGTGCGCCTGGATGACGGAACAACTTACAATGTCGCTGATCAGCAGGTGGATCTGGAACGGAAAGACACCCTGCTCAGATGCTTGGCGACTTACACGCAGGATAAGCGTTTCAAACTGTCCAGCATTTACCCCGTCTTTTCCAACAAACCGTATCCAGCCACTTCCATCTATGTCATCGTCGATGGCCAGCCCTATCAGGATGTGTCCCTGCTGCCACGTGATCCGATGAAGGTCATCAGCATGTGGAAGGCTGGGGGGTACCTCAACTTGCATTTGGGTGTGATGACCACCAATATGGGGCTGCATCAGTATGCCTTTTGCGAAGACAGTGTGGGTCACTATTCCCTGTTGCATTCTCGTCCCGCCAGCGATGGCAGTGCCTATACAGAGCACATCTATATGTCCATGCCGATTCCAGAGGGAGTGGACAGTTTTACGTTCACTGTCAAGACGTATGATGGTGATTATATGAGGGAGTTTTAGGTGAGAGGTAAGAGGGAAGAAGGAAGAGGTAAGAGGTAAGAGGGAAGAAGTAAGATTAAAGTTAACGTATAAAATATGACAAGAGCAATTATAACAGTAGTGGGCAAAGATACAGTGGGTATCATTGCCAAGGTCTGCACCTATCTGGCAGACAACCAAATCAATATTCTCGACATCTCACAGACCATTGTGCAGGAGTTTTTCAACATGATGATGATTGTCGATTTGACGAAGTCGGTCAAAGCATTTGACCAACTGAGTGACGAGCTCGTGAAGATTGGTAACGACACGGGTGTTCAGGTGAAGTGTCAGTTGGAGGACATCTTCGACAAAATGCATAGAATCTAAGGGGTTATGATTAACTTACAGGAAGTCATTGAGACCAATAAGATGATAGAGCAAGAGAACCTTGACGTCCGCACTATCACGATGGGTATCAACCTTCTCGACTGTGCTGGCACGGACTTGAAGGTAACTTGCGAGAAGATTTATAAGAAGATAACGACTTTGGCTTGTAATCTTGTCCAGACGGGCGAGGACATTGCCAAGGAGTTCGGAATCCCTATTGTCAACAAGCGTATCAGCGTCACACCAATCTCCTTGGTGGGTAGTGCCTGTTGCCGAACACCTGGCGATTATGTGCAGATTGCCAAGACCCTCGACCGTGCTGCTAAAGAGGTGGGTGTGAACTTCCTCGGAGGTTATTCGGCTATTGTGTCAAAAGGTATGACCAAGAGCGATGAACTTCTCATTTGCAGTATTCCCAAGGCGTTGGCAGCCACCGAACGTATCTGCTCCAGCATCAATGTCGGATCGACCAAGACGGGTATCAATATGGATGCTGTGCGTCTGATGGGTGATATCATCAAGCAGACAGCAGAGGAGACCAAAGAAAAGGATTCTCTCGGATGTGCCAAATTAGTGGTGCTCTGCAATGCCCCTGACGACAACCCCTTCATGGCTGGTGCATTTCATGGTGTGAGCGAGGCAGATGCCATCATCAATGTGGGTGTCAGTGGCCCTGGTGTGGTGAAGTATGCACTGGAACAAATGGACGAGGCGATGAATCGATTAAGTATCGATTCGGAAGGCTCGGGGTGCAGTGCTCCCCTTGTGCAAGTCCAACGAAGGAAGGGCGAAGCAGAAGGGGAAAAGCACAAAGGGGGACGTGGGCTGGCCAATTTTGAACTTCTTTGTGAAACCATTAAGCGTACTGCTTTCAAGATTACCCGTGTGGGTCAATTGGTTGCACAAGAGGCAAGTCGCCGTTTGGGTGTGCCCTTCGGTATCATTGACCTCAGTCTTGCCCCCACTCCTGCCATTGGTGACTCTGTGGCAGACATCCTTAAATGTATTGGTGTGGAACATCCGGGTGCTCCAGGTACAACGGCAGCCCTTGCCCTCCTCAACGACCAGGTGAAGAAGGGTGGGGTGATGGCTTCCTCATACGTAGGTGGACTCTCAGGTGCGTTCATTCCTGTGAGTGAAGACCAAGGCATGATTGACGCAGTGGAGGCTGGCGCATTGACCATCGAGAAACTTGAAGCCATGACCTGTGTCTGCTCCGTAGGACTCGATATGATTGCCATTCCTGGTGACACCCCAGCTACAACCATCGCGGGTATCATTGCTGACGAAAGTGCCATTGGTATGGTGAATCAGAAGACCACAGCCGTGCGCATCATCCCTGTCGTAGGCAAGACTGTAGGTGACACCGTCCAATTCGGTGGTTTGTTGGGTTATGCACCCATCATGCCTGTCAACACCTTCTCTTCCCAACGTTTCGTGGATCGAGGAGGACGCATCCCGGCACCTATCCATAGTTTTAAAAACTAATCTCTCACCTCTCACCTCTCACCTCTAACTTCTAACATCTCACTTCTATATGAACAAACAACTTAAAACACTCATCGCGTTAGCCCTCCCCTTTTGGGGGCTGGGGGGCTATGCACAAACAGTTCCCGATAAACCCACAATGGGCTGGAGTTCGTGGAACACCTTCGCCCTCAACATCAGTGAAGAAATCATCAAGGGTCAAGCCACCGCCATGCGTACGCAGGGACTCTTCAAGGTGGGTTTTGACCACATCAACATCGACGACGGCTACTTTGGAGGTCGTGACCCGGAAACAGGTCAGCTCCTCATCCATCCTACCCGCTTCCCCAATGGTCTGAAGCCTGTGGTGGATTACATTCACCTGCTCAAGATGAAGGCTGGCATCTACTCTGACGGTGGCAAGAACACCTGTGGTAACTACCACGGTGGTGACAAAATCGCTGAAGGGGTAGGTTTCTACGGGCATGATCAGCAGGATGCCGACTTCTTCTTTAAGGAACTGGGTTTCGATTTCATCAAGGTGGATTTCTGTGGTGGTGTGTCCTATCACAACAGTGAGGGTCTAGACCTCGATGCGGAGACGCGCTACAAGGCCATTGCTCAGGCCATCAAGAACACGGGACGTACCGATGTACGCATGAATGTGTGCCGTTGGGATTATCCAGGCAACTGGGTACAGGAGACTGCACTCTCATGGCGTACCACAGGCGACATCAATGCTTCGTGGGGCTCGGTCAAGGATATCGTGCAGCAGAACCTCTATCTTTCCGCTTACTGCTATGGTGGTCACTACAACGATATGGATATGCTTGAAATAGGCAAGGGACTCACCAAAGAGGAAGAGCGTACCCACTTCGGTTTGTGGTGCATCATGTCCAGCCCGCTCCTGATAGGTTGTGATATGCGCAAGATCCCTGGTTCTTCCCTTCTTCTTCTCAAAAACAAAGACCTCATCGCACTCAATCAGGATGATCTCTGCATCCAGGCATACGTGGTGCAGCATGTGGGTGACACTTACGTGTTCGTGAAGGACTTGGAACAGCTCTATGGCAAGACCCGTGCTGTGGCACTCTACAATCCTTCCAACAAGGCGGCAGACATGAGCATCTCCTTTGCAGACCTTGACCTTGCTGGTCAGGTGAAGGTACGTGACCTCTTCGAACAGACCGACCTTGGTGAGATGACCGACCAGCTCTCTGTCACGGTTCCTGCCCATGGCACACGCATCTATCGTCTTGATGCCGAGACCCGTCTGGAGCGCAACCTCTACGAGGCAGAAACGGCCTATCTGGGTAAGTATCAGGAGATATTCAACAACCGTACCTATCATTCTGCTGTCTATGAAAGCAACGATGCTTGCTCTGGCAGAGAATACGTGGGTTGGTTAGGAAATGATCCCAAGAATGACCTCCAGTGGCGCAACGTCTATAGTGACAAGGGCGGTGACTACCAGCTGACCCTCTCCTACATGTCAGGTGACAACCGCAACCTCACTGTCAGCGTCAATGGCAAAGACGTCCAGACCCTCACCTGCAACTCTGGTAGCTATGACAAAGTGGGTACCAAGACCCTCAAAGTCACGCTCCAGCAAGGTGAGAACCTCATCCGTCTCTACAACAAGTCGTCCTCAGCTGAGATGCCCAACATCGACTGCATGACCATCCAACCCGTAGATGCCACAGAACGCGTTGTAGTGGGCATCCAAGCCCCTGTAGCCCTGTCACCCGCTCAACTCACCGATGGCAAATATTACACCATTGATGGCAAGCTGGTACGTCATCCTCGCAAAGGTGGACTCTATATCTACAAGGGAAAGAAAATCCTTTTCTAAACTTTCTGATTGAATTCATTTCCGCCCATTACACTGATACGGAAATATTCTGTTCGAAAACAGCCACTCGAGTCAAATCATGAATTGACTCGAGCTTTTTGTTGTTTTGACTCGAGTGAAGGTATTTGAGAGCTCAAAAGGTTATTCGTAATATTTCTGTTGTTTCAACCAAAGCTTGAATAGGGAATCATTGAATGTGATGTCCTGCCCATCCACATCAATCAGGTCTTTTTTCAGCAATGCCTTTTTGACCGATTGAACATTAGCAGATGACTCCAAACGGTATTTTTTAATGACCTCCTTTCGACTGAAGCCAGTAGAAACCCCGTTGGCAAGAGCTCTAAGGAAGTTCAATTGCAGTTCCGAGAGTTGTTCCACTTCGCGTTGGAAGAATACTTTGTTCTGTTCCATGAGGTCGTCTATAGCGGCTGCGATGTCCTTGTTGGTCACCACTTTGTCTGTCTTGTACCACACCACCCATGCGAGGTGTTGGACATAGGATGACAGGTTTTCAGTTGTTTCGCAGATTTTAGCTGCTTGCTCAAGAGAGATGCTTTTGCCTGTTTCCTGAAATTTGGAACAGATGAATGGCACCCACTCTTCTGTAGGAATCTTCTTAAGGAACATCATATCGCCAAATTTATAGAAAGGCTTGCTCTTGTCGTTGAAAATGTTCTCCATAAGATGTTTCTTGCTTCCGAACATGCAATAGGTGACATTCTGCTGATGTTGCCATACTGAACGCAACTTCTTCTGGAACTTTTCAGAGTCTGTAAAATCTGCCATTTGCTGAAATTCATCCAAGCATATTACCAAATGGACGTTTTTCTTCTGAGCAATCTTCTCTGGCAATTGGAGGATGTCTGTTTCAGTATCATCTTTAGGATTCCATTCAAATGACAGTGAAAAGTCATTCATTGGGTCTGAGCCAAACGAGAACTTTGGCGAAATATTGGAGAGAAATGTCTTAGCCGTTTCTACCCATTCATCGAGTTTTGAGGATGTCTGCTTGATAACAGCAGAAGCAAAGGCATGATAAAATTCATATTCTGATTTGCATTGGAAAATATCGATAAAGACTGGTTTGATGTCTGGCCTGTCAATCTCAGAAATAACTTTCTTCACAAGGGAAGTCTTTCCCCATCGGCGAGGGGAAATGAGAATGGTATTGATTCCGTGAGTGAGATTTGCATGAAGACGTTTTGCATCTTCTGCCCGATCTGTGAAAAATGGTCCTTCAGCAGCCTTGCCAAATACAAATGGATTTTCTGTTTTCATATCTTCAAGTTATTATGATTTGAGTGCAAAGATATGAAATAAAGTTGTTACTAACAAGTTTGTTACTAACAAAGTTGTTACTTTTTGTTGTTTTGACTCGAGTGAAGGTATTTGAGAGTTCAAAAAGGGAGGGTTATTGACTGATAAGGCAGGGTTATTGGGAAATAAGCGTGGGTTATTGGGGATTAAGGCTGGGTTATCAAAAAAGGGGACGCACCGTTTTAGGATGCGTCCCTTTTTGTATGATAATAAATGAGTAATACTTTATTATTCGTCGCCATAACCCTCTTGGAATTCTGGATCACCGCTTACTTCCAGCAGGATTGCTTCCATCTTCAAATCAGTATCCTCCATTGTAGGAGTTACATAAGCTTTCTTGTCCATCTTAATCTAAACCTTTTTTTTGTTGTTAAAAATAATACTTTGAGAATATCATCAGTGTCCCGAACGAGCCGGGAACACTGATGAATAAGTTAGTATCTGATTACTGAATAGCAACCTTCTTGCCGTTGAAGATGTAGATACCCTTCTCAGTTGGCTGAGCATTGAGCTTCACACCGTTGATAGTGTACCAGCCTTCTGCTGCTGCATTTTCAGCAACTTCAACCTGAACAGCATCGATGGCAGTGAATGTACCATCCTCTTCCTCGAAGATGATGCGGACAGGAGCATGAGCGTTATCAACACCTTCTGCAACCTTGATGTATGCACCGAATGGACGAACGTAAGCACCCTCGGCCATTGCCTGTACATTACCAGCGCTGAGGTTGATGAAGTCATAGTCGTTCTTGTTATCTGCGATGAATGCACTGTAGGTTCCGATGAACTCATTGCCTGAAGCGTCTTTTACAGATGCAGTGGCTGGCTTGCCTTCTCCATCAACAGGATACTTGATTTCAATACCCTCTGCATTTTCGATAGAAGAATTTGCAGCTGGGAACTTGAAATTCTGGTCAGTCTTAGCCACGAATGGAGTGTTGGCTGCAATTGGCTTAACAGTCACAGTGAATCTGATTTCAGAAGCCTTTTCGATGTCCTTAGCATTTTGGCTCAGAACGTCCACGGTAACGAAACCGTTGAAGATCTGCTGGATGTCACGAACTGTAGCATCGAATGGCAATACCATTGAGTACCACTGGTCGCCCTTCACCTCATAAGCACTTGTACCTTCCTGCTTAGAAGTAGCGAAATTGATCTTAGTCACCTTAGTGCCAGAATAGTCGCGGATCAGCTGGTCAGCCTTGTCTGCTTCTTCATCGTAAGAAGCTTTGTTGAATGAAACCACGTCGAGCGTAATTTCGTCAGCAGCAGTCACGCGGAGTTTACCGCTCTTCACAGTCACCTTCGTGTAGTTGGCAACCCATGGCCACTGTGCTGCAGTAACTTCTTGACCTGCAGCAGAACCGAAGAGTTCACCGTCTTTGCCCAGCTTAAGCTTGAGTTCAGCGCCCTTAGCGATAAAGCCGATTTCTGGCTTCTCGTAAGCAATCTGGAGACCGAGGTCTTTGAGATCATCAAATTCGGCACCAGAAACTGAAACGTAAGGTTCTACGAATGCAGATTTAGCATCACCGGCAGGATAGTTGATACCCTGGTTAGCAACGATGATGGTCACCTCGCCAGCAACATTGATCTTAAGTTTACCAGTGCATACCACTGCGTATCCATTGATTTGTGCAGGAACACCTGTCAGCTTCAAGCCATCTGTATATGTGCCAGGAGCGGTAGGCTCATCTGCTGGTGCGAAAGTATAGCTGATGGCGTCAGTACTTGCTTCAGCATCAGTTGCAGTTTCCTTCGTTGCACCAAACTTCACAACAGCTTCTCTGGTGATTGCCGCACTACCATAAGACTTCGTCCAAGTCATGTCAATGAAGTACTTGTTAGCACTTGCGGTAACAGTGTATGTACCGTTCAGAACATGAATCTCGTAGTTTGGATTACCTTGAGGTGCTGTTACAACAATGTCAGCTGTTACGGCAGCAGCAAGAGGCTTAGCAGCGGCTTCAACTTTGGTTGCAATATTGCTTGTTGGATATGTGTAGTGACCGATTGTATTAGGAGTGCTCCAGTTGTTTGCAGTAGTCAGAGTGAAGTCAGAAATAAGCTTAGCAGCAGTTGCATCTTCCTTCTTTGTGATATTTCCTGCATAAACCTTTGCTGTGAGCTGTTCACCAGTCTTATAAGTTTCACCGAATACACTTGTCTGGTCATCAGCAACGATTGTCACCACTCTCTTCGTGACATCGAGGAAACCTTCCTTGTCTGCATTGTAAACTGGTCTTGGGAGAACACCAATCGTGTAAGCATCAGCATCGCTATTTACAATAACAGGTCGAATTTGGAATGGACTACCAGCTGGTTGCGCATTGTCATTAGGATTAACTAATTCGTTACCAGTGATACGTCCGCTTTCCTTAATTTCGTTATAGAGTGGATCTGTTGCAGGAATCTCCACATATCGTTGACCATCCAATCTGTAAAGGTAGAAACCGTCAAATGGAACGGATTTGTCATTGCTCCTGAACTCTCTTGTAACATTCTTAGATGAAACGTAGTAGTTATCAGCCATCTCAATCACGAATGCGCCATCCTTAACCTCATCCAGCACATAGTTGTGAGCGGCATCTTCCTTAGTGTTTTTGTCACCCTTCAACTCGGCGTTGGTGATAGTGATGGCATAAACACCGTCAAACTCGCCTGCTGCTCTTGCAACATTCCATGTAGCAATATCACCAGCATTCTGTGGCATAACAGTATTTGCAACAGAAGGAACAGCTACAACTTCAAGTTCGTCTGGATCATTCGTACCATAAATCTTACCCTGACCATCAGCTGGTTTCAGATAGAAGTGGAATGGAAGAATATTGAAATCCTTCTTTGCACTGCTCCAATAGTTACCATTAGGAACTGCAGTAACAGTCAATGATGGTTGATAGTTTGCAGCATTAGCATATTTGTTGTTTGCGTATGTCACGGTGTAGTCTGTTGCAGGTGTCAATGTCACCTCTGCAGGCGTTTCTGCACCGTTTGTGAACTTAACAGTTACGGCAGGTGTCAATTCTTTATTGGCGAAGAGCTGATCAGCAACATTTGAAACCATAGCAGTAGTAATCTCGCGCTGACGGATGTCAAATTCCTTAATCTGAGGCTCTTCAACCTCCTGCTCGTTTACAAACTTGGTAGAAGTGTATTTGCCGATACCAGTGATCTTGATCTTTGGAGCAGTCTTGCCTTCAATGCGATTACCATCTTTGTCAGCAGTAGCGTCGGTGTTGTTTGGCAGAACGTCATCTTCTGTGTCCTCATCGTAGAGAGCAACTTCGTAATCGGTGCCTTCCACCAAGGTGACGTCACCTCTCTTCACGGTAACTGTAGGCATCAATGGTCTTGCATCATAAACAAGATTGTCGTCCTTAACTTCGAAGGTGAATTCGTCACCACCGAGGAATTTCTTACGAACGATGATGTTAGCGTCAACAGGTGTAACCTTCAGTGTGTAGTTAGGATTGCCAGTAGTAGCACCTTCAGTGATGATGGTGTAAGGGATAACCTCACCGACTTCACCGCTTTTGGGATCATAGCCTGCAGCTGTACCTCTTCTAATAATAGTCAAACCAGAGATGTTGAGACTGCTCAAATCGTCACCTGCTCCCAACTGTGAATAAACCGTACCATAGTCTGGAGTAGTAGGATCGGGATCGCCATAACCCTTGTAGAGGTTAGTCGCACCCACTGTCAATTCCTTAGCTGCTACAACATACTGTGCAACGGCTGTATATTCAAGGCCGTTGGCATCATATGTCACTACAAGTGTATATGCACCTGCGTTATTGAAAGCGCTTGGGACTACGTCATTAATCTCTTCTCCTTTTGGATTGTACCATTGCATAGCAGCTTGAACTTCTTCGCCATTAAATGTTACGGAAGAAATCGCAGGGACTACTGTTTCATCACCTGCATAAGTTGTTGAATAAGATTGGAGAGAAACACTCAACTTGAATGGATCCACCTGAGAAACAAGGTAGAGTTGAACATAGTCCCAATCGAAGTCTGCTTCAAGAGCATCGTTGATGGCGCTTGGTTTAGTAAGAGGAGTAATGCCATCTTTCAGAACTGTTTCACCATCTTTATAGTTAAGAACATAGCCTTCACCAATTGTCAGACCAGTTACATCATCCAGACCTGATGCATAAGGCATCTTATCTGCATACAGCTGTGGGATTGAAAGCATCCAGTAGTTTTTGTTGCCATATTCGGCAGGTATTCCGTTTTCAAGTTCGGTATATGCACCCTTTGATACTGTTTCAGCACCATTCTTAACTTGATAAGTTGCATACACAGCCCACTTCTCATTGTCTCCAAGACCTTTAACCCGATAGTTAATCTGTGGGAACATCAGAGATCTCCTTGCGTTATTGGCGATAGCAGACCAAGCGGGTACGTTGTCTACCATGTCATCCGCACCAGCGGGAACTGTCTTGTAATATTTGAACAAGATACCGTGCTGTGACTGTGGATTATCAAGGTCATCCTCGTAATTTCCTACAGAAGCATCAAAGGTTGACTTATTACAGATGTACTCCATGTCGAAGTAAGCATCACCAGTCTTACCTACCATGAAAGGAACAAACAAAGTGTTGTCAGCTGTAACCTTCAGGAAGTAGTTACCCACTTCATTCAGTTCTGCTGGCACCAGTTTGCCTTCGTCATTAATTTTGTAAACCGTCTGAGCAACACCTGCTTTCAGAAGGTTTCCACTGCTACCAGTTGTCACCTTGGTAGCCGTTGGTGCTGTTGCGTTGCCAGTTGCAGGAAGTTCCACCACCTTAGCGGTAAGGGTGACATCATATCCACCGACTTTAACAACAGAACCAGCCGCCCAAGAAGTCACGAATGACATCAGGGCGATTAAAGCAAATAGTACTTTCTTTTTCATAATACTAAAAGTTTTAATTTGGATTGTTAATAAATAATGTTAATTGTAAATAATGTTGTTGTTATTATTTTTTCTCATCTTATTAAGTTGTACGGGGAAAAGTCCCCTCGCGTGCCCGTCCACTGGGTTCTCTCGCGTGCGTACATTTATATATATAATATCGGCCGCTATGTTCACAGACTCGGCTAGATATGGGTATAGTTTACCACATAATCCGATGCAAAGATATGGGTTTTACATATTCCTTACAAATTTTTAACATGTTTTTTTCGATTTTTCGCGGTTTTACTACAAAATAAGCAAAAAAAACGCAAAATAGACGAAGAAAATAGCGCTTCGCTAAATGAAAAAGGCGCTTCGCTAAATGAAAAATGATAAATGATAAATGGGGAAAAAGTCGTACTTTGGCTTCGCCGAACTTACTCACGTTCGGAAAAGCTCAAATAAATTTGGTTATTCTCTCACTTAATCGTAACTTTGCACCCAGAAACGAACAAGACAAATATGACGATATTACAAGCGATACCTCAGATGCCGGAGCTGAACTTCCAGGAATGGATGCAGAATGTGGGTGTGTTTGAGGAGATGATGAAGGGTTTTCTAATCGGTGTGCTGGCTTCGGCGCCGATGGGTCCCGTGGGCATCTTGACAGTGCAGCGCACCCTGAACAAGGGTCGTTGGGAAGGATTTGCGACGGGCATCGGTGCGAGCATCAGCGATATCCTGTATGCCATCATCACAGGTTACTTCATGTTTCTGGTGGTGGACATCATTGAGGATCCTATCATCGCTCTCTGGATCAAGGTGATTGGTTCTGTGCTGCTGTTTGCGTTTGGTGTGTATACGTTCAAGAGCATTCCGAAGCAGAAGGTGGTGGACAGGGAGTCGCCGGTGGAGACGAAGAACAAGCTGAACGGGTTTGTCATCTCGGGGTTCATCATCACGGTGTCGAATCCGCTGATCATTTTGCTGTTTGTGGCGCTGTATGGTCAGTTCACGTTTATCCTGGCGGGTAACTGGCTGGTGCAGACGGTGGGATATGTGTTTATCGTGGTGGGTGCGCTGGTGTGGTGGTATGCGCTGACTTGGTTGGTGGATAAGGTGAGGGCGAGGTTCAGCTATCAGGTGATTTGGAGGATCAACAGGGTGATTGGAATTATTGTGATGGTGGTGAGTGCGATCATGATTGTGTATGCGCTGACGGGACATACGTTCCATTATATTCCTTTTGGAGGAAAGGCGCTGCGCTAAATGATAAATGATAAATGATAAATGATAAAGAAGATGAGGATGAGGTATGACACATGATAATGTTCTGGTTGATAAATCAATTGACTTCGCCATTCGCGTGTCAAATTGTTATAAATATCTCATAAAAGAGAAGCAAGAGACTATCATGTCAAAACAGTTGTTTCGTAGTGGAACAAGCATTGGTGCAAATATACATGAAGGGATTCAAGGACAAAGTAAGGCTGATTTTGTGAGCAAACTAAATATTGCGCTCAAGGAGGCCAGTGAAACATCATTTTGGCTTATTGTCCTTCATAAAGCGAATTATTTAGAAGAAAAGCTTTTTGAGTCATTAAAAAAAGACTTAGATGAAATTATAAGAATATTAATAGCGTCAATAAAAACGACAAAGAAGAGTTTGATATGAATTTATCATTTGTCATTTGTCATTTATCATTTAGCGTAGCGTAAGATGTATATAGCGGAACAATTGAAGAAGAGGAGCGTGGCGGAGTACCTGTTGTATATGTGGCAGGTGGAGGACACGTTGAGGGCATACGGTCTGGATGTGGAGCGGATGGCGGCTGAGTATGTGCCGCAGTTTGGGTTGGATGAGGAGAAGAGCGAGGCGCTGAAGGGTTGGTATGAGAGTTTGGTGGAGATGATGAGAGAAGAGGGGGTGACAGAGAAGGGACATTTGCAGGTGAATAAGAATATCATCATTCTGTTGAGTGATTTGCATAGGCAGCTGCTGAAGTCGAGCAAGCATCCGATGTATGCGGCGATGTATTATAAGGTGTTGCCGTATATTGTGGAGTTGAGGGGGAAAAGGGAAAAGGTTAGCGGTGAGCGGTTAGCGGTTAGCGAGGAGAGGTTAGAGGTGAGAGGTGAGAAGGGGGAGATTGAGAATTGCTTTGATGCGTTGTATGGAGTGATGCTGCTGAGGGCTCAGAAGAAGGAGGTGTCGGTGGAGACAGGTGTGGCGATGGAGCATATTGCAAAGTTTGTGGGGATGCTGAGTGAGTATTATAAGAAGGAGAAGGAGGGAGAGCTGGAGTTTTAGCGCTGCGCTAAATGAGAAATGATAAATGAGAAATGATAAATAAGAAATGAGAAAGGGCGCGGTGATAGATAGGAGGGGAGAAAATTTGCGGTCCTTAGGGAAAAATATTTTTCTAGTTAAGGGAAAAAAATTTGTTAGTTAGGGAGAAATAAAGGAATAGTTAGAAAGATATGAGAATTTTAGTTACTGGATGTAACGGACAGCTGGGGAATGAGATGCAGCTGTTGGCTAAGGAGAATGAGCAGCATACGTATTTCTTTACGGATGTGGTGATTCCGGAGGGATCGGTGGCTCAGAAGTTGGATATCACGAACGAAGCGGAGGTAGAGGCTTTCGTGGAGGGTCATGAGATAGACTGTGTGGTGAACTGTGCGGCTTATACGGCTGTGGATAAGGCGGAGAGCAATGAGGAGTTGTGTGATTTGCTGAACAATGTGGCTCCCGGGTATCTGGCGAAGGCTGTGGGAAAGCGAGGGGGAAGTATGGTGCAGATCAGTACGGATTATGTGTTTGACGGGACGAATTACAGACCTGTGACGGAGGAACAGCCGACGTGTCCGAATTCGGTGTATGGAAGGACGAAGCTGGAGGGGGAGAAGAGTGTGATGAGGGAGTGCGAGAAGTATCTGATTATCAGGACGGCTTGGTTGTATTCAACGTTTGGGAACAACTTTGTGAAGACGATGATTCGGTTGGGGAAGGAGAAGAAGGAGTTGGGTGTGATTTTTGACCAGATAGGTACGCCGACTTACGCGAGGGATTTGGCTGCGGTGATTTTTGTGGCGATCAATCAGGGGATTGTGCCTGGGATTTACCATTTCAGTAATGAGGGCGTGATTTCTTGGTATGACTTTACGAAGGCGATCCATCGGATTGCGGGGATTGAGGGGTGTAAGGTGAAGCCGCTGCATACGGAGGAATACCCTACCCCAGCGGCAAGACCGCATTATTCGGTGTTGGATAAGACGAAGATAAAGAGGACGTATGGGGTGGAAGTGCCTTATTGGGAGGAGTCAGTCGAAGTTTGTATAAACAAACTTCTAAATGATAAATGAGAAATGATAAATGATAAACGACAAAGAAGAGTTGATAGACAAACTTCTAAATGTTAAATGAAAAATGATAAACGACAAAGAAGAGTTTGATATGAATTTATCATTTATCATTTGTCATTTATCATTTAGCGTAGCGCAATTATGAACGAGATCGAAAGAAGAAGGACATTTGCGATTATATCGCACCCGGATGCGGGTAAGACGACGTTGACGGAGAAACTGCTGCTGTTTGGTGGTCAGATTCAGGTGGCTGGTGCCGTGAAGAGTAATAAAATCAAGAAGACGGCAACGAGCGACTGGATGGAGATTGAGAAGCAGAGGGGTATCTCTGTGAGTACGTCGGTGATGGAGTTTGACTATAAGGATTATAAGGTGAATATCTTGGATACACCTGGTCACCAGGACTTTGCGGAGGATACCTTCAGGACTTTGACGGCTGTGGATTCAGCGATTATCGTGATTGACGGCGCGAAAGGTGTGGAGGCTCAGACGAGGAAGTTGATGACGGTGTGTAGGATGAGGAAGACTCCTGTGATTGTGTTTATCAATAAGATGGACCGTGAGGGTAAGGATCCGTTTGACTTGCTGGACGAAGTGGAGAGCGAGTTGCAGATCAAGGTGCGTCCGCTTTCGTGGCCGATCAATCAGGGAGCACGATTCAAGGGGGTGTATAATATTTATGAGGAGAACCTGAACCTGTTTACGCCGAACAAGCAGATGGTGACGGAGAAGGTGAACGTGGATATCCACTCGAAGGAGTTGGATGAGCGTGTGGGGAAGGAAGATGCGGAGAAGCTGCGTGAGGATCTGGAAATGATTGACGGTGTGTATGATACATTCGATGTGAAGACGTATCTGGAGGCTGAAGTGGCGCCTGTGTTCTTTGGATCGGCGCTGAACAACTTTGGTGTGCAGGAGTTGCTGGATTGCTTTGTGGAGATTGCGCCTAATCCTCGTCCGACAACGGCTGAGGAGCGTATGGTGCAGCCTGAAGAGCCGAAGTTTACGGGTTTCATCTTCAAGATTACGGCAAATATCGACCCGAACCACCGTTCATGTACGGCTTTCTGCAAGGTTTGCTCGGGTAAGTTTGTGAGGAATGCGCCTTATCTGCATGTGAGGAACGGAAAGACGGTGAGATTTTCGAGTCCTACGCAGTTTATGGCACAAAGGAAGAGCACGATTGACGAGGCTTATCCTGGAGATATCGTGGGTTTGCCAGATAATGGCATCTTTAAGATTGGAGATACGTTGACGGAGGGAGAACAGCTGCACTTCAAAGGATTGCCGAGTTTCTCGCCTGAGATGTTCAAGTATATTGAGAATGCTGACCCGATGAAGACGAAGCAGCTGGAGAAGGGTATCAATCAGTTGATGGACGAAGGTGTGGCACAGCTGTTTGTGAACCAGTTCAACAACCGAAAGATTATCGGTACGGTGGGACAGTTGCAGTTTGAGGTGATTCAGTATCGACTTGAGAATGAGTATAATGCGAAGTGCAAGTGGGAACCTGTGAGTCTGTATAAGGCTTGTTGGATTGAGAGTGAGGATGAGGAGGAGCTGGAGGCATTCAAGAAGAGGAAGTACCAGTATATGGCGAAGGATAAGGAGGGAAGAGATGTGTTCCTGGCTGACTCAGGGTATGTGCTGCAGATGGCGCAGGAGGATTTCAAGAAGATCAAGTTCCATTTTACAAGTGAATTCTAACCAGCCCACGCGCTGGGCGATTTCTCATTTATCATTTGTCATTTATCATTTAGCGAAGCGATTATGTTACAGGACGAAGTAAAAAAAGCGATAGAGGTGATGAGGGCTGGGGGCGTGATCCTCTACCCTACGGACACGGTGTGGGGCATTGGATGTGATGCCACAAATGAGGAGGCCGTGAAGAAGGTGTTTGCTATCAAGAGAAGAGAGGATAGCAAGGCACTTATCTGTCTGGTGGACAGCGATGTAAGGTTACAGCGGTATGTCAGGAATGTGGCGGATGTGACTTGGAATATGATCGAGTTGAGTGAGAAGCCGTTGACGGTCATTTTTGACAACGTGACGGGTTTGGCACCCAACGTGATTGCGGAGGACGGAAGTGCTGGATTGCGTATCACGAGGGAGGAGTTCAGCAAGGAACTCTGTTTCCGTTTCCAGAAGCCGATTGTGAGTACCAGCGCCAATATCAGCGGGGAGCCGACACCACAGACGTTTGAGGAAATCAGCGACGAGATCAAGGAAGCGGTGGATTATGTGGTGAAGTACAGTCGGCAGAGTCGCGAGAAGCATAAGCCCAGCAGTATCATCAAGATGAATGCGAACGGGCAATTCACAATAATAAGGGAGTAGCCAGCCCACGCGTCGGGCGATAGTCTTTCTCATTTATCATTTGTCATTTATCATTTAGCGCAGCGCCATGAATCTAATCGGGATTAGACGTAAGGAGATTAAGTTGAACCAGGCCATCACCGAGTGGCTGAAGGGTGACCATTCAGAACGACAGATCGTGCTGATGATCAGCCTGATGGTGGGTGTGTGCACGGGGTTGACGGCCTTCGTGTTGAAGTCGCTGATTGAGGAGATCAAGCATCTGCTCACGTCTGGCTTTGCGGTTGAAGACATGAACCTGCTCTATTTGGTGTTCCCAGCGGTGGGTATTCTCCTGGCGATGCTCTTTGTGACGTATATTGTGCGGGGAGACATCAGTCACGGAGTGACGAAGATCTTGTATGCGATGTCGAGAGGTCGGAGCCGCATCAAGTCGCACAACCGCTGGTCGAGCATTATCGCCAGCGCCATCACCATCGGTTTTGGTGGTTCGGTGGGAGCCGAGGCACCGATTGTGTTGACGGGTGCTGCTTGGGGTTCGGACTTCGGTAAGCGCTTCCATTTGCAACCCAAGACGCTGATGCTGCTGGTGGGTTGCGGTGCGGCAGGAGCTGTGTCGGGTGTGTTCAAGGCACCGATTGCAGGACTGGTGTTTGTGCTCGAAGTGCTGATGCTCGACCTGAGTTTCTCGTCGTTGCTGCCCTTGATGATCACCAGTATCACTTCGGTGTGTGTGTCGTACGCTTTTTATGGAACGGCACCTTTGTTCGACTTCAGTCTCAACAAGGCATTCACGATTGACATCATCCCAGGGTGCATCCTGTTGGGTATCGCTTGCGGACTGGTCAGTCTCTACTTTACACGGACGATGAACTGGTTGGAGGGGATCTTTGGAAAGATCAAGAAGAAACGGTATAAGTTCCTGTTGGGTGCGATTGTGTTGGGTGTGCTGATTTACTTTTTCCCAGCGATGTACGGCGAGGGTTATGATGTGATTAACCAGCTGATTAACAGTGCGTCAGCGAAGGAGATCATGCACAACACCCTCTTCTATGAGAACGACAGCAACCTGCTGATTTACCTCGGATTGGTGTTGCTGCTGAAGGTGTTTGCTACGACTGCCACAAATGGTGGTGGTGGATGTGGTGGAGTGTTCGCACCCAGCCTCTTCCTCGGTTGCATCGCAGGCTTTATATTTGCTCACCTTTGGGATATGGGCTTTGGACTCTCTATGGGCAATTCCTGCTACCTTTCACCCAAGAACTGCGGACTGTACGGTATGGCAGGACTGATGTCGGGTGTGATGCACGCACCCCTCACGGGTATCTTCCTAATTGCAGAGCTGACAGGTGGTTACGGCTTGTTCGTGCCTTTGATGATTGTGTCGGCAGTGTCCTATCTGACCATCAACCTCTTCGAGCCCCACAGCATTTATGCGATGCGACTGGCACGTAAGGGACAGCTCCTCACTCACAACAAGGACAATGCCATCCTGACGGTGCTGAAACTTCAGTCGTTGATTGAGCGTGATTATAAGACGGTGACTGCAGATATGCCTTTCAGCAGATTTATCGTAACCATCTCAAAATCACACCGTAACATCTTCCCTGTGGTGGATGCTGCAGGTAAACTTTTAGGGGTAGTGTCGCTCGATTCTGTCAGGCTGTATATGTTCAGACCAGAACTGTATCGGCAATATACCGTCGGGCGATTTATGAAAGAACCACCTGCTTTGCTGATGGCCAACGACACGCCGAAGGTGGCAGCCAAAAAGTTCGACGAGACAGGTGCCTGGAACCTGCCTGTAGTGGATGAAAACAAGGTCTATCTCGGCTTTGTCTCACGGTCGGGATTATTTACGAGTTATCGGGAAACATTGATGAAATTTAGTCAAGAGTAGCGCGAAAGCGCTGCGGCGCTACGCTAAATGATAAATGAAAAATGATAAATGAAAAATAAGGAGGAATTGAGAATTGTGTATATGGGCACTCCGGACTTTGCGGTGGAGAGCCTGCGTGCTTTGGTGGAAGGTGGCTACAATGTGGTGGCTGTTGTCACGATGCCTGACAAGCCGATGGGACGTCACGGGAGTGTGCTTCAGCCCAGTCCTGTGAAGCAATATGCAGTGGAACATGGACTGAAGGTGATGCAGCCAGAAAAGCTCAAAGACCCAGCGTTCGTGGAGGAACTGAGAGCATTGAAGGCTGATCTCCAGATCGTTGTGGCCTTCCGCATGTTGCCGGAAATTGTGTGGAGTATGCCACCTCTTGGTACGTTTAATGCTCATGCCAGTCTTCTGCCCAAATATCGTGGTGCTGCACCCATCAACTGGGCAGTCATCAACGGTGAGACCGAGACGGGTATCACAACCTTCTTCCTCAAACATGAGATTGACACAGGCGACATCATTCAGCAGGTGAAGATTCCGATTGGAGAGACCGATAATGTGGAGGTGGTGCATGATAAGTTGATGGTGCTGAGCGGAAAACTGGTGACGGAAACGGTGGATAACATCATCGCGGGAACGGTTACATCCGTTCCACAAGACCACTTTAAGGATGTGCCGCTCACGCCAGCTCCGAAAATCTTCCGTGAGACCTGCCGCATTGACTGGAACCAACCCACCAAACGCATCTATGACTTCATTCGTGGACTCAGCCCCTACCCCGCTGCGTGGACAACGCTGGAAGGAAAGTCTGTGAAGATATATGAGGCAGAGACCCTCTCTGCCCTAACGGGCATCTCCCCCGTAAATGGGGAGAGCCATACGGGGTGTGTGCCCGGTACGATCTCATTAGTGAAATCGCCGCATGGTCTTTGTGTCGCTACGGCTGATGGTTGGCTCAACATCAAGACCCTGCAGCTTGAAGGAAAGAAGAAAATGCCTGTTACAGACCTGCTGAAAGGGTTAAAAATCAAAGAAAATGCATTTTTTGTGTAAAAAATTTGCAAATTAAAAATAAAAGACGTTACTTTGCAGCGCAAAAATGCAAAATAAACCTAAATATTAACTTCAAAAATTTTATTGCCTATAGAAGAGACATTACGCTAAACCAAAGACAAAAGCATAATGAAACAGCTCCGTGAACTCGCCGACGAGCAGTTGGTTAGTTTGTATCAAGAAGGCAATAATAGTGCATTCGACACCTTGCTGAAACGCTATCAGCAGAGAGTGTTTTCATATCTTCTCTATTCAGTCAAGAATCAGGAACTCGCAGAAGACCTCTTCCAAGACGTCTTCATGAAGATGGTGGTACGCATCAAGAGCGGGCAATATGCCGAAAACGGTAAATTTTCCTCGTGGATGATGCGCATTGTCCATAATCATCTCATTGACTACTATCGCACAAGTCCTAACGCGATTATCCTTTCCAATGACGAATCGGAGGTTGACTTGTTCAACAACGCCGACATCGCCGTGAATGAGAACCGTGAAAAGGAGATGATTGACCAGCAGACCCTCAGAGAGATCAAAGGACTCATCGCCATGCTGCCAGATCCCCAGCGCGAAGTACTGTTGATGCGTGTGAAAGATGAGCTTTCTTTCAAGGAAATTGCAGAGAAGACCAATTGCAGCATCAACACCGCCCTTGGCAGGATGCGTTATGCCATTCTTAACCTACGTCAGATGGCATACGAACGAGGTATCAGCTTGGCATCATAAACACAAAATCGGATTACTTATCAAGTAGTCCGATTTTATTTTGCCATAAAAAAACCTGCGAGACGAAGTCTTGCAGGTTCAATTCTCTTGGGATTCACACCCCGAAAGTTGAGCTCTTCAACTATTTCTGATTATTCAGCGATAGTGTCAGCAGCAACAGTGTCAGCTGCCAAAGTGTCAGCAGCTACGATAGTATCCTCAACAACAGTAGTGTCAACAGCTACAGAATCAGTAGCAGGAGCAGCCTTCTGGTCGCAAGATACGAAAGATACAGATGCCATGAGAGCAATTGCAGCAACAGCTGCGAAAACCAACTTCTTCATAATTTCTTTTACTTTTTAATGTTAAACAATTTATTTGCTTTCAAAACCGCTGCAAAGTTACGCACTTTTTAAGATACGTTGTTCTCGGAAATCTCTTTTTTTTACATTTTTGTTGAAAAAAACATTTCACGGAGACAAAAAAGAACACTTCTGAGGTAAAAATGTGCATTGTGTACGTACACACAATATATTTTACCGAAAAATAATGGTTGTTTGAAAAAAAAGGAGTATCTTTGCACTTGATAGAGGAGACCAACAAAGTTGGTCATGTCGGGAAGGATTATTTAATCACATTCAATGAAAGGATAAATTTATGAGAAACTTGCTTTTTTTGACGTTGTCGGCTATGCTGATGCTGACAGCAGCTTGTTCGCAGAAGTCGGAAAACGCCTACACCATCACGGGTACGGCTGAAGGTACACAGGACGGTGACACTGTCTTTATCTGCGAGATGCAAGGCTATTTCAACATGGTTCCGACAGACACCGCTATCATCAAAGATGGCAAGTTTGAATTCACTGGCGAATGCGAGGGTGCTACCCTGCGTTGGCTGATGCCTATCCATGCAGGTGAACCTACCACTATGGCACAGTTCATCTTAGAGAAGGGTGACATCAAAGCTGAACTGATCAAGGGTGAAGGCAAAAGCAAGATTGAAGGTGGTCCTAATGGTAAACTGTATGACGAATTTGAGGAAGAATGCGGTAAAATTGGTCAGCAGATGGACGAACCTTGGCAAATCACATCTGACTCAACTAAGAGTGAGGTAGAAAGACAAGCCGCACAAGCAAAACTTGACTCGTTGCAGAAGGTGATGGTGGCTTATCAGAAGAAATTTATCATTGACCATGTGCCTTCAGCGTGCAGCGATATGCTGTTTGGTTTCTGCTCTTTCAACTTCTCAGAGGAAGACAATGAGGAAATCCTCAAACTCTTTGGTGAGAAGCAGCCTAATTTCCCTGTATATAAGTCTATTATGGCTGGGAAGAAGGCGCAGGAATCAACTGCTATCGGTCATGAATACACAGACTTGGAGATGGATGGACCGAATGGTAAGTCCGTGAAAATCAGCGACTATGTCGGAAAGACCAAATATGTATTGATTGATTTCTGGGCAAGTTGGTGCGGTCCATGCCGTGCAGAGATGCCAACCGTGGTGGAAGCATATACCAAGTTCCACGACAAAGGCTTTGAAGTGGTTGGCGTGTCACTCGACGAAGATAAGGACTCATGGGTGAAAGCCATTGCCGACCTCAAGATGCCTTGGCCACAGATGAGTGACTTGAAGGGTTGGGAAAGTGAAGCATGCGCTGTCTATCATGTACAGGCCATCCCTGCCAATGTGCTCGTTGACGAGCAGGGCAACATCATTGCCAAAGACTTGAGAGGTGAAGACCTCCTGAACAAAATGGGTGAATTGCTTCCTTAATCATTCATCCCACATAAGGTCGGACATGACCTCGTTGGAAATGAAGAGTCCACGTCGGGTGAGACAGAGTGTATCGCCCGTAAGAGATAGGAGACCTGCCTTCAGATGCCGTTGGGCATTCTGGAGGCAGTATTCTTTATAGGATGCACCCAATTGTTGTTCCAAATCAGAAAGGTTGAGCCCTTCTGAAGTACGGAGAGCTGTGAAGACAAACTCGTCATAACGCTCATGATCCGTCAGATGTTCCACCACCAACGAAGTTGGATTCTCCATGTATTTCTCCAAGGAATCCAGATGGTAGTAACGGTCATGACCGTCGTAGGAATGCGCCCCTGCCCCCACCCCTAAATAGGGAATCCCGTGCCAATAGCTGGAATTGTGGCGTGATTGCTTATTAGGCAAGGCGAAATTGCTCAATTCGTAATGCTTGTAACCGGCAGCTTGTAAGGCATCTATCAGGTATTCATACATTTGCAAGGACACCTCTTCATCCACCTCAGCAATCTCTCCGGCAGTGAGCATCCGTTCTAACAAAGTGCCCTCCTCGTACATCAGAGAATAGGCAGAAAGGTGCTGCACTTGTAAGGAAAGCGCAGTCTGTACATCTTGTTTCCATTGATCGAGCGTCTGATCCGGGAAACCGAACATCAGGTCAATGCTGATGTTGGTGAAACCTGCCGCTTGGGCATCATGGACTGCCTGGATAGCTTGTGCAGCAGTGTGGCGACGGTGAAGAAAATGGAGTCGTGCATCATCGAAAGACTGCACACCCATGCTGAGACGGTTCACCCCCATCTGACGTAAATGTTGCAGGAAGGAAGGAGTGAGATCGTCGGGATTACCTTCGAGGGTCACTTCCGCTCCCTCGCGTACATTATATATATAATAAATGGCATCCAGCATCCGTTTCAGTTCATCGGGTGGCAACTGTGAGGGAGTGCCACCACCGAAATAGATGGTTTCGATGGGTTGATCAGCCAAAAACGAACGACGTTGACGCAGTTCTTCCACCACCGCATCCACATAGTCATGACGTTGTTGGAGCGAAGTGGTGGAAAAGAAGCCACAATAGATGCAACGTGACTTACAAAAGGGAATATGTAAGTAAATTCCTGCCATATGAGGACAAAATTACTCATATTTTTCTTAATAATCATGAAAAATGCTAAATAACATAAGTTTTTTTCGCTCCATCCCAATAAAAAGCTGTAATTTTATGCCGTTTTTCGAAAAATTACAAAAATTCAATTATAAATCTAACCTAAACAATGAAAGTTTACCAAACTAACGAGATCAAGAACATTGCCTTGCTTGGCAATGACGGTGCCGGTAAGACCACTCTTACCGAAGCACTTTTGTATGAAGCAGGAATCATCAGCCGTCGCGGTCGCATCACACAGAAGAATACCGTGAGTGACTACTTCCCAGTGGAACAGGAATACGGCTACAGTGTCTTCTCCACTGTTTTCCATGTGGAGTGGAACAACAAGAAGTTGAACATCATCGACTGTCCTGGTGCCGACGACTTTGTGGGTGCTGCCATGACAGCTTTGAATGTGACGGACACCGCTCTGTTGCTCATCAATGGTCAGTATGGTCCAGAGGTAGGCACACAGAACCACTTCCGCTACACGGAGAAGTTGGGCAAGCCAGTCATCTTCCTCGTGAATCAGCTCGATTCAGAGAAGTGCGACTATCATCAGGTGTTGGACAGCTTGATCGGCATCTACGGTCCTAAGGTGATTCCAATCCAGTATCCATTGAACGAAGGTCCAGACTTCAACAGTCTCATTGACGTGCTGCTGATGAAGAAGTACTCATGGAAGCCAGAAGGTGGTGCTCCTATCATCGAAGACATTCCTGCAGAGGAAATGGACAAGGCCATGGAAATGCACCGTGCCCTTGTGGAGGCTGCCGCTGAGAACGACGAAGGTTTGATGGAGAAATTCTTTGAGACAGAAGCACTTACAGAAGACGAACTTCGTTTGGGTATCCGCAGAGGATTGGCCACACGCTCCATGTTCCCTGTATTCTGTGTATGTGCTACCAAGGATATGGGTGTGCGCCGTCTGATGGAATTCCTCGGCAATGTGGTGCCATTCGTGGACGAGATGCCACAGGTACACAACACCCGTGGTGAGGAAGTGATGCCAGATCCAAATGCTCCTACTTCCCTCTATTTCTTCAAGACTGCCAACGAGCCACACATCGGTGGTGTGCAGTACTTCAAGGTGATGTCTGGTAAGGTACACGAAGGTGATGACCTAACCAACACAGACCGTGGTTCGAAGGAGCGCATGGCTCAGCTGTTCTGCTGTGCAGGTGCAAACCGCATCAAGGTGGAAGAACTGGTGGCTGGTGACATCGGTTGTACAGTGAAACTGAAGGATGTACGCACAGGTAACACGCTGGCTGGCAAGGACTGCGACCATCGTTTCAACTTCGTGAAGTACCCTGATCCTAAGTATATCCGTGCCGTAAAGGCTGAGAATGAAGGAGATACAGAAAAGATGGTAGCCGCTATCCAGAAGATGGCACAGGAAGACCCAACATGGATCCTCGAGCAGTCAAAGGAACTGAGACAGACACTCGTGAAGGGTCAGGGTGAGTTCCACCTCCGCACCTTGAAGTGGCGCATGGAGAACAACGAGAAGATTGGCATCAAGTTTGAAGAGCCAAAGATTCCATATCGTGAAACCATCACCAAAGCTGCTCGTGCCGACTACCGTCACAAGAAGCAGTCAGGTGGTGCAGGTCAGTTCGGTGAGGTGCACCTCATTGTAGAACCTTACTACGACGGTATGCCTGATCCAACAAGCTATAAGTTTGGCAACCAAGAGTTCAAGATCAACGCTAAGAGTAAGGAAGAAGTTGACCTCGAATGGGGCGGCAAGCTCGTGTTCATCAACTCTGTGGTGGGTGGTGCCATCGATACACGCTTTATGCCAGCCATCCTGAAGGGTATCATGAGCCGTATGGAACAAGGTCCGCTGACAGGTTCTTATGCCCGTGATGTACGTGTCATCGTTTACGACGGTAAGATGCACCCAGTGGATTCAAACGAACTTTCCTTTATGTTGGCAGGTCGTCACGCATTCTCTGACGCCTTCAAGGAGGCAGGTCCAAAGTTGCTGGAACCTATCTACGATGTAGAGGTGTTCGTTCCTGGCGACAAGATGGGTGACGTGATGTCTGACCTTCAGGGTCGTCGCGGTATGATTATCGGTAGTGAGAGCGAAAGCGGTTATGAGAAGCTGATTGCGAAAGTTCCATTGAAGAGCCTTTCCAGCTACTCCACCACCCTCAGCTCCATCACTGGTGGACGTGCCAGCTTCATCATGAAGTTCGCTTCTTACGAGCTTGTTCCAACCGACATCCAGCAGAAGCTGATGAAGGAATTCGAGGAACAGAGCAAGGACGAGGATTAATACTTGCAAACAACGCACAGGGTTGGCGATGTACAACCCATGCGATACAACGAATGGGGAATCTGCTGATGCAGGTTCCCTATTTCTATGATAATTAACAAAAACATAAGTAAACCATCCTTTATTTGCTAATATTCGTCAATAAATTAACCTTAACACAATTTTCCGAATGATTTTAGCGTTATAATTTTAAGAATTGCACTAAATTTGTAGCAAAGAAATAAAAGATGAAGAAATCGACCATCATAGTTCTCGCAGTAGTTATGGGCATCTCGTTTGCCAGTCTGCTGATTATGCAGATGCGGTACATCGAAGAGGTGACCTCATTGCGCTATGAATATTTCGAGGAGTCTGTGAACCGCAGCCTCTATGAAACGGCGCACCAACTGGAGCTTTCGGAAACAAAACGATATTTGGAAGAGGGGTCGGATGCGGTGAATGGCATTGCTTTGGCCTACGACTCGGTTTATGCCAACACGGACTCGTCGGTGGTGCAGCACATGCACCAGGTGGTAGCCAAGGATGGCAGTGTGTTCACCTCACGTGAAACCACGGTCAGCACGAACTTGTCGGACAAGTACTTCACCAAGAAGAGTTCCAACAACAAAGATCGCCTGCGTTCACTGAAAGAAATCATGGACATGCGCTATGCCACAGAGAAGAAGTTGGTAGAGGAGGTTATCTACACCATTCTCTACACAGCCAGCGACCGTCCGTTGAACGAGCGTATCGATTTCATTGAACTGGATCAGATTCTGAAGACGCAACTGAGCAATAACGGCGTGAATATCCCCTATCACTTTGTGGTCAGCACCAGCAACGGACGAATGGTCTATCAATGTTCCGACTACGATGAGAAAGGTAACGATCGGGTGTTCACGGAGGTGCTGTTCAAGAACGACCCCATGCAAAGTGGTGGTGTGCTGAAGGTACATTTCCCCGATTTGGGCAAGTATATCTGGCGCTCGATGTGGTTCATGATTCCATCGCTCATCTTTACGCTCATCCTGCTTATCACATTCATTGTCACACTGATACTAATTTTCAGGCAGAAGAAACTGACGGAGTTGAAGAATGACTTCATCAACAATATGACACATGAGTTCAAGACGCCTATCTCGTCCATTTCCTTGGCAGCACAGATGTTGGGCGATGACTCAGTGACCAAAACACCAGCCCTAATGCAGCGTCTCACCTCGACCATCATCGACGAGACGAAACGCCTCAGATTCCAGGTGGAGAAGGTACTGCAGCTCTCCATGTACGAGAATCAGCGGGCCAACCTGCACATGAAGGAAGTGGATATCAACGAGTTGATTGCTGGCGTGACCCACACCTTTGCGCTGAAAGTGGAGAGGAACGGTGGTAAGATCATCACCAATCTGAATGCCACTGAACCCAATATCTGTGTGGACGACATGCACTTCACCAATGTCATCTTCAACTTGATGGACAATGCGGTGAAGTATCGCCGCAAGGATGTGGACCTGGAGCTTAACGTGGAGACCTGGAACGAACCAGGACTGCTCTGCGTCTCCATCAAAGACAACGGTATCGGCATCAAGAAGGAAGACCTGAAGCGTATCTTCGAGAAGTTCTACCGTGTACATACAGGCAATCTGCACGACGTGAAAGGCTTCGGACTCGGACTCGCCTACGTACACAAGATCGTGAAAGACCACAAAGGAACTATTGTGGCGGAGAGCGAACCTGGCATCGGCACGAAATTCATCATCAAACTGAAGATGAATGAGTAACCAGCCCAATTCTAAACGACATAACGTAATAACGACATAACGTAATAACTTAAAAATGATACAACTATGATTACAGACGACAAATTGGAAGAAGTGAACATCCTTCTTTGTGAAGACGACGAGAGCCTCGGTATGTTGCTCCGCGAGTACCTAGAGGCAAAGGGTTATAACACCACACTCTGCCAAGACGGTGAAGAGGGTTTCGACACATTCCTGCAAGGGAATTTCAACCTCTGCATCCTCGACGTGATGATGCCCCGCATGGATGGCTTCACTCTGGCAGGAAAAATCAAGGAGATGAACAACGACATGCCATTCATGTTCCTTACAGCCAAGAACATGAAGGACGATGTACGTGAAGGTTTCGAACTGGGTGCCGATGACTACATCACCAAACCTTTCTCAATGGAAGAGGTGGTGTTCCGCATCGAGGCCATCCTGCGCCGCGTACGTGGCAAGAAGAACAAGGATGCGACCGTGCGTCAGATTGGCAAATTCACGTTCGACACCCAGAAGCAGATGTTGAGCATTGACGACAAGCAGGAGAAACTCACCACCAAGGAGGCTGAACTGCTCACCTTGCTCAGCAACCGCCAGAACGAACTCTTGCAGCGTGACTATGCCCTCAAGACCATCTGGATTGACGACAACTACTTCAATGCCCGTTCGATGGATGTGTATATCACCAAACTGCGCAAGCACCTGAGAGCAGATCCCAACGTGGAAATCATCAACGTACATGGAAAAGGCTACAAATTGGTCATTTCCGACGAGAGCGCAGATAAGGACTGAAAAAACGTGAGTTAACTCAAAATGGCCTGTGAGTTAACTCATTCGACAAATCGAGTTAACTCAGCGTTTTTCGGACATATTATCATATAACGTGGACAACTTCGTGTTGCCCACCTTTTTTTGTACCCCTATTCTCCCCCATCCAACCTCTTACCTCTCACCACTCACCCCTTTCCTCTCACCCCTAATTTTGTTACCCAGTTTGTTACCCGGATGCTATGTTTAGCGTATTTTTGCAATCGTAACAGAATCAGGAGGATAGACATGAAAAAC
>CADCIO010000002.1:137523-148801 GCA_902801475.1 uncultured Bacteroidales bacterium
GGATGGGAATTTTGTTACTCGTTTGTTACTCGTTGCATTTTGCTCTTCTTAAACATACTGTTTATCAGTTGGTTATGCGGCCGTTAAACATAGCGGCCGCTATATTATATATATGTACGCACGCGAGGGGAGCGGATGACGCCCGGGAAGGAGGAACTGGAGGGAAGATGCACAAGGAGGAGGATGAGATGCGGGGAATTGAGACCAGTGAGAAAAATGGTGAAACGTGAGGGCGAGGCACAGGGAAGCACATATTGAATGGAATACATTTGTATGTTACATATTTATTATTAATTCATTAACGTTTCAATTCAGAATCTATGATTATGGAAATGAAAGCAGGACTTGCCCTTGCGGCTGAGAGAAAGGAGGGCCTGGCAGCTGACTGACTCTCAATGGGCCTTTGGCGGATGATTCCGCGGGGTCCGCGCGAAAAGAAATTTTTTATTAACTCAATTTTAATTAACATTATTTATTAACAAACAAATTAAAACTTTTAGTATTATGAAAAAGAAAGTACTATTTGCTTTAATTGCCCTGTTCTCATTCGTGGGTGCATGGGCACAAGGCACTACGACGGAGGTTGATGCTGGTGGAGGCTACAAGGCCACACTCAATCAAGCCGTTTCGTACGTGCTGCAAGGCCAGGGTCTTCCTGAAGTAACAGGAATCACCCATGACGGCGACCCAGTTCAGGGTACAATTGCCCCTGCTCTGGATGGAACCTACAAGGTCTATAAACCCGCTAATCCCGGGGTTGAACTTGTAACAAAACAAAACACTTCAGCAGAGGGCGACGCACTTCCCGTAGGTAACTACTACCTTGGATTTACGGTTGCAGGAAGCCAGAAGCTGTACACTGTTTATGTTCCATTCCAGGTGGTAAAGGTGCTGACTAACGCAGACTACGATTATGTCCATAATGAGGAGTCTTATTATGCTTCTTATACAACTGGTGGTCTGGTCAATTATTACAAAGAATACCCATGGAGTGACTGGGGTACTATGTCTGATAATACCATTACGCTTTATCAACCTAACAATTTGGATTGGTTCAAGGATCATTCTTATGACGATAGACTTGCCTGGTGGAACGCAACCAAGGAAGGAACAATCACAAATGGTGAGGATGTGGTTGCAAACAATGGTAATCCTTTGACTCGCAATTGGCAGATAGCCATCAAGCATCCAAAGAATGAACCATTCCCATGGATTGTTCTTAAAGGTTTTACTGAAAACTCAGAAGAGGTAAGGCCTTACTTCACGTATGATGGTGTAGCAAGTAAGAATGGTGGTTATCCTTGGGGTACCCGCGTATTTGGTGGTCCAACCGGCAAGAGATATGGCGTTGCATCTGTTTCCACTGAGTTCAACACGCCTGCTTGGGCACAGACTGCAGCTGACGATGGTACTGAATTCGATGTGAGCAAGTTCCAAGTGATGTTGGTTCCTACAACAGCTTCAGAAACATACACCGTTGATGCTCAAGATCGCGTTGACATCACTCAGAATGCTAACTTTACTGTGACTGTACCTCAGACTTTTGTGTTCAACAATGAAGTGCAGAAGCCTGTATTCACAGAAATCCCAGGTGATGATTCTCAACAGATCCCTGCTACTCCTGTTAACGCTACTGTAACTTATAATAATACCACTCTGGTCGAGGGCACAGACTTCACTGTCTCTTATCTTTGGGATACAGATGACAATGATGCCACAGACTATATTAGCGCAGGTCAGGGTGCCAATGCTAAGCCTTTCACCATCACTGGTATTGGTTTATATAAGGGCACGGTGAGTGGAACTTATCCAATTTCACCAAAAGCACTTACTGCAGACAACTTCCTAATGAAGGATCGAGCTACAGAAGTGACTATTACAACTACTCCAATTGAATTTACATATGATGGCACGAACAAAGCGCCTATAGTTTCAGGTCAAGTTTTGTTTAGTGACGCAACGAGCGCTCCTATAACTGCTTTGACAGCAGGCACTGACTTCGATGTGACGCTCTATAAGGATGGTACCACACCAACTGAAATCACTAATGGTGAAGCCAAGAATGCTGGCAGCTACTATTATGTAATTACTCCTAAGGGTAACTACTCAAATGGTGGAACAGCCATCCAGAAAGCATTCACCATTAATCCTGCAAATCTGAGCGGTTGTACAGTAATATTGCCTACTTATACTTACAACACGCAGGAGCAGAAGCCTAAGTTCGCGGCTACTACTACTCTGCCTGTTGTTCCTGCAGACGCTTATGTATTGCCAACTGCACCTGCAGATCCTGCAAATCTTACAGCAGATGAAAAAGCGGCTGCTTTGGTTCTGGGCACAGACTTCACTGTGGCATTCCCTGGTACAGATTATATCAACGCAGGCACCGATAAGGCATTCACTATTACTGGTGCAGGTAACTATATAGGTATTAGTACTATCCCTAGTACTATCAATGGTACTTACGAAATCGCACCTAAGGACATCACCTCTCAGGATGTCAGCAAGCAATTTGTGAATCCTACTTACGATGGTGGAGAGTTAGTGCTCACTCAAGGCAACTTCAACTTCGTCTATGGTGATGACAATCCTCTTGAACTGGGTGATGCAACCACTACAAAGGACTTCACATGGGCATGGGACACTTCATCTATTAATCCATCTGATTATGAGAACGAAGATGCCTATAACACTGCTATTGAGAACTACAAGACTTCTGCTGGTCAGAAGAAAATCACTGTTACCGGTACCGGCAATTACACAGGTGAATATCCTCTCACTTTCAGCTTAGCTGCATTTACGGTGACTATCACACCTGCTAACTTAACTAAGGTTTATGGTGATGAAGATCCTGAGCCAAACTTCTCAGTGGATGCTAACTCTGCCACTCAGATTCCATACGGTGGCGACGAGTGGAAATATATCCAGAGCTTCCTCCGTGTTGAGAGAGCTGCTGTCGATCCATCCAACGCTGAAGAGCTCAAGGAGAATGTTGGTTCTCACCAGTACATCATCAAGCCAAAGGCTGCTACTCTGGACGATTGCAACTACAAGATCGTCATCAACAACAGCCCAGGTTCTCTGACCATTTATCCTGCTCCTCTGACTGTTACTATCGCTCAGGACAGCAAGGTTTACAGTGGCAATCCTGCAACTGATCCTAACTTCCTTACTGACAAGGATGCAACCCACAAGTTCAAGATCACTACTCCTAAGAGAGAAAATGGTCAGTACGTGCTTGGTGCTGATCCTGTCGATGTAACTAACGCGAAGGACTTTGTTGATGAGACAAAGGACCTGAAGAATGTGCTCAACATCGGTAGAAAGCCAGGTGAGGATGTGAAGGATTCTCCATACGACTTCACTTGGGATAATGACAACTACGATGTAACATTCCTCACATACAATAAGAATAATGATAATGTAGAGGAAGTATCTGCATCTACTGGCTTCAAGATCATTCCAAAGGGAATCGTTATCAGTGTAGCATTCAATTCAGACGGTTATCAGTATAAGGGTCATGATTGGAACCCAGTTCCTACTGTAACTGCAACAATTGATGGTACTGAAACCACTTTGACATGGAAAAAGGACTTCCAGGTTGCATGGTTCAATGGAAGCGGCGAAGGCAACACCCTTAGAGACGTAACTTTGGGCTCGAACAGCAACACTTGGCCATACGCTACCATCTCACAGGTAGAAAAGGGTAACTATACTTTCGAGACAAAGACCAACCAACACTTCAAGATTACTCCTGCTACGTTGAAGATTGCTTCTATCAGCGACAATGGTAAGTATTATGGTGAGCCAGAGCCAAATCCACTTGCAATGGTTACATTTGTTCCTGAATTTGCTCCTCTGGGTACTGATTACTGGCGTTACAATACTGAAACAGAAGCATTGGAGACCAACATCGATCTCCGCAAGGCAAGCAACCACAATGTGACAGCGCCATTGATCGTAAGAGAAGAAGGCGAGCACGTTGGTAACTATGTAATCAGCAAGAATCCTGATCTTTGGACTCGCAACTACAACATTGAGTCAACCGTAACAGGTAAGTTCCATATCTATCTGAGCGAGAACACCATCGTTATTAGTTTCACTAATCCTGACGTGATTCAGTATGATACTCCATTCGACCTCAAAGAGTTTGTTAAGGTAACTGCACCAACTGGTGTTAATACGGCAGACCTGCTGGCTGATGCCAAGGCAAATGTGAAGAAGTATCAGAAGCTTGACCCAGAAACTGGTGAGGTTGACAACGTAGATGGTGTAAAGACTTACGTTGAAACCAACAATGTTGGCACATACACATTGACCATTGATGATGCTCCAACTGCATTCCAGGGCTATCATGTTGAGGTTGTGGAAAAGGGACTCACCATTGGCTATTTCCCATTGTACATCATTGCAAATGATTCTAAGGAGTATGGTGATGAGGAACCAACAACTTATGATTGGGATGTTTACGAGCTTGTAACGGTTGGCAACGTATCGAAGTACGTTCTTACTGAAAGAGATGATGAGTTTACTGTTCCTGAAGCAGACCTCATCGGCAACACTGGCAATTGGATGGCTGATGCTTACCGTTACACTATCAGTAGAGCTAATGAAGGTAAAAATGATGCACAACAAACAGTAACTGGCGAAGCAGTAGGTCATTATGCAACTACTATCCGTAACTACAGAAGTATTCCATTCTCTTGGAGTGGTAAGGAATATGGTACTCAGTACGACGGCAACTATTCATTCACATTCGCACAGGGTGACTTCGAAATCACTCGCCGCAATCTGACTGTCACTGTAACAGGTGCATCCAAGTTCTATGGTGAATATGATCCAGTAATCGGAGAACGACTTCCTGTAATTGAAGAAGAAGAGGCTGAGGAGCCAGAGGAAGAAGAGGAAGAAACTTCTCTCACTCTCAAGTTCCAGAAGGGTCTTGTTATCATCGAAGTGGTTAACGCTGTGAACGCGGATGAAGCTTATGAGATCGCAGACAAGGTTACATATCAGAGCCGTCAACCTGGTGAAGTGCATACAGCTAATGGTTACGCTGTCAATAACATCAGATTCAATAGTTTGAGCGATCCTTCAACTACCATCCTGCCTAACTACAACCTGACATTCGTTAAGAGTCCAGCTAACTTCATGATCAACAAGCGCCTCTTGAAGGTATTGGCTCATGACCAGTCTGTTCCTTACGCTGTTCCTGTTGATGTCGATCCTTATGATCTGAGCATCATTAAGGGTATCGTCATCGATGGTCAATATGTTGTTGCTGCAGATGATGATCTTGATGGTATCGATGTGAACTACGACGACATTGTAACACGCATGCCTAAGGCTAATGCAACTAACAATGTAGCAATCAATGACAGAGTTGATCAAGTCTTCAAGCCTCTCACAGTAGTAGAAGGCAAGACTGCTGTTGGTAAGTTCCACAGAGATGCCTTTGTTCTTGATCTCACAGACGCTGCTAAGCAGAACTACGAGCTTGAGTTCTTCAACGGCAAGCTGTATATCGAGCAGCTCAACGATCTCTATCTTGACACGAAGAATCTTGCTCAGGTACTCAACGACCACATCGGCCGCAAGGTAACTGTTCACATGGCTGGTGCTCCTGTCAAGGAAGATGATTGCGATCCATTCCGCCAGTTCGTGGCTTATGACTGGAACACGCTCGTATTGCCATTCACTGCAATGCCACGTGAAATCGTTGCTCCATTCAGATATGGTGTCATCGACATCCTGAACCCAGACTACGCTGACGCGAACAACTTCAGCTTCGCTGTTACAACGAAGAGAGTTCCTGCAAACACTCCGTTCATCATCCAGACCGACAAGAACATGCAATATGCTGCAATGCTTGGTGTTTATTGGGATGGTCCTGATCATCAGGGTGTTGAAATTGCAGACTTCGACTATCTGAACAAGAATCCAGAGGCTAAGGACAAAGCTGGCAACAAGTTCATCGGTACTTACGGTCCAAAGAGCGACTTCACTGCAGCTAACTACATCATGGCTCGTTCAGATGAGTCTGGATTGAATGAATTCTTCAGATTCATCGCTGGTGCTGACGGTGTTGAACCATCTTATGCAATGCGTCAGACTGAGGCTTACCTCGAATCTGCTCTTGGTGCAAGCGCCGCTCCTGCACGCATCTACATCGACGAGGAAGACGGTACTACTACAGTTATCGAATTCGTTGGTGCTGAAGGTGTGGCTACTACAAGCAACGCTGCTGAAGGCTGGTACACCATCAACGGTGTGAAGCTCACTTCTGAGCCAACAGTATCTGGCACTTACATCTACAACGGCAAGAAGGTATTCTTCCAGGCAAAGTAAGATGCTATTTACTAAGTAATAACAATTCATCAGTGCCCCCGACCTGTTCGGGGCACTGATGAATCTCTAAAAGTATTAATTCAAGAAATACAGAAAGGTTTAGATTAAAATGGATAAGAAAATCTATGTGAATCCAGAAATGGAGGTGCTGAAGTTGGAGATGAATACTTCTGTCCTCGACATCAGCAATGGTGGTGGAGACCCCAATATCAACCCAGACTGGGGAGGTGGAGGCTCCGGAGAAATTACATGGCCTGATGACGAATAAGAAATCAGGTGTTTCAACCACAACAATACTCAATAAAAAAAGGGGAACGCATCCAAACAGTGCGTTCCCTTTTTTTGTGCTTTATATTCCTTCGACTCGCTCAATCAAAAGCGTTGGCGTGCTTCACACCGCTTCTTGTAGAGATGGGAGATGCTGTCGGTGGCTTTGTCGCGTTCGGAGTCGATGACGGCAGCATAGAGCGTGGTGGTTTTGACGTTGCGGTGTCCGAGCAGTTTGGAGATGGTGTAGAGGTCGGCTCCTGCCATGAGTGCCATCGTTGCGTAGCTGTGACGGGCAGTGTGGAAGGTGACGTGTTTGTTGATGTGGGCACGTTGCACCCATTGTGCGATCACTTTCTCGATGGTGGCAGTGGTAGGTAAGTCGAAGATAGGTTGGTCGGGATGTCCTTTGGGGGTGGGGAGCCATCGTAGTGCATCGTCGTTGAGCTTGTTGGTGATGGGCTCTTGTGTTTTCTGCATGATGATGGAGAATCGGTAGTCATCGCCCACCTTGTGGATGTCGCCCCATCGGATGTTTCGGATGTCACCAAGTCGGAGCCCAGTGAAGCAGCTGAAGAGGAAGGCTTGCTTGACCACCTGATAGAGACACGAGGTATGTGCGAGCCGTACAACTTCGTCGGCATGAAGGAATGCTTTGATGACAACAGGGCGTTGTGGGATGTCGCAATGTCGCATCTGGTCGATGGGGCTGGTTGTGATGGCTTGGTCTATCACGGCTTCGGCGAGCATGCTCTTGAAAGAGCAGAAGTAGTGGTAGGCGCTGACCCCTGAGATGCGTCGGCCTGTGTTGGTACGTGCATGCTTGAGGTGCTCGGCGAATCCTTTGCAGATGTCGAGCGTGATGTCCTTCATCTGCAGCGTGTTGACGCGATGCCCGAGGTAACTGGCGAGGTGGTTGTACATGTTGCTGCATGTACTGGCGTAGCTGATGCTTCGGTGCGTTTCTTGGCTGCGTTCGATGTGGTATTGCACATATTGGCAGAGCCGCATGTGGGCAAAGGACATGTTGTGGTTGATGCCAGCTTGTCCCTTGGCGATGTCGATGATGCGTTGTGCCTTGATGGCATTGGCAGCATTGAGGACGTGACGGTTGATGATTTTGGCATCAGGGGTGGTCTCTGGAATGAGGTAGAGATGCAGGAACTCGTAGGTGCGGATGCCATTCGCGTAGATGTCAAGATAGATGGAGAGGTTGTTGTTGGAGAGTTTCTTGAATCGAATCTTGACGGGTTCCTTGGGGTTGATTTGGTTGATGTTTGTCATAGTCTTTTTTTGCCAAAGATACGGATTAAATATAGCATCCGGGTAACAAACAAGGTAACAAAATAGGTGCGTGGCGGAAAAGTGGGCGTTTTTTTTGTGTCATCTGTGAAAAAGCCCTACCTTTGCAGTAAGATAAATGGAAGTATGAAATACGTTCTGTGGGTATGGCGCAACATGGTGGGCATACGGCTGAATATGGCCGTGCGCATCACGATTGGCATTTTGCAGGTGCTGCTTGGTCTGCTGATGGTGTGGCTGAGCAAGCGCTTCATCGATGTGACCATCTGGACAGGCAGCAAGGGAGATATCGTGGAGATGATCCTGTTCTTGGTGGCGACGGTGGTGGGTGGCATCCTGCTGCGCCAGTTGTATTACTACATGACCATATCGGCGAACACCAAACAGACGAATGCTGTCCGACTGCGCATCTTCAGCAATCTGTTCAGAAGGCAGATGTATGAGGGGAACTGGCATTCGGGCGATATCACGTCGAGGTTGGAGAAAGATCTGAGCACGATTGCCGACGTGACGACGACGTCGTTTCCTCAGGTAGTGGTGATGACCTTCCAGATGCTGGGTGCCTTCTTCCTGATGAAGTCGATGGATGCCCGTCTGGCATGGATGTTGCTGATACTGACCCCGCTGTTCTTGGTGTTTGGCAAGATTTTGGCGCATAAGCTCAGGAACATGACGATGGACATCCGCAAGCAGGAGAGTCTGATTCAGATGCTGGTGCAGGAGGGTATGGAGCATAACGAGGTGCTGCGTTCGTTGGAGAGTGAAGGATGGGTGACGGGGCGGCTGGACAAGATGCAGTATTCGCTGAAGGGGAAGGTGCTGAAGCGCACCCGATTCACAGCCATCGCCCGCATTCTGCTGGCATTGAGTTTCAGTTTGGGCTATCTGCTGGCATTTGTGTGGGGCGGTCTGCAACTGCGCGATGGAGCGATCACCTTTGGTGTGATGACATCGTTCTTGCAGTTGGTGAGTCAGTTGCAGCATCCTATCCTGAATCTGCTGAATATGGTGCCTCAGTTCATTCATGCATCGGCAAGCATTACACGTCTGCAAGAATTGGAGGAGGCTGGCAAGGAAGCTTTGGCAGAGAAGAAGACGGAAGTGCTGGATGGTCAGGTGGGTGTCCGTGTGGAGAATTTGAACTTTGGTTATGCGATGGGCGACCGTCAGATATTCAGTAGCTTCTCCCGCGATTTCCGTCCTGGCAGCAAGACGGCGCTGATGGGACAGACGGGTGCAGGAAAGACGACACTGTTCCGACTGATGCTGGGACTGGCTGCACCGAAGGAGGGAAAGATTGTACTGTATAACGGTCTGAAGAGCGTGGAAGCGTCGGCCAACACACGTGCGAACTTCGTGTTTGTACCTCAAGGAAACACATTGATGAGTGGTTCGGTGCGTTATAACCTGTTGCTGGCCAATCCTGAAGCCACAGATGAGGAATTGAAGAAAGTCCTGCACACGGCGATGGCGGATTTCGTGTTGGAACATCCTGATGGCTTAGAGATGGAGCTGGGCGAACGTGGTGTGGGACTGAGCGAAGGACAGGCACAGCGCATCGCCATTGCAAGAGGATTGCTGCGACCAGGAGGCGTGCTGCTGTTGGACGAAATCAGTTCGTCACTCGATGGGAAGACCGAACGCCAGCTCTTTGAGAACCTCTTTAAGAATTATCCAGATAAAACGATGATCTTCATCACGCACAGAACTGAAGTGTGCAGTTTGTGTGACGAGGTCATTAGCCTAACATAAGACAACATGAACGAACCGAAAAACTACGCAATCGGTGTGGACCTCGGAGGCACCAACACCGTCTTTGGCATCGTCGATGCACAAGGAAATATAGTGGCACAAGATTCCATCAAGACGCAAGCCTACAGCACGGCAGAAGCTTTTGTCGAAGCTGGTGTGGCTTGTCTGCAACCCTTGATCAATCAGGTGGGTGGCATCGAGTCCATCGTCGGTATGGGCATCGGTGCCCCCAATGCCAACTACTACAGCGGCGCCATCGAGATTGCCCCCAACATCGCCTGGGCACACGACACCGTCGTACCCCTCGCCCAGATGTTCTCAGAATCTCTTGCCCCTTGCTCCTCGCCCCTTGCTCCCTTCCCCGTCCGTATGACCAACGACGCCAACGCTGCCGCTATGGGTGAAATGGCATACGGTGCCGCACGTGGTATGAAGAATTTCATTGTGATCACGCTCGGCACAGGTGTAGGTTCGGGCATTGTGGTGAACGGCCAACTTCTCTATGGTCACGACGGATTTGCCGGCGAACTCGGACACGTCATCATGGTGCGTGGCAAGGAAGGACGCCTTTGCGGATGTGGCCGTACAGGTTGTCTTGAAACTTATTGCTCCGCTACGGGTGTGGCACGTACGGCTCGTGAAATCCTTACGAAGACAGATCGTCCCTCCCTGCTTCGTAACAAACCCATTGATCAGATAGAATCCTTGGATGTTTCTATAGCTGCTTCTCAAGGTGACGAGGTGGCCAACGAAATCTTCCAGTTCACAGGCAAGATGCTCGGCGAAGCATGTGCCGACTTCACAGCCTTCTCCTCCCCCGAAGCCTTCATCTTCTTCGGTGGACTCTGCAAGGCAGGTGACCTCATCATGAAACCCATCGAGGAATCCTACAATCAAGCCGTCATGCCTATCTTCCGAGGCAAGGCCAAGTTCCTCATCAGTGGCTTGATGAATGCCAACGCCGCCGTACTCGGAGCTTCCGCATTGGCTTGGTGAGAACGGCCTATAGCCCAAAGGATCTGCTGATATTTCTCGAGCAACATATGTTCATTTGTCCATGAACATATGTTCATTGGTAAAATAACATATGTTCATGGACAAAATAACATAGGTTCGTGTAGATAGATACATAAAATATTGAAAGAGGAAGGTTGGTGAAAGTCAAACAATACTTTTTATGAATGGGAGAATAGAGAAATAAAAGAAAATGAGAAAAAAAAGCCATTGTGGTAGGACATGTTGCGAAAAATAATTATCTTTGCAGCATGAAGCAAGAAAAAAAGAGAATATTGACAAATTATGGAATTCATTTATTTTCTCATCATCCTTGGTACTCTTGCACTAATCGGTACCATTTGGAATTTCATAGAGATTCGCAAGGAAGATAAACAAACGGGCATGAATCATCATACGGCCACCGTATAGTGGTTGTTCATGCATAAGAACTATACAGCAGCTACAGTTGAATGTGATTGTAGCTGCTATTGTTGTCTATATGGGAAAGGGGAGAACTGTCTTATACTGAAATAGCTTGACACGTTTTTCGCCATAACAAAAGTAACAAGTTATGACAAGACGTAAGAGTTCTCATTACAGTGACGCTTTCAAG
>CADCIO010000003.1 GCA_902801475.1 uncultured Bacteroidales bacterium
CTACAAGAAAGTTGGTGACAACGAATCGCAAGCCTTCGGTGTATGGCAGCAACTGAGCGAAAGTGAACGAATGGCAGCATTCGCACATACCCAGCGATTGCAAGGTGACTTAAATTCACGTTCCTATCTCTATGTCTATCTTCGGGATAAGGAATGGACAAAAGCAACGTCACCTATCACCCAATAAGGCGATGTTTGTGACATCCTTTCAGTCTGAGTGCGCTCGACCTTTGGTCGCTTTGCTTTGCAAAGAACCTGAGCGGAGGCATTCGCCGAGAGGGATTACCGAATAATCCCATAACATAATATGGACTTTTAGATTCGCCGCGCTCCCTTAAAAAGTCCTATTATGCTCTCCGAGGGTTGATCCGCTTCCCCATAAGCGGTGTAACTCTGCAAAACAGAATACAATGCTTATCAAGCAGAATGCATCTGTGAGGGAGTGACTCTCTCCCTCAACCCTCCACTCAGGTTCCACCCGAGACCCGTTAAACTTTTATACATTAACTCCAAAATAACAGAATAAAATGTCTAAAGCAAAAAATAATATTCCTCGTGCCGCCATTCATGTTGGCGCACCGGCAAAGTCTTTTTCAGCTGCGGAAGGCTACGAGCCTGAACGTCGCGGATGGGACGAAAAGACCTATCAACTGAAGAACCAGGACACAAACAACCATTACGATTTCACGCGCAAGCATCTCAACTTCGAGATTAACAGCCAAGGCGAAATCGTTCCTCTTGGTTCCAATCCCGTGCCACTTCATGAGCGTTTGCAGAAACGCTTAGATGAACTTGAATTCAAACCATATATGGACAAGAACAATCCCCTGGGCATCTCCGACAACAGTCCGAACTGCACCGTCGGCATCATCGTCAGTGGTGACCATGATGTACTGACCCGTCTCGCCTTCGGTGACCAAGACGTGGACTTTACCCTTCAAAAGAGCAATGCCCATGTCGTACTGAAACAGGGCATCAAGGACTGGGCAATGGACACCTACCGTTGGGCATGTGATCGCTGGGGAGCAGAGAACATCATCGGATTTGACGTGCATCTTGACGAAACCACACCGCACATTCAAATCCAGACCATCCCTGTTGCCAAGACAAAAGCCAGAGGTCGTGCATCAGCCAAGTATGTGCATAAGGATGACAAGTCGAAGGTACTCTCACATAAGGAATGGAAGAAACTTCCTGAAGAAATACGCTCGAACTTCATAAGAACTGAAGACGAACGTAGGGAAAAGGAAAGTGTATCTTATGCCAGTGTATGGGGCAAGGACAAATATGCCGTAGGAAACACCTATAAACAGATGCACACCGACTACTATAATGAGGTAGGACACAAGTACGGTCTGGAGCGTGGTGACGACATCGCCATGCTGCCAGGTGAGGAACGGCGTGAGCGTGTCCACAAGAGCAAGGCCTTGTTAGAGGCAGAACGCCAAGCCAAGGATGCCATAGCCAGGAACCTGATGGAAAATGAACGTCTGGAAGGTCAGAAGGAGAAGATGGCAGGCGAGGTGCAGGACATGAAGAAGCAAAAGGAATGCCTGGAAGAACAGAATGACAAGTTAGAGGGTGAGATACAAAACAAGGAGTACCGTAAGGAAAAACTGGAAGGCAACATCTCTCAGCTGGTAGATTATGCAGCGGCATTGGACATCAGGGAAGAAGACCTGATTGTGCCAACCTTAAAGACAGACCCACTTGTAAAGGATGCTTGGGATGCCATAAAAACCGAACTTGAAAAGCCCATCCCTGCCTTCGGTCAGAAGGAATGGAGAGAGGAACGACACAAGGCGATTAAGGGCATCCTCACAAACATGCAGACTGCACTCATGCAAGCCAAGGATGTCCAGAAGCAGGATATACTTAAACTGGGGAAGGCACTCTACAATAAAGCCATGCAGAATGTAAGAGCCATCATTGAGCAGAACAAGCAGCTGCAAAAGGAGAATGGTCGATTGACTGAAGAAAACGACATCCTTAGAAAGCGAATTGCTTCGATGGACGAGAATGCCATCACCCGACTTCGGGACAAGAAGGATGCAGAAATCAAAGAACTACAGGAGCGACTTGGCAAAGCAGAGTCCGAGGCCGTCCGTTCAGGCAACAAGGCATATAGTGAGCATCAGCGGGCCGAAAGTGCAGAAAACCAAGTCCGGGAAATGCTGGGCATCCCTGAAATCAAAGAAATCTGGGAGAGCATACAGCAGAAAAAGGAAGCCTTCTCGAAACAGATTGACAAATGGATTGAAGATGGAGTTGCAGCCATCAGGGGTTATGCAGATGGCAAAGACAACGATTTCCAGCCAAAGCAAGGTAACTCTGTTGCATGGGGTATCATTGCTGAAGCATTCGAGTGTGGTCTCGACCCAACCGACGAAAAGCAACGCAGGATGGCTACTGCCTACCTGTTAGAGAAGGTGTCATGGACTGGCATTACTGACTCAAAGGCTAATCTTACAGCACTTCGTACCAGGCAGCTTTGTGACGCGATGACAGTTTCAAAAGATTTGATGGCGAACTTACTCCTTGCCGTTGGCGGTAGAGGCGGTATCAGTTCAGGCGGTGGCGGTTCCAATGGTGAACTTACCAACTGGGACGGCACGAAGAAAAAGACTGGTTGGGGAATTGGATAACCCCATAGAAAACATTAGAAAGAATAAATATGATGACATCAATAAAGGTAAAGTTCAGACCATCCACGGTGGATGGCAAGGAGGGAGGTCTATATTTCCAGATTATCCACAACAGGGTTGTCCGTCAGTTGAACACTGATTATAGGGTCTTTGCAGAGGAATGGGATGCCGAGTCGGAAAGCGTTATCGTAAATGGCAACCGCTCCAACCTTCTGTTAGGTATTCAAGAACGTCTGGCATGGGATGTGGCCCGTTTGGAAAAGGTCGTCCACTCGTTGGAAACGGAACGTCGCCGTTTTACGGCTGACGATGTAGTCACCATGTTCCATAAACTGACCAAGGAGTCCTCCCTCTTTACCTTTATGCATGGTGTCATTGCTCAACTGAAACAGTTGGGAAAAATCCGAACTTCTGAGACATATACGGCTACACTCAAAAGTTTCATGGCATTCCGCAAAGACCAGGATGTTCCACTTGACGGAATCAGTTCTGACCTGATGCTTCTCTATGAAGCCTATCTGAAAGCCAGAGGTGTACGCATGAACACCATTTCGTTCTACATGCGTAACCTTCGGGCTGTCTATAATCGTGCCGTGGAGAAAAGGCTGACTCCACAAAACAATCCCTTCCGCCATGTATATACTGGAGTAGATAAGACCGTAAAGCGAGCAATACCTATCAAGGCAATAAAAGCCCTGAAGGAGTTGGACTTATCCATGAAACCATCATTGGACTTCGCCCGAGATATGTTCATGTTCAGCTTCTATACCCGAGGTATGTCTTTCGTGGATATGGCTTATCTCAAAAAAACTGACCTTCAAAATGGTATTCTGACCTATCGCAGACGAAAGACAGGTCAGGAACTGACCATCAAGTGGGAGAAGTGCATGGCCAGGAAACAAGACAGATTACCTTCTCCCTATAATCAAAGAGGAAGGAAATGACCGAAGGCAATATGACAATGCCCTGCATCTGGTCAACTATCGTCTAAAGGAACTCTCCACGATGTTGAAACTCCAGCGACCACTCACCATGTATGTGGCTCGTCATTCATGGGCAAGTGCAGCCAAGGCAAAGAATGTACCTCTGTCTGTCATCAGCGAAGGAATGGGACATGACTCTGAGGCAACCACACAAATATACCTCGCTTCACTGGAAACATCGGTAGTGGATAAAGCAAACAAGATGATATTGGGATTGCTGTAAACAAGAATTTGTTTAGCAAATTTCTCAATCTCTTTCCAAGAGATGTATAGAAACACAAAGTCCCATTATATCACAGTTTCAGAAGCTATTTCTACTTGTTTTTGCTAAACAAAGTGAAAAAGTGGCATGTATAAAGGCGGTTTTCTTATTTAATAAGGTGGATTTTGCAAGAAAATAAGTACCTTTGTACCCAAATATCCGTCTCTTGGAAAGAGACGAATGGATATTGCTCGACAAAGACCCATAACGCCGATAGGCAAAAACATAATAAAAACTCCCTCGTAGTGTAGCAAAAGGTTTGGTCGCCTGTCAAGACACTATGCCGGGAGTTTCTTCTTAACAGTTCTATATGCTAATAGACAACAAGACTAACAGGTACCCAGACTCTGGCTTCAACATTGTTACCGTTTGGGATTTTATCAATGAGTTTTCTGGTAAGTCATCAGAACAGGTTGGTAATATGGATATTGTAACGGGGTACTTCACGATCCGTGCTCTCAGTAAACTTTACCATGAACTGCCTGAAGAAGATGTGTTCCGTATCGTATCATCAGAAATGGTTATGCAGGAAGAAGATAAGAACCATATCATTGACCTGCTGAATGGTGACACAGGTATAGAAACAACGATTAACCTTGATGAATATGCACGTGATGCAAAAGCATTCTTGCAAAGAAATACCGTGCAGATAAAGGCTATTGTCAATGCCTTCTGTCATGCAAAAGCATATATGTTCAAAAACGACAACCCTAAGAATGATAGTTTCTATTTGACTGGCAGCAGTAACCTCACCGATGCAGGATTGGGCCTGAAGTCTACCTCGAACATTGAATTGACAATGGGTGACCCTGTTAAGCTGAGTGACAAGGACTACAAAGAGGTTTGTTCTTGGTTTGAAGACATCTGGAAAATGGCAGCGGAGCAAATTCCATCAGACCCAGCCAACCCAAAGTCAGAGAAGATAAGCGTAAAAGATTACTTCATCAAAAAGATTGATGACTATTTCCGACGATATACTCCCGAAGAGATTTATTACAAGATTCTTTTCGAGTTGTTCAATTCTGACATTGAACTTGACGGTTCCATAGAACATCGACAGGATATGTCGCTACTTCAAACAAGCGAGATTTGGAAGACATTGTTCAAATACCAACAGCAGGGTGTTATCTCCCTGATCAAGATGCTACGCAAATACAATGGGGCCATTCTTGCCGATGCTGTTGGACTTGGTAAAACGTTCTCAGCTCTTGCCGTCATCAAGTATTTCCAGACACAGAATTATGTAACAGTCTTACTATGTCCGAAAAAGTTGGAACAGAACTGGACGCAATACCTAAAGCGTCATGGCTCTCGCTTCGACAAGGACGAATTTGATTATATTGTACGATTCCATACTGATCTTCAGAATGACCGCTTGCAAAATGCCTATGATGATGCACCGCTTAGTTGGCTACAGTCGCGGAAAAAAGTGCTGATTGTCATTGATGAGAGTCACAACCTGCGTAATGAGAAATCTAGTCGTTATCAAGATCTCTTATTGAACCTCATTCAGAGTAAAGACCAGGATAGTGGGCGTGATGTGAAAGTGCTGATGCTATCTGCTACGCCTATCAATACTGGATTGAACGATGTGAAAGGTCAATTCAACCTTATAGGTCATGGTGATGATACAGCATTCGATACGGAAGATTTCAATATTGAGTCACTAAGGAATCTCTTTGCCGATAGTCAGCGTAAATATACGCAATGGTGTAGTGACCCAGACCGCACCATTGGCTCATTCATATCCCTGCTTCCTCCAAAGTTCTTCAATCTAACGGACAAACTGATAGTTGCCCGTACCCGTAAACTCATAGAAAACACACTTGGTGAAGATCTCGGATTTCCGAATAAGGAAAAACCAGATAATGTTTATCAAGGTGTTGACCACTTTGGCAAATATCATTCCACAGATGAAATCTATGCCGCTTTTGATGCTTTGAGCCTCACAGCCTACCAGCCAAGTCTTTTTCTCCATGCTTCACGCAAGGAAGCGGAAAGAGAAGCCTCTGGCGATTGGAACGACGATGTAAACCGTGAGCGTTTCCTTGTCAAGATGATGGGTATCCTGTTTATGAAACGACTGGAGAGCAGTTGGCATTCCTGCCGCACTACCATCAAGAAGGTGTTGGAGGTTCATGAGCAGACGCTTGCAAAAGTAGTTGCTTTCAAGGAGCAGAAGGCAAGCGGAAGAGTAGAAGTGGAAATCCCCGATGACGACGAGAATAACGACACCGACGACATCTTTACACTGCGTAAAGGTACCATCAACCTGGCAGATATGAAGAATTTGGGTGGCTTTGAACGTGGACTTCGCATGGATGTCAATAAACTACGGGCTATCTGCGAAAGTCTTGATGCCTTTGCCGAAGATTACAGCAATGGATTTGAGCAGGACTTGAAATTAGAGAGACTGATTTCCATTCTGGAGGAAAAACGTCAAGTCTCCAACAAGAAGGTTGTCATCTTCACTGCATATGCAGATACCGCCAGGTTCGTCTTTGACGAACTCTGTAAGCGTGGTTTTTATCGCATGGCTTCTGTTTCTGGTCAAGAGATACATACAACAGGACGGCACAACACCAGCCACTTCAATGAAGTACTCCAGAGTTTTGCCCCGTATAGCAAACTCTACAAGGAATTGGATTGGAGTGACCTTTATGAAGAAGCAAAACTCAGTCGTGAAGAATACTACGACGACGACAAACGTAGATGGAATGTTCCTTATGACCTATGGCATCAGTTGATAACTGAGCGGCGACCGACCTTCAAACGTCTGTTGGACGATGGAATTGACATCCTCATTGCTACAGACTGTCTCTCAGAAGGTCAGAACTTACAGGATGCCGATATGCAAATCAATTATGATATTCATTGGAATCCAGTTCGTCTTATTCAGCGTTTCGGACGTATTGACCGTATAGGTTCGCCCAACAAGTCAATTCGTTGTGTCAACTTTTGGCCCGCCAAGTCTTTTGAAGATTACCTACATCTGGAGACGCGCATCATGAACCGCATGGTGGCGATGAACCTTGTAGGCTCTGAGACACAGCAACTGAACGATGCCTATCTGAAGATGGAAGCAGACAACCCGTTGCAGGATAAGAATGCCGACCGTCTGTTGGAGGAATTGCAGAACAATAGCATCAGCGATATAGAATCGCCTCGCACACTCTCCTTGAAGGATTTCTCCTTTGAGGTATATCGTCAGGACCTGATAGACTATTTCGAGAAACACAAGGAGGTGTTCCGCAAGATGCCAAATGGTATTTTCTCTGGATTCCGCTTTGATGATAATCTCTTTGAGAAAATACCAGAGAGTCTTGTCGCAGTAGTTGGCTATCCTCATCGAGAGCAAGGTAACAATAAACCTTACTCAGAAATCTATCTGATGTGCCAGCCAGCTGATACACGTCACTATGCTACATATAAGGAACTCAACCGAGCCGAGGTTTTGGAATTCCTTCGTAAGAACAAGAACCAAGACCGTTTTGTGCCTGAATGGATTGAGACCAATAATAAAGAACGCTTGCAAAAGTTGTCAAACATTATCCAACAATGGATGGAATCCAAAGTTCCGCAGCAAGCTACAGCTGCTATCCTGCAAATAGCCCAGTCACGAAAGACTATTCACAAAACCACAAAACAGGAAAAGAATGCCCAGTTACTGGAAGAAAAATTCAAGAAGGAGAATTTCGACTTGATTGTGTGGGAGTATGTAAGCAAATAATAACCAATAGAACAGATGTGCCTTATGAATACCGTTCTTAAAAAGTTTGTCAACGAATCATTGTTTGATGCCAGTGAAGCCCTTTTGCATCATCTGCATATAATTTTTAACGAGGTGACACGTGTACCCGTACCATTTGAAGACCTCTATCCATTAGACTTGTCAAAGGCTCTGAGAGAGGTGCTTGTCAAGGTGGAACACACTTATTTCATCGGTACTGTAGATGAGTCTTCTTTGACAGGTAGAGCAGAAACGCTTTCTGCTGAGGAAGTGACAGCTCGTGCATCAGAAGGTAAATATACCGGCATGATGATTTTTGCTGTAGAGTTGCACAGCGGTGCCACTCTCACCCGTTCAGAGAGCGCCACACTCACCCGTGGATTCAACCGCATCGCATCTGCACAACCTGTTATCCTGTTCATCAAGCAGGGAAACGAACTGGCGCTTTCGACCTGTGAACGCAGCGAATATACGCAACAATGGCGTGACGGAGAGAAACTGGGCAAGGTGAGTATTCTACGCGGCATCAACTGCTTGAATCCCCATCGGGGACACATTGACATTCTGGCCTCTATTGGCGACAAGACCTATCCTAACTATGAGGAATTGTACAAGCATTGGATGGAAGTATTCTCCAGCGACTTGCTCACCAAGAAGTTCTACTCCGAACTTAGTGACTGGTATGCCTGGGCAGTGCAAGTGGCCCGTTTCCCGAATGACCTTACAACTGACACAGATGATGACAAGTTCAACCACGAGAGTTGTATCCGTCTCATTACCCGTCTCATCTTCGTCTGGTTCCTTAAACAGAAACATCTTATCCCTGAAGAATTCTTTGATGAAAGATACATCAAAGAGCACTTCATCGAAGAGTTTAATCCTCACGACCGTAGGAACTTACTTTATAATCCGGAAGAGAGTAAATACTACCGTCTCATTCTTCAGAACCTCTTCTTTGCAATGCTCAACTGCCCCATTGTGGCAGAAGGCAAAGACACTCCTAACAACCGTCGTTTCCGTGGAGATGGTCAGAAAGGTTTTTTGCGCGAAGGCTACAATGTCAACAACCTCATGCGCTACAAGGCTGACTTCAAAGAAGGTGGTGCCGATGAATTCGTACAGATGGCTAACACCCATGTACCATTCCTAAATGGCGGACTGTTCGATTGTTTGGACAAGAAGCCTGAGAAACTCTATTACGATGGATTCTCTGAAAGAAAAGAGTCGTTGGAACAACTTTATCTTCCCGACTGGCTTTTCTTCGGTGATGAAGTGGGACGAAGCATTGACCTTTCACAATGGTATGGCGATAACAACAAGAAGAGTGTTTCGGCACGAGGCATTATTGACATCTTGAAACGTTATAACTTCACCATTGAAGAGAACACCCCACTTGACCAGGAAGTTTCTCTTGATCCAGAATTGTTGGGTAAGGCTTTTGAGAACTTGCTGGCTTCCTATAATCCTGAGACAAAGACCTCTGCCCGTAAGCAAACAGGTTCTTTCTATACACCTCGTGAAATTGTGCAGTACATGGTAGATGAGAGCCTTGTTGCCCATTTGAAACGTACATGTGGTGATGAATTGGAGCCTGAGTACCGCAAACTGCTTAGTTACTCTACCGAAGAAACAACGCTCAACGAGGAACAGCGCAAATCCATCATGCAAGCGGTTTATAACTGTCGTGTGCTCGACCCTGCTTGTGGCTCGGGAGCATTCCCGATGGGTGTACTCCAGCAGTTGGTACATGTTCTTCGTCAACTCGACCCGACAAACGAAATGTGGAAGGACTTCATGATAGACCTTGCCATTGAGCAGTCAAAGCTCGCTTTCGCCGAGGACGAGGAAGCAGAACGCAAGGCACGTCTGGCTGACATCGAGGAAGCATTCAACAAGAGTATTAATGACCCAGACTATGCTCGCAAACTATATTTAATAGAGCATTGCATCTATGGTGTTGACATCCAGCCCATAGCTGTGCAGATTTCCAAACTTCGTTTCTTCATTTCTCTTGTGGTTGACCAGAAGCCAACCAACGATGCTTCTCTCAACTTTGGTATACGCCCACTGCCTAATCTTGAATCAAAATTTGTGGCAGCGAACACACTCATCCCTGTAGGCTATGATGCAAGCCTCTTTGAGTCAACGGAAGAAATCTTGTCAAAGAAGACAAAACTTAAAGAGTTGAACCATCAGATATTCCTCGCAAAACGGAACGTTGATAAGCAGCGGCTGAAGAAGGAAATTAAAGATACACGTCATGAACTTGCAAAGGCAATAGAGGATACAGGCTTTGTTAGTCAGGGTGCAGCACAACTCTTGGCTAATTGGGACATGTTCGACCAAAATGCTTCTTCTTCTTTCTTCGATGCCGAATGGATGTTTGGAGTCAAAGAAGGTTTTGACATTGTGATTGCAAATCCTCCATATGTTAACATCGCAAACATCAAACCTGATAGTTATAGGAAACAGTTGCAGAGTTTATTCTATTCGAATAGAAACAAATCAGATTTGTATTCTTTCTTTATAGAGAAGGGCTTTGGTTTGCTTAATAAAGATGGCGTTCAATGTTACATAGTTCCTCATACATGGAAAGCAACCGATAGTTTCAAAAATCTGCGTGAAATTATATTCAAGCACCATAGTTTGGTGCAAATTGTGAACCAGAAGATGGGAGTGTTTGACGCAGTCGTTAATCCCATGATAATACTATTGAAGAATGTGTTTAATGAAAACTACAATATAGACGTCTTTGATGGTATAGGAAAATTTAAGTACACTATTAATGTTCAAGAGATTAAGACAGATCCTAATTTATCCATAGATTCAGAATCCACTTTAGAAGAAAAGACTTTATTCAAATCAATAGAAAGATGCAAATATCGTTTATCAGATGTAATTTCTTTTTCTAGAGGAATTAAAACGAGTGATGACAGACGCTTTATTTCAACCGAATGCGTCAATAGTGAATATAAGAAAGTTTATCGGGGAAGAAATATTAAAGCGTATTCCATGAACTGGGCTCATGAATACATTTGGTATCGTCCCGATTTAATGAGGGAGAAGGTTGGTTGTCTGCCTCATTCTAAAGAATACTTTGAAGTGCCAGAAAAATTGATAACTCAACGAGTAAACAGCTCTATGCAGTTGTTGGTAACTTATGATGATAAGCAAAATTATTTCCTTGATACCACAAATGTTTCTAACTACAAAACTTGGAATAAGCATTTTTCTTTGAAATATATATGTGGAATTCTGAATTCTAAGGTTGTCAATTATTGGTATCCACATAAATACAGAATGCCAACTATTGGCGGATATGAACTTAGCTCTATTCCGATTCCAGAAGCTTCCCAAAGGCAGCAACAAGAAATAATAGACTTAGTTGATTGCATATTATCTATGAAAGAAATCGATTCAATGACTGACACATCTTCATTAGAAGCAGGAATTAATAGATATGTCTATCACCTCTACGGACTGACTTTCGATGAAGTCCTCATCATAGACCCAGAGACACCAATAACAAGAGAAGAATACGATAAAACAATTGCGTGATATGAAAATAACTGATAGTCAAATAGACAAACTTGAATCCCTTATTATAGAAGGTGAAGTCACTTTGAATTCAACACCCAAAGGGAAGGCTGACTTTATAGAAAAAGTTAAATGTACTATAAGTGAATTTTGTAAAGATAACAATGAATCTTTTCCGAATTGGATTGATATTACAATCCCACCTGTTAATGTGGGGGATGATAGTTCAACTGAAAAAGCCAAGAAAGAATATTACCCCAACTTATTACCGCATTTTCTCAATATGTTACGGGAATTGCAATCGCAATATTATATGAGGAAGCAACTAGAAGAAATACAAAAGCAGACAATTGAAAGTTCTAGACAAACTGATGAAGCAGAGAAACAAACGGCAGAATCCGTTAAGCAAACAACGGAGGCCAAGACTGCTAATAAATGGTCTTCTTGGGCTGTAATAATATCAACAATTGCAGTTGCCGTTTCAATATGTGCGCTTTGTTTTTCCACCTGCACTCAGACTATTCATATGGATGAAAACCAGTATCAAGAACTTAAACAGTTTTTAATGAAAGATAGTATATAAGAGGTGAATTGACAAAACTTGAAACATTATATGCCAGCATCAAAGGGTTGGAGAAGGTGAGACTAACCGTAAAACGAGAAGAAAGCAAGTTATAGTGTACCCAGCATCACTTCAAAGCCATCAGCGACAATGGCTGCATCTACGATGTCGCCAAAGACTACAAGTCATTGTATGATATTGCGACAAAGTAGTTCTGTGTATATGATTTCGGGCGGAAACTGATGAAATATACAGTTTTCCGCCCGAAATGTTTGTGGCACAATAATGATAATCAACTTATTTGATACTTGTATGTATTTATTTGTTATTCTTCAGTTCTTCCAGAATCTCTTCTATTGATATTTGTTTCAGTATTGGCTCTGGATTGTTGCCCCTATATTCATTTTCATACTCTATATTCCTTTGTTTTCTGTATGATCGACAGAGAAGGTATTTGTATGCCTTAGAAACCCTTTCATGATTCCATAACGGACGCATAAAGGGAATCATGAAGACAATGAAGTTAAATATGGCTATAACAATCCTAATCCATGAATTATTATCTACAGCCTCATTCTTTTTGATGTTTATGAAACAATTTATTACGAATAGAACTATGACTAATAGTAAATGAACAAATACTATCTTAACGCTATTTACCCAATCTTTTATCTGGCTCTTCTTGATATAGATGTTTTTCTTTTCTATATAATCTTCATTTTGTTTCTGGTATTCGTTTTGATATTCGCTATTCCTGGCAGATTGTATTTCTAATGCTGCTTTTCTAAGAGCGACATCTTTTTCCGATGATTGTATGTCACGTTCTTTCAAAGCTGCATCATATTGTTCTTTCATTTCTTCCATTTTTTTGAGAGTCTCTTGATGCTCTTTTTTGTTTTTCGCTTCGGACAGTTCTTTCTCAGCAATGAAGGTGTTTATATCAGTAACACTCAATACGTCTACATAGGCATCTGCATTATCGGCATTCAAATCGTCTGGGCTAACTGATGATTTATGCAATTCTGCTAAGGTTGCCTTCTTTCTGTCTGTGTCAAATTTTCCCTGTTTGTCTTCTTCTATAAATTGAGAAAATAGCCTTCCAACATTATCATTGATGCGGGATGACAAAGCTATTTGGGCTTTAGTTATGACATTTATTGAACGAAGTGTTGACAAATTTGACAACCCTTTATTTAAGACCATCCAAAATCTATTGGTTAAGAATGAAAGGCTTGTTGCCAATGGAACACAATTGTCAATTTTAACATTCGGGTCAAAAGCAATATTGAACGTAACCTTATTGGCAGACAGCAATATGTGACCTACATTTCTAAATATAGATTGGCTCTTATATCCTCTTTTGATTGAGATGTAATTTAAAAGATTAACTTTTCTATCTATGTCTTTTTCAGAGGTGTCATCATCCTTGTATTCATAAAAAGACTCGCTATTAATCAAGAAGTCCCAATTCACTTCCTTATCATAATAATGTTCTTGCGAGTCTATTGTAATATTCTTCTCGGACAACATTCGAAATAAATCCGCTTTTTTCTCCACAACTTCTGATGCATCAATACATCCATTCACGATATTACACATTGCCTGTTTTGAAGGATTAAGTTGCTCTTCTTTACGAACAATCCGTTCAGCTATTTTAAAAAACGCATCTATCTCATCTCGATTCTCTGCAAAATATCTTAGTTTGATAATTGGATTTTTCGCTTTTTTATTTATTTCTTGAACCAACTCGAAAAACTCATCAAACAAACCTTTATACAATTCACCATTTAACCCAAACATGTGAAATATAATTTCCGTGTCTAAATAGATATGCAAAGGAGTATCAAGTTTATCGATAGTATTATAATCTGCATTGTAATTTAAGCCAACAAAAATCACAACACCTTGTTTTATTTGATTTAACTGCTCTATGAAATCCTTATCATTTGACTGTTCAATTATGAATTGCAAGATATGCTCTCCATATTTTGATGTAGTAGTATCATCTATGATAAAAGCACAGAAATCATTACACAAATCCTTTTTCTCTTTCTCAGAAAGATTTGTCCCTATTTTCCTTTGTACGTACTCACAAAGCGAGTCTATTGCCTTTTGATTCTCGGCATTTTCATGTATTGTGTTATTTCTAATATCATCTGCATTAAAGACTGCATCTTGTTTTATTGCATATGAGGACTTGTCGTTATCGAGGAATTTTAATTTGCCCAATGCTCTTTTTACAACTGCCACAGGTAAATCAAAACCATATTCTTGATTAATAATATTTACCATCTGTTGTAAATTAAAAGATGACAACGCATTTTCTGCTAAAGCTAATTTTGCAAATTCAGCAATAACACTATAAATGTCTCTTTTTGTATTGTATAAATCACGAAACACAGCCAATGAGGCCATGCATTTCCGCTTATCTGAAATTCTATCCATATATGCTATATTTTATTTTAGACTATCAATTATTACTACCAATATACTATTATTGCTGTATTGAAGGTTTTAGTTTCAACAATCAAATAGATAGTTCTTTCAAAATCTTCATTAGCCGCCCAAGTTCAGAGAAAGTGTAGACTCTGCCACTCGTTTGCTTTTCTTCGATAGAGTGATCGGCATTAACTGTTGCAGATGCCAAAGAACCACCATTGCGCTCAAAGTAACCGTGAAGTCCTTTGGTCTTGATGAAGAACTCTATCGTCTTCCGATACTCCACACATTGGTTGAGGTCTTTGAGCAATGGCTCTTGTGTTTCGTATGGACGTGAGGTGTAACGGAAATAATAGAGGAAGAACAGTTCGGTGCAGCGGTGAGTTTCGAAGAACTCCACCTCGCAGTAGATGCCTTTCTTTGGTTTGTCGATGGGCTTGGCATACTTTGCTTTTAGCTTCTGGTATTGTGAACGCTCAGGCTCTTTGTCCTTCGTATCCATGTCGATGATGCAGAAGATATGGCTGTAACCCATTGCCACACCCTCTGCTATCTTGGCATCCAGTTCCTTGATGTTGGTATGCTTCGGATAGTCGGGCTTGATGGTCAGACGCTTGAACACGTCACATAAGGACTTGAAATAGAAGAATTCCGTCGGCCCTTCGCCCAGAATGAGTGCTGTCTGTCGTAGCTTTCCCATATCAGTCCTCCAAGTTGATAAAGATACTACCCAGTTCTGGTTTGGCTCCCAATCTACCAATGCGGTATGAATTGTAAAGCGAGAGATTCTTGTGCAAGCCAAAGGAGTCGCCACGAGCATATTCGGACGAAGCTGTCTCTTTATTCTTCTCGACAAACCACACCACACCTCGGTTCTCATTTATCATATCCTGTGACAGAAGGGTGGTCTCTTGGCTCGTGATAACCAGCTGAGACTTGTCGGAGTTGAAGATGAAGACATTGAGATAGTAGTACAGCAGGTCGTTGTGCAGGTCCTCGCCCAGTTCATCAAGATAGTACACATGAGGACTCGTTATCAAGTCGTATAATGCATCGAGAATGCGGATGTATTTCTGAGTACCCTTTGACTGCCACCTGAGAGGAATATCAAAATCTCCATTGTCGGAATGGTTCAAGAAGGTGATGGAATCTGTTGTGGGCTTCAACAGAACATCTTTCATCTCCTCTGGAATATTCTCTTTTTGGATGCGCTCACGGAAATCATTGGGCACAAATCGGTCTTCTACAACAGGACGATACTCCAAAATGTTCAAGTCGGCTTTCTGGAGCATTGTGTTATAGAACTTACGCTTCTTAGGATTGCCGTAAGCATCCTTCAAGATTTCAACAAGTCCCTTTTCCACATCACCATCTACATCGTGATAATTGGACATAATCCAAGCATGAAGCGTGTTGAATGGAGCTATGTCTTCTTTCAAGGCTGCCTTTCGGCAAACGGACAGCACGCTGTGGTTGTTCAAGGTGTTCTCGCGGATGCTTTCCTGCGTCTTGACCTGAAGTTTGAGACTCGCACCAAACTTGATGTCTGCCTGCACATTCTCGCCCACAAAACTACGCTCATAGAACAGCGATTTCGATTTATTTGGGTAATAGTACAAGGTTTCATTCAGAATGTGCTTGCTGTTGAACTTGACATCATAGTCATATCGGGTGCCATTGGCATAGAATGACACATGCATTTCTGTTGGCTCATCTTTAGTGAGCACAAATGGAATACAGCCTCCAATTTCGACTGTCGCATCAGACTTTGGCATGACCAACAGACGGAACACCTCGTTCATGGCTATCAGCATGTTTGACTTACCAGAAGCGTTTGAACCATAGAGGATGCCTAACTTGTACAAGAACACACCATCAGCAACTTCGGTGACAAGTTCTGAAGATGGTCCTTTTGCCACGAAGCTTAATTCCTGCTTGTCGCGAATGGAAAGATAGTTCTTTACCCAAAAATCTCGTATCATACCCCAATATTTTATTTGTTATCGTAATTTTGCTACAAAAATACAAATAATTTTTGAAACTAAAACTGCATTTATCGTTCACTTCCGTAATTATGATACGTTTTTATGTATATTTAACTATAAAATAGATGCCGAAATAGCAAATTGACACCAGTTTGTGCTCCGAAGTTGTTATCCGATAGCTTTTTTCCCCTCTTGCACATCAGTAACACGACTGAATTGGTAGAAGTTCGCGATTCCCCTCTTGATGTATTCACACGCGCGAAATGTAATATGGTCTAAACATCGTCTCTGAACTTACTTATCAAAGCTGGTAGGTTGTCCAAAGTAAAACTGCGACAGACCGTCGCAGTTTAAAATCTCCATCGAAGGAAACATCCACTTTAAGTCATAATAACAACTCAAATTCTGCACATTTTAGTGTTTTTTGTGTGGTTTAGTAAAGTTAAAAGTGTTAAATCTTCGACGTTTTTATCGCTCACAGAATCTGCGTCCTCACTTTTCTACCGTTTAACACGTAAACCGCTGATATAAAATTATATACAAATACAGAGGCTGTAGTGGTTTAACATCGGTAACCATTCCCAACAGCGTCATGTCCATAGGCATTTATGCTTTCTCTGGTTGCGAGAATTTGGGTTCTATTGTAGTTGATAAGAAAAATCCCATTTATGATTCTCGCAATGATTGTAATGCCATCATAGAAACTACCACAAACACTTTAATGGCGGGATGCTCCAAGACGATTATTCCCAATAACATCACATCCATCGGAGATGGTGCTTTCTCTGGGTGTAAAGGTTTGTCTTCAGTGTCCATTCCTAACAGTGTCACATCAATAGCCGCTAGTGCTTTCTCTGGCTGCACGGGCTTAACCTATGTATCTGTCCCTAATAGTGTCACATCTATTGGACGAGCTGCTTTCGGAGGTTGTAGTAACTTAATTTCCGTAAATATCCCCAATGGCGTCACATCTATCGATGAGAGGACTTTCTCTGGCTGCAAGAACTTAGCATCTATAGATATTCCCAATAGTGTCACGTCCATCGGAGATCACGCTTTCGAGGGATGTAGTGGTTTGACTTCTGTAACTATAGGAAACAACGTCAGATCGATAGGCAATACGGCATTCTCATCATGCAGTAATTTGGCCTCAGTGATTATTTCTAACAGCGTCAAATCCATAGGCAAGCAGGCTTTTTATCTTTGCAAGGCCTTGACATCTGTGATTATTGGAAGCAATGTCAAACAGATTGATGGGGCTGCTTTTAGGTATTGCAATGCCTTGACCTCGGTGATTTCTCTAAATCCGATTCCTCCCAAAGTCAGTTCAGATAATGCCTTTAACACTTATTCGGATGCCGTGTTACAAGTTCCAGAAGGAAGTGTCGATGCCTATAGGGTAGCAGACGTATGGAAGAATTTTATCTGGATTGAGGAATTAGATGAGGATACAGATGTCGAAGATGTCAAGGTGAATAATAGTACAGATGAAAAGATACGTTATAATATGAACGGATTGCAAATTGAAGAGCCTCAGCAGGGCGTGAACATCATCCAAATGAGCGATGGAACCACCAAGAAAGTGCTGATTAACCGAAGACAATGAAGCACGTGCGCATAGACCCTGTTTGCGCATCGTTGTGCATATTAGAAAAATAACATAATTGCTAACTTAAATACCCCCCAAACGTATGAAAAAGATTTATTCCCTTTTGGCATTAGGGTTTCTGGGAGCAACTCTCTCGGCAGTGCCAGCAGAAAGCAAAGCGTCCACAGTGGATGTAGTATCTAACTCATCATCGGGTATTGCTGATGCGAATTTGACGGCCACATTTGATGACGGTACAGTGCTTGGGTTCAGACGTTCTGGTTCGACCGTTTATCTATGTGGAGCAATCTCTCAGAAAGGAGATGTTACAATTCCTGACAGCATCTATTATTCATCTACTCGCTATGCCGTAAACTATGTAGGCTACAACCGCTGTGATTTTGACAATGCACAGAGTGTAACATCTTTAACTCTACCTGCAACCATTACCTACATAAACTATCTCCCAACTTCTGTAAAGGTACTGCATACGAACAACTATATTAGTTCTTTGAATAGCGGCCAACTCTCTAACTTGACGAAGGTGCTTGTTCCAGAATCAACTTTGGCTTCATATTTTGGCAATACGAGTTGGAGCTACTATGTTCTTATCAATGCAGAGGGAACTGAGCCTTTAAGAATTACAATCAACATGACTAAGGCTGGCGAGTTTGCCCAGTTGCTTTTACAGCAAACCGACAACTGGTATAAGGTTAATGAACTCACGGTCGTTGGTGATTTGAGCACAGATGACTTGAACGTCTTCAAGCGCATGAAGCAACTGACAAAACTTGATTTGTCTCGGGCAGTTATAGCTAACATTCCTAATCAGTTCGATGGAGCAAGTAGCACAGGTAGCAATCGATACGGCTTCAATCTCCTTGAAGAGTTGATTCTTCCCGAAGTTAATAGTATTGGAGAATACGCATTTGCTGAATGCTATCGTTTGAAGAGTATAACAATGCCAAAAGTGAATTCTCTTGGATATGGTGCTTTTTCCAGATTAGGAGCAAGTCAAATCACATTACCCGAAGGGCTTACATCTATGGCTGATTATGCTTTTTATCGTAGTAACTTGGAGAGCATAACAATTCCTTCGTCAATTACTTCAATAAGCAACTACTGCTTTCAATACTGTGGTCGGCTCCAAACTGCTATAATCCCTTCTACTGTAACGACAATTGGTTATGAAGCTTTCCGAGAGTCTGGACTAAAATCTATCAATCTTCCAGGAGTAAAGACAATAAGTGGTCGTGCTTTCTATAATTGTAAGCAGCTTGCTAATGTCATATTTGCAGAAGGATTGACAAAATTTGAAGGTGAACCATTCTATGGTTGTACTGCTTTAACTGAGATAGACTTGCCCAGCACATTTTGTATAATGGAAAATCAGGCTTTCTATGGCTGTACTAATATAAAGAAAGTCATTAGCCGAGCTGTTACACCTCCTACACACAGCAACAGCAACTCAATCCTTAATGGTTGTGATAAAACTGATGTCAAATTGTATGTTCCTGCTATGTCTATTGATAAGTATCGTAAAGAAAGCGGTTGGAAATCATTCTATACAATCCTACCAATTGAAGATAAAATCTCATATGCCAAGATTTATGATAACTCAACTATTGAGGATGCGTCTCAATTCGCTTCAGATTGTAATGTTGATGTGACGTGGTATTATCAGAATAGAAATGGCTCATCACAATATTATTGTGGTGCTGTAGATTATAACGGAAACACAACTCTTTCAATGCATGATTACAAGCAATATCATTATTTGGGTTATAGTGGATACGACAATCAGTATTCATATGGTGCACATTTTACGTCTCTTATCTCCAATGGTACAATGCGTGCAGACAATGTACAAACATCATTGAGTATAGATAATACAACTACTTGGTATTTCATCACTCTTCCATACGATGTAAAGGTTTCGGATATTACCTATACCGAAGGTACTCAGTTTGCCATTCGCAAGTATTCTGGTCAGAATCGTGCGGCTCAAAGTGGAAGTACATGGGTGAATCTTACGACCGAAGATGTAATGCAAGCATACGAGGGCTATATCCTTAGATGCAACAAACAGAACGCAAGTTTCACTTTCCCTGCCATCAACAACACGAACAAAAACAAGGTATTTGAGAAAGAAAGTGTAGTGATGCCTCTTGGAGAATATCTCAGTGAGTTCGAGCATAACCGTTCTTGGAACTTGATAGGCAATCCATATCCTTGCTACTATGACACTCGACGTATGGACTTCACAGCTCCTATCACGGTTTGGAACAGGTATAACCAGCGCTATGATGCATACTCACCAGTGGATGATTCATACATCTTGCATCCTGCACAGGCTTTCTTTGTACAGCGTCCCGTTGATCAAGCATCTATTACTTTCGACAAAGCTGGTCGTCAGAAGAATGCTACAGTTCAGGCTTTACCAGCACAGGCAAAGAGCCGCAAAGCCCCCAGTATGGCAGCACGTAAAATATATAATGTGTATATGTCTAACGGCATAACAGAAGACCACACTCGTTTCGTGATAAACAGCGCGGCCACCTGTACATATGAACTTGATAAAGATGCTTCCAAGTTTATTGCTGATGACAATCAGGCAATGCTTGTTTATACCATCGAAAATGGTATAAAATATGCCATTAATGAGCGTCCTATGATTGATGGTATTGTTTCTCTTGGTTTCTACGCTCCTGCTGATGGTGAATACACACTATCCTTGAACACGCTGCAAGATGACGACATTATTTTGGTCGATAACGAAAACAATGCAGAAACTAATATGGCGGGTGAATACCGTTTCAAGGCCAAAGCTGGTTACAATAATGCCCGATTCACATTGATGTTAGGCGAAGCTACTGGCATTAATATGATAGACGCTGAAAAGGTCCAGTTATATATTGAAAATGGAAATGTATCGGCTAACACTTCCTATGACATCTACACAATAGATGGCCGTTTGGTAGGAAACTACAACGCTGGCACTACTGCCAACCTCTCTAAAGGCATTTATGTTATCAGCAGCAAGGATGTAAAACGTAAAATAGTTGTGAAGTAATGAAAAACAGAATATCCCTTGCGATATTCCTGTTACTCATGCACTTGTGCGCCTGGGCTCAGATTGGTGGCGACTATAATCCCACCAATCCTTCAGATCCGGGAAATCCCACACAGGAATATACGCTGACACTGAAAGCTTCGCCAACAAATGGCGGCAGCTTCAATACCACCAGTACGAATATAGCAGGTGGCAAGACATATAATATGAGGGCTTATCCAAGTACAGATTTTGCCTTTGTTGCATGGCTTTGCAATGGCGATACGTTGTCAAAGTCATCATCATACACCTATACTATGCCCTATCATGACGTGGAAATCATAGGTGTGTTCACCTATAGTCCATCTAACCCATCTGACCCACAGGAGCAAGCTCAAAAATATACGCTTACACTGAAAGCCACTCCAACGGAAGGAGGTAGTTTCAATACATCGAGTTCAAGAGTGTCTGTTGGTGAGCGATATAATTTGCGAGCATACCCCAACACGGATTTTGCCTTTGTCGCATGGTTGTGTGAAGGTGATACTTTGTCGAAGGTCGCGTCCTACGACTACACCATGCCGTCTCACAACGTTGATATTACAGGCGTATTCACTTATCGCCCGTCAAGTCCTTCCGACCCACAAGAACAAGCCTTGAAATATCAGCTTTCACTTGTGGCTGTACCGATGAACAGCGGCAGTTTCAACATCAGTAATGAGCGATTGGCTGTTGGCAGCAACAACTCTCTTCGTGCATATTCCAACACGGACTTTGTATTCCGTCGTTGGACGATGGGGGATTCTGTATTGTCGACTAATCCAAATATGGATTTCGTCATGCCTTCTCACAATGTGCAGATCGTTGGGCATTTTGAATACAATCCAGCCAGTCCTGCTAACCCCAATGCAAACTATTGGAACAAATTGACCGGTGAAGTTATTGTTGACGACTTTACTGCTGGCTATTTGTCAAGTGCTATTTCTTCTGTCATCAGCGGTAGCAGTAGTAACGATGTACAGATGATTACCGTTTCGGGCAGAATCAACAGCAACGACTTTGGTGTAGCCAACAACTACAAGAATTGTTCCTTGCTTGATTTAAGCCGTGTAACTGGTGTAACGGAAGTTCCATCGTATGCTTTCGACTACACAAATCTTGAAACAGTGTACCTGCCTTCCTCTATTGAGAAGATTGGTGCTCGCGCATTTGCAGATTGTTCCAAACTTTCATCTATCACAGTATATGCTATGACACCTCCCACACTCGAAAGTGGAGTTTTTCAGGGCGTACCAGATGGGATCGTTGTTTACGTTCCAGCTGCTGCCATAGCGCAGTACCAAGACGATGAAGCATGGGGTAAATTTACATTGCTGCCTATTCAAGAAGATATCCGCAGCATATCTATATCGCTGCCAGAGGGTGCTAACGCTTCTGACTATACACAGATGTGGTTGGAGTTAACCAACACGAAGAGCGGACAGCGCATGCACTATGTGATGACCGACCGACAGACTTACATTTTTGCCAACATCATCCGCAACACATCGTGGAACGTCACGCTACGCAATGAGCGGGGCGACGTGTTCGGACAGATTGACAATGTGGAGGTGAAAGACGAAGATGTCTCTGTCGTGCTCTCCACGCTGTCGAAGCCGCAGAGCGTTTCGCTTGCAGTAAAGACACTTGACGGACAGGATGTGACCGCACAGACACAAATCACATGGACAGATGCGCAAGGTAACTATGTGGCACAGGGTGAATCGCTCACAGGACTACCTGTAGGTTATCAGGCGAACTACCGTGTTGCGCTCTCACAAGAACTGGCCATGCAATACGTTACACCGCAAATGGTGGAGTATGTGCTGAAAGATGGTGGCAACAGCATCGTTTACCAGTTGGAGGCTATCAAGCAATTGCAGATTACGGGTAAGGTGAAGGATGCTGCTACAGGACTGCCACTAAGCGGAGCCGTTGTCAGCGCATCGCAAACCTTCGGAGGAAAGTATAGCAAGACGCTGAACGCCAAGACCGACAATAATGGTGTGTTTACGCTTACAATTGCTAACGTGCCGACATCGGTTGCCTTCGCAGCCTCCGATTACGTCAGCCAGACGGTGGATTTCAGCAACAACGAATGGAACGAACTAAGCGAATTCACAGTTCCTGACGTATCGCTGAAGTCCATCACTGGTGCCACTATCAGCATTGGCTTCTCTTTTACCACTGTTGAGGGCGAAACTCAGAACTGGTACAGCGACTATCAGAATGTGAGCTATGCACTCTATAATGTGACCAAAAACCGCGCCGTCAGACAGTACAACGTGCAATATCCGCAGATAGTGCTGTTGGAGGACGTTGAGGATGGAGACGTACTGCGTCTGACCGCCACCAGCCGCACCAATGCCTTTATGCCTGTTCAGGCTACGGCCACCATTGCCGAACAGAAGGCTGAGGCCACGTTTGACATTGTGGAGTTAGGACAGATTCAAGCTACGTTTACCACAACGGGTAATGCAGCTGTAGTTGCTTCGCTCTACGATGCTGCGGGCAAGTTGCAGAAGACTTACGATTACACCAATGCCTCGCTGACTATCAGTAGCCTTGCCGACAGGCAATATACGCTGGTCTCGATGGGCAGCAGCCGACTGTTCAACACCATCTATGACCTCGCACAACTGCCGCAGACAGGACTCGTAGAGGGGACGGACTATGTGCAGCACAGCGTAGAGGTGAAGAGCGGTCAGGTCACGGCCATCAACATTAACGAGGTGCCTACACTCGACGAGAGCAAACTCTACTACACGGGCGACAACACTTCGTTCACGGTGAACAAGCCAAGCATCGTGGCGGGCAACTATCTCACCCTGACGGGCCATATCGACTTCAAGCCTGCCTACGTCGCCGGTATCAGCAATGTGCAGATGATTGTAGACTTGCCTGAATCATGCGAGTTCGTAGAGAATAGTGTCATGGTAGGCAACTCGACAAGTAGCTATACTATCAATGGCAACCAAATTACAATCCCTATGGCTCGCTATACAGACCGAGTACGTTTCTGCATCATCCCAACGCTCGGCGGTGAATATGCTCCTAGTGCCTTCGTGCAGTTTGACATGGATGGTGAGACGGTGACGCAGCCGATAGGCGTTGCCAACTACACAGTCCAAGACCTGTTTATCTCCGTGCCTTCTACAGTAGCAAAGACCATTGTTCTCATTAGTGGAACGGCTATTGGCCAGTCTGCTGTTGAAATATATGATGATGGTATGCTTATAGGCAATACCACTTCGTTGGCAAACGGGACATGGGAAACTACCTGTGAACTTAATGAGCCATACAATCTTTCAACGCATAATATTTATGCAAGAGTAACGACGAAAGCAGGATTGGAATTGGTTAGTGAGACAAAGCAAGTCGTATATGACAAGAATATGGTTGTGCCAGAAAAGGTGACGATGCTTTATTATAACCCAGAATATGTAGGGCAATATAATATTGTGTTTGACCTCATTAATGGAGGTGTATCGCCGAAATCTTATTATTTCTTCCCATACAAGAGTTATCCCAACTGGTGGGGCTCTGGTACTGAACCAAAAGACTTTACTTTCATTGCAGATTTGTCGAACAATGACTCTACCGCTGTTAATGGAGTAACTATTCGTGTTTATACAGACAATGGCTATTGGCGTAATCTCGAAGCACAATACAACACTTCCATGAACAGATGGGTTGCTGTTAGCAAATTTGTGGAAGAAGAAGCGCCTGTAGGTGTTGAAATCGAAATAGATCCTAATAGTCCGGTAATACTTGATGCAGATATTCTTAATGGTTCTTTGTCATACTTATCCAATGTAAAAGAAGAAATTGCAGACAAAACTGATTATATTAACTCTATTTGGAATGATTTCAAACAGAAATTAAATGAATCAGACAATCAAGAACAATTAGATTTAAGCAAATCTCAGTTGTTTGATGCTTTAGGAATTATCAGAGATGGTAGTTCGAGTATAACTGCAATTGAAGATCCCTTCGATGAATTGTTAACTGTAGGAGACTTATTGTTAGTTGATTCCTTGACACTAAGCATTGATTCTATATTGCAAACAAGTATTCAGGATTTTAAATTCGAAATAGAAGGCTTGGGAATTATAAGTTTGACTGATTGCAGCTCAATTTCAGAGAATTACATTATTGATAATGATTTTGTTAGATACGAAAAGACAGATGGAACTATTTTCTATGTTTTAGCTAACGATGAAACATATGAAATTATTGATTTTAACATCAATTTACATGCTGTTGTTTTAAGCAAAAGCTCGGCTGAATTAAGCAGAATCTTAGTAAATTCAAAGAGGTCGGCTGACGATATATTTAACATAATAAATAGTAATGCCGAAAAAATAGAAAAAGCTTGTGATAGGCTAAAGTCTATTGTATCAATGATTTCAAATGCGATTGGTCACGCAACGAATCTTATTGAAGGACATAATTTGAAGTTGACTAACCAATTGGCTGAGTTAGCGGAAAAACAAGTATTTTTCGCAACTCATAAATTACCGTTTAATGCAAAAATTGTAGAAGCCCAATGTGATGCATTAGTAAAAACAATTCAAGCAAATGATCATATAGTGGATTTGCTTAAGAATTGTGATGCTAAATTAAAATTCTCTCCCAAAATGTCCGTTTCTACGAAAGTGGGAAAAGGATTCGCTATAGTTGATATAATATATAATGGATACAAAGTTGCAAAAACTTATCGTGAATTGGCAAATTTGTATAGTGGAATTATGCCATGCAAGGGAGATGAAGCCAAAGCAGAGAAATTGCAAAAGGATATAAGAAATCTTGCAATCCAATCTGGAGCGTATTTTATATCACAATTTGTTGCTGCAGGTATAACTCTTGCCGGTGTAGAAGGGTCTATTATGGCAGCCATTCCAACAGGTGGTGCTTCCGTAAGTACGGCTATCGTTTCCATAGGACTTGCTGTTGCAAATTTTGCAGTATCTGTCGCTTATGAAAATCATTATGAAAAAAGTGTAAATAATTTGGAGAAAAGGAAAAGGGATTTAAAGTGCAGTGACAAAAAATGTCCAAGGTGTGGAAAGAATCCATGCGAATGTCCAGACAAATGTCCAAGATGTGGTAATAGGCCTTGCACATGTCCTCCCAAATGTCCAAGATGTGGACAGAATCCTTGCGTATGTCCTCCTCCCCCCAACACTACAGATGTACAACATGACCCCTCTGGCTATGTCTACGAAGGTGTTGCCAGCAACCGCCTGCAAGGTGTGATAGCCTCATGCTACTACAAAGAGACCGTGGAAGACATGTATGGCGATCTACATGATAACGTTGTTCTGTGGGATGCTGAAGAGTATGCTCAAGAGAATCCGCTCTTTACTGATGAAAATGGTATGTATCGTTGGGATGTTCCTCAAGGCCTTTGGCAAGTGAAGTTCGAGAAGGAAGGCTATGAGACAACCTACTCGGAGTGGCTGCCCGTACCTCCACCACAGCTTGATGTGAACATTGCCTTGAAGCAAAACGTGCAACCAATGGTGAAGCAGGCTCGTGCATTCGAGGATGCTGTGGAAGCGGAGTTCGATAAGTATATGCTGCCCGAACTGCTGACCACCGAAAATGTCATTGTGATGCAAGGTGGCAAACCTGTGGATGGAACTATAGAATTGCTCAACGAAGAGGCTTCTTACGAAAATAGCGATGAGACGTTTGCTTCCAAACTCCGTTTCAATGCTGCACTACCATTTGCCGAACAAGAAGTAACGCTGATGGTAAGCAATCGTGTGAAGAGTTATGCAGGAATCCGTATGCAGGACGATTTCTCACAAACATTCACCGTTGAACAGGAAATCAAGCAGATTGTCTGCGAAGAACAGACCGACGTTGACTATGGCGATAAGGCAACACTTGCCGTTTCTGTTCTGCCAGCCTCTGCATCGAAAGGTAAGACATTGAAAGTCATGACCTCATCGCCAATGATTCTTGGTGTGGAAACAGAGCAAGTCATTATTGATGAAGAAGGAAAGGCAGAAATTACTCTTTCTGGTGAACTGCCTGGGACTGCTGCTCTGACCTTCTCTGTAGAAGGTACGGATAAGACCGCTATTACCATTGTAAACATTCAGCAGAAAGTTGATGAGTTTGTTGCGGCTCCAACTGCAAATATCGCATCTGGATCTACGGTTGAGGTGGGAACACAAATCACGCTGTTCTGCAAAACAGAAGGTGCAACTATCTACTATACACTTGATGGTTCTTGTCCTTGTGATAACACCGCTGCTCGTAAAGTTTATAATGATGGCACACCCATTGTCATCAACGAGAACACAATCATCAAAGCGATGGCGGTGGCTCCTGACATGACGGAAAGCGATGTGGTAGAATTCACTTACATTGTGGCTACTCCAACAAGTATCGAAGATATAGCGCTGAATGGAGAGATACAAGTATTTCCTCTGCCTATTCGCGATAAACTGAATGTGAGGGCTGGTGGTAAAACTATCAAGAATGTCACCGTCTCTTCCATGAAAGGCGTTGTTGTAGCGGAATCAACTAAAGCCGCTACAAAAATAACGCTTGATGTAAGCCCTATCCCAACAGGTCTTTACATTATTAATGTTACAACTGAAGATGGTGCGTACAATCGTAAGGTGCTAAAGGTTGAATAGCATCATTCTTAGGAATGAATGTGATTATAAACAAGAGGGTGTGCAAACTGGCACATCCTCATATTTTTATATTCTGTTCCCGTTGCAAAGTTACAAATAATGTTGGGAAAAAACATGAAAAAGTCCTGAATTATACAAACACCTCTGCATCAATGTGGAAGTTTCAGATAAAGCAGGAATAATCCCAGTATCAATTCGACTGAATTTTCTGGTACATAGTCATCTTGGAACAGCAAACAACACTGAAGACCGCGCTACTGGAGGATGAATCCTCTTTTAAAGGCGATGCCATTTTCAGTGTTGATGCAATAGAACTGATTGAAGCGCCTTCCACAGGTGGAACTTTATCCATCAGGGAACACCTGGCAATGAATCCAACCAATTCTTTAGAGAAGAACGGAGCGAACTCAACGGCCGGCCAATCCCGCCGAGGTGGCTCGCCCCATTCTTTGTTACCGTCGGCCAGAGTCGCAGATGTCCGTATTGCTACGTCCCCTGAGGATGACGTCCGAAACGTTATCTCTGGCATGGACGGTTGTTGTCTTCACGTGTGGTTGATGCTCGTTCAATGAACGCCCCCAAGCTCTACGTCTCAACCTGCAAATGTCGCACAAAGGAATCGTGTTCCAAAGGAAACAGATGCAAGAACCGTTATCACGTCCTTCGACATTGCAAAGCCAACTTAGGATTGCTAATATGTGGCTCTTCAACGAGCGATGCACTTAGCAACCAAGTGGCATTTGATGGGAACTGCCAAAGTCGAAGAACACGAACTTAATCGCACGATCCAATGACAGTCCCAGAAGTTCACTTTTGGAAGCGGGTCGAAATCGCTTCTGGCTTATCAGACCTAAGCCAAGGACTATACAAGCAGCCGGCACTAATGTCTGAGTCCGCTGTACAGGGGCGCGTACATCCTCAAAGTGATTCTTCCGCTGCAAAGGTACAATTTATTTGTATACACTCCAAATCGACCTTGTAAAAGTCCTATCTAATGATTACTTATATGGAGGTCAAAATTTTGCCCTGAAATAATTAAATTGCACAGGTTTGATTTAATTATTTTTAACAGACTGAGACCTATAAAAGATGTTTGGGAAATAATTCATGATAAGTAGCTACATTCAGGAGGACACAATCAAGGGACAGCCCCAGTTCTTCGGCACAGCGGGTGCAAGCTTTCTCGTCAACGATGCATTCGCTGTGTCTCACTGCCGTGAATGCCTTGTAGTCTTCATCAGACCATGCCATCCTGTCCCACCACTTAATGGCGGTGTGCCGTGATATGCCCATCACTTTGGCGCAACCAGATCTGGTCGCGTTCTCCCTCTCCATCCAGCGATAGGCACGCACCTTCATCGCTGCCTTGTTGCGCCATAGTGGGGTCTTGTTGTTATGTGGTCTTCCTGCTGTCATGCTGCAAAAATATATCATTAAAACGACATGCACAAGTGTTTCGGACGATTTAACATATCGAGTACACTAACTGAGGAAAAGAAGAATGGATGTTAAAGAGCGTCTTCTACAGTCCGAGTTGCCTGAATCCCAATTTCGCCGTTCTTGGACTCGTAAGATTCTACCCCCGCCTGCATCCAGTGTTCCATTACTTGCCGAATACTAAAGTTCTCTCTGTGGGCTATGGCCTGTGCCTTTGCCCACAACTTGCTCGAGCAAATAAATGAACAGTGACGGTACTCGCCATCATTTGACCTGGATTTTTTGACAATGGCATCATCGACCTTGCGCACCACAGAACGCTGTCCTGTCTGTTCCCTCATCATGTCTGCAAGGTCAACATTGAGGGTGTTGTTAAATGCTTTTTTCATATGTCTCATTATTTTGTATACATGTATACATGTGTACTTGTATATATGTATCAATGTATTACTAAATTTGTTCAATTATAGGATTAAAGGCGTTTACCACGGCCTTCTCCTGCCAATAGTCTAATGGCTCTATTGTACTGTAGCTTTTGACCGCAACACCATGTTTAATGCGAGGTGTGACATACCCGATACTTCCCAGAAGATGAAGGGCATTATCACGATCCTGTTTTATCTGTTCCCGTCTTTCATCCGAAAGAATAATATTATTAGGGATGAAATAACGCTTGGCATGGCTGACCTTTGCGAAGATATTGGAAAAAAGTTCTGTCGCATCCAGTGAATCCGCGTCATAACTGAACGGAATAATGGCCACATCCGCAACCTGAAAAATGTACTTCAGGGCATGGTCATTGATGTTGCCGGGACAATCAATGAGAATCCATCCAGGTATGTCCTTGAGTTTCTTCATCACCTTCTCTACAACATCCTCGTCAGAGGTGCTGATGGATTGTATCTGCCACGGCAGATTCGTTGTTTGGTTCTGCTGAAGTTCACGCTGTCTGTGACGGAAAAGTGATTGTTGAATGTCCGCGTCCATCACAGCCACAGGTATACCTTTCTCTGCACAGAAGGTGGCGAAAAGGCCACACAATGTTGTCTTGCCCACGCCGCCTTTGATGTTGGTGAATAGAATAATCTTGTTGTTCATAATCATCTTGATTTTAATGTATTATTTACTGGTTTGTATATTTGTATACATGTATACATGTTTAATTTTTTTGCTGTTGTCCCGACATCTTTTCTTCATCGTTCTGTCGGACACTTGGATGACTTTCATGTGAGAAATCAACCTGTATCAAAGAACGAACCTATTTTCGTCACGAAATTCAAATTAGAAGCAAATCGAACTGGTCTATAAGTTGTGCTACCGCAGGGTTAATGGCAATCATTTCTTTCAGAATCGATGATTGCACATCATGCGTGCCACCTGTTTCAGGTTTTTCCAGAAAATGAGGTTTCTTCCTCAGTTCTTTAATGACCCAGTCAGCAATATCTATCTTCTTCTCCTTCTCTTCTGGAGTAGCTTTTTTCTCCAGAAGATCAGAAACTAAAATATCACAGTAATCAATTTTTTTTGCCCTGTCCTTCCATAGGGCATAGAATTTGCCTTCAGGGTCTGTATCGGGGAATGCAATAACCTTGCGCCCCCTGAGAACTTGTAGTCTATCAGGCGTGAAGAGAGATAAACTACCACAGGAGATCCATACATGTTGGGGAAATACAGCCGCACATATAATGGCGGTCTTCTCGGCCTCCACCACTGCCACAGTCTTGTAGGGGTAACGATGGAGCAAATGCTCGCCGAATAGACACTGAACAAGGTTGAAGTCCTTGTTAAGTCGTCCATCCTGTTTCATCACGTAATGCATCCAGTTGGTGGCACCCTTTTCATGAATGCGTTTCCCTGTTATCGGATTGAATTTCATGATTTTGCCTGTCCTTACCTTCCCCGTGATGTCTATCTGCCAGAAGATGACAGACTTATCTTTGGTCGCGCCAAGGTAATAATTTTCCATGAGGAAGAGAATCTGCTCATCTTTGAAAATCGGGAACAAGCTCATCAGGAAGTCCGAATCAGCAGAAAAAGACTGTTCGACGTATTGAATGGGAATGTAAGCTGGTGTATTGCGGTGTATCACTTTTGTATCGACTGTATCGTCCGATACACCCACTGCACTTGGTGCACTTGATGTACTTGATACATGTGATACGACTGATACAGGTGATATAGAAGAACACGCATTCTTTTGGTATTTTCGGGTGTCGATGCCAGCTTGTTGGCACATCCAAATGAATGTGCCAATGCTCACTTTGTTTTGCGTATTCAACGCACGAGTAAATATTTTGTTGTTTTCATTCTGTTTGAACTTCGATGACATACGACTAATATAAAGGAAGATTTCTCGTCCTTCCTCTCCTAAATTGGCGAGGGAGAAAGCTCCCTTAGTCCAGTCCTGTAACGAATCAAACATGTTGATTCCTCGCTCAACAACTTCCTTGCCTAAGGCTCTATAATCGTAATCCATAAAATAAATAATTTATCGATGTATCATTTGTATCAAGCGTATCAGTCGTATCACATGCGCCCAATGTATCACATGTTGCGGCGTATCGGGCGATACAGCGAAGGCATCTATAGCTTTTTCTGAATGCGCTGCACTCTACTCTTGCTTATACCTAATCTGTTCGCGATTTCTTGGTACGACAGACCCTCCTTCATTAACTTTTTTACATTGGATGTGATGGCCGCCAAATCGTCCTCACTCAGTTCCTTCAGATGTTCGCGCTCAGAGGCTGTGCGGATGTAGTCGAAGCGAGGAAATGCGCCCTCCTTCTTTATGGTCGCAACAATTACATTATCAGCATTATAAGTATAATTACCGTAGCGAACCTTGAGCTGCTTAATGTATCTCTGTTCGGAGTATTTAGCCGAAAAACCGATGGAAAAAACAGAGTCGAAGAAATTGAATAATTTCTTGCTGCCAGCCAAATCGTTCTGCGTGATGGGACTGGTCAATAACCTCTTGGGGGTGTGGGCGAGGATGAGAATGCTCCACCCGTATTTCTTTTTCAGTCCCAGGAGCTTAATCATTAGTCTGCCCGCAAGATCGCCTTTTTCTGCCGCAGTGCACAGCCACGTAAGGTTATCAATGATAAGCACCTTCGCCTCCGTTTTTTGGGCCGCCTCTTCAATATTGACAAACAGAGCATTCTCAAAATCCTGAACATCAAGTGATTCAGGGTTTATCTCGACTCGATACAGATTCTCCGGAAAGGTATACAAGGTGCCGTCATCTGCCGTGTAGCGTAGTTGAAATTGCTTATCCGAAAGCTCAAAGTCGAAATACAAGACCTTCTGTTTTTGGGCTATTTCCGTGCCAATCTGTACGGCATAGATAGATTTGCCCACGTTGGCATCAGCAAAAAGACAGCTTATTTCTCCTTCGTACCATAGAGTATCCCACAGTGGTGTGGGGTTTGGGCGTTTAGCTGCCTCCTGAAGGGTCTGGTTGGCACCCTTAATGTCAAACATTCCAATCTTCTCAGTGTTTTCTCTGTGGCTCAGTTCTTCACTGATGGCGAGAATACGATTCTCTCCATTGTTATTTGAATTGACAATTTGATTGTACATAGGATTGTTTTTTATGTACGAAAAGTAGACTTTTTAATTTTTCTTGCATTTTTTGGCACAAAAATTTGCAAGAAAAGTTAAAACACCCTATCTTTGCCGTACGGTTTATAATGGAGAAGCCCCATAAGTCAACCCCTGACTTAGGGGCTTCTTTTTTTAATATTTTTTCATTTTGTTGATTATCCACCGTTGGGCGGCATCCTCAATCTCCATGTTACTTTTTTTCTGAGGTACAAATGCGGCCTGCACCCATGCATCTACCTCAGACCGTTCGAACATTTGACGATTTCTCCCTGCCGGGATGTAGAATGGTAGACTATTCTCCGCAGTCAGCTTCCACACATGAGACTTGGAGAGCCCCAAGTAGTCAGCTACTTCAACGGCATTCATGATCTCCTTCCCGTTCTTCTCGGCAACGACTTTCTTTATCATCTTTTCGATGTTTTCAAGTCGTTCTAAGATTTTGCTAAAATCTTGATCGGTAATAAATTCCATAATTTAATAATTAAATGGTTGAACAATAATTAATAATCTCTCAACGAATGTCGCCCCATCCATGCATCCGCTTCAGCTTTAATCTCTTCGGCAGTCTTTCTGGGCGGAACGAGAAACTGCTGTATCCAGCCGTATATCTGCTCCCTGTCAAATAAAAGTGTGCGCCCTGTAGGTCTGTAGAACGGCAGGTTATGTTCCATTGTTAGTTTGTACATTCGGCTCCGCGTCACTCCTAATAGGTCGCCTACCTCTTTGATGTTCATGTACTTTTTGCGCTGACGGCTGATAACCTTCAGCATTGCTTCTAGCTTATCAATTCGCTTCAGCAAGACATTAATTGTAGTTTCAGTTTCCATGTTCTCTGATTTTTTAAATAATTAATAATTAGTTAATTAATATTATTTTTTGCTTAAAAGTCTTGTGGGAAGACTGTCAATCGCATTCTTTTTTAGCGTGTCCACGGCACGAGTGTACTTCTCTGTGTGCTGCAGGCTGGCATGACCAAGGAGCGATGCCACAGTTTTTATATTTGCGCCATTGTTGAGAAGGTTTACAGCAAAGCTGTGACGCGCACAATGCCAGGATATTCGCTTGTTGATGCCTGCATGATTCACCCAGCGTTTCAGCGATTTGTCTGCCATTTCATACGATGGCAACGAAAAAATGTGTAATTCGTAATGGTTGGCAGGAGGCAATCCTATAAACTCCAGTAGTTCTTCATTCAGTGGAATGTTAACCCACGAAGAGCTGCTGTGTCCTGTAGTTTTTTTCTGCTCGAATTTTAATAGCTTATTGCTATAATCTATATCCCTGTATGTCAGTTCCTTGACGTCGCACCAGCGGATTCCGGTAAACAAACAGAATGTGAAAGCTCTCCTTACTTCTGGGTTTTGCCCCACCACCTTAGTTGCTAGAAGTTTCTCTATTTCCTCCTCGCTCAGTATGTCCTTCAACAGAGCCTCCTCATCTACTACTATCCTCACCCCTTTGGTCGGGTCTTCCGTGATGATCTTTTCGTCCATTGCAGCCCTCAATATCTTCTTCCATCTTGCATAGACGCTTTTAGGTCCTGTGCGTTTGCCATGCTTAACTAAAAAGTCGCAAAATTGGGTCACCATAGCCTTAGTTATACCTTGTGCTGGCAGATGCTCTGCGTACATTGGGTAACTCTCGCAAATGAAGGCTCTGAACCGCCTAATAGCGGCATCTATCATTCTTTGATCGGCCTTGGTGTATGCCTGAGAGTAACTCTGCATATATTCCCAATAATTGACGTTGCGTCTAATGGGCAGGGGTGCTCCCAACTGGTGAGCTATCAACTCAGTCTCTCTCATTTGCTGCACCTTCTTAGCCATCGCCAGCTGCTCCTTATTGTGCTGCCGCTGTTCAGCGTTCTTGGGTGCGGCATATAGATAAATATTCAGCTTTTCCCGACGTCGAATGGCGTAACCAGTTCTGGGGTCAATGCCAAGGTAATGCTCCAGGCAGAGACTCTTAATGGTACCTCCTTTTATAGGTGACCAAATGAGTTTGACGCGTTCACCACAAATATAATTCTGTTTCATAATTTTTTTTTATATATATAAATAATGTATAATCATATTTTATCTTCCGAACATTATCTTCTGCACATCTCGACTACAAAGTTCCGCATTTGCAAATTTTTCACCCATTTTTTTTGTCATAAAATCGTGGATCTCTGAAAAGGAGTTTTTTTTATTTCCGAATCAGAGATTCGCGATGTTTTGAGAGCAATTTTAACTTTCTTTTTGTGACCGCTCGCTTTTGTTGTTTCACTGCACGTCTGTGCTTTTTTCTTGCACAAAGTTCCGCATATGCAAATTTTTAGCCAAATTTTTTCCGTAAAAAATCGTGAATCTGGTGAACGGAGTTATTTTTATCTCAAAACGTCAGATTCACGATTTTTTGAGGTCAATTGCGATATCTATTGCGTTTCCTTTCGTACCTGCAAAGTTACGAAAAGAAAAAAACATATGTTATCAAAAATTTATCAAAAAGATTTGAATGGATAGGGTGAAGACGAGAAGAAGGTGAAACTTTTAAGATGTGTTTAACCAGCTGAAATAGAGCTTGTTAAAACCTTAAAAGTTTCACCTTCAAAATGTACTGTTCGTACCGGAAGCGGGGCTCGAACCCGCACGGGCGCAATGCCCAAGGGATTTTAAGTCCCTCGTGTCTACCATTCCACCATTCCGGCACGGTAGGGCTTGTTCAAAAAAAGAAGTTCGGGGAGGAACTTCTTTTGTAACTTAGTTGCGGGGGCAGGACTCGAACATGCGACCTCCAGGTTATGAGCCTGGCGAGCTACCAACTGCTCCACCCCGCGATGTTATGTTGTGCAACATAAAAGAGCTCCTCTTTTTTGATTGCGGGTGCAAAGTTAGTGCATTTTTCGGACATTACAAAACGAAAAGGGGATTTTTTGCGGAAAAAGTTGCGGGAGTGCAGTTTTTTTCTTTCCTTTGCAAACGCAACGCTACCTAAATCAGTTATTTCGATGAATTTTATCTGTACACGTTTCCTGTCGATGCTTGTCTGTATCTCATTACCATTTGGGTGGTGTTGGGGACAGGTGCTGCATTCATCGCAAGACCCTTCCCATCCTGTGCAATGGGGTGCGGGAGAGGGTTTGCATTCGTCCACGAATCCGACGGGATGGGTGGGTGCGATGCCTGTTGCTCCAGAGAATCAGCCCGAAGAGAAGGGGGCGCCGCTGAAGGAACCTGTCATCCCGAATGAGAATCTGGACACGAAGAAGGTGTCGGAGGATACGGAGAAGGGTACGCTGTACGAAACGGGCATGGCGACCTATTATTCTGCCAAGACGCATGGACGGATGATGGCAAATGGTACGCGATATGACAAGAATCAGCTGTTTTGTGCCCATAAGAAGTTGCCGTTCGGCACGAAGATTCGTGTGGTGAACAAGAAGAACGGACGAGAGGTGATTGTGGACGTGAGGGATCGTGGCCCATTCGCCAAGGGACGGGTGATTGACCTCAGTAACAAGGCTGCCGAGCTGTTGGGCATGTTGAGCGATGGGGTAGTGCCGGTGGAGCTGTGGGTAATTGAAAATTGAAAATTGAAAGTTGAAAATTGAGCTAACGCGATGTACGTGCGCTGGAGAGTGATACTGTCAATTATTTGTCAATTCATCTAACGCTAAACTGGCTTCCGTCCATTCGTCCTCAGCAGCGGAGAGTTGGGTTTTCAGTTCTCCGTATTTTGTGAAGAGGATGGTGTCGGATGCACCTTCAGGAGTGGCGAGCTTTGCTTCAATGTCGGCGATTTGCTCTTCCAGTTTTGCGATTTTCTGTTCTGCCTGTTCAACGGCTTTCTCTGCTTTCTTGATGGTCTTGTTGCGCTCTTTGAGTTCGGCATAGGAGAGGAGTGACTGTACCTTGTTGCCAAGTTCCTTGTCTTCGGCTTTCCCTTCTTCCTTCTTCCAACCGCTATCTTTGGTCGGTGCTGCTGATGGGCTTCCTGCGCTGTTCATGTTCTTGCCCAGTTCACTCAGGCTCTCGATCTGTTTCTTTTGCAGGAAGTCGTAGATGCCGCCGATGTGTTCGCGCACTTTCCCGCCTCCAAACTCATAGACCTTGCTGACGAGTCCGTCGAGGAAGTCGCGGTCGTGGGAGACGATGATGGCTGTGCCGTCGAAGTCCTTGATGGCTTGTTTGAGCACATCCTTTGACTGCATGTCGAGGTGGTTGGTGGGCTCGTCGAGGATGAGCAGGTTGACGGGTTCGAGCAGGAGTCGTATCATGGCAAGTCGGCTGCGTTCACCGCCAGAGAGCACTTTCACGTACTTGTCAGATGCTTCGCCACCAAACATGAAGGCTCCGAGGATGTCGCGGATTTTCAGTCGGATGTCGCCACGTGCTACACGGTCGATGGTATCGAACACGGTCACATTCTCGTCTAAGAGCTGGGCTTGGTTTTGGGCGAAGTAGCCAATCTGCACGTTATGTCCAATCTTCAGGTTGCCTTCGAAAGGAATTTGTCCCATGATGCACTTGACAAGGGTTGATTTACCCTCACCATTGTTGCCCACAAATGCCACTTTCTCACCACGTTTGATGGTCAGATTCACATCAGAGAAGACAAGTTTGTTATAACTTTTCGCCACCTCATCGCAGATGATGGGGTAGTCGCCACTACGCAGACAGGGTGGAAACTTCAGGTGGAGATGGCTGTTGTCCACCTCGTCCACTTCGATGGGCACCATCTTCTCCAGCATTTTGATGCGCGACTGCACTTGGTTGGACTTGGTGGGCTTATACCTGAAGGTCTCAATGAACTGCTTGATGTCGGCAATCTCCTTCTGTTGATTTTCGTATGCACGAATTTGTTGTTCACGACGTTCGTCACGTAGTTTCACATATTCATCGTATTTGACCTTGTAGTCGTTGATGCGGTGACAGGTGATTTCGATGGTGCGGTTGGTCACGTTGTTGATGAAGGCACGGTCGTGGCTCACCAAGATGACGGCATTGGCGCGTTGTGCCAAGAACTGCTCCAGCCATTGGATGGAACCGATGTCGAGGTGGTTGGTGGGCTCATCGAGCAAGAGGAGGTCGGGCTTCTGGAGAAGAAGCTTTGCCAGTTCGATACGCATACGCCAACCGCCAGAGAATTCAGCTGTGGGACGGTCGAAGTCTGCACGTTGGAAGCCCAGTCCTTGCAAGGTGCGTTCCAGTTCGGCGTGATAGTTGGCACCACCCATCATCGTGAATCGATCGTTCTCGTGAGTGAATCTCTCGATGAGTGCCATGTACGACTCACTCTCATAATCGGTGCGTCTGGCAATTTCCTCGTTCATCTTGTCGAGCCGTTCCTGCATCTCGCTGATGTGAGCAAAAGCTGTCTCAGCCTCTTCCATCACCGTGCGACTATCGGCCAGCTTCATCACCTGCGGGAGATAACCGATGGTGATGTCTTTCTGACGAGCTACTTGTCCGTAGGTGGGTTCCTGCATACCAGCAATGATTTTCAGCATGGTGCTCTTGCCTGCACCATTCTTGCCTACGAGGGCAATGCGGTCTTTGGGATTGACCACGAAACTGGCATCTATAAAGAGTGGGGTAGCCGAAAACTCTACACCCAATTTGTCAATCGAAATCATGTACTTTCTGTCCTTTGTTCTTGGTGAATTTGCCAAAGTGTATGGCATGTTTGGGGCATCGGTGATAGCATCGCAGGCACCCTGTGCAATTTTCGTGTTTCCACACAATCTTGCCTTTGTTATCTGTGGTGATATTGTCCAATGGGCAGCCACGCACACAGCGTTTGCAACGGATGCAATCCTTGTTCGTATGGAAGTATTTGTCAGTGACGAGAAAATGATTGAACACCCAACGCAGCACATAGGTCTTGAACCATGCAAAGCCTCCTCTGACCACCTCCGTCTTTTGTTCTTTCTGCTTGATGCTTTCAGCGATGGAAGGAAGGCGTTGGAGAGTTTCTTGTACTTTGGCTGTCGCCACCTCATCCTTATCTACATCGAAACCAGGCAGGCAGACGTAGGTGTTGGGCATGTGAACGGAGAAAACAGCATCCACTTTCCTGTCTAGTCGTTTGTTCAGAATGGTGTCGGCATAGCCGATGTCATCGCCACAGGTCATCACTACCCATACATATTGAGCAGCTTTGATTTCCTCCTTGTGTTCGTCAATATATTCTCCTACCACTTTGGGAATGCCCCATGCATACACGGGGAAGACCATGCCGAACACGTCCTGCTCGTCTTCCAGCAAACCTTTGAGTTTGTCTGCCACCCATTGGCTGTTGCCTGTTCCTGAAAAACAATAAATCATCAGTCTTTGAATCTGAACACACGGATGCCCGTATGCTTGTCTTGTTTCATCTCATACTCGTAGAACGTCTCCTTGCTCATCAGCACCTTTTTGTAGAGGCTTGACGCATGAAGCAGGTGAAGTTGTCCATTCTGCCAGAAAGCGATGCCGATGTGGCGAGTATCAAGCCCGTCGCTGTCGGTCAGCATGGCAACGATGTCTCCATCTTTTACAGCACCCAATGAAGTGTTTTGTCTCCATTGCAGATTCTTCTTGGGAATATATCGGAACTTCCTGCCGTTGGTGGCTTGTTCATATTGCTTGATAGGAGCGACGAAATTAGGATGGTTCTTCAGCTGCTTGTACAGCGTCGGATGGGCAGACATGTAATTGATGTTGATGGCTTGTACAGCTGTAAACGCTCCCCAAGGTTCTGATTGGGGTGCGATGTCCTCTACAATGCCCAACTGTTCATTGTCTTCTGCCCACCAAGTAAAGTAGTGGAGACGAGAGGTGTAGTCGGTCATCTTGCCCTCACGGAAACGTGTTTTCGAGAGATTCTTGCAGTAGTCGTCAAACGTGCGTTTATCTTGCTGGTCACACATCGAGAGTGCCACCACTGTTTCCACAAACGTAGTGCAGTCAAGTCCATGCAGGTTCACAATCAAATGTTCTGTATCGCCCAATTCCAACGTGTGTGCCACGTATGGCAGTCCCAAGAATTTCTTGCCGAAGTAGAAAATGCGATTCTCGTTGCCACGCTGTGTGGGTGCTTCCTTCAACAGCTTCACCACCAAGGCACTATCCTCCTTGGAGTATTCTATGTTCTGTGCTTGCATGCCAAGGGCAAAAACCAAGGCAAGAAGCGTTATCATCCATCTATTCATGCTGTGATACATTATTTATTATGATTTGGGGTTGCAAAGGTAGTGAAAAATTTGTACCTTTGCATCATTAATCAACCAAAACCAATGAAAAAGAACTTTACTTTGATGCTTGTGGCCTTGCTGACCCTTGTTTTGGAGGCATCTGCACAGACCACGAATGATTGGGAGAATCCTCATGTGTTAGGAATCAACAAACTACCTTATCATGCCACGTTGCAGTTGCCTTCGAAGGAGAAGGAGTGCAAGGAAATTGTTTCGCTCGATGGACAATGGTATTTCCATTGGAGCAGAAAACCAGAAGAAAGACCCGCAGATTTTTATCGGGAGAACTATGATGTGAGTCAATGGGGTAAGATCGCTGTGCCTGGCAATTGGCAGATGCAGGGCTATGGTACGCCTATCTATATCAACATCAATTATCCGTTTGTGAAGGCACGTCCCAGCGTAACTGCTGAGCCACCTCAAGATTGGACGGCCTACGAGAACCGCAATCCTGTGGGTTCGTACGTGCAGTTCTTCGATGTCACGAAGGAGATGTTACAGCAAAACCTTATCCTTCATTTTGGAGGCGTTCATTCGGCGTTCTACGTCTGGGTGAACGGCAAGCGTGTGGGTTACAGTCAGAACTCGATGTCGCCTGCTGAATTTGATGTGACTAAGTATGTGAAGGCGGGCAAGAACAAGCTGGCTGTGGAGGTTTATCGCTGGAGTGACGGTAGCTACCTGGAAGATCAGGACATGTGGCGACTCTCGGGCATATTCCGTCCTGTGCAGTTGTGGGTGAGACCGCAGACACATATCTGCGACTACAAGGTAACTTCTGACCTGAACAGCGATTTCAGTCATGCAACGATTCATGCCAACATCTCGCTTTGTCAGACAGGTAAGAAAGCAGCAAAAGACCTGCGGGTGGTCTTCAAGATGGATGGACGAGAGTTGGTGGGCAATGTGAAGAGTCTTCTTGCTGGTGACACGACTACCGTTGCTTTGAACCTCCCGTTGGAACACCCACGTTTGTGGTCTGCCGAGAAGCCCAACCTCTACCCATTCAGCATTGAGTTGCAGGATATGAAGGGGGCTGTCATCGAGCACTTCGACTATCACTTGGGTGTGAAGAAGGTGGAGATTGTGGGTGAGGTTCTCAAAATTAACGGTAAGAATGTGAAACTGCGTGGCGTGAACCGTCATGACCACCATCCTCGTACGGGTCGTTATGTAGATGATGCCACTTACGAGCTGGATATCCGTCTGATGAAGCAGGCGAATGTCAACTTCCTGCGCACCAGCCACTATCCCGACCGCGAATATCTCTACGAACTCTGCGACCGTTATGGCATCTATGTGATGGACGAAGCGAACCACGAGACTCATGGCTATGGTTATGCGAATCGTGAGATGGGTGAAGACCCTGAATTCAAGGATGCTCATGTGGATAGGGCGACATCGCTCGTACAGCGTGACAGGAATCATCCTTGCGTCATCCTTTGGAGTCTTGGCAACGAAGGTGCTGTGGGTCCGAACATCGAGGCAATGTATAATAAGGTAAAGGAATTGGACACGACTCGTCCACCGTTCTTTGACAGCGACCACCGATACTCAGATATTTATGATGATAGTTATCTCTATCCGGATGAATTGCGTGAGCGTGCCCAGCGCGTGACGGATAAGCCTTTCATGATGCGTGAGTATGCCCATGCGATGGGAAATTCGATGGGTAATCTGCAGGAATATTGGGACGTAGTCTATGCCGACTCTTCCATCTGTGGATTGGCAGTTTGGGATTGGGTGGATCAAGGTATTGCGAAACCCATAGATGGTTCGCCTTTACGTCCCTCATCCAAGCTTCAGAAAGAGGAGGATGAGTTCTGGGCGTATGGTGGTGACTTTGGTGACAAGCCCAACGACGGTCCTTTCTGCATCAATGGATTGATTGCCCCTGACCGCACGCCGCATCCCCATTATTATGAGGTGCAGTATGTCTATCAACCTTTGAAGTTTGTCTATGAAGATGGTAATGTCCGCATCATCAATCGTGACTTCTTCACCGATGTTGATGAGTATGAATATACATACGAATTTCTTGCTGATGGTAAGGTGAGAGAAACAGGTGGTCTTACTTTACAGGGCAACACCCTCATCTTCCCCTCCATTCAAGCTCCCGTGGTGGGTGGTGGTCCATTTCCCGAACTTTCCATTTATGTTGAGGCTCGTCTGAAGGAAGACAAGCCTTGGGCACAGAAGGGATTTGTGGTGGCTCGTGAACAGTTTGTGACGAAACCTTCTTCCTTCCCTACGACTTTGACAGGAACGCCTGCAGAATCGCGTCAGGAGGATGGAGGTGTTCTTGTGACCACGAACCAGGGTTCCGTCATGATAGACAATACGGGTGCCATCACTTCGTGGATGGTTGATGGGAAACAGATGCTGAAAGCTCCGTTGGAACCCTACTTCTGGAAACCGGAGAACGACAATCAAGGTGCTGCTGGTTTTGCCCGTCGAGTGGCTGTTTGGCAAGAAGCTGCAGCCCAACGTACGGTACATTCCTATCGTGCAGAGGTGGACGAATCAACACTGAAGATAGTCTATGACATCTCTTTGCCCTTAGGTGCTGACCTTACCCTCACTTATGCCTTTACAGCAGAGGGACGCATCATGGTCAATATGGATTACATTTCTACCGCAACTGATATCCCACTCATGCCCAAGTTCGGCATGAGAATGCGTCTGCCTGCCGACTATACTGACATCAACTACTACGGTCGAGGTCCGTGGGAGAACTATCCTGACCGCAAGGGTTCCGCTTTCTTGGGAAGATACCAGATGCCGCTCTCCGACTACATGACGGAGTATGTGCATCCGCAAGATAACGGTAATCGTTGTGATGTTCGTTGGTTTGAAATAGCTGGTTCTTCAAGGAAACTGCGCATCGAAGGCTGTCAGCCCCTCTGCATCCGTGCTTGGGATTACGGCGAGGAAGACCTTGGGGTGGGTCATCCTTACGAATTGCAACGAGGAAAGTTCGTCAATCTCAACATCGACCTCAGCGTTCATGGTGTAGGTGGCACAGACACTTGGGGCAAGCGTACGTTGCCACAATACACCATCGACGGCAATCAGGCTCACCATTATGGATTTATTCTGAGTGCCAACACAAAATAAAGAAACAAAGAAGAAATAAAGAAACAATGAAGGAAAGCATCTCATTGATGCCTTCCTTCGTTTAGTTTCTCTTTTGCGGCTAGTTCAGCGGAGATGTCTTTCCTGCCGCGATAGTCAAACTTGTTGTTCACAAGGTTCTGCATGAACGTGTTGGCACGGTTCAGCAGTTCGTTGTCGTCCGCGATCAGGTGGACGAGCCGTTGCAGTTGGTCAAATTGTGTTTCTTCTGCCATAGTTGGATTGTTTTCGTTTTTCGGGGACAAAGGTATATAAAAGAAATGAATAATGAAAAAAGAAAGGCGAAAAAAATACATTGACATCAATGCTTTGCACCTTTTTACTCTTCATTTTTCATCATTTGCTTTCATTTGAAGGAACTCTTGACCCTTATGACTTGGAGGTATAGGTTGGGCAGTGTCCTCAATGAGTCATTAGCTGAAATTGTAGCTTTGCTTGGTTGTTACTTCCAAAAACCAAAGAAGTGCTTCACAGGACCAAAGCCGTTACCTATTTCATAGTCGGCACCAGCAACGATGGCATCATTGATATACTGCTTGGCTGCTGCGGCGGCATCTGGCAGGTTCATGCCCTTGGCAAGCATAGAGGCAAAAGCCGACGACATCGTGCATCCTGTGCCATGGGTGTTCTTGGTGTGGATACGTACCGATGGCAACTCATACACCTTGCCTTCCTCGGCATCATAGAAGATATCTACCAGCTTCTCTTCTGTGAGGTGACCCGCTTTCAGGAGCACTGAGGTCTGAGCCTTCTCTGCGAGTCGACGTGCAGCATCAGGAAGAGATGACTGACAATCGAGTGTCTCTCCGCCAAGCAGAATCTCCGCCTCTGGGATATTAGGGGTAATGACGCGGGCACGAGGCAACAGGATGGTGATAAGAGAGTCAATGGCACTGTCTTCGATAAGCTTGTGACCTGAGGTTGATACCATCACAGGGTCGAGCACGACATTCCTGATCTTGAAAGCATCCAACTGACGAGCTACTGCTTCCACCACTTCCGATGAATGCAGCATACCTATCTTGATGGCATCAGCACCGATGTCGGAGAGGACGGCTTCAATCTGCTGTTCAATGATGGGTGTGGGTACTGCGCTCACAGCTGTCACGCCGAGTGTGTTCTGTACCGTGATAGCTGTAATGGCAGATGCAGCATAGCAACCACATGCTGATATGGTTTTTATGTCGGCTTGTATGCCGGCACCACCACCAGAATCACTTCCGGCAATGGTGAGTACACGATTGTATTTCATATAGAGGAATTATTTCTTGTTTTTGATGTTTCGAGGGGATCAGAGGCACTGCTGCCAGAAAAGTATTTCCATTTCGGTGCTACGGACAAAAGCGTGACGCATGGCTGCGCGGAGTTGGATGTCACCTTCTGAAGCCAGTTTGTTTGCCAGACGCTGCATGACTGGAACGCCTTCGTCCATCACAGGTGAAGTGTAGCAGTTGATCCATTCATGATAGAAGTTGTTCGCTGGGTCCTTTTCTATGGCCTTCAGGTATTTGCCCACCTCATTATAGATCCATATACAAGGCAGCAGGGCTGCAATAGCCATGGGAAGATTGCCTGACTCGATATAGAGAGAGGTGAATTCCATGTACTCAGTCGTCAGCGGCATGGGCTGAACGTTGTCATGGCCTATCTCCATGCTGAGGGCTTCGTTCAAGGCTTTTTCTGCCTTCATGGCATCCTCGACAAAGATACGGATCTGTTCACGCGCTTCTCCTTCTTCCACCATCGATGCAAGCTTGTTCATCTCCTTGGCGTAGTTTGCCAGATAGATGGCGTCTTGCTCCAGATACCGCTTGAAGGTGTCTCGTGGGAGGGTTCCATCTGCCATCTGCATGATAAAAGGGTGGTGCTTGATCTGTTCAAACAACGGGGTTACCACCTGCCAAGCGTTGTCGCACCAGGAGCCCTGCTTATCCTTGACGAGCTGAAGCAGTTCCGCCGATGACTGACGAGGAGAGTCGGCACTTACGATGTCGGATACGACGGCAATTCCATCTACGCCTCGGCTGATGACATCAGCTGCTGTGCGATGGTTCATGCCGCCAATTCCCACTGCAGGATGCACACTATGCGCCATAGCAATCTGAGCCCCATCCAGACCGAATGGTTTTGCGGTATCGGTCTTGGTTGAAGTACCAAAGATAGGAGAAATGGCAATATAGTCAACGTCGAGCTGGTTTGCTTCCTTGAGGTCACCCATGTTCTCTACGGAGAGACCGATAATCTTATCAGGTCCAAGCAGCTGTCGTGCAATATGATATGGCATATCTGATTGTCCGATATGTACGCCATCGGCATCAACTGCAAGTGCAACATCCAGACGGTCGTTGATAATCAGGGGAACACCGTAAGGACGCAACGTCTCCTTCAACTGCTGAGCCAACGCCACAAAGGTGGCCGTATCGCAATCCTTCTCACGTAGCTGCACGATAGTACAGCCACCCTTAACAGCCTCTTCCACAATCCAGTGCATATCTCTTCCACGAGACAGTGGACGGTCTGTAACTAGATATAATGATAAATCGAAGTCCATTACTGTCGTACAGTGTTGATTAGTTCTTCAGGAGTGATGGTGTAAAGAAGGTCATTGAAGTTGGTAAGTAGAGAGCCTGGTCCAGCCGATTTCTTAGCTGCCAGTTCACCAACTACACCCATAAGGGCCATTGCGTGGAGCGATGCCTCAAACGGATCTGGATTGATGGCGGCAAAGGCTGCTACCATTGAGGATGCGGTGCATCCCATAGCTGTTACCAGAGTCTGCATGGGCGAACCGTTTGTCAGCTGCTCGGTGCGCTCACCATCTGTCACATAATCCGTAGCTCCACTGATGGTAACGATAGCACCTGTCTGCTTTGCCAGCATCTTTGCCGACTCTATAGCATCGGACGACGCTGCACTTGAATCAACACCCTTACTCTTCACATTGGCATTGACAAGCGCCATAATCTCAGAACCGTTTCCTCGTATGATGGTGGGGTGGCACTCATTGATAATCTTCCATGCTGTTTGGGTACGGTATGGTGTTGCACCTGCACCCACAGGGTCGAGTACTGTCACCCCTCCACGATTATTCATTGCCCTGCCGGCAGCAAGCATTCCCTCAACCCACTGTTTGTCGAGAGTACCGATGTTAATCATCAACGCGCCAGCAATAGCTGTCATATCTTCCATTTCTTCAACAGCATGAGCCATGACAGGCGATGCACCTACGGCGAGGAGAGCATTGGCCGTAAAGTTCATAGCAACATAGTTGGTGATGTTATGTACGAGTGGCGACTTTTCACGAATGGCTGTCAGATCAGCAGCGAGTTTTTCTTTGTTTAGCATATCAAATAGTATTTATATGTTATTGACTTAACCCCTTTAGTTAAAATCCGATGCAAAGTTACGACTTTTTTTATTTTTTTGTAATTTTGTGGCGTTTTTCAACTTAAGTATTTCCTATTTCTTGCGTAAAGAGGGTAAAAGCAACTCAAAAACAGCATGGACAGAACCGCATTTGAACAGACAGCAGCGCGACTGCGTCCTCTAATTCTCCGCATCGGAAGAGACTTCTTCGGCTCAGCGGACGATGCAGAGGACGTGGCTCAAGAGACGCTCTTGCAACTGTGGCGATACTGTCAGCAGCTGGACGAAAGCCGAAACATCGAGGCACTGGCTGTGAGGGTGGCAAAAAACTGCTGTGTGAACATGAAACGACGGCAACACCTCACGTTGGTGCGAGAAACGGACGGCATGGGCGAAACCAATCCATCACCACACCTCTCCCCACATGAAGAAGTGGAACGGGAGGAAGGGCTGAAAGCCTTGGACAAAGCCATCAGTCAGTTGCAACCTCGCGAACGCCAACTCTTCGAGATGCGACAGCAAGACGGACTCTCAACCGAAGAAATCGCCCAACAGACGGGCATCCCGAAAGCCTCTGTGCAGAGCATGGTGGCAATGGCAAGAAAGAAAGTGTTTAACGAAATGAAAAGGAGGATGAACTTATGACACAGCAAGAAGTCAATCGACTCATCGATCTCTATATGGAAGGCAAGACCTCCCCAGAGGAGGAACACCAGCTCGCCATCGAGGTGAATCGCTCTGATGCACCTGCCGAGTGGAAGATCATCGCCGAGATGCTGGGCGAACTCACGTTGGGTGAAGCCCTCTACGACCAGACAATGGCTGAGCGGAAACGGGTACGCATCCGTCGCTATATCGGTTGGAGCATAGCAGCTGTAGCAGCATGTCTGACGCTGTGGTTCGTGCTGGGCAAGCTCAGCATCCCGACTCTTCAGCAAGATACAGCCCCTCAAATCGCCCAACAGCCTAAGCCTGTGGTGAAGCCGGAGGTGAAGGAGAAGGAAGTGTCGACAGTGCTGACCCCAGCATCTCCAGCCGAAGAGCAAGTGGCATACAACGCTCCCACGAAACGCATCAAGAAGCATCGCAAAAACGCTCGTCCTGTAGTGGAAGAAGTGGTGGAAGAGGAAGTGCCCATGCTGCCAGAAGTGAGCGAAGAGGAACTGGCGCAGGTGGAGAGAAACTTCCAGATGTGGCAACTCAAACAAGCCATCCTGATGGAGAAGGTGGAACTGGATGCCGCTACGATGGCATTGAACAAAAAGTATGAGGCTTACCTCGAAGAATACAGAAACAGCATCGAAATATAACAATCTAAAACAGCAAGGAATATGAAAACAAGAAACATCCGCTATGCAGCATTGTTGCTGGCAGCAATCGTGAGCCTGAACATGTCGGCTCAGAAGAACGTGCTCAAGGCATTTGAGAAGTTCAAGAACTCGAAAGGTGTGACCATCACGAACACAGTTCGTGAACAAGGCAAAACCAGTACGCTCCATCCCTGGCGATGCAACATCGTGGAATTCAAAGTGATTCCAGGGGCGGGATATGTCACCATGACAAACGAACTGCGAGCTGCTTTCGAACAGGACAGTCAAGACACAGACGTGACCTACTACGGACAAATGAAGGGACTTCCAGAAAATGCCACAGAGGCAGAGAAAGCGAAGTACAAGAAGACCATCGTGCGCTACAATGACGAAGATGACCCTATCGTGATCGGCGAGAACACGACCTACGACGTATTGGTGCTTCGCAGCAACTCGAAAGAGCATGCTGGCAACCGTATCGTGGTGGCAGTGGAGTGGAAACTGGATGGCAAGTCTGGCAGCTGGAAGGGTAATCTGTACGAGATCGAAGGACCAAGCGGCTTTGTGAGAACTGCCACGGCATCCACTGCTGGAGAGGAAATGGGACAAGACGACTTCATCACCCGCATGACCTTCTATCGCGACAACTACACGAACGGAAGAGGTGATGACAGACCATTGCTGATGAGCATGCTGACTTATTTGACCGCCAACGCACCAATGGCATCCGAGAATGAAATAGCAGTGGCTCGCTCCATCCTTGGAGAAATGGGACAAACCAATGGCGAGATATCACCCTCTATCATCATGAATCAAAATTTTATCACACAATGCCTTCAGGTATTAGAGTTGAAAAATGGGGACATGGTGGATGGTGCATTGGTGATGGAACGCTTGGACAGCTATTACAAGGAATTTAGGAGAGAAACCATCATATCCATGCAGCAACAGATACTGAACCGAATGGCAGAATACATCCGTGCCCAGCAGGAAAAAGGAATGAGTGATGCCACCTTCAACAAAGTGGTCAAGATTCTGGGCGATTGGAAAAGTTCATCTACCATCATCGCACATAAACAATACATCTCTAACGTTCTCCAGAATCTGGAGCGGAAACAAAACGGAATTAAGTAAATCGGAGGCTCGACAGACGAGACAACAAAAGGGGAAGGCTGCAACCATTGCAACCTTCTCCTTTCTACATCTTACATTTTACATTTTTCATCTTACATCATGCATCGCATGCAACTCGTGGTTCCCATAGCAGTCAGCGCTGCCGTCAGGATAGACACCACCACCTGAATGATGGTTCTCCAAAAATCTTTATTCTTCATAATTGTAGTTAGTTTTGAGGGGCAAGGGGCAAGGGGCAAGAGGTTTGTTTTGAGGGGCAGGGTGCAAGGTGCAAGAGAACCTTTAGCTCGACGGAGTCAAATGTTATGCTTTGAGTTCCTAACGTGCAAGGTATCCTCTCGCTCCTTGCTCCTCGCCCCTTGCCCCTCTCTCCTTGCCCCTCTCGCCTCAACTGTCAACTCCCTTAGTCTCCATCCGGGTCGTCCACCAACGTGCCGCCACCACCGTTGTTGTTGCCACCAGTGTTCTCGCCATCACCGTTGTTCTCGCCACCTTCGTTCTCAGGGTCTTCCACGTTGCCCTCATCGCTGGAGGTCACACGCTTCACTTCCTTGCCCGTGCGGTCGTAGCAGGTGATTTGGATGGCAGTGCCGGCAAGTTCCTCCTTGAGTTCCACTGCGGGGGTGAAGATGATGCGTCGGCTCTTGATGAGGGCGGTCTTCACCTTGTTCACATCCTCCACCGCCTTGGCGCGGAGTCCGAATCGCATGGTGCCGAGTCCTGGGAGTGCCACCGAATGACCTTCTGTCGCCCATGCCTTGATCACCTCACCTGCTGCATCCCAGCAAGCCTGCATCACACCCTGGCTCACTCCGCTTCGGAGCGCTGCTTCGCGGATCACCTTCTGCTGATTCAGCGAGGTGTAGAGTTCTGGAGACATCACGTAGCGCCACACGCCCGCATCCGTCTTGTTGAATTTCACCAGTCGTTCAACTGCTTTCACTTTCAATGCCATAATCTCATTTACAATTTTACCATGTACCACGTACAATTGATGGGTTAATAATTAGTTAGTTTCTCTACGTCGACGTGTCTCCATTCGGCTCCTTTTTGCCCGCTGGTTAGGAAAATTTTGCTGGCCAGTTTCAAAAAAATCTTTCTCCAGGCAGGGCGCAAATCCACCTCATTTTGACACTGCAAAGTTACGACATTTTCCTTGCGGTGTCAAACTTTCACCCTCCAATTGGAGCGATTTTCAACATCAATTCACGCGATTTTCAACAAGGCTATGACAAATGACAGATGACAGTTTTTGAAAATCGAGGGATTAATGGGTTAGTATTATATATTAATATATAATACTAAAGCTCTCTTTTCTCAAATTCAAAAAACTGTCATTTGTCATACTGTCATTTGTCATCAGAAAAGAAGAGTCATGTGGCTTGATCACATCCGACCATCTGGTGGTGGGGTTGGGACTACGGAAAGCGAATTTTCTTCAAGGTAACAAATTGTGAGGATAAAAAATTAGAGGAAAATTTGCTGGGAATAAAATAAAAATGTTCTGGTCCTTGTATAAAAAAACAGAAGACTTCAATGAAATCTTCTGGAGGCGGGGCTCAAGGCCCATTACGGGCGGAGAACCGATGCAAAGATAGAGAGTATATTTCAAACAACAAAGTTTTTTCAGAAAAAGTTGAAAAAAGATGGAAACTTCTTGTTAGAGAGATTGGTTTTTTGTAACTTTGCAACCAAATGAAACTGATATGAGCACAAGACTAACCATACAAGACGCACTTAAGCGCGTACACTTGAATACGGTGACGCTAAAAAATGAAGAGAATGCAAGGTTTATAAATGCCTTGCAGGCTCATATCAAACCTCGAAGCCAGATAACGAATTTTTCTGAAAAAGTGGTGGAGTCTCATGTGAGGGATTTCCTCGTGGAGGCGTTTTACAAAGGCGAGCATTACATAGGCAAAAAGGACGAGAATAACACCGATCTATGTATATTTGCAGAAAACAGTGAAGTCTCTGCAGCACAAGTTTTGATAGAATGTAAGAATCCCAAGTCTGACAATCAGGAGATGATAAATGACGATCACCTGAATCGTAAAGCTCTTCATGAAGTTATTACTTATTATATTGACGAACTATCTCGTGGAAATTATGAGGTTAAATATCTCATTGTGACAAATGGTTACGACTGGTATGTCTTCGAGGCTCAGATGATACGCCAACTTATCGCTACAAATGACCTCATTAAGAAATATGCTGCAGTGAAGGCGCCATCTATGTGGAAGTCAAAAGCAGACACATTTTATAAAGAGGAAGTGAAACCTGTCGTAGATCGTGTCCTCGATCGTCTTGTCTATACCAGCTTCTCACTTGATAAAGCAGAACATTCCGTTGGCATCAAAAGTATCTGCAAGATTCTTAGTCCTTATTTTTTGCTCAAACAGTCATACAATGATAAGTATGCTCTGAACGAACGATTCTATAATGAGCTACTCTATATCATTGGTTTGGAAGAGAAGAAAGAGAATGGAAGGCCTATAATCACGCGGCGTTCTGAGAAACGTGAAGCTGCATCTCTACTCGAGAACACACTCCACCAGTTGTTGGATTTCCCCCAGTTTACTTGTCTAGACGATGAAGGTCAAATGGATCTTGCCCTGGAGCTGGTATTGACGTGGGTGAACCGTATGCTTTTCATCAAGTTGGTCGAGTCGCAACTTGTTAGTTTCAATAAGGATGAGAAACAATACAAATTCTTTTCGAACAAAAACATCAAGGACTACAACGACCTGAATGAATTGTTCTTTCAGGTGCTTGCCGTTAGGGAAGCTGATCGTCATTACCTCAATCCTGAGTTAGAAAACATTTACAAGAAAGTGCCCTACCTTAACAGTCGTCTTTTTGAGCTATCTAAGATAGAAAGAGACTTCTTCCGCATTTCAAGCTTGAAAGTGGAAAAGATGAAATACTTTGAAAAGACAGTGCTGGCTGAAGATGCAAAGGCGAACACAAAGGTTGACAATATAAAATATATCGTTGATTTCCTCAATCACTACGACTTCGGCGCCGACTCGAAGGAGATGCTAAGTTTTGACCGCGAGGAAAAGGAACTTATTAATGCCGCAGTGCTTGGAAAGATTTTCGAGAAAATCAACGGCTATAAGGATGGCGCCGTTTTCACCCCATCAACCATCACCCAGTTCATCTGCCAGCAGACTCTTGAACGCACTGTGTTAGAGAAATTTCAGGAGCAAGGATGGGAGTGCTCTACGATGAAAGAACTGAAAGAACTCATCAACAAAGACAATCGTGAGCAAGCTAATCAAATTGTCAATTCTGTGCATGTTTGCGACCCAGCTGTAGGTAGCGGTCATTTCCTTGTATCGGCTCTCAACCAACTCATTGAAATCAAATACCGACTTGGTATCTTGCTAGACGATGAAGGATTGCCGGTTAAGGACTATAGCATCAAAATCATTGATGATGAGCTTGTGATACGCGACGAAGAAGGTAAACGGTTCGTATATAAACGTAATACAGGAACGCTAGGACTCCAGAAGGTGTTGTTCCGCGAAAAACGTGACATTATTGAGAAATGTCTGTTCGGTGTGGACATCAATCCCAACTCCGTAAATATATGCCAGTTGCGTCTTTGGATAGAGCTTCTTAAAAATGCTTACTACGACGAAAGCAATCATTTGACGACACTCCCTAATATTGATATCAATATCAAGTGTGGTGATAGTATGGTGCATCAAAAACGTCTGACAGATAACTTGCAGGGGGAAATGGCACGTGCCCGAATGAATGTTCAAGAATATAAACAACTGGTCGCCGAATATAAAAATATTCATGACAAAGAGAAACGCAAAGAGAAAGAGGCTCGTCTCAACGAGCTTAAGAAGAATATCCTCTATGTCATCAAAAACGAGGATGAACTGTATAAAAAGCGTAATAAAGCTCAAGCTGAATGGAATGAATTGACGAGTTCAACGTATTATGGAGCTATTGGGCATGAAGATGACGAGAAAAATGAGAAACTTCAAGCGAAAATTGCTAAGCTGAACACAAAAATTGAAAAAATAAATGAACAAATAAAAGAGCGTGAGGAAATGTACAAACGGGCTGTTGAATGGCGTTTCGCATTTCCAGAAGTACTTGATGATGTTGGGCGTTTTATTGGTTTCGATTGTATAGTAGGCAATCCTCCATACATATCGATTGCCAAATTAAAGGAGGTTGCCAAGAAGGCTCTTTCTAAAGGAGGATACGAATCATATAACAGCAGCGGCGATATCTGCATGTTATTCTATGAATTTGGAATGGAATTGCTTAAGCCACAAGGACTGCTTATGTACATTACATCCAACACCTGGCTGCGTTCCGATTCGGGAGAAGGGATCCGACAGTATATGTATGCTAATTCTGACCCCTTGCTGCTTATTGATTTTAAAGATGCGCAATTGTTTGATAATGTAACGGTTGCGACCAATATCCTTATGGCTCGTAAGTGCAAGAATAGTCATAAGACTATGGCATGCGAAATAGATGACTATAAGAAAAAGTTGAATCTTAGTGCATATATATCAAACAGACTCGTTGAAAACAGTTATGATGCTGAGAACCCGTGGGTTGTTTTATCCGAAGCCGATAAAGCTATTTTATCAAAGATAATTCAAGCTTGTAAGAAGGATGCAGACACGCCTCCTGCGACCTTGTATTCTATGGGTTATAATATCTATCGAGGTTTCACTACTGGACTTAATGAAGCGTTTAGCATTAAGGACAGAAAAGAGCTTGAGCAGTTAACGACAGAAGAACCGGATTCTCAAGCAATCATTGTTGATATGGTGAGAGGGGAGGATCTTAGCAAATTTAAATTCAATGACCATATTTGGTTGCTCAACATCCATAATGGTTTGAAAAAAGATAAAGAAAAAGGGGAAGAAGGACTGCCAAGAGTCGATATAAACAACTATCCTATTGTTAAAAAAAGGCTGGACAATGAGAAAATTCACCATAAACTAGTAAAGAGAGAGGACCAGGGTGATACCCCTTACAACCTGCGCAATTGTGCATATCTGCGCGAATTCGAAAAACCGAAGATTATGTGGGGAGAATTATCGGATAAACCAAAGTTTGCATACGACAAGGATGGTCGCTATTATTGTCTCAACACCGTTTTCTTCTTTACAGGCGAACGACTAGAGTATCTGTTGTGTTATTTAAACTCATCAATATGTGAATACATTTTTTCCAAGCGATGCACCACTTCTGGTACGGGTACTATGCGTTGGCTGAAATATACGGTGGAGCGAATACCTATACCACAATTGACCGAGATACAAGAAGCGGAAATAGTGGATTTGTATTATGAGTACGAAAAAACTTTAGATGAGAATGTGTTAAAGAAAATCAATAATCTCTTCTATCAATATATAGGCTTAGACGATGAGGATGTCAAAGTTATAGAAGGTACTATTTGATTTCCTGTTAAACAATCTTAATTTTATAATCAAATACGCAACATTTAAAATATTTTTACTTAACTTTGTTGCCTAAAAGAAATCTAAATCAGAATTTTTTAATCAGAAGTTATGGACTACAAGGAAATTTTCGGGCGGAGGCTAAAGAGTGCCCGCCTAATGAAAAAGCTAACGATGGATGAGTTATCACGGCGTACAAATGGCGAGGTGGGCAAGCCAAATATCTCGAAATACGAGGCTGGCAAGATGATGCCGTCTTCCAAGGTTCATATTGCATTGGCAAAAGCCCTCGGAATGGATTTCGACTACTTTTTCCGTCCAGTGACGGTGCAGATTACCCGCCCGGCAGACTATCGCAAAAAGTCCAAACTGAGCAAAGGCGATGAGAATGCCATTAACGAGGAGGTGAAGGACAAAGCCGAACGTTATCTGGAGATAGAAGATACTCTGGGTATAAGCATGAAGTTCGACTATGATCTAAGCGACATTGTGGTTTCGAATAGAAACGATGTGAAGCGCGTGGTGGCCCGCATCCGTAAAGATTGGAATTTGGGTCTTGGCCCCTTGAGTAACATTATTGATATTCTGGAGGCTCATGGTGTACGAGTGATAGAGATTGAAGCTCCCGACGAGTTCGACGGCATGTGTATTTTCGTCGGCGAAAAGAAACCAGTTCTTGTGCTCAATAAGCATTACACCATTGAGCGCAAACGATTCAACGCTCTACATGAGTTCGGCCATTCTGTAATGCGAATGAGTGACAGTCTCTCTCAGAAAGAAAAGGAGAGTCTTTGTCATTACTTTGCTGGGGAGCTGTTGCTTTCATCAGAAGTGCTGTGCGAGGTGTTTGGCATGCGTGTTAAAAAGGTGTTCTTGAACGAGGTAGGCCGTCTACAGACCCAGTTTGGCATTAGTATTGATGCTATCTTCCATCGTCTGAAGGATGAGCACATCTTGAACGATGCCCTCTACACCCAATTCTGTATTAAACAGAATATGGATTCGAGATTGAAGAGATGGGCAAAAACTTCTACATATTTGGGAGAAGAAACTTCTTACAGACTCTCGCGTATGGTGTATCGTGCCTTAGCCGAAAACCTCATTAGCGAGGAAAAAGCAAACGAAATTCTTGGTACTAACGAAATATCTTATATCGACAATAAATAGATATGACTTACAATTTTGTAGTTGCTGAAAAGGCGACAATAGATTATTTCAGTCTCGACAGGATAATGAATGCTATCGCTAAAGCATTTGAGACGGTGAACGAACCTGCTATTATTGGGGATGCAGAAAGGTTTATAGGAAAACTCGTAATGACCCAATACACTTTCGAAGATTTGGGCAGTAAAATGAAAGCACAAGTACACGACGGACAGAAACACGGAATGTTCAATGTAATGAATTTTGAGGATGAGGTATGGGATGAATTCCTGGATTTTCGTAAACCTTACAGCTGTTGTATATCGTGGGAGCAGAGTGCTGCGTTGTATTGGTCGCAGAAGATTCCAGATTGTTGGTTGGTGAGCGAGTCGGAACAAGTGTTGGACTTTGCCCAAAGTATGGGCGTTCCTATTATGACCATTGAAGAAATGCAAAAAATCTTTTTTGCCGATGAGATATTCGAAACGGCTCAGGGCTATCCTCCACCTTCTTTTGTTGTGGCTCCATTTGACCCTCGTGTAGATGTAGGCAAGGTAGAGGCTGCTTTTAGCGAAGGACTGGAAGGAGATCTGGCAGTGCTTAAGCAGAAATCATATTGGGTCGTTGTGTGTGTACTCTTCGAGTGGTTTGGCTGGATTGGCCAACGAAAACGTGCAGACTTCTGCCGTTGGGTGAATGCCCATTTTCATTTCGACAAGCCTCTTGATGCTAATATCGATATAAAGTCTGCTATTAATAAAATAAATGTAAAGGAACGCAATCTGGACCTTTGGCCTGATAACCCATACCGAGACCTGGCTTACCTGTTGCGAGAAATGTTCTTTGGCGAACGCCAAGGACTACAGAATGGCTTTTATGTTTATGCCAATGAGCCGCTTTATTTAAAGCCTGGGAAGATGTGGCGACGCAAAGATTGGTAAGCTCGTTATACCTTCTGATATACTTTCCAAACATTGGATTATACCCGATATACCTTAGTGTGTATCGGGCTATTTTTTTCACTTTATGCTGAAAAAAACACACTAATTTTGCATCGTCTTCCGAGATATGCAGCCGATTTGTGAGCTGGCTATCCAGAGATAGGCGGAAGCAAAGAAACAATGGTTACAAAAATCTTAAAAGTGATGGCACAGTCGGAACCAGTGTATGTGCCGAGCAAGAAAGCCGACAACGGTCAACTTGCCAAGTCGATGATCAGGCTCAAGGAACTTGGTGGTGACTATGAGGATGAGTACATCTGTGCGATGTTCGGAAACCTCGCCCTCTGCAGGTTTGCCGTTGAAAGCACGGTGGTGGCTTCGCTGCGTTTCCAGACGCATGAATCGAACGGTTCGTATTTTCAGGACGTGGTGGCAAGCGACATTCAAAACATTTAATCATTAACCCTGAGTTGGAGTGAGGAGATTCATATGAGCACAGAGAGTTCAAGAGTTCAAAAGGTTCAAGAAGTTCAAGAATTCAAAGTGTTGGCGCCAAAATCTGAAACTTCTTCTCGCAAACAATTCAGAACAATGGAAACAGCAAAAAACAATTTCAAGCAGCAGATTTTGCAAAATGTCCAGATGGACACACAGACAACATTCATGAACAACGGCGACATCAACATCTTTCCATGCCTATGGGAGAAGGATAAGGCTCCTGTGACAGCCGATGGCAAGGGCATCGTTCGCTATCGCGCAGGAGTGATGGTGGAAGAAGATGGCAGGACTCGCATGAAGCGTTATCGTGATGGCAAGAACGGTCCCAAGTATGAGACCATCTTCCAGACAGCCCACGCCGATGTGAAGCGTACTCGCGAGAATTCAAAACATCATCCCCATCGCGGATGCCTGAAGGTGGAGTTCAGATTCCCTCGCCGCTATCCGCTCTCATTGATGAAGAGCCTCTTTATTCAGGAGTCCGAAGAGGTCATGGCTTATCTTAATTCACGAAAGGAGGAAACCGTATGGTAAACAGACTGATTGCATTGAACACCAAGCATTTCGCCGACAAGTCGAAGAATAATCGGGGATATGCAGAAACTCAAACTGGGGAGCAGCTTGACGAGTTGCTCCGCCAGGAGTGGCTTCGCCGAGATGTGGCAGACATCCGTGCCGGCAAGGAAGAGAAGAAGGATTGGTTGCCATTCATCTGCCCTCACTACACAGCGTTCAAGGACAACCATCGTGCACAGGATTGCATTCTGCCCGAGGCATTCACCTTTATGACGTGTGTGGATATTGACAACCACAAGTTGGTGCGTCAGGCTTTCGAGAAAGCATTGGAAGTGAATAAGGACGAGATGTCGGAATGGCACGACATGGTGTTGCGTGAGGCTTATTCGGCTCGTGGCAAAGGTCATATCTACATCCGCATCCCCAAAGGCATGACCATCGAAGAAGCCCAACGTGCGTTCTGCGTGGAGCTTGGCTTTAATGCCGACGAGTTGCTTGATTCGTCGTGCTGGACACCCGAAAGGTATATCTATGTGACAGGTATCGACCAAGAGGTGTTCCGTTCGGAGCATTGGCTGGAACCCATTGAGGGCGAAGAGTTGGAGGAACGTAGAGAGGCTTATCTGCAACGTGGGCTTGATGTGGATGGGCGACCATTGGTGATGGATGATGTAAGAGGTAAGAAGGAAGATGTGTCTCAGCCATCAGACATCAACCTTCAGCCAGCGGATTCGCGTACATTGTATATCTTCGATGCCTGCATGAAGGAGGCAGAACTGACACCCGATGTGCTCATTGTGGAAGGTCATCGGCACGAGGCTTTGAAAAGCATTCTCTCGGTGGGTGCCACCCAGTTGTTGAAGAAAGAAGAACTGCTTGGCGTGTTGAAGGTTCGCATGGTGCAGAACTGGCAAGACAAGAATATCCAGCAGTTGGTGGATGATTTCTATTCGAAATACTGTGACCCCAGCCAGAAGATGTCGCAGTTCCAAAGAAAGGTGTTGGCAAAGTCGCTGAAGATGAATCAGGGGATGGTGAAAGTTGAGGGGAGGGAAGAAGAATCCACAAACCTCCCATCTCCCACTTCAAACCCACCAGAAATGCCGAAGAAACTGCCGAAGGTGGTGCAGTTGTTGGTATCGCGCACTCCCGAAGTGTATAAGCCTGCTGTGGCTCATGCTATCTTTCCATCACTTGGCGCACATCTCTGGAAGGTACGCTTCCCCTATATTGACAATGTGATGCACGAGGCGACCTTTATGAACGTGCTGATGGCTGGAACGGGTGCCGGTAAGGATTGTATCTCGCAACCTATCAACCACATCATGGCGGACATTCGCAAGCGTGATGCCGAGAACCTGAAACGTGAGGCTGATTGGAAGAAGGAAGTGAACTCGAAGGGTTCGAATAAGGATAAGCGGCAGCGTCCTGAAGGGCTTGTTATCCAAGAGGTTGACCCCGACATGACCAATCCTGCCTTCGTGATGCGCATGGCAGAAGCCGACGAGCATTTCCTCTATACGAAGATGAATGAGATAGATCAGTTTGATGCCCTTCGCGGTTCGGCTCGTGGTTCGCAGCAGTTTCAGATCATGTGCCTGGCATTCGACCCAGATAACCGATATGGTCAGACGCGTGTGGGTACGCAGTCGGTCACGGAAAAGGTTTGCATCCGATTCAATTGGAATGCCGCAACAACCATCCAAAAGGGGCAGCGCTATTTCCGCAATGTCTTGACCGATGGACCTATCAGTCGCATCAACTTCTGCACCATCCCAGAGCGAGAAATCGGAGCCGATATGCCTGTCTATGGCACGTATGATGCTGCTTTCGACGAAGAGTTGAGACCCTTCATTGACCGCCTTTGCCGTGCTGCTGGCGTGATAGATTGCCAACAGGCATACAAGTTGGCGATGCGCCTGAAGGATGAATGTGCCGAGTTTGCCCGACTATCTCAATCGAGGGTTTATGAGAACTTGTCGTTCCGCGCCAATGTGATAGCGTATCTGAAGGCTTGTGTTCTCTACATCTGCAACGACTACAGATGGTCGAAGGAGATAGAAGAATTTGTCCGTTGGAGTCTTCAATATGATATGTACTGCAAGATGAAATTTTTCGGTGAAGCCATCGAGAAAGCGAACCGTTCTGCTGAAGAGCAAACAGGCCGTCGTGGTCCACGCAACTTACTCCAGTTGCTGCCCGAAAAGTTCACCGTACACGATGCTGACCTGATCCGTCAGGCCAATGGCATGGACACTCGCGGCACTCGAAATATGCTCTCCCAGTGGATGCATCGCGGCTACCTCTTACAGATGACAGATGACAGTTTTAGGAAATTGAAAATTGAAAGTTGAAAGTTATGGAACTGACATTGACAAGAATTGCAAAGCGCAAGACCTATACGATAGGTAGGCTTGCCGTCAACAATGAGTATTTCTGCGACACATTGGAACCCACTTGGCGCGACTATAAGAACGGTGCCTACAAGATCAAGGGGAAGAGTGCCATCCCTGAAGGTCGCTACGCCATCGTCATCACATGGTCGCCCCGCATGAAGAAGTGGCTTCCGCTGCTGGTCGGTGACCAAGACTTCAACAAGAAGTGGCAGGGTGTGCGCATCCATGCGGGCAACACCGAGAAGGACACTGAGGGATGCATCCTTGTGGGGCAGAACCGCGAAGTGGGTAAGGTGCTCGACAGCCGCCTCTGGCTTTACCGCCTGAAGGAGAAAATCACCGAAGCGAAAGAACGGAATGAACCTGTGTGGCTGACCGTCAAATAAACACTCAAATGAAGAAGCTCGTCCGTAAGGATGGGCTTTTTTGTGCTAAAAAATCTTTTTTCCTTTGTTTTTGTGCCCACTTAATCGTACCTTTGCACACCAAACGTAAAAGATATGATGAACACTAAAAACTTTTTGATGATGATGACTATGGTTGCATCAGGAATGGCGAATGCCCAGACGATGGGCATCAAGCTGGAGAACATGGACAAGAGTGCCAAGCCTGGCACGGACTTCTATCAGTATGCTTGCGGCGGATGGATGGAGAAGAATCCACTGCGTCCGGAGTTTTCAAGGTATGGCAGCTTCGATGTGGTGTCGGAAGAGAACCAGAAGCGCATCCGCGAGATTATCGAGGGACTGGCAGCTAAGCCTCAGGAGAAGGGCTCGCTGGGTCAGAAGATTGGCGACCTCTATGCTCTGAGGATGGACTCGGTGCGTCAGAACAAGGACGGCGTGAAGCCCGTGATGGCTGACCTGAAGCGTGTGGCTGACGTGAAGACGACGGCTGAGCTGATCGCACTGGTCAATCAGATGAATGTCGAGGGCGTAGGCTTCGGCGAACTGTGGGGCAGCTATGTGGGTGCCGACATGATGGAATCGACCCAGAACCTCTTGGAACTTTCGCAGGGCGGCTACTCGCTGGAGCGCGACTACTACGTGAAGGACGACGAGGCGAACAAGAAAATCTTTGAGGCCTACAAGAAGCATATTGTGAAGATGTTCCAATTCGTAGGCGAGACTCCTGCCAGCGCACAGAAGAAAATGGAGAACATCGTGGCGCTGGAGACACGCATGGCGAAGGCTGGACGTGACAATGTGGCATTGCGCGACCCTGCTTCGAACTATCACAAGATGTCATTCGCGGACTTCACGAAGGAGTATGCAGGATTCGACTGGAAGACCTATTTCGACATGCAGGGTCTGACGGACATCGACTCGCTGTCGGTGGGTCAACCCGAAGCGGTACAGGAAGCGCTGAAGGTGTTGGCTGACACGCCGGTGGAGGTGCTGAAGGACTGGCTCCAATGGCAGATTCTGGACTCGGCTGGTTCGATGCTGGGCGACGAGGTGTATGAGGAGGTGTTCGACTTCAACGGACGCATCATGACGGGCGCTAAAGAACCCCGTCCACGTTGGAAGCGTAGCGTGAGCATCGTCAACAGCGTACTCGGCGAGGCGGTCGGACAGATCTATGTGGAGAAATACTTCCCGCCAGCCAACAAGGCACGCATGGAGCAGCTCATCAAGAATCTCCAGATTGCCCTCGGCGAACGCATCGACGCTCAGGACTGGATGAGCGAATCGACGAAGAAGGCGGCGCACGAGAAACTGGATGCCTTCTATGTGAAGGTGGGCTATCCGAACAAGTGGCGCGACTATTCGAAGATGAACATCGACCCCGAGAAGACGCTCTATGAGAACATGAAGGAGGTGGCGAAGTGGGCACATGCCGACATGCTCGACCGCAAATGGAAGAAGCCCGTCGATAGGGACGAATGGTACATGAATCCGCAGACGGTGAATGCCTATTACAATCCCACGACCAACGAGATTTGCTTCCCTGCTGGCATCTTGCAGTACCCCTTCTTCGACATGGAGGCTGACGATGCGTTCAACTACGGAGCCATCGGTGTGGTGATTGGGCATGAGATGTCGCATGGCTTCGATGACCAAGGTCGCCAGTTCGACAAGGACGGTAACTTCCGCGACTGGTGGGCAGAGGGTGATGGTGATAAATATAATGAACGTGCGCAGGTGATCAAGGATTTCTTCTCTGCCATCAAGGTGCTGCCCGACCTGAATGCCAACGGCGATCTTTGCTGCGGCGAGAACCTGGGCGATCACGGCGGTCTGAAGTTCGCCTACACCGCCTTCAAAAATGCCACCAAGGACAAGCCCCTGCCTGTGAAGGATGGTTTCACCCCAGAACAGCGCTTCTTCCTCGCCTATGCAGGTGTGTGGGCAAGTAACATCACCGAGGAGGCCATCCGCAACCTGACCACTTCCGACCCCCACTCGTTGTGTAAGTGGCGTGTGAACGGAGCCCTGCCATTGGTGGATGCTTGGTATGAGGCATTTGGCATTACGGAAAAAGACCCGCTCTTCGTGCCGAAAGACAAGCGTGTGAAGATTTGGTAAGAAATACGAAAAAATGGAGGGGAAAAGTCACATAAAAATGGCTTTTTCCCTCTTTTTTATCATTTTTTAAGAGGAAAAACGAAAAAAAACGCTATAAAGTGAACAATGTATTAAAATATGTTGTAACTTTGGGACACCTAAACTAAAAACTCTTATTACAAACCTATCAATAATGATGATGCTTATGAAAAAGTTTTTCTTCCTGTTCGTGATGTTGGCAATGGGCATGTATGCTCAGGCGCAACAATTAGATGTATGTACTAAACCATACGGCGAGGAGGGTAATGAGATTACGGTCATCAAGCCTACTGTCGCTAATTTCATGATGTTGCTTTCCATGAACGAAGACCAGTTCAAAGCAGTCATGGAAGCCAATAAGTATGGCAATCAGATGCCACGTGGTAATTTTGTTACTTATTGGAATGGTAGCCCCGACAATTTCCAGTTTGCCAAGTGCGTGAACTCTTTCCTCTACAACAAGGAGACGAAGGAGGTGCATTTCATGGTGAGCAATGACATGATCTATCCGCAAGGTTCCATCATGCAGCTCTATCGCGACCTGCGTCCTTATCAGGTAAGGGATGAGTCTCAGGGTCCACGTGGTCCTATGGGCGGGCCACGAGCTAATGCTCCTCAGGGCAACATGCCACAGGGAAATGTGCCTAACGTGCCTCAGGGAAATGTACCTCAAGCAAACGTTCCTAACATGCCTCAGAACGGTGCTCAGGCAACACCTCCAGGTCCTGGTCGTCCTGGCGCTCCTGCTCAGGGTTTCGGCAGAAACCGTAGAGGTGGCAGAGGCGGTATCTTCGGACGTAATGGTCTTGGCAGAACCCGCACCGACACTTTCGAGGTGAAGGACGAGCAGAGTGGCGAGACGTACACCTTCTCCATTGGTGCTTTCCCACGTTTCTTCTATGTGACTGCAAGCAAGAAGAAGACGGAATAAAAACGATATGAAGTAAAACAAAAAGCGAGGAGTGATTCACTTCTCGCTTTTCTTTGTTATTATTTGTTCTCTTTGCTATGTTTCGCTCTCTTTATTATTTCTTGATTCTCATGTTTACTTCTTCACTCTCAACACTGGCATGATGTTGTTCAGTTTCTCCGGCAGGGTGACGACGAGTGCGTCTTTTGTGCGCTCATATTTCACTTTGCCATAGCCCAGCAGCTCCACTGACTTGATGGCAGTAGGGTAGAGGTCGGAACCTTCTGCCAAGGACTTCACGGTGATGGTGTGGTTCTCAGGCCATGCGAGGGCGGTGACGTAGAGGTTCTTCTCGGTCTGGGTGAAACGGATTTCGTTGGCACCCGCATTCGTGTATTGTCCGTCGTTGAAGCCTTGTGCGTTGATCTTGATGTCGGCATTGGCAATAGGACCTTCGCCAAAGACTTTCCAAGGACGGGTTTTGACGATGCTCTCGCTGTTCACCTTCATCCAGGCGCCGAACTCCTTCATGATGGCGAGTTCCTTCTCGTCGGGCGTACCATCGGCACGAAGCGGAACGGACAGGAGCATGTTGCCGTTCTTGCTGACAATATCGACGAGGAGCTTGGCCACCGTGTGGGCGCTCTTATAGCCATTCCGCTGATAGGTGCCGGTGTTGTAGTGCCAGTCGCCGATGCAGTTGCAGCATTGCCAAGGACGTTCCATGATCTTGTTGGGCGCACCGCGTTCCACATCCCAGACGAGGGCTTCCTTCATGTCCTCCTCCAGAATCTTGCCAAACACGACGGCTTGGTTCTTGCCCTTGTGGGTGGCAGCGCTGTGGTTGTACATGTGGGCGGTAATCTTCATGCCTGCATCGCTGACAGGATAGAAGGGCAGCACGGTCACATCGAAGTAGATGAGGTCGGGGTTGTAGCGGTTGATGGCATCGAGGGTGCGGTTGTAGAAATTAGTCACGAACTCCTGTGTCGGCAGACAGGCACCGCCTTCCCATCCCCACTGGCGATGGATGGCGCCATTGTCCCACGTGTTGTCGCTGAAGTCGTGGTCTTGTGCATAGAGCTTCTGAGGGTCAAGTCCCTTCCACCACTTCTCCGTACCGTCGGCATTGGGCTTGTAACCGTCTTCCTTCGTCAGCCAACCGTCGTACTTCACGCCACGCTTGTCGCCCTTCATGTCGAAACGGCGAGAAGGTTCATACCAAGTCCATGCGTGGTCGGCGTGGAAGGAGATGCCGAAGGGGAGACCGGCTTTCTTGGCGGCTTTTGCCCAGCCGTCGAGGATGTCCTTGTGAGGACCGATGTTCTGCGAGTTCCACTCCTGATACTTCGAATCCCAGAGGTCGAAGTTGTCGTGGTGATTGCCGAGGGCGAAGAAATACTGTGCGCCACATTCCTCCTTATAGAACTTCACCAGCTCTTCGGGTGTCCAGTTCTCAGCCTTGAAGAGGGGGAGCACATCCTTGAATCCGAACTCCGACGGATGTCCGTAGTGGCTGCGGTGGTAGTTGTACTGACCGCCGCCCTCGAGATAGAGCCCGCGAGCCATCCAGTCGCCGGAGCCCTCCACGCATTGAGGTCCCCAGTGTGCCCAGATGCCGAATTTCGCATCGCGGAACCACTCGGGCACTTCGTAGGTTCTCAACGATGCCCAATCGGGTGTGAACTGTCCTGTGGCCATGGGTTCGTCATTTTCCAGCACAGGAATCTTGTAAGTCTGCTGTGCCGACATCGAGGAGGCAACAAGCGTCAAGGTCGCAATAGTTAGTTGTTTAATCGTCATAGTGTTTGTTAGTTTTTGATGAATGAATACCGCCCAGCGCGTGGGCTGGCAGTGCGTGGGCTGGTTAGGCTGGTCTTCTTATATATAAAGGTATAGCCTCCTCATGTTCTTGGCAGAAGGTCGTGGCGTCGTTGACCACCAGTGCCAGATATCCGCCTCCGCCAGCGCCGGGCATCTTCCATGCCAGCACATCCTTCATCGCCGAATATTGGTCGATGTATTCCTGCACACCGGGTTGAATCATGGCTGGGAAGAGGGTGATCTGAGCCTCGAACGAAGCGCGATAGGCTGCGGCAAAGGCATCGAGGTCGGTCTGCATGATGGCGTCCCAACACTGTGCTGCCGCTGTTGCCAAAGCTTTTACGTGGGGCTCCGTGATGTCCTTGCCGTCCACCACCGAACAGCCCGGGCGACGTGGAAACATCGGCACCATGCAGAGATGGCTCTCCAACCAGCTGAGGATGCGCTCGTCGGTGCACGACTCGATGTGCTCGGGCCAGTAGTGGGCATTGTAGTAGTGGCGACAGAGTCCGGGCATGCAGATGCCGATGGCGTCCTGTGCACCGCTGATGATGCCGTCCGTCCGCTCAGGATCGTTCTCGAAACAGAACACCAGCTTGGCGAGCATCTCGGGATCCATGTCGGGCAGATGAATCGGCCAGATGCGCTTGATCTGATTGCGTGTCGAAGTGGAGAGTCCGCAGCGTTCACGAATCTCGAACGTCGGTTCCAGCGAGATCGTCAGCGCCCATCCCGGAGCGTAAGTGCTCACGTAGGGCTGGTCAATCCATGTGCCAGCAAGGTCGAGACGGGTGGGGATGCCAGACCCCGCATGGCTCTCCCCTTTTACGGGGGAGATGCCCGAGAGGGCAGAGGGGGTCTTCAACTTCTCTTTGATTGCCGTACTGCTTCTCGCCTCCAACCCGTCGGCTGGGATGCGGTCGAGCACGATGTATTCGATGCCGCGCTCCTGACAGAACCGGCGCTTTTCCTCGCTCGAGCCGTCGGCATTCACCACGAATCGGTCGGGCTTCAGCGCCTCCACCGTCGGGATGAAGTCCATCACGCCGTCGCCCTGGTTGATGAAGGCGTCCGTCACGTAGCGGATGCTCTTCACCATGAACAAACGTTCCTGCTCCGGATAGAGCGTCTTGTGATGCTTATAATGGAGGATGGTCGCGTCCGAACCGATGCCGACATACAAGTCACCATACTGACTCGCCTGCCGGAAGAACTCCACATGACCGCTGTGGAGCAGGTCGTAACAACCACTGACAAAGACTTTCATAGGATGCAACTTTTCTTTCTAATGTTTCTGATTGTGGCAAGCCATCGAAGCTTCGGCGGCTTGCCGCAACAATTCAATTAAAATTCCACCAGGATTCTGAACACCTTTCCCGGATTCTCGCTCCACCACTGCATCGTCTCCAGCGCCTCCTCGGGCTTGATGACCTTCGTGATGAGCTTGTCCACCGGCGCTGTGCCTCTCTCCAGATACTTGATCACGGCGCGGAAATCCTCCGGCGTGGCATTGCGCGAACCGCGGATGTCCAGCTCCTTCTGCACGAACAGCTTCGTCGTGAACGTCACGTCCTGCTTGGCATAGCCGATGCAGGCCACACGACCCGTGAACGCCACCTCGTTCACCGCCATCTGATACGTGAACGGATTGCCGACAGCCTCGATGATGACATCAGGGCCGAATCCGCCCGTGATCTCCGCCAGACGCTCATGCACATTCTCCGTCTTCGTGTTCACCGCGTACGTCGCGCCCATCTGCTTGGCCAGCTCCAGCTTCTCATCATCCAGGTCGGCAGCAATCACCGTCGCGCCCCTCGTCACAGCTCTCACGATGGCACCCATGCCCACCATGCCGCAGCCAATCACCATCACCGTATCGACATCCGTCACCTGCGCACGGCTCACCGCATGGAAGCCCACCGACATCGGCTCAATCAGCGCGCTCGTCTTGGCTGACAATGTGCCCGCCGGGATAATCTTCTCCCAAGGCATCACGATATACTCCTTCATCGCACCATTGCGCTGCACGCCCAACGTCTCGTTGTGCTGACAAGCATTCACCCTGCCATTGCGGCACGAAACGCACTTGTTGCAGTTCGTGTACGGATTGCACGTCACCACCATGCCCACCTTCAGCGACTCCGGCACCTCAGCGCCCACCGCCTCGATCGTGGCCCCGATCTCATGACCCGGGATGACCGGATTCAGCGCCATCGTGTTGCGGCCCAGGAACGTGTTCAGGTCCGATCCGCAAAAACCGACAAAATCCAACTTCAGTAGAACCTCACCCGCCTTCACCTCGGCAGGCTTCTCCATCTCGATGATGTTCAACTCCTGAGAGTGACTAATCTGAATAGCTTTCATATCTTTCTAATTTAATACATTTTACATTGTGGTTGCAAAGGTAGTGCAAATCGAGCGAAATACCAAATTTATTTGAGTATTTCCGAGATGCAGCCTACTTTCGGCGGAGCCAAAATACAACATTTTTTTTAGACAAACACGAATCTGACGAATAAAACTAATCCGCATCGCGGATGATTGAGAGGATTTGGAAGATTTAGAAGCTTCTGCTCTCGCCACCTGCGGGTGTCTCGAAAAACAATAATTCCCAATAATTGCCAATAATCTTGTCCAATAATTTTCACGAATCACATGTCTATTATTGGAACCAATTATTGGCAATTATTGGTAATTATTGTTTATCCCAGCCTCAGCAGGAGGCGCAGGAGCCAAGCCAGTCAGCGGCTATTCGCCGCCCCTCTACTCCTTCGTCATCCACGAGAGATGACGAATCAACACTGTAACACATGTTTGCCGCCGCGGCAAAGTGCTCTCGCAACTCTGCAACATGGGGTTGCCGCCACGGCAAAGTGCTCTCGTAACTCTGCAACATGGGTTTGCCGCCACGGCAAAGTGCTGCTGTCAATTGCATTAAAAGATTCGGGAGGATGCTGAGCGCGTCCTCCCGATGTGGTTCTATACATTATATATTATATGGGGCGTCATCCGCGTCGGGTGTAGGCCCTGTATCCGTACACGATGATGAGCAGGAAGCAGATCAGGGGGAGGATGAAGGACATGTTGACGGCGGGCATGCCGAGGATGACTTGCTGGTCGATGAGGTAGCCCTGGAGCGGTGGCATGAGTGCGCCGCCGACGATGGCCATGACGAGGAAGGCTGCGCCGAGGTGGGTGTCCTTCGTGTCCACGTTCTCGAGGGCGATGCCGTAGATGCTGGGGAACATGATGGACATGAAGAGGCTGATGGCGACGAGGGAGTAGAGGCCGCCCATGCCTTCGATGCAGATGGCGCCGAGGGTGCAGATGGAGGCTCCGATGCCGAAGATGGTCAGGAGCTTGCGGGTGTTGACGTAGCGCATGATGTAGGTGCCGAGGAAGCGGCCGAGGAGGTTCATCGACATGGCGACGATGTTGTACATCTGTGCGGTGGCCTTGTTGATGCCGAGGTGGTCGGCGTACTGGATGATGTAGGTCCACACCATGATCTGGGCGCCGACGTAGCATACTTGTGCGAAGACTCCCTCGCGGTAGATGGTGTTGTGCCAGAGGTTGGAGAGGGTCTCCTTGACGGTGTTGGTCTCGCCTGCGGCCTTCTTCTCCTCGCTCTCGGTCTTCGGCATCTTGGTCAGTGCGATGATGGTGAAGACGGCGACGACGACGAGTCCGATGGCGACGTAGGGGTTGCGGATGACGGCGAGGTCGTGCAGTCGGATGTCGGCCTTCTCAGCCTCGGAGAGGAGCGGGAAGATGATCTGTCCGGCGGCGTCGCGCTTGTCGGAGAGCAGGTGTGGCAGCACGATGAAGGATGCCACTGCCATGCCGCTGAGCGAGCCGACGGGATTGAATGCCTGTGCCAGGTTCAGTCGGCGGGTCGAGGTCTCTTTGTCGCCGAGCGAAAGGATGAAGGGATTGGCGGTCGTCTCGAGGAATGCGAGTCCGAACGTCAGGATATAGAGCGAGATGCAGAAGAACGAGAACTCCTGCCATTCAGCTGCCGGGATGAAGAGGAAGGCTCCGATGGCATAGAGTGCCAGGCCGAGCAGGATGCCGCTCTTGTAGGAATATTTGCGGATGAACAGGGCGGCAGGAATCGCCATCGTGGCATATCCGCCGTAGAAGGCGAACTGGATGAGCGAGGCTTTCGCCACCGAGATTTCCATGACGGTCTGGAAGGCTGCCACCATGGGGTTGGTGATGTCGTTGGCGAATCCCCACAGGGCGAACAACGATGTGATGAGTATGAACGTGAAGAGGTATTTCTTCGATACTAAAGGCTTTTTCATTGTGGTTTGGTTTGTTAGATTGTCATAAGAATGAAAGTCGCCCAGCGCATGGGCTGGTCATTCTGACATGTTTTTAATGTAAGGTAATTTAGGTAAATTGTTAAATCCGTAGAAGCCGAGCGCGTTCTGTCCGAGGAACATGGTTTTCTCGTCTTCCGTCAGTTCTTTTGACTTGGACACGAAGTCGTACGACATCTTGTAGGTGATGGCGGTGATGGTGCGGGGATAATCGCTGCCCCACATCAGCCTGTCCATGCCCACCCAGTCGGCGGCCTCCTTGATGCTGCGGATGGCGGAAGGGTAGGGGTAGAACTCCGCATTGTAGAGCCACGTGATGCCGCCCGACTCCACCATGACGTGCTTGCCAGCCCTTGCCAGCAGCACCTGACTCTTGAACGATGGGGTGGTGACCATGCCGAAATGTCCTATCGCCACTTTCAGCTCGGGACATTCCTCAATCACTTCCTTCATCTCGCCAATCTGATGCTCGTTGTCGCCCAAGCACATCGACAGCACCATCTTCTGCTCCTCCATATATTTAAATAAAGGTATAAGCGTCAGGAGCGATTCCGTCATGCGATGTCCCGGGAATGCGATGCCCTTCAGTCCTGCCTCGCGCACTGCCTTGGCCTCGTCGAGTGTCCAAGCCATGCCCATGCAGAAGAAGCGCTCGGGATATTTCTGCTGTACTTCGGTGAGGTAGGCATTCTGATTGCCGTCGATGACTTCCTGCACCACGACAGCAGCGCCCACCTGCGCATAGTTCATGTTCGACAGCAGCACCTCAGCCGAGTTCTGCTCGTCAATCATGAACGGAGGCATCATCTGCACCTCCTCGTCCATGAAGATGCTCCTGCCGTTCTTCATCGACAGGATGCGTTTTCCGTCCACCCATGTGTCCTGCTTCTTCCACAGGTGGGTATGTGAATCAATGATTGTCATAGTTTTCAAGAATTTGCCCAACTAACGCGCTTTTGGTCGCCGATGATTTCCTGTACTTCCTTCACAAGTTGCCAATCAGGCTCTTCGTTTGCCCAAGCGATGTTGCGCTTCACATTCTCTGGATTTGCCGACGAGAACAATGTGCCGGCAATGCGTGGATTGCTCACCGAATACTGGATGGCAAGGCGCTCGATGGGATAGCCCTTCTCGGCACAATGAGCTGCAGCCTTGGCACATGCCTCCACCAATGGCTTCGGTGCTGGATGCCAATCTGGCACACCGCGCTGTGACAGCAGACCCATGCTCAACGGAGAAGCATTGACGATGCCGATGCCATGACTTTCGAAGAAGTCCATGAAGTCCACCAGCTTGTCGTCGTTCAGACAGTAGTGGCAGAAGTTCAGGACGCTCTCCACCGTGCCCTCCTCCGAGTGCTCGATGACCCACTTGAGGTTCTCCAGCTGCAAGTCTGTGATGCCGACATGACCCACGACGCCCTTCTTCTTCAGTTCCACGAGTGCAGGCAATGTCTCGTCCACCACCTTCTGCAATCCGCCCTCCATCGCAGCCTGAAACTCGATGTCGTGCACATTGATGAGGTCGATATAGTCGACGTTCAGACGCTCCATGCTCTCGTACACACTCTCTGTGGCACGTTTGCCGGAGTAGTCCCACGTGTTCACGCCATCCTTGCCATAGCGCCCCACTTTCGTACTCAGAAAATACTTGTCTCTTGGAATCCTCAGCAGAGCCTTGCCCAGCACCGTCTCAGCCTTGTAGTGGCCGTAGTAAGGACTCACGTCAATAAAGTTGATACCGCCCTCGATGGCTGCTTCCACAGCCTCGATGCTCTCAGCCTCCTTCGTGGCATGAAACACGCTGCCCAGCGATGAGGCTCCGAAACAAAGATGGGAAATCTTCATTCCCGTCTTTCCTAATTCTTTGTAAATCATATATGGTCTTGGTTATTTAGTTTTCTATCCGAATGAAAAATGCCCAGCGCATGGGCTGGTTAGTTGGTTGGATGGTCTTTCACCACGCTCGTGCCCAGTGCAAACGCCTTCTCCAGATGCCCTGTTGAGATGAAGATGTCTGCCTTTGCCGAGATGTTGTCGATGTAGTTCAGCAGTTGCGCCTCTGGAATGCAGGGGAGTACCGGACTTCCGAATTCCAACTGTCCGTGATGCGCCAACACACAATGCACGATGAAATTGATCTCGCGCTTGTCAATGTCCAGTTCGCGCAACAGATTGTTCAGGTAATTGGCCGACATGTAGATGTGACCGAGCAAGAAACCATTCTCCAACTTCTCTCCCTCCACGTTGTACTCGCACAACTTGCCCCAATCGTGGAAGAGGATGCTGATGATGATGCGCTCCACCTTGATGTCCTCCGGGTAGGGATAGACAGGATAAATGCCCTCCAACAGGTGCAGCATCTGATAGGTGTGATTCAGCAATCCACCAGGGAAGGCGTGATGCACACTCGTTGCTGCAGGATATTTGATGTACTTGGGAAACAGCTCATCCGCCTGCTTACGGATGAAGTCGATGAGCACTTTGTCTTTGCAAAAGCCGATGAGATTCTCAATGGTGGCATCCCACACTTCACGCTTGATGGGTCGTGGCACCAGATTATACAGCGGATGATTCTCCGTAGGGAACGTGCCAGCAATCATGTCCATGTTTGTGGCCGATTTCTTGCCCTGATTCTCTCGGATGGTCAAGAAGCGTACCAGCTGTCCCACCTTCGGACCACTTGTCTTCGGCACATCAAACACGCATATATTCTCCACACCCTCATTGTTCGCCACTTTCAAGTTCACGTATGGCGAATTATTGCGTGCCACCGCATCTTGGCGGCTCAAAACGATAAATTCTTTGTTCATGTCGATGGTAAAATCTTGTTTTGGGTGCAAAGATAGTGAATTATTAGGAATCTTTTTGTGAAAAGTGCAGATTTTCTTTTCGCAAAACGAAAAAATACTTACCTTTGTGCCATTCAACGCAAACATGACATGAAAGGCTTTACTAACACATTATTGATGGGTGCCGCGCTGTTCTGCATGGCAGGACCTTTGATGGCACAAAAAGTGACGAATTTTCGAGTGACAGACCATCCACAGCAGACCATCGACGGCTTTGGTGCCAGCGATGCATGGAGCATGTGGCAGATAGGGGAGTGGGAGGATTCCTTGCAGACGAAAGTGGCGGACTGGCTCTTCTCGTCTGAGAACTTTGCTGATGGTTCCCCGAAAGGCATCGGCTTGAGTATCTGGCGATTCAATGCTGGGGCAGGCAGTGCCTCACAGGGGGATTCTGCGCAAATCAATCGTGACACACGTACGGAGTATTTCGAGAAGCAGACAGGGCAGCGGCGCTTCCTGAAATTGGCGAAGGAACGTGGGGTGCCTACGTTCTTGGCATTCTACAATTCGCCTCCAGTTCATCTGACGCAAAATGGACTCGCCACCAATACGGGACGAGGTGGTACTTTTAATCTGAAACCTGATGCCTACGATGATTTTGCTGCCTACATCGCGGATATGTTGCAGAAGGCAGAACGTGAGGATGGCATCCATTTCGACTATGTGTGTCCTGTGAACGAACCCGATGGACACTGGAACTGGCTCGGTCCCAAACAAGAGGGCTCTCCTGCCACCAATCGGGAAATCGCACACATCGCTCGTGAGATGAGTCGCGAGTTTCAAAAACGCGGCATCACAACGAAAATTCTTGTGAATGAGTCGAGTGACTTCCGTTGCATGTTCGCCACCCACCAGACCGACTGGCAACGTGGCTATGAGATTCAAGCCTTCTGGAATCCTGATTCCACAGACACCTATGTGGGCAATCTGCCTAACATCGCTAAGGTGATGGCAGGACACTCTTATTGGACGAATACACCCGTCCTCAAACCTGGTGACAGGGGATATGAACGGACGGGCTTGTATGGTTACCGCAAACGTCTGAAAGATGCCTTTGACAAAGTGGATGCTGAATTCTGGATGACTGAACTCTGCATCATGTCGAACGATGAGGAGATTCATGGAGGTGGCGGTTTCGACTTCTCAATGGAGGAAGCGCTGTATGTGGCACGCGTGATGCACTATGACCTGACGGTTGCCAATGCCCGTTCGTGGCAGTGGTGGCGTGCAGCAGGTGGAAACTATAAGGATGGACTGATTCGTATGTATGTGCGAGGAGAACGTTCTGGCGGTCGTGGTCAGAGGCGTGAAATGGTGCAGAACAATATGGTGCGCGATTCCAAACTGATGTGGACAATGGGCAACTTCTCCCGCTTCGTTCGTCCTGGCGCTGTGCGTTTTGATATGGAGGGAACGATGGAGGTTGACGGACTGATGCTCTCTGCCTACAAGAATACTGATGGCACTCTTGCCATCGTTGCCATTAATTATAGTAAAGAGGAGCGTCCCATCAACATTGATTTGTCAGCTCTCAGCTCCCAACTCTCAGCCAACGTCATAGCCTATCGTACGTCTGATGTCGAGGGTGAGAGTTTGAAGAATGTGGGCAAAGTGGACTTGAAGAAAACCGTTCTGCCGGCTCGTTCTGTGACCACTTTTATGGCTAAAAAGTAAATAATGTGGAAAAAGTTTTGCCATAACGTGAAAAGATTGTACCTTTGCAGCCGATAATTCAGAATTATGGCAACTTATAGCAACATCGCACTACTGAACCTTCTTGGACTTCGACTTACAGAGTCGGAGGTGAGAAAGGTGTGCGTGTGCTATCAGGCATAAAGGCATAAGAATAATGTTTAACCTTTCTCACAGCTGTGGGGAAGGTTTTACTTTTATATGTGGGTGCCTGTGCTCATAGCTGCGAGATATAAAAACTAACATAAACAATGGCAGACAGATTATTTATTTTTGACACGACGCTGCGCGATGGCGAGCAGGTGCCAGGATGTCAGCTCAACACGGTTGAGAAGATTCAGGTGGCTAAGCAGTTGGAAGCGCTGGGCGTGGATGTCATCGAGGCTGGTTTCCCCATCTCCAGCCCTGGCGATTTCAACAGTGTGGTAGAAATTTCAAAGGCGGTCACATGGCCTACCATCTGTGCGCTGACACGTGCAGTGGAGAAGGACATCGACGTGGCTGCTGAGGCACTTCAGTATGCAAAGCACAAGCGTATCCATACAGGTATCGGCACATCGCCTTCACACATCAAGTTCAAGTTCAACTCAACTCCAGAGGAAATCATCGAACGTGCTGTGGCAGCCGTGAAGTATGCCAAGCGTTACGTGGAGGATGTGGAGTTCTATGCAGAGGATGCTGGTCGTACTGACAACGAGTACTTGGCACGTGTGATTGACGCTGTGACAAAGGCTGGTGCAACGGTTTGTAACATCCCCGACACAACGGGTTTCCGTGTGCCAAACGAATATCACGAGAAAATCAAGTACCTTTATGAGCACGTGGATGCCTTTGCTGCTGGTAAGTCCATCCTCTCAACCCACTGTCACAACGACCTCGGTATGGCGACTGCTAATACTGTCGCTGGTGTGTTGGCGGGTGCACGTCAGGTGGAGGTGACCATCAACGGTATTGGTGAACGCGCAGGTAACACATCTCTCGAAGAGGTGGCGATGATTTTCAAGACCCACCCAGACCTCGGCATCGAGACGAACATCAACACGACGAAGATTTATCCAACGAGCCGCATGGTGTCCTCGTTGATGAACATGCCTGTGCAGCCTAACAAAGCCATTGTGGGTAAGAATGCTTTCGCTCATTCAAGCGGTATCCATCAGGATGGTGTGTTGAAGAACGCCTCAACCTACGAAATCATGGATCCAAGGGATGTGGGAATTGATGACAACGCTATTGTGCTGACAGCTCGTAGCGGTCGTGCTGCGTTGAAGCATCGTCTGCATGTGAACGGCGTAGAGGTGGAAGGTGAGAAACTCGACCAGATTTATGAGGAGTTCCTGAAACTTGCCGACAAGAAGAAGGAAGTGACGGATGATGACATCCTCGTTTTGGCTGGTGCAGAGCGTAGTGCTGCACACAACGTGAAGCTCGACTATCTTCAGGTGACCACTGGTAAGGGTGTTCGTTCTGTGGCAAGCATTGGTTTGCAAGTGGCCAACGAGCACTTCGAGGCCGCTGCATCGGGTAATGGTCCTGTGGATGCTGCCATCAATGCGCTGAAGTGCATCATCAAGCGCAAGATGACTCTCAAGGAATTCACCATCCAAGCCCTTTCAAAGGGTTCTGACGACATGGGTAAGGTACACATGCAGGTGGAGTACAACGGTCACCTCTACTATGGTTTTGGTGCTAACACCGACATCGTGACCGCTTCTGTCGAGGCATATATTGACGCAATCAATAAATTCAGAGGCTAAACAATGGGAAAGACATTATTTGACAAGATTTGGGATGCCCACGTCGTGCAGAACGTGGAGGATGGTCCCACACAACTCTATATCGACCGCTTGTATGCGCACGAGGTGACGAGTCCGCAGGCGTTCGACACGTTGAGAGACAAGAACATCAAGGTGTTCCGTCCTGATCATGTGGTGGCAATGCCTGACCACAACACCCCTTCCGACCAGCAGGAGGTCATCAATGACCCCGTGGGTCGCAAGCAGGTAGAAACCCTCAAGGCTAATTGCGAGGAGTTTGGCATCAAACACTTTGCGATGGGTACGAAGGACAATGGCATCATCCACGTGGTGGGTCCAGAGAAGGCACTCTCGTTGCCTGGTATGACCATCGTGTGTGGTGATTCTCACACATCCACACATGGTGCTGTAGGTGCTATCGCGATGGGTATCGGTACAAGTGAGGTGGCACAGGTGTTGGCTTCGCAATGCATTCTGCAGAGCAAGCCCAAGACTATGCGCATCAATATCGAAGGCGCTTTGCCAGAAGGTACGACTGCTAAGGATGTGGCACTTTACATCATGGCACAGATGACCACTTCCGGTGCGACGGGTTATGCTGTGGAATATGCAGGGTCTGCTGTTCGCAACATGAGCATGGAAGGACGTCTGACGCTTTCTAACCTCTCTATTGAGATGGGTAGTCGTGCAGGTCTGATTGCTCCTGATGAAACCACCTTCACTTATCTGAAGGGTCGCGAATATGCGCCTAAGGGTGAAGCTTGGGATAAGGCGGTGGAAGAGTGGAAGAAACTCTACTCTGACGAGGACACCGTGTTCGACAAGGAGGTGACTTATCGTGCAGAGGACATTGCTCCACGTATCACATACGGAACAAACCCTGGTGCAGGTATTGCTATCGACGAGTGCATCCCTACACTTGATGAAATTCCAGAGGCAGACAAGAGTCAGTTCCTCTCGATGCTCGAGTACATGCAGTTTGAGCCAGGACAGAAACTTGAAGGAGTGCCTGTGGACTATTGCTTCCTCGGCGCTTGTACCAATGGCCGCATCGAAGACTTCCGTGCTTTCGCCTCCGTGGTGAAGGGCAAGAAGAAGGCCGACAACGTGGTGGCTTGGCTCGTGCCTGGCTCATGGCTTGTGCGTCAGCAAATTATTGATGAAGGCATTGACAAGATTCTGGAAGAGGCTGGCTTCGAACTTCGTCTCCCATCTTGTTCTGCATGCCTTGCGATGAACCCCGACAAGGTGCCAGCAGGCAAGCTTTCCATCTCTACCAGCAACCGCAACTTCGTAGGTCGTCAAGGCCCTGGTGCTCGCACCATCCTTGCTTCGCCTCTTGTTGTGGCAGCATCAGCAATCACAGGAGTAGTAACTGACCCAAGAAAGATGTAAGATTATGGCTAAAGAGAAATTTGATATCATCCAGTCAACCTGCATTCCTATCCAGATTGACAACTGCAATACCGACCTCATCATTCCTGCCCGCTACTTGGCAAGCACAACTCGTGATCCCAAGTTCTTTGGCGATGCCTTCATGCACGACCTCCGTTTCGATGCTGAGGGCAATCCCGTGGCAGACTTTGTGATGAATCAACCCGAATATGCAGAGGCACCTCGTAAGGGTGTGCATGAGATTATCGTAGGTGGTCAGAACTGGGGTTCTGGTTCCAGCCGTGAACATGCCGCATGGGCGATTGCTGGTTATGGCGTTCGTGTCGTCATCTCCAGTTCCTTTGCTGACATTCACCGCAACAACCTTCTCAACTGCTTCGTTCTGCCTGTTATCGTGAGCAAGGAGTTCCAACAGGAGCTCTTCGACAGCATCGCTGCTAATCCTCAGACCGAGGTGAAGGTGGATGTGCCCAATCAGACGGTGACGAACCTCGCCACGGGTCATTCTGAGCACTTCGACATCAATTCCTATAAGAAGTACTGCCTCATGAATGCCTACGACGACATTGACTTTCTCCTTTCCAATAAGGAGAAGATTGAGACATACGAGGGAAAGGAAGAGGACGCTGTAGAAGAAAAGGATTTCCAGGAACCTGCACCAGACCCACTCTATGTCGAGGCAAAGGATGAGGCTCCCGCATCAGAGCCAGCCGAAGAGGTGGCTCCCATCGAGGTGGCAACCCATCACGAGAGCGAGCCTTTCGTACCCAAGAAGCTCCTGCCCATCAATCGTGGCTTGGCATCGTTCTTCTTCCTCAGTCTGATTACGTTGGGCATCTATGGCATCGTGGTGATGACCAAGATTTCTTGTGAGATCAACACCGTTGCCACCAAATATGATGGTCGTAAGACCACCAACTATCTTTGGATTCTTTTACTCTGGAGCTGGCTTACGTGCGGCATTGCCCCAATTGTGTGGAGTCACTGCATCAGCGATCGCATCGGAAACGAACTTCAGCGCCGTCGGATTCCTTACTCTTTCGGTGCTGCCGACTTCTGGCTCTGGAACATCCTTGGTGCTTTTGTTGGATTCCTCCCATTGGTTTACACGCACAAGTTGCTGAGTGCTATGAACCACCTCAACGCCGACTACAACCAGAAAGGATAACGGCTTTCACATACATATAGTTTAAGCGGCACTAAGTTCGATGAAACTTGGTGCCGCTTTGTTGTTCTCTGCAAATGGGTGAGTATGCTTATTTGATGTACTGCATGATTAGATCCACCGCTTCGTCCTCAGTGTGTCCTGCCATGGAGATGACCAGGTCGTAGTTGCGAGTGTCATAGCGTGAAGTCTTGGCGTATGTGTTCACGTAGCTTTCACGCATCTTGTCCACCTTCTTGATGACTTTCTCGGCATTTTCTCGACTCATGTTTTGCTTCCGCATCACACGTTCAATGCGTTGTTCCATCGGAGCTTGAATCAAAATGCTTAGATGATTGGGGTGATTGCGGAACACGGAGAAGCCCAGACGACCAGCGATGATGCATGATTCTGCTTCAGCAATATTTCTCAGAATATGTTGTTCAGTCTCAAACATCTCTTCAGTTGTCAGCACATCTGGTGCCTCAAGCGCAGGCACCTTGTTGTCGTACATGCTCTTTGCACGCTCTGCCAGAAGGAAACCGCGGGCAAATTCCGCCCACCAACTATGGTTGCGCCCCTTCAGATTCTCGATTTCTTCCACGGTGAGATGAAATTTCTCCTCCAAGGCCTTGATGAGCGCCTTGTCATAGAACTGCACACCCAGTCTCGCTGCCAATTTCTCTCCGACGGTACGACCACCGCTGCCTAATTCACGATTGATGGTGATGACAAATTTCTCGTTCTTGTTCATATCTTGTAGTTTTGTGGTTTGTTAATCCCTTATCCCTTCCGTTCTGCTGCCATTTCCTGCATTCGGATGTCCGCCTGACGACATTCCTCTAGTACATTCCAGATACCATCCTCTGACAGCACCCCTCGTTTCAAATCCTTCGGCAATTTCCCCGCTTCATCAGCCTTGCAGTCTTGCTTCCACTGCCGACTCCCCAAATACTCATCTAACATCCTGATGGCTTCCCGTACCGCCTCATACTGCTCCAGCGCCACCGACAAGTTCCTCACCGCTGCCGATACCTCGTCCAGACACTGCTCCATCTGTTTGATTCTTTCAATCTGTTCCATATGATTTCTTTCAAGTCATCAGGATAAGTCGCCCAGCGTGTGGGCAGGCTACTCTTCGTTCTCGATGATATTCAGCATCTTGATGGTGGCTTTGATGGCGGCTTCGGTCTGGTCGGCATCGAGGGCACGGGTGCGGTATGCGCGGTCGTTGTAGGTCCAGGAAATGGTGGTCTGGACGAGGGCGTCGGTGCGGCCTCCTGGTGGAATGCTGACCTGATAGTTGGTGAGCCAGGGGAATGTGCGGTTGAGACGGTCTTTGTAGATGTGGCGGACGGCATGGATGAAGGCGTCGTACATACCGTCGCCCATGGCAGAGTCTTCAAACACTTCGCCATCGACTTCGAGCTTGACGGAGGCCATTGGGCGCAGTCCGTAGGCGGTGGAGACCATGTAGGAGATGAGCTTCACCTTGTCGTCTGGGGCGGTGTGTTTGAGCACGTCGGCCACGATGTAGGGGAGGTCTTCCTGCGTGATGAGTTGCTTCTTGTCGCCGAGTTCGATGATTCGGTCGGTCACGCGACGGGTCTGCTCTGGCGTGAGTTCCAAACCGAGTTCCTCGAGGTTCTTGAGGATGTTCGCCTTGCCGGAATTCTTGCCGAGGGCATATTCACGTTTTCTGCCGAAACGCTCGGGCAGGAGATCATTGCAATAGAGGTTGTTCTTGTTGTCGCCATCGGCATGAACGCCTGCCACCTGTGTGAAGACATTCTCTCCGATGATGGGCTTGTTAGGTGGAATGACGATGCCAGAGAGGCTCTCGACCATCGTGGAGACCTTGCCGAGATTCTCCTCATTGATGTGGGTCTGCACCTGGGCATGGTCGTGGAGGATGGCTTGCACGGAAGAGAGTGGGGCATTGCCAGCACGTTCACCAAGACCATTCACAGCGGTGTGAACGCCTCGACAACCAGCCATGACCGCTGCGAGGACATTGCTCGTGGCGAGGTCGTAGTCGTTGTGGGCATGGAAATCGAAATGAAGGTCGGGATAGCGGGTAACCATCTGATTGACAAAGACTGCGGTCAGCTGAGGGTTGAGGATGCCGAGCGTGTCGGGCAACATGAATCGCTTCACGCCGCTGTCCTTGAGGGCATCGATCAAGCCATAGACATAGTCGGGACTGTCCTTCATGCCGTTCGACCAGTCCTCCAGATAGAGGTTGACATTGATGTCCAACTCTTTCGCGTAGTCGATGCTCCGACGGATGTCCGCCACATGTTCTTCGAGGGTCTTCTTCAACTGGAACTTGCAATGACGCTCACTGCCCTTGCAGAGCAGGTTGATGTTGCGGCATCCGCAGTCGTCAATCCAATCGAGCGAGGTCTTGCCATCGACAAACCCCAGCACTTCAATCCTGTCGAGCATGTCGCCCTGACGAGCCCATCGGCAGATGCTCTTCACAGCTTCCTTTTCCCCATCCGACACACGTGCCGATGCCACTTCGATGCGATCCACATTCAGTTCGGTCAAGAGCATGCGGGCAATCAACAACTTCTCGTGCGGCACAAAGCTCACGCTGTTGGTCTGTTCGCCATCGCGGAGCGTCGTGTCCATGATTTCTATGAACTTTTCCATACTTTCTTTCAATTTGTGTGCAAAGTTACGTAAAAAAGCAGAAATCAAACGCCACTCTTTTACTTTTCTTAACGATTTCTTGGCAGAATGACAAGGAAAGTGTAACTTTGTCCGGAATTTTGATACACAAACAAATAAAAATCAATAAATTTCAAAGATTATGGGATTCAAATTTACATTGACAACCATGTTGCTGTGCCTCACTGGCATCGGCAGCATGAATGCCCAAGCCCCCAAGGGAGAACAGATTCCTGACTGGGCTGTTGACTTGGCAAAGCGCGTCCAGATTGACGGCTATGCACAAGCAGGTTTCACTTATCAGCACACTGGTGGTTTGGCTGACAACGACCAGCTCAACAAGAAGGATTACAACACCTTCGAGATGAAGCGCGTTTTCCTCGTGGTCGCAGCACCTATCACCGACCGCTGGATGGCTATGTTCATGCACGACTTCAATGGAGGTGTGGTGCATGAGTACTGGACGAGTTACCGTTTCACCAACAACAAGGCATTCAGTGCCAGAATTGGTCAGTTCAAGCACGCCTACACCATCGAGAACAACATGTCTCCCACAGAGTTGGAAACTATCGATGTTTGTTCTGAAGGTGTCACCTATTTGGCAGGTTGTGGTTCCGACCGTCTGATTGGTACACAGTATGGACGTGACCTCGGTTTGGAGTTCTCTGGTGAGAGCAACGACGGCAAGTTCGCCTACAAGGCTGCTGTCATGAACGGACAGGGTGTCAACAAAAAGGATGGCAACAGCGAGAAAGACTTCATCGGTCATTTGGAATTCCGTCCTACCAAAGAGTTGAACATTGTGGCTACAGGTCAGATTGGTCGTGGTCATGCTGTAGAGCGTTCATCTTACATCAGCAACATCGCTCCTGGTGAAGATTATAAGCGCAATCGCTGGTCAGCAGGTTTCCAGTACAAAGCTCAGGATTCTCATCTTAGCCTCCGTGCTGAATATCTGGAGGGTCGCGACAAGGATGTGACCAGCCGTGGTGTTTATGCAACAGGTGTGCTCCCCATCATGCCAAAGCTCGATTTCGTTGGCTCATACGATTTCTTCAACTACAACGTGGACAGGGACATGGATCAGCACAAGGTTGTCGCAGGTCTTCAGTACTGGTTCTACAAGCGTTGCCGCATCCAGTTGCAATATGTCTATAAGAGTGCATCGCTCCAGGATCAGGCAATGCCAGGTGGTGCAGTGAGCAAGGTGTTCACCCACAATGCCAACCACGCTATCATGTGTCAAATGCAAGTAAGAATTAAGTAATATGTTAGTAAAGATTCTTCTCACCGTCATCTTCTTGGCTGTGACGGTTTATGTGGGCATCTACTCACGCAAGCAAGCCAAGAACGTGGATGGTTTCGTGCTGGGTGGCCGTTCCGTAGGTCCTTGGCTCTCAGCTTTTGCATTCGGCACCAGTTACTTCTCAGCCGTCGTGTTCGTCGGCTATGCTGGTCAGTTCGGTTGGAAATACGGTCTTGCCAGTTCATGGATTGGTATTGGTAATGCCATCATCGGTTCGTTGCTCGCATGGATCATTCTCGGTCGTCGTACCAAGCTGATGACTCAGCATATCCATTCACGCACGATGCCCGACTTCTTCGGCACTCGTTTCTCTAATCAGGGACTTCGTATCGCCGCTTCCATCATCGCTTTCGTGTTCCTCATTCCTTACACAGCAGGTGTGTATAGCGGTATTTCCAAACTCTTCGACATGGGCTTCGGCATTCCTTATGAATACTGTATCATCATCATGGCACTCCTCACCGCTGTTTATGTGATCTTGGGTGGTTACAAGGCCACTGCCATCAACGACTTCATTCAGGGCATCGTCATGCTGGGTGGTATCATCGCCGTCATTGTTGTGGTGCTCAACAGCCAGGGTGGTTTCACTGAGGCATTCCAAAAGATGAAGGAATGTGTGCCAACGGATCATGATCTCCAGAATCCACTCTACAAGAACTTCCAGCCAGGCGACTTCGCTTCATGTTTCGGTCCTAACGTGTTGAGCTTGATCGGTGTGGTCGTGCTGACATCGCTCGGTACATGGGGACTTCCTCAGATGGTTGGTAAGTTCTATTCCATCACCGATGAGTCTGCCATCAAGCGTGGCACCATCATCTCCACCATCTTCGCCTTTATCGTGGCAGGTGGATGTTACTTCCTTGGTGGTTTCGGTCGTCTGTTTGGCGAACCCGTTTGGAACGAGGCACGTCACAACTACAAGTTCGACGACATCATCCCAACGATGCTTGACACAGCAGTCAATTCCGACCTTCTCATCGGTCTCGTCATGGTGCTTGTGCTCTCTGCTTCGATGTCCACATTGGCATCTCTTGTGCTGACTTCTTCTTCCACTATGACGCTCGACCTCATCTACCGCGACAAGCGTGCTACTGCCGACGAGGTGAAGAGTGGTGAGATTGATGACGAAGTGGCTGAGAAAATTGAGAGTCGTAAGGTCATCATCATGCGTGTGCTCATTGTCTTCTTTATCGCCATTTCCGTGCTCATCGCCTTGAATCCTCCCACCTTCATCGCTCAGCTCATGGGTATCAGTTGGGGTGCTTTGGCAGGAGCCTTCCTCGCTCCTTTCCTCTTGGGACTCTACTGGCGCGGCATGACGACAGCATCTGTATGGGCATGCTTCATCTGGGGTGTCGGCTTCACTGTGGTCAACATGCTGATGGGCAAGGATGCACCGTTCAATCCTATCGACTGCGGTGCCATCGCTATGGTTGGTGGCTTCCCTGTCGTCTTCGTTGTCAGCCTCTTCACCAAGAAGCTTCCTCAGGCAAAGATTGACAGCATCTGGAAGTGCTATAAGTAAGAAAAATACTATCCATAAAGAAGTCGCGTGTATTGAAACAATATGCGCGACTTTTTTGTGCAATAATACAGAAGAATATTCGTTATTCAAACAGGTCATGTAACCAGCAAAATGTATTAACCATCTAAAAAGTGAAATGTGATGAAAACAAATGAATCTATGAGAGTTCAGAAGGGGCTTGTTGCCGCTTTGGTGTTAGTGCTTATGTGTCTTACTTCGTGTTTTAAATTTAATCCTGCTTTTAATCCTGCTGATGAGTATCCTACTGATAGAATAGAAAGAATCACAAAAGTGAGGGTTCCTGAATATAAAGTCACTAAATTTGCTATAAGCCCGCCGGCGATTGACTTCACGGACACGATGAATGTGGAATTTGAATCGGTGCCGTCGGACGAAGTGTTTGAAAAGATTGACGAATTGATGGCTGCCAATGAGAAATCTGGATGGCATACTGATGACAGCATCCATTATTCCTTTAATACATATTGGGGCAATGGGACGCCTGCTCCTGAAGGTGAAGACGAGGAAGATGACGGTACCTTCGAATTACACCTGACCAAGGGCGAGAAGGCTGGAGTGATTATCTTTGGCTGTTGGTGAAATATGTAACGTTAAAATATAAAGAACTATGCAAAAGTACGAGAAAATCATTGTGGCAGCCATTGTGGCTGTGGGACTCTTGATGCTGGGACTGTGCATCAAGGGTGGTATTGATAATTTCACGAACAAAGACCGTCGTGTGACCGTAAAGGGTCTGGCGGAGAAGGAAGTGGATGCCGACAAAGTGACTTGGACCATGAGTGTGCAGGTAGTGGGCGATGACTTGAAACCCTTGTTCAGTGTGCTCAACTCGAAGATGGATGCCATCCAGCAGTTCTTGAAGGAGAAGGGACTTAAGGGTAAAGGTGAAGTGACGGTCAATACGTATAATGTGATTGACAATTTGGCAAATGCGTGGGGTGGCAATCAACCACGCTATCACTATACCGTGAGTCGTTCGCTGAAGGTCGTATCGAAGGACACGAAGTTTATCAGTCAGTTGCGCCAGCAGGTGGACGAGTTGATTGACAGGGATGTCATCTTGGATTCCGACTATGCTGAGTACGAATACACGCAGTTTCAGCAGTTGAAGCCAGAAATGATGGCGGAGGCAATCAGCAATGCGGAGAAAACTGCCAGTCAGTTTGCCGAGAACAGCCATTCGACCATCAACAAGATTGTTGCAGCAGGTCAGGGTGAGTTCTCCATTGACGATGCCGACACTCCTTACAAGAAGAAGGTGCGTGTGGTTTCGACCATCACCTATTCGTTGAAGGATTAATTTGCCCACACGTTGGGTGACTTTCATCTTTTCTGCTCAAAAGGTTATGAGGAATATATTCTTATTATTGATGCTTTGTTGTGCTTCTGTCCATCTCTTTGCACAAAAGAAGGATTTGAAGCCGCGTCTGGTGGTCTGTACGGATATTGGTGCACCAGATGTGGAACCTGACGATATGGAGTCGGCGATACGTCTGATGGCCTATGCTGACCAGTTTGAGATCGAGGCTATCTGCATGACGGTGGGTTGGAATTGTGACCCGTACCCGTTGGAGTGGGCTGAGTATCTGACGAAGGTGATGAATGCCTACGAAAAGGATGTGACAAAGCTGATGGCACGTTCGAAGCAGAAGAAGTTCGTGTCGCTCGACAAAGAGAATGGACAACAACAGATTGGCTATTGGCCCAGTCCTGAATATATCCGTGGACGTGCTATGATGGGTAGTACACGTGCTGGTATCAAGGTGATAGGGGAGGGCAATGATTCTCCTGGCAGCAATCTTTTGATTCAGTTGGCTGACGAACCAGACGACCGTCCCATTTGGGTGGCGTCTTGGGGTGGTGCCAATACATTGGCGCAAGCGATTTGGCGAGTGAAGCAGACACGTACCCCTGAGCAAGTGCGCCAGTTTGTCAGGAAGTTTCGTGTCTATACCATTACTGACCAAGATATGCAGTACAGTATGCGAATGGACAGAGCATACAGCTCGCACCAGTGGTTGCGTCGAGAGTTTAAGGATGATCTGAAATTCATCTGGGATGAAGGGACTTGGCAACTGCAATGTGACTTGGGTAAGGAGCATTGGGAGGAACATGAGAAGTATATTCAGGGAAAAGGTGCTTTGGGTACCGAATATCCAAAGTACAAATGGGGTGTGGAAGGCGACACACCTTCCTTCCTCTATGTGATGCCCAACGGATTGAGTGACCCTGAAGACCCAACCCAAGTGAACTGGGGCGGCTATCACCAGTTTGGACTTTGTCCTGACTCCCTCACCTATGCTTGGACAAGTTGGAAACAGCCGACCTACGACACCACTCGCGACTATAAGCGCTATTTCTACCCTGACGAACTGAACGATTTTAAGGCTCGTATGCAATGGGCAGATGAGGGTAGGGGAAACACCAATCCTCATGTGATTGTGAACGGCAAGAAGGGTATTTCTATCATTCATATGCAAGCGAAAGCAGGAACTCAAGTCCGTTTGGATGCCTCTCGTTCCTATGATGGTGAGGGTGATGCCCTTTCATTCCTTTGGTGGCAGCAAAAAGAGTTAGGCCTCGATCATCAGCCGCTTTCCATTATTGCATCAACGTCACCCGTTGCTATCATAGAGATTCCTCAAAATGCACAAGGCAAGGAGCTTCATCTGGTGTGCGAGGTGCACGATAATGGCCCCTTCCGCTTGGTGGCTTATCGACGTGTTATTATCAAGGTGGAATAGAATCAGTAATCGGATGTGTCGGTTGGCACATCCGTTTTTTTGCTTCATTTGTGGGACAAAGCAAAAAATTTTTTTCTTCTTGCAATGTTTTGTGAGTTTTGTGCGTATATATAGATAGAAGATCTTAAAAATGACAACAGATATAGACGTAAATCTGATTGAGGGGCTGAGACGACAAAGCCCCAAAGCGCAACAGCAGATGCTCGAGCGATATGGTCGTGCTGTCTTTGCTCAAGTGGCAAGACTCGTGCCCAGCTTCGAGGATGCGGAGGAGGTGTATCAGGACGTCTTTGTCAAGGTCTTTAAAAATATAAATATGTATGATGTGGAACAGTCATCGCTGAAAACTTGGGTTTCGCACATTGCCTACAATGAATCCATCAGCTTCCTCAGGCACAAGACGATGCCAGTCATCTATTACGAGGATCGAGAGGGCGAGGCAGAAAAGCTGTCGGAAAGCGAAGTGGAGGCGACCTTCGGGCATCCGAATCCTGAAACGGTACAGCTGATCAGAGCAGCCCTAAAGCATCTGCCACCTGACGAAAGAGCCATCATCACCATGTTTTACTACGAGGAAATGAGCCTGAAGGAGATAGCATACGTGACAGAATCAATCCCCACGACCATCGCCTCGAAGCTGAGTCGAACAAGAAAGAAATTATGTAAAATCATCAAAATGTTGCAATCATGACAGAGGAAAAATTGAACGAATTACGACAGCAGGACACGAACCTTCGTGACGCTATCTGGCAGGACGAGACGGGGCGTCCTCAGATGCCTGCCGACCTCAATGAGCGACTGATGCAGCGTGTGGCAGCTCAGAAGGAGAAGAAACCACGTCGCATCATTTGGCCTTGGATTGCTGCTGCTTGTGTGGCAGGCGTGTTGATGATTTGGCTGACACCGCCAAAAGAAGCACCAACGGATGTCGTTGCAGAGAACAAGCCTAAGGTGGAACAGCCTGTTATGGTGGATGAACCAAAGGCGAAGGAGGCAGAGTCAGAAGCCTTACAGCCAGAGGAAACGCCCATACAGGTGGAGAAGGTTAAGATGCCAATGAGCGTTCCAAAACACGAAACCAAGCTCTTGGCACAGGAAACACCAAAAGTGGAATCTCCAGAGACACCAACGACAGAAGAAGTACACACGGATTTGGCTGTAGCAGAGACCGCTAAGCCTCAACCAGAGCCCGTGATGCTGACGGAGCGCGACATTCCTGTGACTCGTCCAGAGAATTACAGATACACCCCCGAGGAACTGGCACTCATGAAGAAACAAGCCAATGAAGCTTATCTGAAATGGGTGGAACTGGAACTCGAAATCGCCAAACAAACAATGGAGCAAACGGCTCTGAAATAATAGAAAAAATAATATAAATATGAAAAGAATATTCATTATGCTGCTCATCGCTTGCAGCGCCATCACAACCATCAGTGCCGACCCAACGGCAGCAACCCCTCAGAAGAAGCCTGAGGCAGTCATCGCCATGCTGAATGATATTATCAAAAGATTCGGCCAGGCATCCGACCAAGTGTATTCCGTATCGAGGAATCCCAACACCAACCAGATTGAATACAGCATCAAGATCACCAAATTCGTTGCCAACGTCAAGAGGGCTCCCCTCACGCTGAATCTCGCAAGTATCAGCAGTCCTTTCACTAAGGATGAACCACTGTCCTATCAGACGTTGCACTTGACTCCTGGCAGCACGGAAATGTTCGCCCTTGGGGTGTTTGTGGAACAAGGTGAGGATAAACAATACACCCTTCGTGACAATCCGAATCAGGAGATGTGGCTGATGTGCTGCAAGAACCCTGAGAATCCCCAGCTGCGTGATGCCTACGCTATCGCTTGGGAACTCAATGCCGATCAGAGCCAAGCCATCGGAACTGTTTATATGATCACCTCGCTTCGCCCCGATGTTTATATGAAGAATATGTCCAGCGCCGGTCTTTTGAGCGACAACCAGAACACCTTTACGATTGACGGTCGTGTGGGCTTTGACCTGACAGACAGCCTCTATGTGGTCTATATGGCAGACACAGCCGAGGAACTCGATAAGGTGGCCGACAACGACTTTATAGCTACGATGCCTGTGGTGAACAAACGCTTCAGTTTCAGCGTGCAGCTCGACAAGCCCAAGGTGGGTCGCATCCGTACTGTGATGCCTGATGGTTCCCTCTGCGAGTTGTGGACAAACCTCGACTTTGTGCCTGGCAGAACTTATCGTATCACCACACATAATGGCTACTACGATGAGGATCGCGACTATGAGCTGAGTGTGGGTCGCTACTCGGGCAAAAGCCTGCTGACCGACCTTCAGAGAAGAGGCATTGACGACCAGACGTTTACAGTTGTTGATGAAGTGCCTGAGGAGTTTCGTGTTGTTGATCCCAATTCGATGGATACTTGGCTCAACTCTCTCTCTCCGTCAAATAAAAACCGCTTTATGATGATGGCAGAAATGATCAAGATGAAAATAGAAAGGATTAAAGAGACCTATAAAGTGATAGGAATGACGCTGAACGACAATAGAGATATGTACAAGATCCAGACGGCGTTCGGAGATATCCTCAAACAAAACAAAGAATTGGACAAGAATTATCAGGACTTCATCAAAGAGGCAAAAAAAACAGGTTTACTTTCCTGTGAAATGCCTGAGCTCTATAAGGAAATCTTAAAATTCTATACGGAGCAAAATCAAGGGCTGAGCGAGTTATACAAGGATTCAATCACCAATGGAAAACCTATCCTGAAGTTGCGCTCGTACCTCGCCAAGCAAACGGAGAAATACCTCAAGGATATGGAAAAAAACACCATAGATTAATAAAAGATTTGATTTCGGATGTGCCAGCTGGCACATCCTTTTTTGTTCTCTTATTTCTCTTTCCTCTTCCTTCCCCATCCTTTTTTAGTTTTCCCTTATAGTCATTTCTTTCTTTCCCTCGTGTCCGCAAAATTTCTAAACTTTGAAAAATATTTTTCCAAGTTTCAAAAAATATTTCTAAAGTTGGAAAAAATATTTTGAAACTTTAGAAATTTTGTGGGATGCCTTGTTTGTTTGAAAGGAATGCGCTATCTTTGCAATCGCAAATACGGAAGAGAATAATAACGAAAAGGAATAATAACAAAAGAATAAAGATATGGAATATATTATGCAAGAGATGCCGGACGTGCACAAGACTGGCGAAAAGAAGTTTTATCCGAAGGTGAAGCATGCACATTGTATAGGTCACGAAACAATTGGGAATGCGTATGTGGATTTGACCACGATGCCTCGCAGTTGGTTTGAGGGCGTGATGAAAGGTCTGCCCGAGGTGCTGAACTCGTATCTGGAAGAAGGACATTCTGTGAAGATTGACGGCTTTGGCACGTTCGATCTGATTCTGGGGCTGCTGACAGAAGAAGAGAGGAATTCTCCAAAGAGACAGAAGGTGCATGCCAATCAGGATGGGGTGTATATCAAGAAAATCAACTTTTTGCCAGAGAAGGAGTGGCTGCGTGGTTTGCGTGAATCGACAGATCTGGTTCATGTGAAGAGCGTCAAAGAGCGGTTGGGAGGTTCTGCGACGCAGGAGGAACGCAGGCGTGTGGCGATGAAGTTTATAGAGGAGAATGGTTGCATGCATGTGAGGGATTATATGACCCGTACAGGATTGGGGCGCAAGAAGGCGGAGCAAGAGTTGAATGCGTTTTGTGGGGAGCCTGAGAGTGGCATCCGTTGTACGATGGTGGGGAAGAGCAAAGTGTATGTGAAGAAGTAAAGACGTCAATTCTGACAGAAAGTGACATAATGATTGTGCCACATTGTCAGTTGGAAAGAAAAGTCGTGTCAGTATGAAAATGCTGGCACGGCTTTTGTTTTTATGAAGAAACGTCTGCGCTACAGCCAATGAGCAGGGCGGGACACACATTATTAATATTAACAAGAATAAAAACTAAAAACAAATACGATTATGGGAAAGATTATTGGTATTGACCTTGGTACAACTAACTCTTGTGTATCGGTCTTTGAAGGCAATGAGCCTGTAGTGATTGCAAACTCTGAGGGCAAGCGCACAACTCCTTCAGTAGTAGGTTTTGTGAAGGATGGCGAGCGTAAGGTGGGTGACCCTGCCAAGCGTCAGGCTATCACGAACCCAAAGAACACTGTGTTCTCCATCAAGCGTTTCATGGGTGAGACTTATGATCAGGTGCAGAAGGAGATTGCACGTGTACCTTACACAGTGGTGAAGGGTGACAACAACACTCCTCGTGTGGAGATTGAGGGTCGCAAATATACGCCACAGGAGATTTCTGCCATCATTCTGCAGAAGATGAAGAAGACGGCTGAGGACTATCTCGGTCAGGAAGTGACAGACGCTGTCATCACTGTGCCTGCTTACTTCAGCGACTCTCAGCGTCAGGCAACCAAGGAGGCTGGTCAGATTGCTGGTCTGAATGTACGCCGTATCGTGAACGAGCCAACTGCTGCCGCTCTGGCATATGGTATTGACAAGGCTAACAAGGACATGAAGATTGCTGTGTTCGACCTTGGTGGTGGTACTTTCGATATCTCTATCCTTGAGTTCGGTGGCGGCGTGTTCGAAGTGCTCTCTACGAATGGTGACACCCACCTTGGTGGTGACGACTTCGACCAGGTGATTATCGACTGGCTCGTGAGTGATTTCAAGAGCAACGAAGGTGTTGACCTCTCGCTCGACCCAATGGCTATGCAGCGTCTGAAGGAAGCTGCTGAGAAGGCTAAGATTGAACTCTCAAGCAGCTCTTCTACTGAAATCAACCTGCCTTACATCACTGCTGCTGGTGGTGTGCCAAAGCACCTCGTGACTACCCTGACTCGTGCTAAGTTCGAGTCATTGGCTCACAACCTCATCCAGGCTTGCTTGGCTCCATGTCAGGCTGCCATCAAGGATGCAGGCATCTCTACCTCAGACATTGACGAGGTGATCCTCGTGGGTGGTTCAAGCCGTATCCCAGCTGTTCAGCAGCTTGTGGAGAACTACTTCGGCAAGGCTCCATCAAAGGGTGTGAACCCAGACGAAGTGGTGGCCGTGGGTGCATCTATCCAGGGTGCTATCCTCAACAAGGAAGAAGGTGTGGGCGACATCGTGCTGCTTGACGTGACTCCGCTGAATGTGGGTATCGAGACACTCGGTCAGGTGATGACCACCATGATTGAGTCGAACACCACCATCCCATGCAAGAAGACAGAGGTGTTCTCAACTGCTGCCGACAACCAGACAGAAGTGACCATCCGCGTCTTGCAGGGTAACCGTCCAATGGCGAACCAGAACAAGCAGATTGGTATCTTCAACCTCACCGGCATCGCACCAGCACGTCGTGGTGTTCCACAGATTGAAGTCAGCTTCGACATCGACGCCAACGGTATCCTCAAGGTGTCAGCCAAGGATAAGGCAACAGGTAAGGAGCAGGAAATCCGTATCGAAGCATCTTCTGGTCTTTCTAAGGAAGAAATCGAGCGCATGAAGGCCGAGGCAGAAGCTAACGCTGATGCCGACAAGAAGGAGCGCGAGCGCATCGACAAGGTGAATCAGGCTGACAGCATGATTTTCCAGACCGAAAACTTCCTCAACGACAACAAGGACAAGATTCCTGCTGATGACAAACCAGCCATCGACTCTGCCATCGAAGCCCTCAAGAAGGCCAAGGACAGCGGTGATGTAGCCCAGATTGACGCAGCCATCGATGGTCTCAACAAAGCCATGCAGGCAGCCTCTCAGAAGATGTATGCCGCAGGTGGCGCAGGTCAGCCCGGTGCCGGCGCAGGCTTCCAAGGTGGTGCTCAGCCTAACGATGGCGCTCAGTCCAATGGTGCTGACGACGTTCAGGATGCCGACTTCGAGGAGGTCAAATGAGACGCATAAGCAAAGACATAACAAAACACTATCAAATGGCGTGTAGCTCAATGAGTTACACGCATTTGCATTTTATGGGCTCATGTTTTCTATGTGCTTATTCTGCCTTTTTATATCCTGGTAATAGGTAAATGGTCGCTGAGCAAATAGGTTTCGCCGCAAGTACATATTATAATAATGACTAGGTGTTTCTATTTTGGAAACACCTGCTTTTGTTTGACCATTTGTCCGAGGGTATTCAAATTTTTCTAATAGTGTCGGACAAAAGCTATACTTCATGTCATTCTCATCAAATTGAGATGTTCGGAAATTCCGAACAAGGTTAGCTCCAGTATTGGTGTCAACTCGATGAATATTGATATTATGAGCATTTGTCCGAAGCTTACAAAATTTTTTGGATAGTCTCGGACAAATGCTTTTGACTTATTGAGTACTTAACCATTATTTCCGTCCAACAACATCAAACCTTTTATCGTCAGTAAATAACGTTGACGGGGATGATGGGGATTGGCAGGATACTTCATACACACAAATCCTTCTCTTATTGCTGGTGTGAGAGAATAATCCATAAAGTTCGGACGGTTCTTCAAACCTACGGCTTCCATCATACTCTTCACACTCATTTCTTCTTTACCGATTGCCAATACCAAACGCGT
>CADCIO010000004.1 GCA_902801475.1 uncultured Bacteroidales bacterium
AAAGAAGGTTAACACCACAGTGTTCAACTCAGTAAAGGTAAACGCACCCGTGCACCTGGTCATCGTCCCCAGCAGGGAATACTCAGTTGACGTCACCTCACGCGAAACAGGTCTCGCATCCGCCATCTCCTGGAGCGTCAAGGACGGCGTGCTCAACATCTCAGCCCGCGACCTCGAGACCCTCGAACAGTCCGACGGCACAGTGGATGTCATCGTGTCAGCCCCACGTGGTGTGGATTACACGATCGGTCAGGACATGCAGCAGGTGTCCAGCAGCAAGAAGCGCGTTCCCCTCTTCCGTCGTCATCATCGCCGCTAAACCATAGCTCCTCACTCTTATACAACATATATCAATGAAGAAGAGACTCTCACACGGGAGTCCCTTCTTTTTTGTCATAGACAAAATAACCTTTTTGATTCCGTTATTTCTTTCTTATTCCTCCAAAGTGAATGTTAAGTCTTTGTTATACATTTTGCTGATTAATCAGGTTTACTACCACCTTCACCATCACGTCTTTCTCCTCTGTACGGCTCTCGGCGATCATCAGGGTGAGAGCAACAAGAGTGTTGTCTGCCAGTCGCTTAGAACCATCTTCGCGATAAAGGATGCCGTTGTTGTTGAGGAACCAAAGGAACAGCGTGGCGGCAATTCGTTTGTTGCCATCGCTGAAGGAGTGGTTCTTCGTCACAAGATAGAGCAACATGGCGGCTTTTTCTTCCACACTGGGATAGAGTTCCTCACCTCCAAATGTCTGATAGATCTGTCCGATACTGCTTTTGAACGAATCATCTTTCTCATTGCCAAAAAGAACAGAGCCACCAAACTTCTCACGCAAACCATTAATAGCCTCCATAGCATTCTCATACGTTGCATGGAAAGGTTCGTTCTTTGTGGTTTTATTAATGGTAAGCCGCTCATAGTCGTAATTATCGAGTGTGTCAAGGGCATAAGTGTAGTCTGTCACCACTTCGAAGAGGGCATTGGTCTCATCAGTAGAGAGCGATTGGCTTTGGAGGGCGCGTCCCAACATGCCTACCAACTGACGCAATTCACCAATCTGTTCGTGGCGAATTCGCTCATTAACAGCATAACCTTTGACGAGATAGTCCTTGAGGACCTTGTTTGCCCATTTTCTGAATTGCACACCACGCCGACTCTTAACTCTATAGCCAATAGAAGTGACCATTTCGAGGTTGAAATGTTCAATATCATGGGTTTGAGTTTTATTCTCAATAGCACCATGCTGTGTGGTATTCGCAAATTTTGCGACTACCACTTCTCCAGCCAATTCTTCTTTGAGGGCATTGTTAATATGTTTGCTAATCGTTTTATAGTCCCTTCCAAACAGTAATGCAAGCTGTTGTCGGGTAAGCCATAACATATCACCATCCATTCTAACTTCAAGTTGAATGGCGTTATTTTCATCTTTATAAATGGCTATCTTATCTTCCATATTCCAAAATATTTTTTGCAAAGATACTACTTTTATTTCTTTCAATTTTACAAAAACGGAAATATCTCTTCTTCCTTCTTACATCTTCCCTCTTCCTTCAAGTCAGCCCTTTGATTCTTTGACGACAAAAGAGTGGTTTCCTTACGAAAAAATCGACAAACACTCGAACCCTTATTAGCAAATCAACTGAAATTACTCAGTAAATTCACTGAATTCGGTCGGTAAATCTACTGAATTTACAATAACCCCTATTTTCACGAACATATGTTCAAACGGCGATGAACATATGTTCATTGGCCATCGAACATATGTTCATGACTACAAGAACGGGTGTCTGTACCTAAATCGGGGCAATATTTTCTCTTTCATTGACATCTTCACATGGCTAAAGGCAAAAGGTCGTGCGCCTTTAGCCATTTAATCGTGTGCCTTTAGGCAAATGATGGTGCGCCTAAAGCTGGTATCCTTATTAGCTTGATAAAATCTCCGTTTTGAATTGACAAGTTTCCCCTTTTGAGTCGGATGGTGTACTCATACGAGTCTAAATCGCTTAATTACATTATAGACAAATAGCCTTGTTCAAACACCCAGGGATGGAGAAACCTTGACTCTTTAGTGGCAAATGCCACAATGATGAAACGGTCATCAATGGATTTTACCACCCCCTGACCAAAGGTTTTATGTTGCACGGCATCACCTACTTGCAAATTAGACCATAATGGTCTTGGAACCTGTTTCTGAGTCGTTTCTTTCTTTGATTCTTGCTTTATGCGCTCTTTCTCCTCCACATGTGGTTCCGGCATCTTCTTCGCGTCCTCCTTGGAGTATAGCTGCGAACGGTCAATTGCAGTGTCCCAACCGCCAATGATAGTGCCTTTGTGCGTATCGATACCTGTATAGTCAAGACTATTGTCTTCATAACGTTTGAACTTATAGACCGCATCGTTCATTAGTTCGCTGTTGAACACATTGAGACTCACTAATAGTTCAAAGTCGTTAATATTCAAACCCGTCACCTTGCGGAACAGCTCTGGTTCCAAATTGACTATGACATCTTTAAGAGAATATTCACGGAAGTCTGTCAAGTACATGAACACAGGGATACGTGTGGCAAACTTAATGAGTTTTTGCTGGATTTCCTTACGTTTGCTTTTGTACTCCTTCTCTGCTTCTGTCAGTTCCTTCTTTTGTTTCGGAGAAAGATTCTCACCCTGCTCACGCTTGGTCTTCTTCACTTGTTCGCTCTTATTGATGATAGTTTCGATGTCCTGATTGAGCGAGCGGAATCCCTCAATATTCATCAGTGCCCTCATCGCTTCTGGCGAATTCATCAGACGTCCCAAAGTTGCATTATCCACATTCACCAGCACAGCACTTTCCCATCGACGTGCCAACAAGGTGGCTGTGGTGCCGCTCATGGCCATATCCAACACACCAGCTGCATCAATCTCCTTCATCGATGAGCCATCGTATGCCAGTATGGGCAGGAACTTGATGAATTCTGCCACCTTCTTCTCTGGGTTGCTCTCCTCCACATTCAGTTGACAGCTGTATTCCTCCACTTGACGCAAGGCACGGTTAGGGGCAAAGTCAAACACATAGCAAAGTGGCTTCAGAATGACCTCCTTGTCCTCCTCGTCTTTTGTTGTCCAAGGTGATTGCACACGAAATGCTGCTTGGAAATAGGTCTCAGGCGAAGTGGTGTTTCTCAGCATCATGATACCCGTCCAAGGCTTCACGGTGACGCCTGTTGAGAGTTTGCCACATGAGAGCGTGATGGTCTTGGTTTGCTGTGGGTCACCCATCGCATTATAGACAGGCATGACAGCCTTGGCTCCCATACCAGCCTCATTGCCTGCCGCCACAATCACCTCATAATCATCGAAGAAACGGTTGGCACGTTTGCGCAGCAGTTTTGCCATCGCCTTGCATGCTGCCACGCTGGGCAGAAACCAGTAGGTGTGCTGCAAATAGCTCAACAGACGGCTGTCCGAGAATGGCATAGGTGGTTTCTCCTTGCCCTGTTTCAGTTCCGTGATGATATTCTCTGTGTAGGCTCCCCGAATCAAGTCTAACCATTTCTGCACATATTCCTCATGGATGAAGGCATCGTCTTCAGCACGGAAAAACTCGTTGAGGTCAAACTCGTCAAACTCACCTTGCGAGGCAATCTCGCTGATGCTCTCTGGCATCTGATAAGTGAGCATCACCATCTTAGGCAGTTGGGCGTATGGATTATCTTCGCCCTTCCAAACTTCCTTGGCCGCCTGCTCGTCAGAATATGTCCAGTTGTAGATTTGCTCTTCGATGAATTCACCTGTGGAGATGGCACGGAAAGGAGTGCCTGAAAGATAGAGGTAGGCTCCTGTGCGTAATGGCATCAGTCCTTCGTCATACAGTTCTCGGGCTTCCAACTCTTTGTTTGAATCAGCATCTTCCGTGATGATTTCGCCCATCTCTTCAGCTCGTTGCAGGGCAGGGTCTTTCTTGTCGTAAAAGTTCTTGGCATTCTTTCCCCATGCTCCGTAGTGATATTCGTCCAGCACGATGCAATCCCAATCGATGGTCTGTATCCATTCATTCGTTGCCTTGATGCCACCCATCGCATTCTTGCCCAGCACATCTTGAAACGAGGCAAAGCACACAAAAGGCTTGCGCTCATTCACATAGTTAAACTCCCTGTCCTCCTGTTTCTGACAGAATTGCCATCCCTCAAAGTCCTTGTGTGTGTTGAGGTCTTCTTCCCATGCTGTTTTCACGGCAGGCTTGAAAGTCAGCACCAGCACCTTTGTCCATCCCATTCTCAACGCTAATTGATAGGTGGTAAAAGTCTTGCCGAAGCGCATCTTGGCATTCCACAGGAAGTGAGGAGTCAATCCCCTATTGTCAGGATCTTTCCAGAAAGACTTGAAGTAGTCAACAGTCTTGTCCACCGCTTTCTTCTGTTCAGGACGCATGCCAAAATCATAGATGCGCTCCGTCATGCTGTCGCGTCGTTCCATCGCAGCATGGATAGCCTTCTCTATCGTTTTAACATCAGCAACAAACCACTCACCCTCTGGATTGCGTACATGATTCTTGCGCAGAATCCGATGGACGAGATGGTCATCAAATGAAGTACCATCTTTGCGCATAGCGGGCCGCTTGAGCACAATTCTGTATTGTATGTTGCCTGTCAGATTTTGTTCTTTGATGCGTGTTTCGACATCACGGGTAGTATAACCCACCTTTAGCCAACCAGCATGAGCAGGAACACCCACATGCTCGTAGGCATAAATCATCGGAGTTGACTCCGATTTTTTCACAAAATAGTTCTGTGCTGCCATAACCTTTCTTTTGTTATGGCGCTCAATGCATCTGTGGAGTTGATTCTTTTTGGCTTTTCTAGCCCGGATGGTATCTCTAGCCCGGCTAAAATAGCTAGCCCTTCTATAGCGGCTAGCCTATCTAGATGGGCTAACTAGTCAATTTTGCCAGTTTCGCCTCCAGCTCGGCTATCCGCCTATTGGCGGCATCCAATTCGCGTTTCAGGCGCTCTATCTCTTCGCGCTGGTTGGTGCGATAGCCCAGACGGGCTGCAGTCATTCGCTCCTTGATGCCACCCTCTTTCACAAAGGTCTCTTCTTGCTGCTTCTGGTAGGTCATCATCATTCGGTCAACCATGTGGCAAAGCGTCAGGGCGATATTTGCCATCTCTTCATCTGTCCATTTCTCAAAATAGTCCTGATAGTCTTCTATGCGGTTGTGCTTTCGGCAGAATTTCAGCATGCCGTCGTATCGCTCATGACCAGGGTTCCAGCGTTGCAAATGGCGCGAGGTGATATAATCCTCGTAGTCCTCTTTCAGTTCCTTGATGCTGCTACGGGCTACATTCAGGAGCTTCAGTTCCATCTCCATGGAGGTCACCCCATCAGCAGAGCCCTCCACGATGTTCTGTTTGCCCGAGCGTGCCGCTTGCACCATCTGGTCGATGGTGCGGTCACCTCTGGTGAGGAACCGTTTGGTGAACACAAAAGTCAACTGGTAGAGTACGTTACTCTTTTGGTAGAAGTACAGCCCCTCCCAGTTGGGTTGCTTGCGAAGTACTGGCTTGTAACTGTCGTCCATTTGTCTCAGATTTGGGGACAAAGGTACGATTAAGCGAGTGAAAAAACAAATTTATCAATCCACAAAATGTCAAAGAACGCCTATTTTAATTGTTATTGCTATTCCATTGGGCGAATCATCGATTCTATAAAAGCTATCTCCTCTTCATTGAGGTCGTATTTCTTATAAAGCATCTCGTCTGTCCATGGGTGAGAGAAGTCTTGGAGGGGGACGAATTTGTATACTCCCCTCATGGCATCTTGAGCATTCTTTTTCTGAAGAACCAAAAAACGAAATAGTTTTGTTCTTATATAACTAATAACATTCTCACTTTCCTTTTGATTTTTAAAAGGTCCTATAACTAAATAGCTTTGATTACAAATGGAACAGGGTTCCCCATAAAAAGGACGCCCCAATATCATATGAGGGAAGGCCATTCCTCCACCATAAGCTTTTGATATATAGACCTTATGCCAGCCTATCATTTCATGATTCCTTGTTACCATCTTATTGGGAGCGAAAGCACAACCGCCTTTATATTCTTTTTCATTTCCACTAATGTACATTTTTAAATCTTTTGGATCTGTTTTTTGGGGCGTTCCTTTGTAGCTCGTAATAATACCAAATGGTGTTTGTGTACTCACCAAAGACTCAAAAGAAGACTCATTCTTTTTTTGAATTTTTCTCAAAATGCTTACAGATTTATTATATCTAATAAATGTGTCAGCTCCTTTTTCAAGCAGAGGACGAGGTTCACCTTCTTCTACTTTATTATTCAAATGAGTGTACACTTTACATAAGCCTTTATTGTCTCTATCCCATAAAAAATAGCAAACACCTCCTTGAATTTCTACACCAGGAAAGCAGTCCATCGATTCCGGAAAATCATGAAGCACTCGTAGGCTGTCATCATGTAGCATTTCATCGCGAAAAGCATCAAGACCGCGACCACCTGCATACCATCGAGCTGGAATAATAATAGAAATATAACGTGGTAATAATTTCTTGGCTTGTAAAACAAATTTGTCATAAAGTGCTATAGCATAATTTTCCTTTTCAACTCCTACATTCATTTGATACGGAGGGTTTCCAATAATTACGTCAAACTTCATATTGTTAAATAGTGTGTGAGGGTTGTCTGTGTGAATAAACTGATAGGCATATTGCTCTGCCTCTGAGCCTCTATCATACACCTCTTGACTGGCACCACAATACTTGCACTTGCCATTTATCCAGGTGTGGTTGATATTCTTGTAGAGTATATTTCCACTTGCTGTCTTGAAGCGAGTGACGCTATATTCGCTGCTGGCATCTTTGGAACAATAGACAGAACGACGAGAGAGGTGGGCTGTCAGTTCCGTGATGGCAATGCCAAACACCTGCTTTCGCAGAATGTGATTGATGCGTTCACGACGGTTGGGCATCTTTGTTTCAAGTCCCTTGTCCAGTCGCTTGACAATTTCACGGAGAAAGATACCCGACTTCGACACAGGGTCGAGGAAGGTTGTGGTAGGTGACGAGAACAGTTCTTGTGGCAAAAGGTCGAGCACCTGATTGGCAAGCGTGGGAGGTGTGAACACCTCATCATTGCTCAGATTGGCCAAGCAATTGAGCACATCAGGATTGTACGTGCTACTTTTCATAGGCTTGATGGTTTAGGTTCAAGAAATACACAGGAGGGAAAGTATCGCAGGGTGTGTCGCTAAAGAGATCTCCGCCTTGCCCTGTTGCCACCAAATAGGAGAAACTGTAATCGCGGCGCACTACCTTGCCGTCACCAATGAAGGACCACTCGCTCACCATAATCCACTCGTCGGGATTATCCACACGGCGATAGGTCAATGCATCACCCATAATGATGTTGTGCTCCAACAGAAACGCCACCGCCTCGCGACACTCAGGTTTGCATTGCTTGCCATACAGCCGTTCGTATTGCTGACAAAACTCCTTGTAGAGACGTTGCCGACAAGCCTCCGCATTGTCAGGAAGCAATTCGATACCATAGATGCTGCTGACTGCCCAGACCGCATTTTTCTCATACTGCAATTGGGTGTACTGCTTCTTCTTGGCACGCTCCTCACACACAGCCAGTTTGCGGCGCAGAATCTCGATGAGGAAATTCCCGTCACCACAAGCAGGCTCCAAGAAACGGCTTTCAATACGTTCCGTCTCCTGCTTCACGAGGTCAAGCATCGCGTTCACTTCACGTTCGGCTGTGAACACTTCTCCATGCTTCGACACACGCTCCTTTGACTTGATTTGCCTCTTCTGTTGAGGAGGCATCAAGTCTGTGTCCATGTTTCCCATGTGCATTTCTTGCTGCACATCAGTCTAAATCGGAAGAATACAGGCTACATCAAAAGTCGGGTACTTGAGGGTATAAGAGAAGCGTGAACTTTCCTTATCAAGTACCCGAGGTATTTGGCGTAACCTGTATCGAATGATAAGTTCTGCTCACGCTCCAACGTGAACATGAACTAAATCTATTCGATACCTTTTCAAATCGCCAAATTTTCGGGGTACTTCGAGATAGCTAATGCTTTTGGTTAATATGTTATGTTATCTAAGTCTCTTTCTTGTTTTGTTCAAGTTTTAGGTTTTACACTTACGGCATCCCCTCGCGTCAGACGGAGCACACCGCATATCTTCTTTTACGCTGGCAAAGGTACACATTATTCCGATAACAACAAAAGAAATAAAGAAAAATGGCTCTTCGAAGGAGTTTTTTCTACGTCTCGTCCTAAAACTTTTTCCTTCCCGTCGTAGAAAGTTTTAGAACGCGTCCCAGAAAACAACTGTCAAAATCTCGTGAGTTAACTCAAAACGGTCTATGAGTTAACTCAATCGATGAATCGAGTTAACTCGCGTTTTTTCAGCCCCGTTCAATAGGCCCAGACTATTTCTCAGCAGGGGCAAACTTAGCCCTTCTTATTTGTTGATTATCCAAAGTCCGTTCTTGTCACTGCCTTGTCGGGTGATGACTCCCAGATCCTTGAATTTCTTGAGTTGTTTTTCGATGCCTCGCTTGCTCAATCCTATTCGGTCGGCAATCTCTCCTGCGGACAAAGAGGGGTTTGAAGCCAAGAGCGACAGCACCTGCTTTTCGTTTACACCGAACTTTACACCGAACTTTACACCGAACTCGTCGTTGGCATTGGGAAGCGGGGCTCCTTGATGAGCTTTCAGCGTCTGGTAGATTTCGCTCAGCATGAAATCAATGAAGGGACCTGATTGTCCTGCTTGGGTGCTGGCATTGATGGCGTCATAGTATTTCTGCTGGTTGGCATATACCATGTTCTCCACAGGCAAATGCTCAAAAAGCGGATGGAGCTTGCCTAAGATGAGTGACTGCCACAGGCGCCCTGTACGTCCATTGCCGTCGATGAAAGGATGGATGAATTCAAATTCGTAATGGAACACGCATGAACGAATAAGCAGATGGTCTTTGGAGCGTTTCAGCCAATTGAATAGGTCACTCATCAGCAGTGGTACCCGTTGGGCAGGGGGAGCCATGTGTACCAGTCCATGACTGCCAAACACGCCCACGCCTCCACGTCGATAGTGGCCTGCCTCATCTACCAATGCCTCCATCATCACGCCATGAGCTTTCAACAGGTCTTTTTCCTTGAAGGCGTCAAGTGTGGGATACAGCTCGTAAGTCCTGATGGCGTTCTTTACCTCCTGAATCTGCCGGATTGGAGCCACCACATTCTTGCCGTCGATGATGTCGCGCACTTCATCTTCGGATAGTGTATTGCCCTCGATGGCCAGCGACGAATGGATGGTCTTGATGCGGTTCGCCTTGCGCAGCCGCAACCCGTCGTCTTGCTCCAGACGGATGGCATAACGTTCTATCTGTGCGGATATCTCTGCCACGAGATTGATGGCCTCTGCACTTACAGAGAATGGGGGTGTGTATGTGGGCTCCTGTTGCTTTGCCATATTGGTTTTCTATTCACTTGCAAAGTTACGAAAAAAGATTCACATATCCAAATGAATGCGTGATTAATTTGGATTATGCCGCAAAAAGTTACACAATCTTCTTGGGAGGTGGTACAGATGGCAGATGGCAGTTTTCTAGGGAGCATGTGAATGTCTTACGGCTTACAGATTACATTTTCTTACGAGGGCAAAATGATACAGTGATACAGTATACAGTTTTCTAGGGAGCGAAATGCAGACTGGCAAGAAAAATGAGTAAATATACTCTTAATATATATATATTATATATATTAAAATTTTTTGTTCCAAATTTTTACTGCTGCTGAGAAAACTGTATTCTGTATTCTGTATCACATTCGTCAGTCATTTCGTCCTGAAAAGGTTGACTTTCGTCACTGGTAAACATTCGTCATTTCCTGAAAAGGTTGCCCATAGAAAACTGTAATCTGTAAGCCGTAAGGAATCGGCTCCCTAGAAAACTGCCATCTGCCATCGTTAAAAAATCGCCTAATTTCGAAAAAAGATCTATATTTGCTTGCATATCTTAGAAAAAAGTTGTAACTTTGTACCGTAATTAAAGAAAAGTACGCACGAGCCCTGAAGACCCCTGCGAAGGGGCAAAAAAACAGGGAAAAGTGCCCCGCCGGCAAGCGTGCCGAGAGGCGGCGGCAAAGCATCAAAGAGGTGACGGCAAAAGGGTGGAATGCCGGCACCAATTTAAAATGGGGTGAAAACGAACACGAATTGCACGATGAAAGTTAAAAACTAACAACTAAAAACTAAAAGTGAAAGTTACTTGATAGCAGAAAAATAATCTATTCAGCTCTCCTGTTTCTTGTCGTGTCATTCTTTGCCTTTATAATACTTTTTCTCGCCGTTAACCCAAGACTTGAGGTGCGCCCAACCCGACGGCATGTATTCCGTACCAAACCTACTCATGCGGGCTTCGATGATAAGGAATCTTTGGACCTTTTCCTTAGAGTCATAACGTGATAGAACAAGATATTTGTCTTTATATCCATTTTTTAATTCGGATTGGCTGACAAATATATCATAGTTGTCATATTTCATATCATAACGATCACAAATAGTATTGGGATGTTCATTGATATATTGTGCTACCACATCATGCAATCCATGCATCACCTCATTGGCAAGGTCTTTATCCTTGATGGTATAAACCATTGCTTTTGTGGTGGAAGACCATTTCTCTCCTTGCATCACCATGCCTATGTCCCATGAATCTTTATCTCTTGACACAGTGTAGCTTTCATCTTTGCGAACATAGAGCTGATGTTTAGTAACTCCTTTCCTGTTTAGTACCTTTCCCAGCATCTTTCCCATCACCTTTTTATCCACAAACTCTGGAGGATTCGGGTTGTGGCTCTCTTTTCTGACGAGGAAGCTTAGGCTACCAGACTGTGATACGCTTATTCTATATCCAGCCTCCTTATCCTTTTGGTAAAACATATTCGGAGCATATTCAAAAAGGAGTTGTTCTGGCACATCAAGGATGGCGCGATGTGAACCCGTTGAGGTGTATCGAAACGTGTCATGTAAGGACTTTCTCCATCTCGGGTCTGCAGGGACTCCAGAACGCATCGCGTAGAGCATCGTGTCTTGGTTTTCCAGATGAAACTCTTTCATGTATATCTCTGAAGCATGAGGAGCCAGAGCCATGAAGGTGTTTCTAATGGAGTCGATAAGCAATAGGTTAGCCTTATTGCTTCCCCTATACCTCTCATCTTCCTCCTTATTCTTTCTATCCTCTTCAGCATTACCTGTCGGGGCAGCTTCAGAAATATCATAGAGTTGGACATGTAATAGACAATCCTTCTCAAACTTATTGGGTAATCTGTGAAAATGATAATTCTCACTGATATGGAAGCCTAAGCTCTTGGCATATTCGAATAGACCTTCTATGTGAGGATCTCCTTGGATGGAGTCCTTGAGAACCCCTTGCGCAAAGGTGCTGACGGCGAGGGTCATTGCCCATAATATAATGATAATTCGTTTCATGTTCCTTAGGGTTTTATGGTTGATTATTCTGTGATAGAGCTATCATAATACTCATATTTCCCATTGTTGTAACTTTTCATCCGCGACCATCCTTTGGGAAGAAATTCTGTGCCTTTTATTTGGCGAACCATGATGCAATAGTCTTGCTTGTCATACTTTTCTCCCCTGTCAACACAGGGTTCAACACGTATGACTTCATGGTTATTCCATATATGGACAAATGGCAAGAGCGATCCAGTGTTTTCCTTGAGATGTATATGGGCAAAGTCAAACCCTACATGAGGATGCTCATCGAGATAAGCCCATGTGGCTTCATAAATATCATCTATAATCTGATTGGCAATCTCTATGGACGATGCGATACAAAGTACACCTGTTGTTTCCGAATTCCATTTCTTGCCATCTTTGGTATATACACCCGAAAAGAGATCCCCAGTGTAGTCATGTGTCTTGTCGTTGTAAACCGTGAAATGCTGTATTCTTGCACCATCCCTGGTGCATATCTTTTCTATATCCTTCATGATGTCCGATGCATCGAGTTCATCGTTGTAGGGTCTCCATATACTGTCTGTGTGATAATCATACGTGAAGTTGGCATAACCGTTAATGGTATGTGGTATGGGAAGACTTTGTTTATTTTGTTTATAGATAAAGGTGATAGTCTCTGTGTTTTTGTTCGGAATCATGACTGAAGGTCGCCCCAAGGAAATAGCGTAAGAAATGGAGTCCGTTCCATTTTCATGACTCTCCCACATATTGCTTTCCCTTGCCACTTTCGAGAGTTCCTTGTATGCTTGACGTATAGAATCGAGCATCAGATAAGAGTTACGGTCTTTGATGGCAAATATGCTGTCAAGCCTCATGGCGCCACGTATCTGACTTTCAGATTCACTTCCGTTTGTTCCTTCCATATATGTGCTGTCACTTCTAAACTCTATATTAATCCTCTGCACCTTCCTGTATATTCCATAATTGGCGTATGCAGTAATAATATGATGACCTAAAGACTCAGCATACTCCACCAGCCCGTCAATTGTCGGGTTCTTATGGTTACGAAGTTCGACAGATGGCTGGGCATTCACCCCCAGGCTTCCTATCATCACCCAAAGTAAAATGGCTATCTTCTTCATACTCTTTTCATTTTTTATTCTTCCTCATCATTCTGGTTTATCGCCAGCTCTATATTTTCTTTTATTTTTCTACCACGCTCCTCTATCTCACGCTTCAAATCTTCGTAATCCACTTCTATCAGAGACGTGATGCTCTGTGTGGGGGGAGCCTCAAGATATCTTTCTGCGGCATCATAATCAGCAGACTCATCGTATGTAACAGGCTCATCCAAATCTTTCTCCTTCTTGATTTGACTTGCCATATACCTCTTAGGAAGTCTTGGCACAGGTGGCAATTCCTTTACATGATGCACCGTATCTTCCTGCTCCCTCTTCACAGTGTCCACCTTTTCCTTATGCTCTTCGGGCTCATCAGTGGTAGGAAGTCGGGTGATGAGGGACTTTGAATCGGGCTGTGGCTCCTTAGTGAAGAGACTGATGGAGATATACATGATGAGGGCAACAGCGGCAGCTATGCCGATGGCGAAACCTATACGACGGCGCATCAGACGGGTATGCCTCTTGGTTTCCTCTTGGTGGATGCGCTGGCGAAGGCGGTCGGCAAAGTCTGGGGAGAACTTCATCTTGTCGTTCTCCTTGTAAAGCTTATCAATAGCGTGACGGAGAAGCGTATCGTTTTGTCTATAATCTGTTGGCATGTTGTTCAAGTTTTATGATGGTTTTACATAACTTTTTGCGTAGGAACTGCAGTCGAGAAATCAAATATGGCTCGCTGCGGTCGGTAATGTAGGAGATGTCGCGAATGGATTTGTCTTCGCGGTAGTAAAGCAGGATCAGCAGGCGATCATCCTCTGGCAAATGGCTGAGGGCATCTACGAGGAAGGCCTCGCGGTCGGTAGTGGGTTCGTGGAGAAAAGCATCGACTGTTTCATCGGAGATGTCTAAGGAAGCATCCTCTGAGATGTTGGGAATTTCATCCTCAGAAAGTCTGATGAACTGCATGCGGTTCCTGTACCGATGGTGGTGCAGAACCTTATGGTAGGCGATGCGGAACATCCATGTCTTGAGGCTCGACTGCTTGGCATCATACCGTTCGAAACCTTGGTAAAGCGCCAGGAAGACGTCTTGCGCCACATCCTCAGCATCCTCACGCTGCGGGATGAGACTGGCTATGAACCTGATCACGTCCGCCGCATGAAGCTCGACCAATTGCATGAACTGTTCCTCTCGTTGTTCCATTCTTCAGTTTGTCTTCTACCATTATATTCCCCGTTTTTGGAAAATATATAATCTGCTGGTGAGTTTTTTTGCGGAAAAGGCTCATTTTTAACATATCATTTTGTATTGTGAACACTAATTCGTACCTTTGCAGCGGATTTAAAGTGTACGGACACACAAGTGCACGCGTAAATGAGACTCATCAAGCGATTAGACATGTTCATTCTGGGGAATTTCCTCACGCTGTTTGCAGGCACGTTCTGCATCAGCCTGTTCGTCGTCATGATGCAGTTTCTGTGGAAGTACATCGATGACCTCATCGGAAAGGGACTCACGGTGGATGTCTATGTGAAGTTCTTCTTCTATGCCGCTCTGACCTTGGTTCCGATGGCGCTCCCGCTGGCGATCCTGCTGGCAAGCCTCATCTCCTTCGGCAACATGGGCGAACGTCTCGAGTTACTTTCCATCAAGGCAGCAGGCATCTCGCTCATCCGCACGCTCCGACCACTCATCATCCTGGTGTCGCTGATGTCGCTGACAGCCTTCCACTTCCAGAACCGGATTGTTCCCGACGCCCAGCTGAACCTCTTGCAGATGCTCACCTCCATGAAGATGAAATCGCCCGAGCTGGACATTCCCGAGGGAGTCTTCTACGACGGCATCGAGAACATCAACCTGTATGTAAGGCACAAGAACGAGGACACGGGCATGCTCTACGATGTGATCATCTACAACATGCAGGACGGAGTGAACCGTGCGCACATCATCTTGGCAGACTCTGCCCAACTGGAAACCAGCAGCGACAAGATGCACCTCCTCCTACACATGTATCAGGGGGAACAGTTCGAGAACCTCACCAGCAATGCCCTGCAGACGAGGAACGTTCCATACCGAAGGGAGACCTTCGTGGAGAAGCACTTCATCATCGACTTCGACACGAACTTCAACATGGCAGACCAAGAGGATGTGGCAGGAAGTGCCCGTACGAAGACCATCCACCAGTTGACGCACGACATCGACTCCATGCGATGCTATTACGACAGTCTCAGCGTCATCTTCTATGGTAACATGCAGCAATATGCTTTAGGCATTCCACATAAGATCCGTCTCTCCGACTATGACTCGCTGACCATCGCCAATATGGCCGACAGCACCAAGAAGGATCTGGAGAAAGAGGAAAAGAACTATCAGGCTCTCAAGGCGAAAACCGCCTACGTCATACCCCAATCGGCTGTGAACATCGACACACTGTATGCCAAGACCAATTCGCAAGCCAGGCAGCGCATCATCATGAATGCCCTACAGAAAGCAGGGTTTCAGGAGATGGATGCCAACAGCAAGGCTGACGTGATGGAATATGGCGACAAGCAAATCCGTCTGCACCAGATTCAGTTCTGGCAGAAAATCACGATGTCGCTGGCCTGTCTGATCTTCTTCTTCATCGGAGCGCCATTGGGTGCCATCATCCGCAAGGGAGGATTGGGTTTCCCAGTGGTGGTGGCAGTCATCATCTTCATCGCCTACTACATCATCGATACAGGAGCCATGAAGGTGAGCCGTGAGGGAGAGATACCCGTATGGTTCGGCATGTGGATCAGTACGCTGGTCTTGGCACCTCTGGGCGTGTTCTTCACCATCAAGTCCAACAACGACTCTGCCGTGTTCAACATGGATGCCTACGTGAGTCTGTGGAAGCGGTTCTTAGGCATTCGACCCAAGCGCAACATTGTCCGCAAGGAGGTCATCATCAACGATCCCGACTATGCCGACATGCACAAGACCTTGGGTGTGCTCATCAACACCAGCCGAGAGTATCTGGGTGCCCTACCCCGTTCGACCTTCTTCGGCTATATGAAGTACATCGTCCGCTATTGGTTCTCGAAGCGTGAGGACATGAAGGCAGAGGGCATCAACGAGATCATGGAATACGTGGTGGATGTGCTGTCGAACAGTAAAGACCGTCAAGTGCTCAGATTGCTCAATGGTTACCCTGTGATGGAGACCCGCAACTTCCGTTTCTATCGCCGTCGCAGGAAGGACTTGCGAGCCATCACCAAGTATTCTGAGCAGATAAGAAAAGAAATAGAGAAATTTATAAACTAAAGATATGATACAGTTCAGTAAGATAGAAGAGGCTATTGAGGACTTCCGACAGGGCAAGTTCGTCATTGTAGTGGATGATGAAGACCGTGAGAACGAGGGTGACTTCATCACCCCTGCTGAGACCATCACCCCTGAGAAGGTGAACTTCATGTTGCGCGAAGGTCGTGGTGTGCTCTGTGCGCCCATCACCATCTCGCGTGCCAAAGAACTGGATTTACCCCATCAGGTGGAAGAGAACACGTCCATGTTGGGCACACCCTTCACGGTGACCATCGACAAATTGGAAGGCTGTACGACAGGAGTGAGCGCTCACGACCGTGCTGCCACCATCCAGTGGTTGGCGAATCCAGAGGCGAAATCGAGTGATTTCGGACGTCCTGGACACATCAATCCACTTTATGCGCAGGACAATGGTGTGCTGCGCCGCTCTGGACATACGGAAGCAGCTGTCGATTTGGCACGTCTGGCAGGACTGAAACCTGCCGCTGCCCTCATCGAGATACTCAACCCCGATGGTACAATGGCACGTATGCCCCAGCTCATCGAGAAGGCCAAGGAGTTTGGACTGAAACTCATCCAGATCAAAGACCTCATCGCCTACCGTCTGCAACGTGAGAGCTTGGTGGAGAAAGGTGTGGAAGCAGATATGCCTACCGCTTACGGACACTTCCGCATCATTCCCTTCCGTCAGAAGAGCAACGGACTGGAGCATGTCGCCCTCATCAAAGGCGAGTGGGAGAAGGATGAACCCGTGCTGGTGAGAATGCACTCCAGCTGTGCCACAGGCGACATCTTCGCCAGTCAGCGCTGCGACTGCGGTGAACAGCTCCACAAGTCCATGCAGCTCATCGAGAAGGAGGGCAAGGGAGCAGTTGTTTACCTCATCCAGGAGGGACGTGGCATCGGCCTGATGAACAAGATTGCCGCCTATAAGTTGCAGGAACAGGGACTCGACACTGTGGATGCTAATATCCATCTGGGCTTTGACCCCGACCTCAGAGACTACGGCGTGGGTGCGCAGATTCTCAGGGAGATTGGCATCAGCAAGATTCGTCTGCTGACCAACAACCCCGTGAAGCGTGTGGGACTTGAAGGTTACGGACTCGAAATCGTGGAGAACGTGCCGATTGAAATCACTCCCAACCCCTATAACGAACGCTACCTCCACACGAAGAAGGAGCGCATGGGACACACCTTGCATTTCAACAAGTAACAACAACGAATTCAACAAATAAAATTCAACATATATGGAAAATCTTTCAGATCGTCTTAACAGACTTTCCCCTTCTGCCACTCTCGCAATGAGTCAGAAGAGCTCCGAGCTGAAAGCTCAGGGCGTGGATGTGATTAACCTTAGTGTCGGCGAACCCGACTTCAACACTCCCGACCACATCAAGGCTGCTGCCATCAAGGCAGTGGAGGAGAACTGGAGCCGCTACAGCCCAGTGCCTGGTTACCCAGAACTGAAACAAGCCATCGTGAACAAGCTCAAGAACGAGAACGGACTCGACTACAAGCCCTCTCAGATTCTCTGCTCGAACGGTGCCAAGCAGTCTGTCTGCAACACCATCATGGCGATTATCAATGCAGGTGACGAGGTCATCATCCCAGCACCTTACTGGGTGTCTTACCCTCAGATGGTGCTCCTGGCTGAAGGTACTCCTGTATTCATCGATGCACCTATCGAACAGGACTTCAAGATCACCCCAGCACAGTTGGAGGCTGCCATCACACCTAAGACCCGTGCCCTCATCCTCTGCTCACCCAGCAACCCAACCGGTTCTGTCTATAGCAAGGAAGAGCTCGAAGGACTCAAGAACGTGCTGCTGAAGCATGAGAATGTCATCGTGATTGCCGATGAGATTTATGAGCACATCAACTATGTGGGCAAGCACGCTTCAATGGCTTCGTTCGACGACATCAAGGATCGTGTGGTGGTCATCAATGGTGTGTCTAAGGCTTATGCAATGACAGGTTGGCGTATTGGTTTCATCGCTGCTCCTGAGTGGATTGTGAAGGGCTGCAACAAGCTTCAGGGTCAGTACACCTCTGGTCCTTGCTCTGTGTCTCAGAAAGCTGCTGAAGCTGCATTCTCTGGCGACCAGCAGTGTGTGGAGGATATGCGTCAGGCCTTCGAACGCAGAAAGAACCTCATTGTGAAACTCGCCAAGGAGATTCCTGGTCTTGAGGTGAACGACCCACAAGGTGCCTTCTACCTCTTCCCCAAGTGCTCCAGCTACTTCGGCAAGAAGGATGGCGACCGTGTCATCAACAACTCCACCGACTTCGCCATGTACCTGCTCGAGGTGGGTCACGTAGCCACAGTGGGTGGTGATGCCTTCGGCTCTCCTGAGTGCTTCCGCATGAGCTATGCGACCAGCGATGAGAACATCGTGGAGTCCATGAAGCGCATCAAGGAAACTTTGGCACGTCTGAAATAGTTGACAATTGACAGTTTATGAAGAAACTGCTAACCATAGCCCTCTTGGCATTGGCTCTATCGGTCAATGCTCAAGAGGGTTTTGTGTCTTATACAGAGGGCGTCATCACAGCTGATTTCGTCCCTGAAGGCACCATGAAGCAAGACCTCTTGCAGATGTTGGCAGATTTCTCCACTTATATGGTCAACGACTGGCAAGAGTGTGAATATCCCAACGACCTTGGTGAGGCGTGTGGCTGTTTCAAGGGCGAGAACACGATGGCGAACGACGAACGTGGTGTGCGACCCAATGCCGACCTCTCCATGATTTGCGCTTTCTTGGTGAAGTATGGAAAGCCTACCAACGTCAAACTGCCCGATGGGGTGAGTTGGGAGAGGCTCGAAGAATTGGCAAGGAAGTCGCTGGTCTTCGCTTATTCCACTCACAAGGCCAATCGGTTGAAAGTTTGCAAGGGCAACAACTATTGGGGTTCCACTTCCAAGTCAGATGCTGTGTGGGAGTCATCCCTCTGGGCGATGTCTGTGGCTTATTCCGCCTTCTTCCAATGGGAACGACTCAGCGAAGCACAAAAGGGGTATGTCTATGCCCTGCTGAAGGCCGAATGCAACTACGAACTGGAACGCTCGATTCCTACCGGTTATGCTGGTGACACGAAAGCCGAAGAGAATGGTTGGGAGGCAGATGTATTGGCTGCCACTTTAGGACTTTTCCCCAACGACCCATTGGCACCTCAATGGTTTGAACGATTAAGGGCATTTGCCATCAACAGCTATTCACACCCCTCTGACAAAGAGAATCAGCAGGTCATCGACCCTTGGTATGACAACAAGACGGTGGCAGACCTCTATCAAGGGCAAAACCTCTACGACGACTATTCCCTCCAGAACCATAACCTCTTTCATACCTCTTACCAGAATGTGGTGATGCAGGAACTGGGCGAAGCTGCTTTGGCACTCAAGATGTTCCAACAGGGACTGTATGGGGAAGAGAAGTGGAAGACCCGTGCCCTGATGCACCACAACCAAGAGGTGCAGGACAGCATCCTCAACTGGCTCGCGCTGGCTGATGGCGAACTGGCAATGCCCAACGGCAACGACTGGAGTCTCTTCCTCTACGACCAAATCACGAGCTACACCACCCAAGCCTGTTTCCAGCGTGATCCCAATGCGTTGATGCTGGAGAATATGGCATACAAATATATCAAGGCACGTCAGAAGACCACTTCTGACGGTTCATGGCTCTTGCGTCCTGATGTAGGGGCAAGGCGTATGGGTGTGGAAGCCCATCGTGTGATGATGACTTACCTGATGCACGATGTACTTTCAACGGCAGACCTCAAACCCACCCGATGGAAAGACTTCAACAAGACCTACAGCGAGGCAAAGATTCTTCCTTGCCAGAACATCGTACGTGCAGCTTCTGACGACCGCTTCACCTGCTTCTCTTGGAGCGAGGGCTTGAAGTCCTACACAGGTTATTTTGCTGCCAACTCCCCCGACAAGAACAAGATTGTAGTGCCCTATCGTGCCCACAACACAGGCAATTTACTGGGCTGGTACGAGGTGGAGGGTAAGAAAACAGATGCAGCACCCATTCCTAACTATCAACTCTCAACCCTCAACTGTCAACTCAGCGGCAACAGCTATGTGATGAATGGTGAACTGAACACGAACGAAGGCACACTCAACCATCGCTTCGTCCTATACTCTACTCCCAAGAACGCCCTCATCTACCTCGACTACGTGACTGCCAACACGGATGCCACCATCACAGCAGCAAAGGGAGGCATGCTTGCCATCTCCACCGACGAGCTGATGAAGACCTCGCGTACATTATATTATAATGGGGGGAAACAGACAACGGATGGTTCGCAAATGGTCACCTTTGAAAGCAACTGGGTGAATATCGATAACGAGTTAGGAGTCATTAAAATAGTTGATAGTGGACAGTTGACAGTTGATAGTTCCATGCGGGCCATAAAGAAGCAAGGCGGTAGCCAACTATCAACTGTCAACTATCAACTATCAACTCCAATGGCTTTTGGCGATAGAAGCACCAACAATTCCATCTTCACCTCGAAGCTCTATCCCCTCTATTCCAACACCCCACGCACTGTCAAGGCAGGCGAGGTGGTTGATGCCCGCAACCTGGTCTATTACAGTCGCATCAATGCCAAGCAGACCCAGAAGATGGCATCCAAACTCGTTTCCCTGGAAGACCAGTTGCCCGAAGGTTGGAATGGTGTCATTGTACCCGATGCCGGCTGTTCCTATCTGCTCATCAGCAACTTCAAAGGCGAGAACACCATCAATTGTCAATTGTCAACTGTCAACTGGAACGACTGGAAGCCTGTCTTCCCAGAATCCACCCACATCAACAAAAATGGTTCCACTACCACATTGTCTGTGGAGCAGAACCATTCTATCGTGTTTATCCGTAGATAGATGCTGTAATCCTTATCCGTAGATAATTTTACCTGTCTCCCTATCGGTATTCTCCTCGATGAAGGACTTGTTGTACTGTGTCATACCACGCAGCGACATACCCATGTTGGAGAAACCGCCATCGTGGAAGAGGGTCTGCATGGTCACCTTCTTGGTGAGGTCTGAGAACATCACGATGCAGTAGTCAGCACACTCGTCAGCACTGGCGTTGCCCAGCGGAGACATGCGGTCTGAGAAGTCGTAGAGACCATCGAAGCCCTTGATGCCTGAACCTGCAGTAGTGTAGGTAGGCGACTGACTGATGGTGTTCACACGTACACCCTTCTCACGGCCATAGATGTAGCCGAACGAACGAGCAATAGACTCCAAAAGAGACTTGGCATCTGCCATATCATTATAACCAAAGAATGTACGATGACTTGCCACATAAGTGAGCGCCAGCACACTGGCATTATCATTCAGCGCGTCCATCTTCTTAGCCACCTGCAACATCTTGTGGAACGAGATGGCAGAGATGTCGAGCGTCTTGTCCAAGAGACTATAGTCGAGGTCATCGTAAGTGCGCTTCTTTCTCATGTTCGCACTCATAGCGCAAGAGTGGAGCACAAAGTCAATCTGACCACCCAATGCCTTCTGAGCCTCAGAGAAGAGCATCTCGAGGTCTTCCACACTGGTCGCGTCAGCGGCAATCACTGTCGCGTTGGTCTTCTCTGCCAGTTCCGCGATGGTACCCATGCGGCAGGCAACAGCTGTATTGGTGAGTACGATTTGTGCACCTTCTTCATAAGCACGTTCTGCCACCTTCCAAGCGATGGACTGATCGTTGAGTGCACCAAAAATGATTCCCTTTTTACCTTTCAGCAAATTGTAAGCCATAAGATTCGTTTTTTTACCTTATTATATATTATTCTGTGTAAATCGGGTGCAAAGGTACGACATTTTATGCGTTTTGCCAAAAAAAACTCCCTAAATCCTTTGCCAGTTCCCCAAAAAGCGCTACCTTTGCACTCGCTAAAGCAAAAAGCCATAGCGATGGCGGGGTAGCTCAGCTGGTTAGAGCGTCGGATTCATAATCCGGAGGTCGAGGGTTCGAGCCCCTCCCCCGCTACAAGACAAGAGGTTGCACAAACAGGTGCGACCTCTTCTTGTTTTTACCTCGAAGGGAGGCATCGTCATCCCTACCAGCTGGGAAAACCTGAAGAGTTGGAAGAATGGGGAGAAGGTCTATTACAAAAAATAGCAGCAAACAAGCAATAATTGGAAAAGACTTCGTATCTTTGCAGTCAAAATGGAAAGAATATGAAGAGCATTTGTAATTTCATTGCCCGATGGATGGGCGCACTGGTGCTATTGATGGCAGTTGTGGCGATATTGTGGCCTCAACCCTTCAACGATATACCGACCTTATGGATCAACCCGATGCTGGGACTCATCATGTTTGGAATGGGTCTGACGCTGAATGTGGAGGATTTCCGGATTGTGTTCAGTCGTCCGAAGGATGTGCTGATTGGATGTCTGGCTCAGTTCACCATCATGCCTTTGATGGCGTGGGTGTTGGCGAAGGGGTTCCAATTGCCAGATGAACTGGCACTGGGTGTCATCTTGGTGGGCTGTTGTCCTGGTGGCACAGCCTCGAACGTGATCACCTATCTGGCGAAAGGCGATTTGGCACTCTCTGTGGGTATGACAGCCTGTTCCACCCTGCTGGCTCCGCTCATGACTCCCCTCCTCACTTGGTTGATGGCAGACACGTTTGTCGACGTAGATACATGGGGGATGCTGCTATCCATCCTGTATGTGGTCATCCTACCCATCGTGGGTGGATTCCTGATACAGAAGTTCCTGCCGAAGTTCACGAAGGAAGTGGTGGCTTATCTACCCGCTTTCTCCACGTTGATGATTACAGGTGCGGTTGGCATCGTGATAGGTCATAATGCAGGAAAGCTGCTGAGTGGGGGAATGATTGTCATCCTCGTGGTGATGCTTCATAACCTCAGTGGACTGGCTTTGGGTTATGGTCTTGGCCGTCTGCTTCGACTGTCCCATCCCAAACGTACTGCCATCAGCATCGAGGTGGGTATGCAGAACAGCGGCTTGGCTTGTTCACTGGCTGCGACACACTTTGCCGCTTCACCTATGGCCACTATCCCAGGCGCCATCTTCAGTGTATGGCACAACATCAGCGGCGCGCTGGTGGCGAAGCTGTATGCGATGAGAAGTGAGAAGTAAGAGGGAAGAGGGAAGAAGTAAGAAGTAAGAGGTTACACGGACTTTCATTTTTGAAACATCGTGGCATATAGGTCACGTTGTTCTCTCAAGGATTAATTTGAGCGGAGGGTGCTTTGCAAGTCTCTGATAGAGAGACTGCTATAAATATCTTGTGAACTTTTTGTGAACTTTTTTCTGGCTCCTCATGAAAATGTGAACTTTTTGTAAACTCATTTTCTTGGTATTTTGAGGACGAAAGGCGTAACTTTGCGGCAGAAAATGTATCATCAACTAAACACTATGCATTATGAAAGCCAATCGTACCACCTTCCTGGCAATCTTTTGCCTCTGCTTCTTCACCATCTCTTTTGGTGAGAACGCAACCGTTCAGAAAAAATCGAAAAAGGTGCTCAAGCAAACGAAAAAGAGCATCACGTTCGTCGTGGACGAAGATTTGCCTGCCCCCAAGCAGACCTTTACGATGTTGCCATCCAATGAAATTTCCAGTCAGATTATTAGTAAGAAGGGGATTCCATACGTCGATCACAATGTGGTGAAGACCAGTTTCGATGGGGAAAAACTGTGCTATCTGGGTGAGGACAACTTCTTTAAATGTATCGTGCAGGCGTTTGCCGATCACCGTTCCCTGGTGCTGTCGCCCGACATGATGTGGCTCCTCATTGGTCAGGGCTTCTCACGCTATGTGAATGCCCATTCTGAGGAGTTGCGCGACAAGCTGGTGTCTCATCAGGGCAAGATGACCTTGAAGGTGAACAAAGACAACAACGTCCTCGACCCCGCCAAGGGGGATTGGGCACAGTTGCTCAACGACTTCTCTGCCATGATAGCTGAAAACACGAAGGGGGAGGTGGCGGACATGATGACAGCCAACTTCTCCACCACAGGCATGGATGAACGTATCGCCTCGCAGATCACGCTGATGGAGACCGTCAAGACCTATTTCGACTTCTGGAACGTCGCCATCTCATGTGGCATTCCCACCATCACGCTCGAAGGCACACCAGAAGACTGGCAGAAGGTGCGTGAGAAGGCACGTGGCTTATCGAAGTATGGTCTTGAGAGATGGGCGAACGAATTGGACCCCATCCTTGCCGAATTCGTCAAGGCATCGGAAGGGAAACCCAATCAGGCGTTCTGGGAGAATATGGTGATGAAATACCGCGTGGAGAAGTTCAAGTCCAAGAAATGGTGTGGTGGATATGTTCCCAACGAAACCACCCGTCTGGATGGCTGGTTCCTGAAGTTCTTCCCCAATGAACATGGATATACACAAGACGACATACTCTATACGGAAAGTATGCCAACGGAGATGGCACGCGGCAACTTCAAACAGGAATACATTGATCCCGTCACAGGCGCGTCAATGAAGGTCGTCCCTGTGCAGCTTTGGGCTGGATTTGTGGGCGTGCAGGTGGATGAAAAGACGGGTGCCCTCACCCCCAAGATTGGCTGGTTTGCCCGCATCGGCGATGATGAACAAGAAAAACTCTCACGCCTGTATCAGATAGAAAGACACGGGGGACTCTCCTATTCTTATCTTCATGAAACAGACACCCTGCCAGGCATCCTCGCCAAGATGTCGGGCATCAGCAAACTGACGCTCCGTTTCAACCAGTACCCCGTCAACATCCCTGCATGGGTGGACAACATGAAGATAGGCAAACTCCGCATCGACGGCAGACTCTCCGATGCAGAAGAAGCCCAGCTGCGCCAGCGGTTCCCCGAAGCCGAAATCAACAACGCCAAGAAACGGGAATTGATTGGAGAGGATGCCATCAAAGAGGAGGAAGCCACGAAAGTAATTGTGTTTGACAAGACGCCTGACAAAGCGGAGATAGATCGTGTGATTCAAGCTGAGACTGAGGGCAATGAGCTACCTGTGCCCACCTCGGAGAAATCCGGTCCCATCAAAGCAATAGACATGTCCGAATTTGAGAGCATCGGTTTATTTGACCCATCCGACATCCGACAAGTGCTGGAATGAAAATAAATTCTTGTATATATTGTATCACTAATAAATTGTATCACTAAAAGGTTTACACATGATGAAAAGATTAGCAACACTCTTTATCGTCTTGTTGCCCACCCTCGGCGTTTGGGCACAGAAGAACCAGTACGTGGGACAGCTGGACAGCATTGTCGTTCGTGATGACAACCAGCCAGAACAAACAAGGAAATTTGAGTTCTCTTATACAGAGGAAGGGAAAGTGGAACGGATTCTGTATTACGATTGGACTGAAAATGAAACATGGTCTTTGACACACAAAAGAGAGTTCTTCTATGACGAGCAAGGCAACGACACTTTGTGCATCTTCCGTTTCCTTGATAATGATGGAGAATGGAAGATTGGGGAAAAATCCTACAACACTTACGGAAGTGACGGAAAGATTCATCGGTCAGGATGGATGGACGGTCTTGACAGAGATGAAGGCCTTCAGATGGGAAATTATAGGGATTACCTATATGATGAACAGGGACATTTGCAATCAACATTCGATTATAGGAAGAGAAATGGAGAGTGGAAAAAAACGGACGTGATTCACTATGAATATGATATCATGGGGAACCAAGTCAAGGTGGTGGACGAAGATTTGGATGCTAATCCCATGACGAAGAACGTGGAAATCAGGTATTATGACGAGAAAGGGAGGATGACGGCATCCATAGATTCCATTTATGATGGGGAGGAAGCAAGAGCGTGGAAAAGGTGTGAGATCTCGTACAACGGAGATTGGATGAATGAAGTGAAAATCATTCTGCAGCTGAGGGATCATGGAGAAAGAGAATCCATGCAAGATTACCTGTTTGACGCTCAAGGCAACCTCTTGCAGGCAAGGATTTACAGAAGAACGGGGCAGACAAAGTGGACACACGTCTTTTCCGAGACTTACATCTATGATCTGAATCAGGAAGGGGCATCTATCATGGGAAATGATCTGATACCCAAGATGGTGAACCTGAGGAATCCCCTGTACATGGACGCCAAGTATCATCATAAGCTCATGCAGAAGTCACGTTTTTGGCATCTGGACGAAGACGAGGATGATGAGGAAGAGGACGAAATAACTGAAACACGCTTATATTATACGCTATTTTGAAAAAAGTTGCATTTTTTTGTTTACTTTGCAACACTTATACGTTTTATCAACAGAAACAACCAACAAAACCATAACAATAATGAAGAAACTATCATTCATTTTGATTCTGCTTGCCCTCGTATCATGCGCTTGGGCACAGACAAACCAGTACACAGAGCGTCTGGACAGCATCATTTCGGACTTGGCATATGGGAGTCCGTCAAAGTTTGTGTTCCATTACGATGAAGAGGGACGACTGGTGAAACAGTTGTTCTATAGCAAGTGGGATGGTAAATGGACGAATGCAGAACAGCGGATCTATGCCTATGATGAGAAAGGACGAGTCACGACTGTGAGCACCTATTCCCTGGAGGAGAAAAATGTGGCACCTACTCGCGAACGAGTTGAATACGATGACAAGGGACGCATCGCCTTGTGGGTGTATGAGGTCTTTGACAAGGAACGGGGTGAATGGTACGCATCCATGCATAGCGGCGAACGGAAGTACGAGTACGACGCTCAGGGGAATCAGATCAGCGATACGTATGGTATTCGCTCCCCTCTCCTGAATGGCAAGTTCAGAGAGATTCAGAAGTCGGAAAAAGACTATGACAAGAAGGGGCGGCTCATCACCCAACGCGACTATAGGCGCGAATACAAGAACGAAAAGGACGAGATGAAGCTGAATATCACGCACCACTACACCTATGACAAGCAAGGGCGGCTCAAGAGCGTCGTAAGGGAGAGTGAAGACGATTACTATAACAGAGAAGAGCATTATACCTACGACAAGCAGGGACGCCTCACTTCCATGACGGAAGGAGGAACAAAAACGCCCAAAAAGGAGGAATACTATTATGACTCGCATGGCAACCTGATTCAGATAGCCACTTTCTTTTTGTTTGATGGAGAATGGGATCATGAGTGGACCAAGACGTTCACCTACGACCAGAACACGCCCGTCTCTTCCGTGATGGGACTCACCTGCCCAGAGGTGCTCAGTACCGACAACTTCTTGAAGAATAAACTCAACCTGACGAGCAAGCCTCTCAGCGTGTCTGAGAATTGGATGGACGCAACTCGTTATCATGAGAGCAGAGAGGTCGTTTATTATTACTCTGACATTGAGGAACCTGCCCCACCCTCTTCCTCAAACAACATCTACTTGAGCCAGATGGACTCCGTGAAGCGAAATGAATATTTGATGAAGCTTGCCAGAGAGGTTGTCCTGAACTTCGGCCCTGACTACTATCGAGACAACATGAATCCCACTATTTCAGACCTGAGAGTATTCTCCGACAGCAGCATGGTGGAACGATTCCCTGAAGCCCAACAGAATTTAGGTCGGAAATACTATGTGGTCACCATCCCCTATGACCACGCCCAGGAACAACTCGAATGGGATTATGCCGCCAAGGTGGAGATTTGGGAAGATGATGGAGAGCCCAAAGGCGTGATGTTCGGTTGCAATTTGGGGTATCACTTCACCTTCACTTCCTATCGTGAATGGGTGAAGATGGGCATCAAGCGTGGCGAAATCATGCCTTACCAGCACTACACCATCAAACCTGAAAAGATCGTGTACAAATAAACATGGGCAACTAACTGTCTTACCCTGAAAAACGTTGAATCCAAAACAACGTTTTTCAGGGTAAGACACAAAAACGACGATGAAAAAGATGATTCATCTTTATAATCCTTCTAATCCTTTCAATCATCGCGCAGCGATATGTTTATAAAGAACATGTGCCTTCTGTACAATTAAAAAGATGAAAAGGATTTGAAAGAAAATGGGAAAAACACGTATCTTTGCCCTTGAAATGTTAAAATGCAGCTTTGATGTAAAAAAGTTGTTCCTTAGATTATATATTTTTCGAAAACGGGTAATATAGGTGTAGAAGACATTGAAGAATGACACCTGACGAGAATCAGATAAGGAACTTGGTAAAACAGCATGCAGCGGATGTATTCTGGTTTGTTGCACGTCTCATTCCTCGGCGTGAGGATGCTGAGGATGTGGCACAGGATGTCTTTGTTGCTGCTTATCAGAGCCTGACACAATATGATGCAGAGAGAGCGAGTTTCAAGACCTGGTTGTTCCGCATTGCCTACAATATGGTGCTGAAACGTCTTCGAGACGGGAAGAGATTGTCGTTTGTGGAGATGAAGGGAGATGAGTTGGAGGCGATTGCAGACGATGCAGCAGACGAGATTCTCAACGAATCGTTACCAAGTCGGGCGACTCTGCTTGAACCAGCTGTAAGACAGTTGTCGGACGATGACCAATTGCTGTTGATTCTGTATTACCACAACAGTAAATCTCTACGTGAGATAGCCTACATCACCGGTCATTCGGAGAGTTACTTGGCTTCACGATTGCAATATCTGAGAAAGAAATTAAGTACTATCATCATCAAACTCGAACAAGATGGAAAAGAACATTAAACATCAAGACGAGCTACTGCGCACAGTAATGCATCGAGTGGCTGAAGATACAGAAAGGATGAGTCTTTCTGACGACTTCGCTGACCGACTGATACAACGTATCAAGCAGGAAGAAGCAGCGAAGAGGACAAGAATGCTGCACAAGCGCATTTGGTTCAGCGTGGGAATAGCGGCAGTAATCCTTCTGCTATTGGTGATGGGATTCTGGTTGAACGGCCAATTCAACAAAGAGCCTGAACTTATCGCACAGACAGACACCACAAAGCCCGCCCCACAGGTAGAAGAGGGGCAAAGGGCAAAGAGTGAGGGGCAAGGAGCAAGGGAGGAAGAGCCAGAGACGAAGCAAAAGCCTGTGGAGAAAGCGGATAGCGTGAACAAGGTGAAGGAAATGGAAAGAGTGCCAAGACCACCAAAGAGGTATATGGCAAGAGACGTGGAGAAGGAGATTGTACAACCAGAGAGGAATGTACGACTTGATGCAATTGTCTTCACAGAGCCACCTTATCTGTTCTTACAAAGAAATCCTATGGAGGAGTTTTTAAGTGAAAGGTTTCAGGAAAGAGAGGAAGCGATAGAACACGATGATTATTCCATAGAATCAATCAATCAACAACAACTCTCCAAGACTTTTGAAGATGTGGAACGTGACATCCGAATACGTGGGGAGCGGATGAACCAAGCAATGGAATTGGCAATGAGTGACGATTTCGACTAATCAATAAAACCAGATCTATATGAAAAGAGTTAACATCATACTTACCACCCTATGGCTGGCGTTAAGCTTGCAGGCACAGACCAACCCTAAAATCGCCAGTTTGGTGGACAAGGCGTATTCCATAGAAGGGAGTCATGTGACGTATCTCTGTGGCTACAATGGCACCTATTACGAAAGTGTCACCATATTCCTTGAGTCCAACCCCGATGCCCGTTCCATCAAGTTCGCCAACGATTCCATCACCCAACTGACAGACAGCATCATACGTCTTAACAATCAAGCAGCCCGACCTGTTTATGATGCCATCCGAAAGACCTGCCGTTCACTCGCACAAGATGCGGATGAGAGCAACATGTGGGAATACCATCACGACGGGACAGACAGCATCAAATATGCCATTATGCTAAAAAATGGGAAAAGCCTATATAGTATTAACAGGGGCAGTTGGAGGATGATTGTTGACTCATACCAACAGCCACTCTTTTCCACGTTGACCGGTCAGGAAGCACTCAAATATGAGTACAACCCCATAATGCCCATAAAAGATTCTCAGCAATACGAGCACGAGGATTGGCCACTAAAGGGACAGGGACAACTCGACTATCGCTACGATGTCGATACGGTGAGAGGAGAGATTGAACCTTTTGATAAGAAAGACTACAGCAAGAGGATAGATAAATTGTTCAGCAATGTCCCCAACGTGACCAGCCGTTCCATTCACCTCAGCCACGACTCCATCACGTCCTTTAGTCCAAACACAAACATGATGGCATTTTATGTTCATGCACCCTATCAGAGAGGAGATTATGACGAGCAGACTCATCGGTGGGTAACAAGAAGGCTCAGACCCACATCGGAAAGCAAGGGAATGCTCTACACAACACACTCGAAGGAACTGGCTGATTCCCTGCTCCAGCAAATCGTCCTCACCACAAAGGCATATCTCAAGAAGCATCCCCATATCAGGCACAAATTCCACCCTAAAGTCAGATACGAGGAGAAACTATGTCCTGTCTTCTCTGGCGAGAACGGATCGGGTGCCGTTGAGGATTATCGCATCTTCGTGCATCGAGACCAAAACAACGAGTACCATATCCTCACTTTCGACACGAAGGGAGAGTTGTGGATACCTTTGGAGTGGCCTGAACTGAAAACATGGAAGAATGGAGAAGCCACCTACTACTCTCGCAAGATGAGCGAGACAGAATTCTCCATTTACACTCGCAGTAGGGAAAAGGAAGAAAGAACATGGGAGAGTCCCCGATAGTCATTCATCAACAAAAAAGAAAGAATATGAAAAAAGGCATCATCATACTTGGAGCAATGCTCTTCTCTCTCTGCACTTGGGCACAGGGAAGTGAACGGCTGCGCGACTACCAAATACCAGCAAAATTGGAGGAATTTCTCCAATATGCAGACTCGTTGGGGTATAGGGCAAATGTCCATTACATACAACGTGAGACACGTAAAGTGAGCGTCTCTTTTAGCCATTTCGTCAGGAAGGATGAAAATGTCGCGTTGCTTTTGGACTCAGTTCGTCACACTTTCCATGCTCTTGCCGACGAAGCCCAAGAGACTTTCTTTTGGGAATCACACAAGGACGGTGTAGACAGCGTGGAATACGCCTTACATTTAGATAAGGGCAACCTGAAATTCACCTACAAACCCAGTTCATTAGTTTATTTAGACTTTATGTATCAGGTGGACAGCATCAAACATCCCATCACAGAAAAAATCGACAAGAGAGGGTATTGGAAAATGCTCAAAAAAGTCCTGAAAAGAAAGGGGGTCAGCAAACAGAAGTTCTATATCTATAACGACAGCACCCACATCATTCCAAGGGAAGATCAATTCGTGGGAGGCTCCCATTCACAGAATCCGAACATCGAACATCGTGGCATCATCTATACTATTGCATCGAAGGAACTGGCAGATGAACTCAAGCAGGAGATATTACAGGAAACGTGGAGTTATATTGACAAACACCCCAATACCATGTTCACCATCAACCCTGATGTCACTCAAGGTGAAATCGTCGTATTTCTCTCTGCTGAAGGACAAAAGTATCGAATACAGGAAATGTTCACGCTAGCACTGCGCAACAATCGGGACACATACCAGATTGTGGCTTGCGACTTCAACGGAGACCAATATCTGTCTGCTGATTTGACGGGACTCAAGAGCTACAAGAACGGCAAGAAGGTTTATCACAAAAACCAAGAGCCAGCACCAGTTCTTCCAACAACTCCTGCTGCTCCTACCACGAATACATCAAAATCTTCAGAAGGAAAGAAGAAAATCACTTTCCCCCCAGTCTTTAATCACGTAAAATAAACATTTAATCACGTAAAATAAACAATCATGAAGCAACTATCATTCATCTTAATCCTGATCGCTTTGGTGCAATGCACCTGGGCACAGACAAACGGAAGTGCATCGCCCGATGTGGTGAGAACCATTGAGCATCCAGACTTCACCTCCCTCTTTACCTATGATATAGAGATTCCCAAGGTGGAGTTCGGCGAGGAGCAGACCACATTGTATTTCGATTTCAGCCATTACACGGGCACCTCCTTCAGTTTCCGCTCTTCCACCTATCTGGTGGATGAGGAGGGGCGACGCTATCCCATCAAGAGTTGCAAAGGCTTTCAGTTGGACAAAGGGTACAATGTGAAAGAAGATGGAGTGAAAGAAATATCCATCTCCTTCGAGCCTCTGCCAGAGGGTACGCGTGTGTTCGACTGCATCGAAGGTCCCGACTTGCAATTGTCCTTCCAGTTCTACGGCATTCGTGAGAAAGGGCAGGACTGGGACGTGTTTCCTAAGAAGGACGTGGCAGACAATCCTTTTCCAGAGAGTTTCTTCGGTATGGATACTGTCTATGTGACAGGACGCATCACCCAAAGCCGATATGACCGATGGGGCAGAATTGAACATGACAGTAACTCCTATGCCGAGCAGGCTTTGCGGAGGCAGTTCAGACTTGGAAACGGTGCTTTCGACCACTTCTATGTGGCAAAGGACGGCACATTCTCCTTCAAGACCCTTGTGGTCAAACCCACGATGGACGAACTGAATATCAATGGCAACAGGATTCCCATCCTTCTCATCCCAAGTGACCACCTTCAGGTGGATATCAGCCATTGGGGCGAATACAACCAGCAGGTGAACATCCGAAGTGAAAAGGGAGACTACAGCCGTATGCTCACCAACTACCCCTTCTTGTGGGAAAAGGAGATAGCCGACCCAAGAGGCACCCTCATCTGGTCAGAGACAGGCAAATTGGCTGCTGACACCTGGCAACCGTTACACGACGAGTTGGAGAAGCAGATGGAGGTCTGCCGCTATTTGGCAGCCAAGCACCATTTCACGCCCACAGAGCAGAAACTGATGCAGATGAATGTACAAATCGATCAAGCCTTTATTGCATGTATGAGAATGCAGACGCCTCTCCATATCAAATACAGGAAAGGGTATGACCTCTATGTAAAAGGGAACTACGATAACAAGAAGTTGTTCCCAGCACACTTCTCCATAGAAGACCTTGAGGCAGACAGCATTTTTCTCGACCTTTCCTTCATCAAAGATTGTCCGTGGGATGACCCCACCTTCTCCGCCACAAAATACTATGAGGTTGTTCTCAGTAAGCTCTGCAGTCTGTTCTCTTATATCATGTTCATACCAGGAACAGAAAAGCCATCAAGCGAGAATGACAGCATCAATATCTATGCCGCTGCTGAACAGTTGGGAATAAGAGAGGCGTTGATTGGCGAGTACCTGACTAATTATTTGTACAGCAGGATGGTAAATAATCCCAAACTGCGACAAAAAGTCGAAGGCATTGTGGATGATTTCAAATTGCCACACACAAAAGTGTTGGCTAATCCATCTTTGATGGTTGCCCTGAACGAATATGATACCAGAAGCTATCCAGCCAACCAATCCATTGCAGCCGATGTCATCAAGAAGTTATATGCTCCTTACAAAGGCAAGAAAGTGTTGCTCCTGCCGCTTAGCTGCTACAGCCCTGCTGGTCTGCAAAAAATCGACAGCCTCTATCAGGCAAGGCGTGCTGAGATAGACAGGGAAGCCGTCTTCCTGCCTGTCGCCACACCCAAATACACCAGCAAGCAGGAACTGAAAGAGCTGCAGCAAAAGTATCCGACGCTGAAGAACACCATCTATCTGGATGAAGAGGAACTTCTGCGACTCTACGTCGCCTTCCAGCGAGGGAACGGTCCCCAAGCTGATCCTGAGATGCTTATCCTGCAAGACGGTACCTTCGGCATACCCGGACGCTACTTTTTAGAGAATTATAGAAAAAAACCATAACAATGAAACAAATGAATCGTCTCAAATCTGAACCCCGTGATGAATATTCAGTAAGAATGCCACAAAAGAAGAGAACACCATGAAAGAAGGGCTGGTGTTGCATTTCGCGACCCCAGTCCTTTTTCTTTACAGTAGTCTCATGCAACTCGTGATTCCCAAGGCAGTCAACGAGCCGTCAGGATGGACACCACCACCTGGATGATGGTTCGCCAAAAATCTTTGTTCTTCATGATTTTAAGAATTTGATGTTTTTTTTCGAACACGGATTGAAAGGATTTTAAGGATTTTTTCTTTAATCTTTTTAATCCTTGTTCTAAAAACTCATATTATCCGTCCCATCCGTGTCATCCGTGTTCAAAAAAAATCAACAACTGAGTTGGAGTGAAGAGGATGTTCTCGAGTAAATGGCCAAGGAATCTGACTTTCTTCGTAGGCAAGGACGTGGCAATGGCGCTGGGATACAGCAATCCTTCCAATGCTTTGCAAGTACATGTAGATAATGAGGACAAAACCACATACCTGATTCAGGTATCTGGTTTGAAGTACAAGTCAAAAACAACCTTCATCAACGAATCAGGCCTCTACTCCCTCATCCTCTCCTCCCAGCCCCTTATAGTTCGCCGACATCAATAAGACCATTCATGACCACATACAGGATGATATCGGCAAGGGAACGTGCACGGAGCTTGTCCATGATGTTCTTACGATGGGTGATGACGGTGGTGAGGCTGATGTGGAGCTGGTCGGCAATCTCTTTGTTGATGTGACCTTTGGCAAGGAGTATCGCCACCTCCACCTCACGAGAGGAAAGTCCCCCAGCCCACGCGTTGGGCGATTTTCCATTGGACTTTTGCCCTTTGACATTCTCCATTTGGGGATGTCCTTTGCGATGGACAGAAAGGATGGACTTGACCAAAGCTTGTTCACTTTGGCACACATTGAGGGTGGGCACTCCAGCAATTTGGAGGTCTCCATTGACCAGCACGATACTTCTGCGTGCCTTTTCCCTAAAATAGGCAGCATGTTCGAAGTAGATGCCTGAAGCCACGAAATAGTGAACGAACTGCCCTTGATCCACAGCTCGCAGTTCGTCGAAAGAGATGAAGATATGCACCTCAGCCACAGGAATGAGGTCGGTCAGCAAGGGCTGCAAACCGAGTGCGGCTAAGATGTTGGAATCGACGATGGCTATCTCGAAATGCGGCATATACGTTCATTTTTCGATGCAAAGGTAGCGAAAAAAACTAAAAACTAAAAACTAAAAACTAAAAGTTAGTGTTACTGACCCATCGAAACAGCAGGATACTTATACTTTTAACTTTTAACTTTTAGTTTTTAACTTAAAAAGATTTACCTTTGCACCATGTTTACAACGACACTTCTCAATTGGTTCGCACTTCACAAGCGTGATTTGCCTTGGCGACACACGAAAGACCCGTATGCCATCTGGTTGAGTGAGGTCATCCTTCAGCAGACACGTATTCAGCAGGGGATGGACTATTGGTGGCGCTTCATGAAGAGGTGGCCAAAGGTAGAGAATTTGGCGAATGCGACGGAGGATGAGGTGCTGAAGGAGTGGCAGGGATTAGGCTATTATAGCAGAGCGCGCAACCTCCACACTGCTGCCCAACAGGTGATGACGCATGGTGGCTTCCCCACCACGATACAAGGCCTTCGTGCCCTGAAAGGGGTCGGCGACTACACTGCTGCCGCCATTGGTTCCATTGCTTTCGGGCTCCCTGCCGCTGTGGTGGACGGGAATGTCTATCGGGTACTGGCACGGCACTATGGCATTGACACCCCGATTAACACCACACGAGGGAAGCACCTTTTCACAGAACTGGCACAATCGCTCCTGCCTGTGGACCAACCTGCGGAGTTCAACCAAGCCATGATGGACTTTGGTGCCATCCAATGCACCCCCACCTCACCCAAGTGCCTGGAATGTCCCTTGCAGGAGACCTGTGAAGCCCTGCACATGGGACGCATAGACGATCTGCCCGTCAAGGAGAAGAAATTGACCATCCAAACCCGCCTCCTTACCTATATATATATAAGATGTAAAGGGAAGACTGCCATCCGCAGGCGACCAGCAGGGGACATCTGGCAAGGTCTTTGGGAACCGTATCTTGAAGAGGCAAGAGGCAAGGAGCCTGAAACAAGAGGAATGCTGGAGCGAGCCACAATCATTGGCAAGAATGTGAAGCATGTGCTCACCCATCGTGTTCTGATGGCAGATTTCTATCTGTTGGAGACAGACACGCCACCCGTCTTGCCAGACGAGTATATATGGGTGGAAGAGAGCGAGTTAGGCAATTACGCCGTACCCCGATTGATAGAGAAGCTATTGGAAAAACTGAACAAATCCTAACAAATAAGGATTGTGGGGTAAGCGAAAAGTCCGTACCTTTGCAGCGGATTTCTGTTCTCTATAAGCAAGAAGGACTTTTAAGGTATGAATTTTTTAGGACTCATCATCGCCATCGCCACCTTCCTCGTGATTGGCATCTTCCATCCCATCGTAATCAAGTCCGAGTATCACTTCGGCACCCGATGTTGGTGGATATTCCTGATTGTTGGCATCGCATTCATCGTGGCATCGCTTTTCACAACGAATGACATCCTGAGCCCAGTATTAGGTGTGGTGGGCTGTTCATGCCTATGGAGCATTCTCGAATTGTTTGAACAAAAGAAGCGTGTGGAACGAGGCTGGTTTCCGATGAATCCAAAACGTAAAAAAGAGTATCAACTTAATAATAACACAAAAACAAATGAAAGCAATTAAATTTTTAGCATTGGCGCTGGTTGCATTGATCGGCATGACCGCTTGCAGCAGCGATGACAAAGAGTACACCCAAGAATGGACTTACATTGGCAACAACACCGTGACTGTTGACAAGGAGTATCCTCCAGTTGAAATCACTTGCAAAGTCACCAAGAGAGAAAATGGTACCCTCGAAGTGGAGATGCCTGAGTATCAGCTCCTCAACACCACCATCGGCAACCTCACCATTGGCGCTGTGACCATCAAGAACATCATGTATAATGCAGACAAGGGTTCTTACTATCGTGTGTATGGTAAGGATGGTCTGCAAATGCACTTCAAGTCAGAGGGCGGTCACTCTGCTATGGACGGTGACTACACATTCAATGAAGACAGCGACATTGAGGTGAAGCAGTCTAATAATGGTGTCACCATTGTCCTCAACTACTCTTTCGGCAGGATGCCATTCAAAATCATCTCTAAATTTGAAGTAGCTGTCGCTAAAGACGAAGAATGAGAAGTAAACTCCTGACTCTCGTAACATTCACATTACTCTTGTCCTCTCTGTCAGCCTGTCACGGCATCCTCGACGAGCTCTACGACGAGCCATCGGATGAGGTGACCCTGAAAGAGGGGCAACTGTATGTGGACGCATCCAGCTGGACAGATTGGTATTATATCGACCTGACGGATGCGAAGAAGGAATTTGTCAGGAAAGAAATCCCAACAGAAGCCACAGACTCTTTACATCGCGTTAGCCCTCCCCCTTTGGGAGCTGGGGGGCTCTACACTTATTGGTATGATGTATTTGGTGAAGGAATTTCCAAGCATGAGTTTCGAGGTTTCACGCCAACAGATAAACAGCCCGAACCCGAGTCTTGGCATATCGCTGTTCATCGCAATAACGTGAGGACGAATGGTGGTGCTGTGTATGAGACTTCCTACACCTCAATGAATGATCTGCCTGAAAGCAGCGAGGCATTTGCTGATGCCACCTTCACGGAAGATGAATGGAATGAACTGGACGTGTGGACAGTTCAGGCACAGATGCTGCAAGGACTCATTGGCAATCAAGGCATCAAAATCAACCCAGTGTTGTCCTCGTGGCTCAAGGTGTCGCTTCCCCCTGTACCACCAGTATTCACCCTCAACAATCACGTGTTCATCGTTCGTTTCGAAGACGGCACTTATGCTGCCATCCAATTAGAGAACTACCAGAATGCAGCAGGGGTGAAATGCCACCTTACTATTAATTATAAGTACCCGTTTTGAAAGTTGAAAGTTGAGAGTCGATAGTTGAGAGTTTGAATGAAGTATTTATTTCTATTCATATTATTAATAGGAGCAACGCTCGTTTGCCACGCCAAGCAGGATCAGGAGGGCTCCCATCCCATGACGGAGGGAGGTCAGGAAGAGGGTCTTGACTCGATGTACTACCTGAATGATGTGGTGGTAACGGGCACACGTACACCTAAGCTGCTGAAGGACACGCCCATACAAACACGCCTCATCACATCAGCTGACATCGAGAAGGTAGATGCCACCAATGCGGAAGACCTGTTGCAGCAGGAGATGCCAGGTGTGGAGTTCTCTTATGCCATGAACCAACTGAAGCACATGAACTTGTGTGGCTTTGGCGGTCAGGGCATCCTTTTCCTTGTGGATGGAGAGCGTTTGGCTGGTGAGACGATGGACGATGTGGATTTTACCCGTCTGAATATGGCAAACGTGGAGCGCATCGAGATTGTGAAGGGAGCGGCTTCTGCACTCTATGGCAGCAATGCAGGAGGTGGTGTCATCAATATCATCACGAAGGAAGGCACAGAACCCTGGACATTGAACCTGAACGGACGACTGGCACGCCACAATGAGCGTCGTTATGGTGGTTCGTATGGGGTGAATGGAAGTCGACTGAAAAATATGCTGAACGTGAACCACACCTCCATTGACAACTTCGATGTACACAATGCTCCCAATCCTGCTACGCAAGTGGTGGCAACGGTATATGGCGACCGTACATGGAACATCAAGGACAGGCTCACATTCATCCTCAACGATCAGATGAAACTCATCGGCAGAGCGGGCTATTTCTATCGAGAACAAACCAGAACGGCCGACAGCCCCGAGCGATACAGAGATTTCAGCGCTGGATTAAGAGGATTGTGGGACATCACCTCAAACGATAACCTCGAACTCTCTTATTCCTTCGACCAATACGACAAGTCCGACTATCACAAAATCACCCACATGGATGTGCGTGACTATCGCAACGTGCAGAACATCTTCAAAGGGCTCTACAACCACTATTGGCAGACAGGCAATATCTTGACAGTTGGGGCTGACTTTATGCACGACTTCCTGATGAACAAGAACTTGGGCAGTCGGACAGAGAGTCAGAACACGTTCGATGCCTTTGCGCAATACGACTGGCTCATCAACACCCAATGGGAGGTTGTGGGTGCTGTGCGTTACGACTATTTCTCTGATTGTAAAGACTCCCAATTCACGCCCAAACTGTCTGCTCGTTACCAACCCATCAGCAACCTTAACCTTCGCTTAGGTTATGGTATGGGATTTCGTGCGCCTGCGCTGAAAGAGAAATACTATAATTTCGATGCTGCTGGCATCTGGATCATTCGAGGGAATCCAGATCTGAAGGCAGAACTCAGCCACAACTTCAATGCTTCTGCCGACTACACCAAAGGACATTACAACTTCACCATCGCTGCCTACTATAACGATGTGCAGAACAAGCTTGCCACAGGCGTTCCACACTATCTGCCTGGCGACGACAAACAGCTCTATCTCGACTACACCAACCTTGCTGGCTACTCCGTCTATGGAGGTGATGCGACCGTTCAGGCACGATGGGATAATGGCTTCAGTGCCCGAATCTCCTATGCCTACACCAACGAACGACTGCCAAAGGACAAGAGTGGTAACACTATCAACAACCAATATATCCCAGCTCGTCACCACTCACTCACAGCACGTGTCGATTGGGACAAGCAATTCACAAAAAACTATGGTTTGCGTCTTTCCCTCAATGGACGCTTCCTCTCCGATGTGAAGAACGTGGAGTTCATCGACTACTACGATATCTCCAAAGGTACCAGCACCATTCACTACCCTGCCTATACCTATTGGAAATTCTCTGCTGTTCAACGCATCGGCAAAGCTTTCAAGGTGACAACGGCTTTGGACAATCTCCTCAACTACAAACCCAAGTACCACTACTACAACAGCCCCCTCACCGATGGCATCAACCTGATGGTAGGTCTGTCAGTGGACATCGAAAAGCTGTTCTAAGCCGCCACAAGGCATGAGGGCTTACCTGCATTTGATGTCCTTGAATTGCCAAGTTGATGAAGGCTCAATGAGATCAAATTCTCTGGCATCAGAAGGCAATGCTGGGAAAATGAGGGCAAAGCGCAATTTCTGGTAAGGCCAAGGAATATAAGTTCTGGCAGGATACATGGTAATGTTATCCACACTCGCCAATCCCAATTTTCCACCCTTGTCACCCTTGATGTAGGTGGCACCACCAATATAGAGAGACACATTGGAACTGCCAGCCTCATACTCCATCTCAACACGCGTCTCTCTGTCAGAGCATGACACCCGCACAATCTTCACACCCGTTGCCTGCTTTTTGTTCACAAAGACAGGATTCTCACGCGTATATCGATAGGCAGAATAGTCAGCCAGAATTGTTTTGTTATTGTTCAGGATGCTGGGACCATCTTCCTCACGTCCCCCTTTCACATAAAGACTGTTGATTTTCCTTGTCAAGGTGCGCTGGTCGGTATAGCCATACTTGCAGTTCAGTTTGGCGGCTTCCTCATATTTCTCCAAAGCCTCCTCCCAATTCTCTTCCGACTCGAAGAACTTGGCCTCCGTCATCGCGTCTTGAAAACTCTGTTCAAATTCCACCTTCTGACGAGCCTGAATCTCCATTTCCTTCTTCCTTTCTGATGACTCAATGACAGGATTTGTAGAAGAAGGGCAAAAAACATCGTGAAGTTAACTCATTCGATGATTTGAGTTACTTCTATGTTTACCATAAGGTTTCCCTTAGCTTCAAGAATGCAAGGTTCATCTTGGGCTTCTGCAGAGGTCAAGTATTCCCCAGCAGAGGCATGTTATTTCTCAATAAGGAACGAGTATTGAACAGTAGAGGCTGGTTATTGTGCCGACGTACCGACTTTAACGAAATGCCGTACCAAGAGCAACGATACGGCGTAGAAAGAACGTCGAAACGCCGTTGTTTTAAATTGGTGGCGGCAAAGCATCAAAGAGGCGTCGGCAAAGCATGGTTTTGCCGACGGCAAAAGGGTGGATTGCCGTCGGCAATTTATTGCAGCCCTTAAGGCTTGCAACTTTTTGCTGCCTGGTTAGGAAAAATTATTGCCCTAACTGGGGAGCAAAGTTTTCCCCGTGGGAGAACAAATAAATGGTTTTTCTCAAAACACCTAACACAACACTCCTCCAACCCCGATGTACAAAGGGCTGGAGGGGTGTTACCTGTTTACAAAAGAGGTAACAAACACCTAACAAACAGGTAACATTTTTTGTCGGGCTGCGATAAGGAGAAACGGACTTATAGACCTTCATCAGGGAACGGTATATCCAATTGTATCCATTGCTGGAGGTCGGCTGGTAGTTCTCCTTTTTGATTGGACACTCCTAAACCCATGAGACGGATGGGACGTGAATGGAACTCCACTTGCCGCAGCAGTTGTTTGGCCAACGGCAGAATGTCGTCCTTGGTGCGGAGGATATGGTCAACAGTGATGCTGCGTGTTATCTGCTGAAAGTCCAAGAACTTCACTTTCAGCGTCAGCGTGCGGCCCTCGAATTCGTTCTTGGCGATACGCCTTTCCAATTCGAGAACGGTATGATATAGTTCGATGATAGCTGCCGACTGTTCGCTGATGTCTTTCTCGAAGGTCTGCTCGCAGCTGACAGACTTCCGCTCCCATTCAGAAACGACAGGGCGTTCGTCGATGCCTCGAGCAAAATTGTAGAATATCTGCCCCATCTTGCCAAATTCGGCTGTCAGATGCTGCAACGACACCTCACGCAGGTCGGCACCAGTGAAGATGCCCATGTGATGCATCTTGTCTGCCGTCTTGGGACCGATGCCCCATATCTTCTCCACCCTCAACCTGGAGATGAAATCCATCGCCCTGTCGGGATGAATCACCGTCAATCCATTGGGTTTTCGCCAGTCGGAGGCTATCTTTGCCAGGAACTTGCAATAGCTCACCCCAGCCGATGCTGTCAAGCCTGTGGTCTCAAGGATGCGCTGTTTGATTTCGCGGGCTATGTCCACACCCAATTCGATGCCTTTCTTGTTCTCCGTCACGTCGAGGAAGGCCTCATCGAGCGAAATGGGTTCTATCAAGTCTGTATAGTCATGGAAGATTTCATGCAGTTGCGCTGACACCTCCTTATAGCGCTGAAAGTGTGGCTCAACGATTATCAATTGGGGACATCGGCGTTTGGCCACTTGGATGGATTGGGCTGAATGAACACCAAACCGGCGAGCCTCATAGCTGGCTGTGGACACCACACCACGCTCGGCATCGTGTCCCACTGCTATCGGTTTGCCTTTCAGTTCTGGATGGTCGCGCTGCTCAACGGCTGCGAAGAACTGATCCATATCTACATGAATGATTTTCACTTGTCTGTCACTTGTCCGTTAGAAGGGCCTTGTGCCTTTTTCTGCAGCAAAGGTAACCATTTGTGACTGAACTGCCAAACTTTATGGGATAATTAAAAAAGAACGTACTCTCGTTCGACAAAAAAAGTAAAAACTTCGGTTTTTCCTTTGTTTTGTGCTCACTTATTCGTACCTTTGCATGTTTTTCGGGCTTTCTCAGCTTGAGAAACATGTTTTTTTGTGTCTTTTACGAATCAATTACAATCAATTAAGATATGAAACAATTACTTCTTGGTGACGAAGCTATTGCCTTGGGAGCGATTAACGCCGGACTCTCTGGCGTGTATGCTTATCCTGGCACTCCTTCCACCGAAATTACTGAATTTATTCAGACCAACAAGGTGGCACAAGAACGTGGCATCCACAGTCGTTGGTGTACAAACGAGAAGACAGCGATGGAGGCTGCGCTCGGTATGTCTTATGCAGGCAAGCGTGCCCTGGTGTGCATGAAGCACGTAGGTATGAACGTATGTGCTGATGCTTTTGTTAACAGTGCTATTACGGGTGTGAATGGCGGTCTTATCGTATTGGCTGCTGACGACCCATCGATGCACTCTTCACAGAACGAACAGGACAGCCGCTTCTATGGCAAGTTCGCGCTCATCCCTGTGTTTGAGCCATCAAACCAGCAGGAAGCTTACGATATGGTGGCAAGCGCTTTCGAACTTTCTGAGAGTCTGAAAGTGCCAGTATTGCTACGCATTGTCACTCGTTTGGCACACAGCCGTGCTGCTGTGGAAGTGGGTGAATTGGGTGTTGAGAACCAACTCAACCCCAGCACTGACCAGTGGGTGTTGCTGCCAGGTATTGCCAGAAAGAAGTATGTAGATCTGCTGGGCAAGCAGGTGGAATTTGAGAAGGCAAGCGAGGTTTCTGCATATAACCGTCTGGAGAAGGGTGGTCAGCAGCGTCTCGGCATTATTGCTTGTGGCATTGGTTACAATTACGTGAAAGAAAATGTGGGTGACGATGCCAACATCCTGAAGGTAAGCCAATATCCATTGCCAGAAGGGAAGATTCAGGCTTTGGCTGCTGAAAACGATGCCATCCTCGTAGTGGAAGATGGTCAGCCAGTAGTGGAAGAGCAGTTGAAGGGTCTTCTGGGTGGAGGTTATGCGATCAAGGGACGTCTGACGGGTGACCTTCCTCGTACAGGTGAGTTGACGCCTGACTGTGTGGCCAAGGCATTGGGCAAACCAGCAGGTCCTGCATTCGACAACGCAAAGAATCTCGCAGGTCGTCCTCCTCAGCTCTGTCAGGGCTGCGGACACCGCGATGTATATACAGCGCTGAATGAGGTGCTGGCTGAATATCCTGATTATCGTGTGTTTGGTGACATCGGTTGCTACACATTGGGTGCGCTGCCACCTTTCAAAGCACTCTCCAGCTGTGTGGACATGGGAGCTTCCATCACGATGGCGAAAGGTGCTGCTGATGCAGGATTGTTCCCATCTGTTGCCATCATCGGCGACTCAACCTTCACCCACTCTGGTATGACAGGTCTTTTGGATGCAGTCAACGACAAATCCAATATCACCGTTGTCATCTCCGACAACCTGACCACAGGTATGACAGGTGGGCAGGATTCTGCAGGTACAAACAAGTTTGAGGCGATTTGTCTTGGTTTGGGCGTAGAGCCAGAGCATGTACGTGTGGTGGTGCCACTTCCCAAAAACATGCCTGAGATCACTCGCATCCTGAAGGAGGAGATAGAGTACAATGGAGTTTCAGTGATTATTCCTCGTCGTGAGTGCATCCAGACAGCAGCACGTCACGCAAGAGAAAGACAGAAAGCAAAGGAGGCAAACAAATGAAGAAAGACATCATACTTTGCGGTGTGGGCGGACAAGGCATCCTCTCCATCGCTACCATCATCGGAGAAGCAGCTACAGAGGCAGGCATCAACCTGAAACAAGCTGAGGTACACGGAATGAGTCAACGTGGTGGTGACGTGCAGTCAAACCTGCGCCTCTCTACAGAGAACATCTATTCAGACCTCATTCCACAGGGAGGTGCTGACGTGGTCATCTCAATGGAACCGATGGAGGCACTGCGTTACCTCCCCTATCTTGCCAAGACTGGCACCATCGTGACCAGCAGCAAGCCTTTCATCAACATCCCCAACTACCCTGACGAAACTGCTCTGATGGCTGAACTCGACAGCATGCCATCAGTAGTGAAACTCGACATCGAGAGTGTAGCTAAGGATGCAGGCAATGTGCGTGGCGCCAACATGGTGCTGCTCGGCATGGCCGCCCCATTTATTGAGATTATTACGGTCGAGCAACTTCGTAAGGCCATTTCCGTCATCTTTGCACGTAAAGGCGAAGCCATTGTCGAAGCCAACCTCAAGGCTTTCGACATGGGTGTAGCAGCAAGTAATAAATAACAATCAAACACAAGTAAACACATGATTCACAATCCTGAAATGGAATGCATGGACAGAGAGTCTATGCGCAAGTTGCAGACCGAGCGTTTGCAGAAAGTCGTCAAGAGGTGCTACGAGAATGTGCCTTTCTATCGCAAGAAGATGGACAGAATGGGTGTGAGACCTGAGCACATCAAGAGCATTGACGACATCACGAAGTTGCCCTTCACCACGAAGCACGACTTGCGCGACGAGTACCCCTTCGGACTCCAAGCCGTGCCTCAGAGTGAGATTCGCCGTATTCACGCCTCATCAGGTACGACCGGCAAGCCCGTGGTCGGCACCTACACAGAGAATGACCTGAAGATGTGGGCAGAGTGCGTAGCTCGTGTGATGGCAGTAGGCGATGTAGGACCAGGCGATGTCGTACAGGTGGCATACGGATATGGATTATTCACAGGAGGCTTAGGTGCGCACGACGGTGCTGCTGTACGTGGCGCCATCCAGTTGCCTATCTCAGCAGGTAACTCTGCCAAGCAGATCATGCTGATGAAGGACTTTGGCACGACAGCACTTTGCTGCACCCCTTCGTATGCTTTGCATCTGGCAGAGGTGATTGAACAGACTCCCAACATCGACGCTGAGGATCTGAAACTGAGAGTCGGCTTCTTCGGAGCAGAACCTTGGACTTGGGGCATCCGTCGTGAGTTGGAGAAGAAACTGCACATCAAGGCAATCGACATCTACGGACTGACAGAGATGTGCGGTCCTGGTGTGGGCGGTGAGTGTCAATTCCAGAACGGTACGCACGTGGCTGAAGACATGTTCTATCCAGAAATCATCAATCCAGAAACCCTGCAGCCTGTAGAGCCAGGTGAAGAAGGTGAGTTGGTGTTCACTTCTTTGTGCAAGGAAGCAATGCCTATCCTCCGTTATCGTACAAGAGACCTCACCCACCTCATCTATGAGCCTTGTGAGTGTGGACGTACAACGGTCCGCCTCGGAAAGATTTTGGGTCGTAGCGACGATATGCTCATCATACGTGGTGTGAACGTCTTCCCATCGCAAATTGAGACCGTGCTGACCGAATTCCCAGTATTCACCCCACAGTATTTCATCACCGTGGATCGCAAGAACAACGAAGACACCTTCGACCTCGATGTCGAGTTGCGTGCAGAATACTTCTCGCCCAACCCAGCGAAGCAGATGCCATTCATCAAACCACTCTACGACCGCATCGTCAGTCTGGTGGGCATTAAGCCAAACATCCACATCAAGGAACCAGGCAACATCGAACGTTCTACAGGCAAGGCCAAGCATGTGCTCGATAAGAGAACACTCCTGAAGGATTGGAAGTAGAAACTTTCTGAACATATACATATTTAAAAATAGAAATGACAACACCATTAGATTATACGATTGTGACCGATGCCATCGAGGGGATGGGGCTGGGCGACTTCTCGCAGGCCACCATCCGTGACATCCAATCACTCTCGAAAGTGCTGGAAGAAAAGACGGGACAGACGGTCATCCATCTGGAGATGGGTGTGCCAGGTCTGCAGCCTTCGGACATCGCCATCAAAGCAGAACAAGAGGCGTTGCAGAACGGTTGCGCCACCATCTACCCTCCCAACGGCGGTATTCCACGCATCAAGAACGCGGCTTCGCGTTTCGTCAAGGCATTCATCGGAGTGGACATCGACCCACTCTGCTGCATCCCCACCACAGGTTCGATGCAGGGTACTTTTGCTGTCTTCACGGCTTGGCACCACGCCATGCCTGAGAAGGACACCGTGCTGTTCATCCATCCCGGTTTCCCTGTACAGACCTCGCAATGCGACGTGATTGGCTTGAAACATATCGGCTTGGACATTCACGACTATCGCGGTGATGCGCTCGTTGAGAAGCTGGAAGAGATCCTGTCGGCAGGCAACATCTGTGGTATTGTCTATTCAAACCCCAACAACCCATCATGGGTATGCTTCAATGAGGAAGAGCTGAAGGGCATCGCCATGTTGGCAGACAAGCACGACTGCATCATCCTGGAAGACCTCGCTTACTTCGCGATGGACTTCCGCAGGGATCTGAGTCATCCGTTCGAAGCACCTTATCAGGCTACGGTGGCAAGATATACAGACAAGTACATCTTGGCCGTGTCGGGCTCGAAGGCATTCTCGTATGCGGGTCAACGCATCGGTGTGGCTTGTATCAGCAACACCCTCTACCACCGTGTCTATCCTGCTTTGGAGCAGAACTTTGGCGTGGGTGAGTTCGGAAACTTCTTCTGCAACCGACTGATGTACACGCTCAGTAGCGGTACGACACATAGTGTGCAGCACGCAATGGCAGCGCTGATGGAAGCAGCTTGTGACGGTCAGTACAACTTCTTGGCTGATGTACGCGAGTATGGCAGAAGAGCCAAGTATATGAAGGACGTGCTCCTGACCAACGGCTTCTACCTCGTGTATGACAACGACATGGGCGCACCCTTAGCTGACGGTTTCTACTTTACGGTACAGTACCCAGGCATGACTGACCTCCAACTGACACGTGAACTGATGTACTATGGCATTGCCGTGTTCCCGCTCGACACGATGGGTTCGAACGAACAAGGCGTGCGCATATGTACCTCGTTCTTCTCAAAGGAACAGGAGCCGATGTTTAAAGAGAGAATAGAAAGTTTCAATCGTAATCATTCATAAGACCTATAAGTCCTATAAGACCTATAAGACCTATAAGCCCCATAAAACCAAAACTCTAATGGACGATAAATCACCTTACTTTCATCCGCAGTACGAGACACTCTCGCACGAGGAGATTAAGAAGCTGCAGCTGGAACGGCTGCAGGCAACGGTGAAGCATTGCATGAACTCACCGTTTTACAAGAAACGTTTTGAGGAAATCGGATTGAAACCAGAGGACATCAAGAGCCTCGATGACATCCGTAAGATTCCTTTTACCACCAAACAAGACCTGAGAGACACCTACCCCTTTGGCATAGCCAGTGCGCCTCTCCGTCAGTGTGTACGTCTGCACTCTTCATCGGGTACGACGGGTAATCCAACCGTGATTCTGCACACACAGAAAGACCTTGACGAGTGGTCGAACCAAGTGGCACGTAACCTCTGGATGGTGGGACTACGCCCCGATGACGTGTTCCAGAACTCCTCTGGTTACGGCATGTTCACAGGCGGTCTCGGTTTCCAGTATGGTGCTGAGAAGTTGGGTATGCTCACTGTGCCAGCAGCAGCTGGTAACTCCCTGCGTCAGATCAAGTTCATCAAGGACTTTGGCACTACAGCCATTCACGCTGTGCCCAGCTACCTAACCCGTCTCTATGAGGTGATGCAGTCTGAAGGTGTTGACCCACGCAAGGACACGAAGCTGAAGGTGCTTGCCATCGGTGCTGAGCCTCACTCGGAAGAACAGCGCAAGCGCATCGAGGAGATGATGGGCGCGAAGGCTTACAACTCGTTCGGCATGAGTGAGATGTGTGGCCCAGGCGTTGGTTTTGAGTGCCCAGAGCAGAACGGTTTGCACTTCTGGGAAGACTACTATATCGTGGAAATTGTTGACCCTGATACCCTGGAGCCAGTGCCAGAGGGTGAAATCGGTGAACTGGTGCTCACCACCCTTTGCCGTGAAGCGATGCCATTGCTCCGCTATCGTACCAGAGACCTGACCCGTGTACTGGGACACACTTGTCCTTGTGGACGTAACCACGTACGTCTCGACCGCATGCGTGGACGTTCCGACGACATGATGGTGCTGCGTGGTGTGAACATCTTCCCCATCCAAATTGAGAAGATTCTGATGCAGTTCAAGGAACTCGCCAGCAACTACCTCATCACTTTGACCACTGACGAGGACAACGACAACATGACCGTAGAGGTGGAACTCGAAGAACTCTTCACAGATGACTACCAGCGCCTCATTGCCTTGCAGAAGGAGATCAAGCGCCGACTGAAGGACGAAATCCTCCTCACCCCTCATGTAAAACTCGTGCCTAAGGGCAGCCTGCCTGTGAGCGAAGGAAAAGCCGTGAGAGTGGTAGATAAGAGAAAAGTGTATCAATAAAACTTTCAATTATGACTATCAAGCAATTATCCATCTTCATCGAGAACAAGGGAGGCACGCTGATTAAGGTTCTCGACCTGCTGAGCAAGGCAGGCATACAGATTATTGCCTCCACCATTGCCGACACCAAAGATTACGGCATTTACCGTGTGCTGTGTAACAACCCGGCACAGGCGTATATCATCCTGAAAGATGCAGGCATCAATGTGCAGCTCTCTGACGTGATTGCCCTCAGCATCGACGACCAACCCGGTCGTGCTGCTGAAGCCATCAAGGAAATTTCTGCCGCTGGAGTCAGCATCCTTTATCTCTACTCCTTCCTTTGGCAGGGCAAGGGCGTTCTTGTGTTCCGTGCCGACCAGAGCGAGAAGGCAAAGGAGACCATCATGCTGAACAAATTGACATTCTTGACGGAAGAAGACTTTAAGTCTTTATAGGAAAAAGTAGGGTTTCAGCACTTTTTTCGCCTTTCGTGCGAAAAAAGTGCTGAAATGTTTGGTCAGTCCAAAAAAAAGGCGTACCTTTGCACTCGCTAAACAAAAGAGATGGTGCCATAGCTCAGTTGGTAGAGCATCGGACTGAAAATCCGTGTGTCCCCGGTTCGAATCCTGGTGGTACCACCAATAAAGACTTCTGACAAACAAAAAGTTTCGTCAGAAGTCTCTTTTTTTACCCTTTTTACAGCCATTATTAAAAAAATCCGCAAAAAAACTTTTCGTTTCGAACTATTATTACTACTTTTGCAAATCATCATATTCATACTTGTATCAAAACTCATACATCTATCATTATGAACACACAAATAGGTCTTACAGAGGCGTTGGGTCAGAGCGGACTGGAATCCATCGACTACGTCATACTTTTCACCTACCTCGTCATGCTCATCTGCCTTGGCGTCTTTCTCAGCTATAACAGAGAAACGAAAAGTACCAACGACTATTTTCTGGCAGGCAACACGCTGACATGGTGGGCCGTCGGTGCATCCCTCATTGCGGCCAACATCTCCGCAGAGCAGCTTATTGGTATGGCAGGTACGGGCTATGCTGACGGCATTGCAATTGCCGCCTACGAAATCATGGCTGCCGTCGCCCTCGTTATCATTGGCAAGTTCATGCTCCCCATCATGATGGAACAGAGATTCTTCTCCATGCCACAGTTCCTGCGGAACCGCTATACCAACGGCGTGGGACTTTCTTTCTCCATCCTGTGGCTCTTTCTCTATATTTTCGTCAACCTCACCTCAGTGGCGTGGCTGGGTGCTCTTGCTATTGAACAGATCATGGGATTTCAGGGGCTCGCCGTCTCAATAGGAGGATTGGAATTCTCTGCGCGTCTAATCATCATCATCGCCCTTTTCGCCATTGCTGGCCTCTACTCCATCCACGGAGGTATGACATCTGTAGCATGGACCGATGTGATGCAAGTCGTATTCATCATCGGCGGTGGACTTGCCACCGCCTATTATGCCATAGGAGCTTTAGCAGGCGACGATGGTACCATTTCTGAAGGATGGAACAGACTGCTCAACTTCGCCATAGACCGCGAATACGCTAAAGACACCCACTTTCACCTCATCATTCAGGAAAGCCATAATGCAGCAGCATACGACAATGTGCCTGGTATCGCTGCTGTCGTAGGTGGTATCTGGCTGACCAACCTTTCCTACTGGGGCTTCAACCAATACATCACCCAGAAGGGACTTGCCGCCTATAGCATTCATGAAGCACAGAAAGGCTTTATGTTTGCCGCCTTACTAAAAATGATCATCCCATTCATCGTCTTGATTCCGGGTCTTTGTGCTTTCTACATCACACAATACGGCGACACAACCCTGCAAAATTCCATTCATGTGTCGGATGAAGCTTATCCTTGGTTCCTCAAGAATTTCATCCCCACTGGTATCAAGGGACTGGGTTTTGTGGCACTTGTTGCGGCAGTCGTGTCCTCGTTGGCATCGATGCTCAACAGTACTTCCACCATTTTTACCATCGACATCTATCGAAAATACATCAATCCAGATGCCTCAGACAAGAGGTTAGTGAACGTAGGACGAGCATCAGCCATCGTTGCACTTCTCCTCGCACTCGTCTCAGCCACACCATTGCTTGGCGAACTTGACCAAGCATTCCTATATATCCAGGAGTATTCGGGTTTCCTCTATCCAGGCATCACCATCGTGTTCGGACTTGGACTTCTTTGGAAACGTGCTTCCAAGACTGCTGCCATCTGGATTACAATTCTCACCATTCCAATTGGAATCCTCTTCAAGTTACTCCTCCCTCATGTCGCCTTCATCTTCCGTGAAGGATACGTCTCCATGATTCTTTTGGTGCTGTTTATCACGATTTCCTTGTGCAGCCAGAAGACTCAGCCAAGTCAAAGCATCCCGAAACTGGGACGAGATATCATGAGAAAGTGGAGTTACATTTTGGGTGTCATAGCTGTCGTTTTAATTATCGCAGCCACCATTGTCTGCGTCGGTTATCTGCTGTTACCAGCAGAAGCCACACCTGAGAACAATCTCATCGCTTACCTCAATGACATCGGATTCCAGGCCTTCTTCTTCTTTGGCTGCTTAGTAGGTGCATGTGCCATCTTGTTGTTTACCAATGCCAAAAGTCCCAAGGAAGACACCAAGGCACTTTCCATTAACCTGGCTCTCTTCTCCACCACACGAGGATATACTTATGGCGCCATTATTGTCTGCGCCATATCACTCATTATGTATATTGTTTTGTGGTAAGGCTGTCAAAACATAAGCATGGGGTGAAACATCTGTATCAAGGTTTCACCCCATGCCTTTATTATAAATGTATATACTATTCAAAATAGTACAAGAAGGTAGCAAGACCTTCCAGCGCCTGCTTCTTCTGGTTCTCAATCTCCAACTTAAACTTGATTTGTGCCTTACAGATACCACGGATGTTTGCGATTTCGTGCAATGAGGCCGTGAGGCGTACACGCTGACCAGCCAAAACAGGCTGACCGAACTTCATCTGATCCATACCGTAGTTGACCAGCATCTTCACATTGTTCACCTGAATCAGCTCCTGCCACAAGTGAGGGAGAAGAGACAGTGTCAGATAACCATGAGCAATGGTTGACTTGTAAGGACTTTCCACTTTAGCACGTTCTGGATCCACATGAATCCACTGGTGATCAATCGTGGCATCGGCAAAGAGGTTAATACGCTCCTGCGAAATCTCAAGCCACTCACTCGTACCTATTACTTCGCCCAGATGTGAGGCAAACTCATCATATGAATTGACAACAAGCTTTTCCATATACTTACACTTTTTGCTTTCAGGGTGCAAAGGTAGGGAAAAAAAATGAAAAGAGAACAAAGAAAAGACAAAAAAGAGAGAATTGCCGTGCAATTCCCTCCTTTGCTTCATCCAATTAAGCTTCAGCCTTCTTACCTGTGAGCTTTTCCTTGATGCGAGCCTTCTTACCTGTGAGCTTGCGCAGGTAGTAAAGCTTAGCGCGACGCACCTTACCTACCTTGTTCACTTCGATAGAATCAATGTTAGGTGAGTTGAGTGGGAAAATACGCTCCACACCTACGGTGCCAGACATCTTGCGAACAGTAAAGCGCTTCTTGTCCTGATGGCCTGCAATCTTAATGACTACACCACGATACAACTGAATACGCTCTTTCGTACCCTCGATAATCTTGTAAGCTACTGTTACAGTATCACCTGCCTTGAACTCAGGGAACTGCTTTGGCTCAGAGGTCTGCATAGCCTCTTCAGCCACTTTAATTAAATCTACTGCCATTTTGGTCTTTTATTGATAATTAAAGAGTTACAGCGAAGCATTCTCCTTTTCAGAACATCAGAACACCTTTGTTCCAAGTCCTTGGGCTCTCTCCCTATCAGACAGCGGCTTCGCCAAAGCGGGTGCAAAGGTAGATAAAATAATTGAGAATTGAAAATTGAGAATTGAAAAATTCACCATTCGGTACGTTTTTTCTGACAGAAAGCACGTTGAACAGCCAATTTGTCAATTCCCAATTATCAATTATCCATCTTCAATTGCCATTATTTATTCACAATCACCAGACCGCCATTCGTTGGAATCGTGACAGCGATTTGCTTCTTGGCCTTGACAGTGGTAAGACTGCCATTGAGTTGGGCATCGTCGCTATACATCATCAGTTTAGCACCTTTTCCATACATGCTAAGGTCGATGTTTGTTTTCAGTGGCTCCTTGCTTGCGTTGATACCTGCAATAAACCAATGATCGCCAGCACGACGAGCAATGATGGCATACTTGCCTGGATAACCATCGATGAACTTCACCTCATCCCAAGTGGTGGGCACATGCTTCATGAAATCAATCGCCCAATCAGGAGCATCAGTCAGGTTGTTGGGTGCGAGGGCGAAGTGCTGCACGGCACTCTGGAAGAGAACCGCTGTGGAGAGGGCATAAACATCAGAAGTGACGCGGTGTGTACCACGCTTGTTGTCTGCACTATAGAACTTATTGAGTGTGGAACCACCAAAGTCCATGGAACCAACGGTGTTGCGGATGAAGGTGTGAAGGGTGGCATTGTGTGCCTCAGCATCGCAAGCGCCTTGTCCGAAGTGGAGATTCTCAGAGGCGAGAACGGCTTCACTGGCTGCATAGTTAGGGTACATACGTTCCCAACCACGAGGCAGGGTGCAACCATGGAAGATGACCAGAATGCCAAAATCGTTGGCGTCTGAAAGGATATCCTCATAGAGCTGCATCATGTTCTGCTTGTCACCACCAAAGAAATCGACCTTAATACCACGGATGCCCACACGCTTCATCCATGCCATTTCTGCACGACGTTCACGACTCTTGTCCATCTTGCCAATAGGTGACTGAGGGGCATCGTTCCAAGAACCATTGGAGTTGTACCAAAGGAAGAGACCCACACCCTTGGTCTTACCGTAGGCAGCCAATTCCGCAATTCTGTCATAACCAATTTGCTTGTCCCAAAGGGCATCGATGAGTACAGTCTGATAACCCATCGCAGCAGAGAAGTCAATGTAGCGTTTCTGTTCATCGTAATTACAGCTGGCATCCATACCGATAATCCAGCTCCACGAACCCTTACCATAGATATATTCCTGCGAAGCTTGGTACTTTGGAGCCACCAAGTCAAAAGGAACTGTGGTCTCCACGATAGGAGCCAAGGTCGTACCCAACGTGATAGTGCGCCAAGGCGTCTCACAAGGCAATGCTACAGAAGCAGAGGTGGATCCCCAACCGTTGCACTCACCTGGCTGTGGAAAACCAATCTTATAGAGTCCACCATTCACATTGAGAAGTCGACTGGCCACATAGCCACCATCCACTCCAGTTTCGCTGATGAGCACCCAACCTTTGTCGCCAAAATGGAAAAGGCATGGGAAAGAATAGCCTTCACCCCAGCCGTTCTTGCCCATCTGGTCATCGTCGGTATAGGAAGTCTCATAACTGGGAGATGTACGGGCAAAACCACCCATAGGACGTGACTGAGGGCACATGAAAGTGGTCGTACCCTCTGGCAACTGAAAACCACTAGCTTCACTCTCAATCACACATACTTTTGTATCGCGCTGTGGTAAAATGCGATAGCGATAAGCCACGTCACGATTGCTCACACGGAAGATGACATCCATCACCTTCTTGCCCTTCTGTTCGAAGCTGCACACGGCCTCTATCGCTTCATAATCGACATGACTCCGTTTGATGTTACGCAGGTCATAGGATTCCTTCACCTCATTCACTTCGCAACCCGCCAAAGTTAGGTCACTGGTATAGTTGCCGATGTTAGTGTTGACGCCCAGAGGTGAACTGCCAATAAATTCGGTGGTGCCCACATTGACACGATAGGTGGCCACCCCGTTCTGATCTTCCACCACTACAGTCAGTTTTCCGTCAGGACTTGTAAAAGACTTCTCTGTCGCCCATGCCGACGACCACACACTTGCCAACGCAAGCATTCCCAAAATGATTTTCTTCATGTTTGTTTTGTTATTTGGTTTGTTAGTTTGTTAGTGATTTAGTTTGTTCGCAGTTTCAAGGCACAAAGGTACGACATTTTTTCCATATATTCTTTACATTCTGTTACACATTCTTTCGTTCATGTTACGGCAGCGAACAAAAATGATACGGGAAAGCAAATCTATCTGAATAATTTTTCCTAACTTTGCACCCAACCAGCCTATGGGCTGGGCGATTCTTTAAACTCTAAACACTAAACTTTAAATTTTATAATAAAGATATGGAAAGAACATGGCGTTGGTTTGGCAAGAAAGATAAGATTACACTTGCCCAGCTGAAACAGATTGGTGTGGAGGGCATCGTAACTGCCCTGCACGACGTACCTCTTGGCGAGGTGTGGACACGTGAGAAGATTCATGATTTGAAGACGTACATTGAGAGTTATGGAATGCGTTGGAGCGTGGTTGAGAGTCTGCCTGTGGTGGAGACCATCAAGTATGGCGGTCCTGATCGTGACCATCAGATTGAGGTCTATAAGGAAAGCCTGCGCAACCTCTCCGCTGAGGGCATCCACTGCATCTGCTACAACTTCATGCCTGTGCTCGACTGGGCACGTACCGACCTATTGCATGAGAATCCTAATGGTTCCACTAATCTCTACTTCAACTATGCAGAGTTCGCTTATTTCGACATCTACATCCTGAAACGTGCTGGTGCTCGTGAGGAGTGGGCGAAGTTTGAGTTCCCTGCCGGTGTAGGTGCAGGTCGCAACGTGTTGGCTGAGTGCGATGAACTCGCAAAGACAATGACTCCAGAAAAGGATCACAAGCTTGTGGAGACCATCATCATTAAGACACAAGGCTTTGTATCTGGTAATTTCAGCGAAAACGACGAGGCTCCTATCCAGAAGTTCCGTGACTTCCTCGACCTCTATAAGGGTATTGACAAGGCACAGCTTCGTGCCAACATGAAGTACTTCCTCGAGGCTATCATGCCAACTTGCGAGGAGTATGGCATGAACATGTGTGTTCACCCTGACGATCCACCTATCGAGGTGCTGGGTCTGCCACGCATCGTACGAACAAAAGAGGATATCGAGTGGTTCCTCAATGCTGTGCCCAACAAGCACAACGGACTCACCTTCTGTGCAGGCTCCCTCTCAGCTGGTGCCTACAACAACGTGGTGGAGATGGCAAAGAAGTTCGCATCACGCACCCACTTCGTACATCTCCGTTCGTGCCACATCTTCCCCAATGGCGACTTCACAGAAGCATCTCACTTGGGTGGCCGTGCAGACCTCATCGAACTCTGCCGCATTTTCGAGCAAGAGAACCCACAACTGCCCATGCGTGTTGACCACGGCATGACCTTCACAGACGAGCCTGGTGGCATCTTCGATGAGAGCAACCACGGTCACAACTCTGGATACACTCTCCTCGGACGTATGTTCGCTATGGGTCAGGTACAGGGTATCCTCGCCACTGTGGATAGAGAATTGGGAATTGAATACAAACAACCAGGATTCTTTGATTAAAAAATGAAACTCAACGATATTTTCTCGGGCAACTTTAATGCCGCAGAGTGGGAAGCCAAAGGCTATCAGCTTCCCAAGTTTGACATAGCAGCAGTGCGTCAGAAGACACATGACAACCCCACATGGGTACATTTTGGTGGAGGCAACATCTTCCGTGCCTTCCCTGCAGCCATCCTCAACGATGCCCTCAATACAGGTAAGTATGACAAAGGTGTGATTGTGGCAGAAACCTTCGACTTCGAAGTGGTCGATAAGGCATACGCGCCTTACAATAACCTTTCTCTCTTGGTGTCTCTCCAATCTACAGGCACCATCGAGAAGAAGGTCATCGCTTCTGTCACTGAGGCACTCAAGGCTGACTACCAATTTGCTGACTGGCAGCGCCTTGTGGAGATTTTCAAGAGCCCATCCCTCCAGATGATTTCCTTCACTATCACAGAGAAGGGATACACCTACAACGATGCAGACCTCGCACGTGGTCTCACTCCAGTCTTCGCCATGGGTAAGGTATGTGCCTTGCTCTTAGAGCGCTTCAATGCCGGTCAGCTATCACTCACCGTCCAATCTATGGACAACTGTTCCCACAATGGTGATAAGGTGAAGGCAGGCGTCTTCGCATACGCAGAGAAGTGGGTGGCTAATGGACTCGTACCTGCTGCCTTCCTCGACTATCTGAAGGACGAGACAAAGATCACCTTCCCCTGGTCGATGATTGACAAGATCACTCCCCGTCCACACGAGAAGGTGAAGGAGATGCTGGCTGCCGATGGTTTTGAAGACAACGACTACATCGAGACAGAGAAGCACACGTTCACTGCTCCTTTCGTGAATGCAGAAGAGGTACAGTATCTGGTCATCGAGGACAACTACACCAATGGTCGCCCCCCACTCGACCTTGGCGGCGCACTCTACACCACCCGTGAAACGGTGGACAAGGTGGAGACCATGAAGGTGACCACTTGTCTCAATCCGCTCCACACAGCGATGTCCATCTATGGTTGCATGTTGGGTTACACCCTCATCTCTGCAGAGATGGCTGACGATGACCTTCGCAGCTTCATCCAGAAGATTGGCTATATGGAAGCCATGCCTGTGGTGACTGATCCGGGTGTGCTCAACCCATACGAATTCATTGGTGCCGTCATCAACCGCCGTCTGCCTAATCCTTTCATGCCTGACGCGCCTCAGCGCATCGCGATGGACACCAGTCAGAAGCTTCCTATCCGCTTTGGTGAGACCATCAAGAAATACTTGGCACGTGGACTCGACAAGAGCAACCTCGTGCTCATCCCACTCACCCTCGCAGGCTATGCACGCTACCTCAAGGGCATCAAGGATGATGGCACCCCCTTCGAGCCTTCACCCGACCCCATGCTGGCAGAGTTACAAGCTATCGTCGCTCCCCTCGAAGTGGGCAAAGCAGACCAAGACTACAGCTGTTTGAAGTCTCTCTACAGCCGTGCCGACGTCTTTGGTGTCAACCTTTATGATGCTGGTCTTGGCGAACAGATTGAAGGCATGGTCAAGGAACTCTACGCTGGCAATGGTGCCGTACGCAAGACATTGCACAAGTATGTGGCAGCACGTTAACTAGCTCACTCAATAGACAAATTTCTTAGTCCATAACTAATCTATAACCAAGAGGAGGGTGTGTCAACTGGCACATCCTCCTTTTTGTGATCAGGAATAAAACTCCTGCAAGACCTCTAAAGATTTCAGTTCTGGGAAGTTAGGGACATGCAGTCGGTAATACTCATTGAGCACCTGTAGGATGCGCATCCGTTCCTGACGTGAAAAGCGGAAGATATGCAGAGTCGGATAATCCATGCGGAAGAGCACAGGCAGAGCTTGTGCCTCCTGACGTCGTAGGAAATGGGCATGAGGGGGTTGACGGTCGCAATAAGAACCCGCCAAGAGGTCGAAATAATGATCTGGGCGTTCCAGATTGGGATAAATACCCATGAAACGGCTGAGGTGCATCAGAAAAGCAAGGTGGAAATTCGCCATCGCATCAGCCGATTCCACCATATCGAGCCACTGAAGAGAGGATTCGATATAGCGATACAGAGACGGATTCTCCTTTTCCTCCCGCAAAGCAGCACTTAGAAACTCCGCAAGAAAAAGGGCAAGCGTCGATTTAACAGGCGAGAATGGGAGGTCTGTATAATTATAATAGGTACGCACGTCATTGGGACGGGGCAACTTCCCCCCATTCGGCCTCAACTCCACACTGAACTCCACCATCGACAAAGGTTGCCAAAACGACACATTACGTACACTCCGTTTCGTACGCGAAGTGGATGCCATGAACGACAAACGCCCACGTCCCTCCGTGAAGAGGTCAACAATCATCGAATTGTCACCATACTTCACTGTCCGCAACACAATCCCACGAAGTGTTTCCATTGTTTAAATTTAAATTAGAACAGGCAGTTAAACTGGTTTGAAAGGGAGTCCCCCTGCTTGCTCCAGCATCAAGTCGGCGAGTACACCATTCGCATCGGACTCGCCATTGATGGTGTCATAGATGAACTTGAGTCCCTCGCGTCCCCCACCATGTTTCAGCACATAGACCAGACATAGGTACTGCAGGGCAGCGCTGGAGGAGAGAATGTCGAGGTCGGTGAGGGCGAGATGCGAGAGTGCCAGCTGGTGGGCATCATCACTGTTTTCGTCAATGAAACGCTGCACATCGCCCAGAGTCTCCAGTCCAAAGGATTCGAGTACGGGCAGGAAAGGCATCATCGATACGGGAAATATCTCGGCTTGATTGACAGCGGCGATGCGCCTGTTCAGACGGTCGAAGGGGTGCAGTTCGAGGTAACTGCGGAATGAGCCTGCTGACAGCGGCACATCATCGAGTTGTCCATTCTGTACCAAGGACATGATTTGGCGACGGTAGTCGGTAAGTACAAGACGCAGACGGCTGAACTCATCATCAATTAGTTCCAACATACCTGCCAAACGACTGAACTGCCGCTGGTACTCTCGTGGAATTCTCACGTCACCCTTGTAGCCGGTGTCGTGTTCGATGGTTGACCATACGTGCTGCAGTGCTGTGCGCATCTGCAGTTCGAAACGCGGGCCGCCTTCTTTCAATCGACAAATGTAATGCAGCGAGTTGTAGCCAAAGCTGTCCAGCTGGTGCAGTTTGCGTTTATCCACACTTTCTTTCCAGTCGATGTCAAAGATGCGTTTGGCGATAGCTGCCACCTTATCTACTTCATCTGTATAGAAGGTGATGACACGCACACCCACGAGATCGGTCACATCGTCGATGCTCTTGTATTTTGCGCCTTTCAACTCCAGTTTTCCCATCAACGACTTCTCAGTCTTCACACGATGTTCCATGGCGGTAACGTAGATGCCTTTATCAAGGAGCGCATGACGCAGCTGGTCATAGGCATTCTTTGCCAGCTGTTCCAATGTGGGACGCAGTTCCCGGTACTGCTCCATCAACGCCATTCCATGCGCGTCCAGTTTCACTTTTTTTTCCATCTTTTCTTCATGATTTGACTGGTATTGGATTACATCTCCCAAATACCTGATTAATGAGTTGTTGGAACTCCTTGTAGGCAAAGGTATCTTGGAGTTCACGAAGTGCTTCGGCCAACCCTCGGTAGTGCCACTCATGAACCTGACGTTCTCTGATGCGGAAAAGGCTCCAAAGGGTGTCGCCTTGTGTGGCATAATCACGAGCTATGGCCCGCATGTTCGAAAGTTTGTCACCCAGAGCTACCATCTTGGCATCGTGCGGGGCTACGGACAAGCGGTCGATGGCAGCTTGCTTGCGGATGCGCCAACTTGCTTCCTCACTCATGCCGCCGACTTTTATGTCGCTCTCCGCATCCACCAACGAGGCAATGCGTTCGCCAAATTCAGCACGAATCTGTTCCAAGGTAACATCGGTATCTTCCACAGTATCATGCAGAGCAGCAGCAGCCAGCAATTCCTGGTCGGAGGTCATCGTAGCTACGATTTCCACAGCCTCCATTGGGTGTACGATATAAGGGAATCCCTTGCCGCGACGCTCTGTCCCAGCATGAGCACGAACCGCAAATATGATGGCGCGGTCCAGCAGTTCTGTATCTAAAGGTTGATTTGCCATTGTTTGTATTGATTCATTATTACTTCCGAACACGTTTGCAAATTACGGGAAAAAACCACAAACCACAAAACATTTCGAAAACTTTTTTGATAAAAGGACAAAAAAGTGGCGAAAAGTTTTGGTGGTCGGAGAAAAAGTCGTACCTTTGCACTCGCAATTGAAAAATTGCCTTCAGGTTGGCCCGTTCGTCTATCGGCTAGGACGAGAGATTTTCATTCTCTAAAGAGGAGTTCGACTCTCCTACGGGCTACCAGCCCACACGCTGGGCGTTTTTTATGTTTCTTCGGAAACAAGCAGGGAGATGGGTGCGAGGTCACAGCGCCATACCACATCGGACTCCCAAAAACAAACTTAATGTTTAATTCTAAATTCTTAATTAACAAATGGCACACCACAAGTCATGTCTGAAGCGCATCCGCCAGAACGAGAAGCGCAGACTCCACAACCGTTACTACGCAAAGACAATGCGTAACTTCCTCCGCGACATCCGCAACGAAAAGGACAAGGCAACCGCTCAGGAAATGTTCCCAAAACTTCAGAAGATGCTCGACAAGCTGGCTAAGCAGAACATCATTCACTGGAAGAAGGCTGCAAACTTGAAGTCAAACACAGCAAAGATGATTGCCAAACTCGCGTAAGAAGAGAAACAAGAACTATTCGGCATAGCCAAATATTCTATAGAGACAAGAAGGTCGGAACTCGTATGAGTTTTCCGACCTTTTTCGTGTTTCCAACATACACCCATCTATGAATGATGCAAATAAAACGAACAAATCGCAAGCGATTTTGCCGTTTAAAACTACTATTTTCAAGTTTTTTCCCCATAGGGGAATATTTCTTCGTTTTTCTTTTGTCATGTCGAAAAAAAGTCGTAACTTTGTAACGTATAAAAAGAGAATATAAAAATGGATGAAACACAGATGAACGGGGCGAATTACTCCGCCAGTAACATCCAAGTCCTCGAGGGCTTGGAGGCAGTAAGAAAACGCCCCGCCATGTACATCGGCGACATCAGCGAGAAGGGTCTGCACCATCTCGTTTATGAAACGGTCGATAACTCTATCGATGAGGCGCTGGCAGGTTTCTGTACGCACATCGAAGTAACAATCAATGAAGATAATTCCATCACGGTTCAGGATAACGGACGTGGTATTCCCGTGGATATGCACGAGAAGGAGCATCGCAGTGCCCTCGAGGTGGTGATGACAGTGCTGCATGCCGGCGGTAAGTTCGACAAAGGCTCTTACAAGGTGTCGGGCGGTCTGCACGGTGTGGGTGTGAGTTGTGTGAACGCACTGTCGAAGCACATGACCTCACAGGTATATCGTGATGGCAAGATTTATCAGCAGGAATATGAGAAGGGCAAGCCTCTCTACGACGTGAAGGTGGTGGGCGAGACAGAGCTGCGAGGCACTCGTCAGCAGTTCTGGCCAGACAATAGCATCTTCATCACCACCACATACAAGTACGACATCTTGGCAAACCGTATGCGTGAACTGGCCTACCTGAATGCAGGCATCAAGATTACGCTGACAGACATGCGTCTGGACAAGAATGCCGAGGTGGGTATCGAGGGCATCCGTCAGGAAGTATTCCACAGTGAGGGTGGCTTGAAGGACTTCGTACGTTATATCGACTCAACCCGTACATGCCTGTTCGACGACGTGATCTATCTGAACACGGAGAAGCAGAACACACCAATCGAGGTGGCGATCATGTATAACACTTCTTATAGCGAGAATATCCACTCCTACGTGAACAACATCAACACCATCGAAGGTGGTACGCACCTGCAGGGATTCCGTACAGCCTTGACACGTGTGCTGAAGAAGTATGCTGACGACAACAAGATAACGGAGAAACTGGAGAAGCAGAAGATTGAAATCAGTGGCGAGGACTTCCGCGAGGGTCTGACTGCGGTCATCAGCGTGAAGGTGTCTGAGCCTCAGTTCGAGGGTCAGACAAAGACCAAGTTGGGTAACAGTGAGGTGGCTGGTGCCGTTCAGCAGGCTGTGGGTGAGGCGTTGACCTATTATCTGGAGGAACATCCTAAGGAGGCGAAGATGGTCATCGACAAGGTCGTTCTGGCCGCTGAAGCTCGTGTGGCAGCCCGTGCAGCCCGTGAGAAGGTGCAGCGCAAAAACCCGATGACGGGTGGTGGTCTGCCCGGTAAACTGGCTGACTGCTCCGACAAAGATGCTGCGAACTGCGAGATGTTTATCGTCGAGGGTGACTCAGCAGGTGGTTCTGCCAAGCAGGGTCGCGACCGTCATTTCCAAGCAATTCTTCCGATTCGTGGTAAGATCTTTAATGTGGAGCGTGTAAAATGGCATCAAGCCTTCGAGCACGAGGAGGTGAACAACATCTTTCAGGCATTAGGCGTGAAGTTCGGTCTGAATCCAGAAGACCAAAAGGAAGCCAACTACGAGAAGCTGCGCTACTACAAGACCATCATCATGACCGATGCCGATGTCGATGGTTCTCACATCGACACCCTTCTGATGACGCTCTTCTTCCGTTTCCTGCCTCAGCTCATCCGCGACGGCCGTCTCTACATCGCCACTCCCCCACTCTACAAGTGTACGAAGGGTAAGGTAAGCGAGTATTGCTACGACGAGGCCGCTCTGCAGCGCTTCATCGACACATATGGCGAGGGCTCAGAGGACAAGATCAAGGTGCAGCGATACAAAGGTCTTGGCGAGATGAACCCGGAGCAACTTTGGGAGACCACCATGAATCCCGAGACGCGTCTGCTGAAACAGGTGACCATCGACGACGCAGCTGAAGCCGACTACACCTTCTCCATGCTGATGGGTGAAGACGTGGGTCCACGTCGCGAGTTCATCGAAAAGAACGCGACCTACGCTAATATTGATGCGTAAGGAATTTGACCAGTTGCACTAGTTGGGCTAGACTAACTAGTTTGACTAGAAGACAAGCACATTTCATTCAATTCTTACATATATTCTCGTGCCGACCAACCAGAAGTGATTCTGACCGAGTCGGCACATCTTTTGTGCCCATGCGGATGGGTGAAAAAGATAATGCGCATTACCGGACTCGATAATGCGCATTAACTATTTGAATGATGCGGATCAGTTGAACAGGATAGTCGTTCCAGGTTCAATTGGATTCGACTTGTTAGTGTTCATTTCTGTAAGCTGGCGCAGGGTTTCCTTCGAACGCTTGTAGGTGGGCGATGTCTCCACCATGCTAATGACATCTTCGTTGTCGAGGTCTTCCTCCTTGAAAATGTAGCTATAGAGCGGACGACGGATGGAACCGTGCTTTTTGTCGGGACCGTAGATAGTTTCACGACGGTGGGCACGTTCTGCCTCCTGCTCTGCCTTCTCTGCATCACGCTGCTGCTGTTCTTTGTCACGTGCCATCAGACGGCTACCCAGCTCATCGGAGTCGATGTCCTCAACACCAAAACCGGTGGCGAGGATAGTAATCTTCACTTGATCGGTCAAGGCAGGATCGACAGACAGACCCCATTTGGTCTCCACATCGTCACGCTTCACCTTCGCCATGAACTCGTGTACCTCGTTCATCTCGTCCATCATCAAGGCACTGGTCCCCTCGCCCGTCTCGTCTGGCACAGAGATACGGAGGAGAATCTTGTTTGCACGATAGATGTCGTTATTGTTGAGGAGAGGTGAGTTGAGTGCATCGTTGATACCTTTCGTCACACGGTTCTCGCCCGATCCATAGCCCGTACTCATGATTGCCACACCGCCATCCTTGAGGACTGTACTGACATCATTGAAGTCGAGGTTAATGACACCATGCATCGTGATGATCTCAGCAATAGAACGTGCTGCATTACAAAGGGTGTCGTCAGCCTTGGCAAATGCCTTGATGACCGTGAAGTCTTGATAGATTTCACGCAGACGTTCGTTGTTGATGACCAGCAGCGCATCCACGTTCTTGCTCATTTCCTCCACACCGTCGAGTGCCTGATCAATCTTCTTATTGCCCTCCCAACGGAATGGGATGGTCACGATACCTACCGTCAAGATGCCCATATCCTTGGCTGTCTTGGCAATGAGCGGAGCAGCACCTGTGCCTGTTCCACCACCCATACCAGCCGTAATGAATGCCATCTTCGTACCATCAGAAAGCATACTCTTAATGGCCTCAATGGACTCCTCTGTCGCCTTACGAGCCTTGTCAGGACGGTTACCAGCACCAAGTCCCTCACTGCCCAACTGTATCTTTTCAGGCACAGGAGAGTCTTGGAGAGCCTTGTTGTCCGTGTTACATACTACAAATGTGACATCGTGAATGCCCTCATTATACATGTGGTTGACAGCATTACTACCACCGCCGCCAACGCCAATCACCTTGATAATGCTTGTGGCGCCTTTCGCAAAGTTGAAAACACCAAAATTCTCTTCTTCTGCCATATCTTATTCGAGCTTTTTCTTAGTTATTATCTTCGTCGCTTACCAAGTCTGTGAGTGTCTTCTTAAAACGACCCCACGCACTGTTCTCCTTGTTCGCGCTGTTCACATGATCGGTCAAGTCATCCACCGCCTTCTTGAGCAACTCTGCCAACTCAGCGCCCTCTCTGAGGCTCTGCTTGAATTTGTCTTTGCCCTCCAAAGCCTTGACAGCCTTCTCGTACTTCTCGCCGATGGTCTCGTCTAGGATGGCGAGAGAAAGCTCCTTGGCTCTCTGGCGCACCTTCTTGTCGCTGCCATACTTCTTCAGTTCGTCATCCTGCTTCCTCACCTTGTCGATGGCAGAACGAATCTCCGACTTGATACCGTCGAACGTGGTTGCATCTTGCGCTTCAGCAGCAGCTGCTGCATCCGCCTCTTCCTGACGCTTACGACGCTCTTCCTCTTTCTGTTGTTGGTCGAACATGTCTGGAGCACGTCCAATTCCCTCGCCTCCACAAGGAACAGTACCTCCGAAGAGCAAAGAAACAATCGTGGTTGAATCGGTGCTGTCCAACGTAAGACCCGATGCATTCGAGGTCTTGACCACCATCTGATTGATCTTGTTGGCCACACGAACCTTGTCAATCTTCGTGCTCTTGACAAACGCCTTAACGATATTCTTCATGTTGCTGCCGCCACCCGTGATCACAAGACCCGCCAACAGCTTACCACTGTAATCGGAGTTGATGATCTGGTTACGGACATTATCAACAATCTCGCCCATACGAGCTTCTATCACGTTCTTGATGGTGGTCACATCAATCTGACGACCATCGGAAGTAGTATAATATTGTGGTTCCACCTCATCGGAAGACTCAAACTCCTGACAAGCATCGCCATACTTCAGCTTCACTTCTTCCGTCTCAGCCTCATCAATGGGTAAGGTAGAAAGGTCTTTGTTGATATTATTGCTTCCCAGTGGAATCGTCACCAAATAACGTACGATATTATTCTTATAGACCACCAGCGTAGTGGTGTCTGCACCCAAATTCACCAAAGCGCATCCTGAACGCTTCTCCGCATCCGTCAGCACATTGTTCGCCAACTGCAAAGGAGAAATCAAACCTTCCACAATCTCCACACCCACATTGGCAAATACCGTCTCGATGTTGGCACGAAGCGTGTTCTTGGCAATGACATCCAGGAACTCTCCTTCGATGTTGGTGCCCATCACACCCACAGGGTCAGCGATGACGCTCGAATCCACCACATATTCCTGTGGGAAATTCTCCAACATCTCGTAGTCGTTGAAAGGAATCTCGCAACTCTCCTGACGGATGGCGTCAATCAGTTCGTTGGTGATGTAGCTCTGCGTCAACAGATTGCGTTTGATGACACACTTGTAAGAACGCATCGACTGACCACCCAGACCGATATAAGCACGAGTGATCTTCGTCTTGAGCACAGCCTCCAACTTCTGTATGATGGTATTGATACTCTGATAGGTCTTCTCAATGTTATAGACGACACCTCTCTTGACACACCCCGCAGTCTTCTCCTCAGCGTAGGCGAGAACCTGCATCGTCCCATCCTTTTTCTTACCTGCGATACCCGAAATCTTGCTCGAGCCAAGTTCTATCGCAACGATGAAATCTTTATCAGAATTTGTCATATATATTGATGATTTACATTTAACTTCTAACCACTAACCTCCCAACTCTATAACCTCTAACCCATAACCTATAACCCCTCATCACCTCTTCGTGCATATAATCTGGTTGTCGTACTCCAGATTCACTCTCGCATACTTTCTCCAGCCCACTGTTCCAATGGCCTTGTCATAGAAAGTCTTGAGCTTGCGGAGTTTCTTCTCATAGTCGTCCAGCGTACCCAGATAGACAATCTGGTCACCCACTCTCGGCACCAGTTCCACGACATGCTTTCCCTTCCTGTCCTTCATCACGTAGATCTGCTCAATTTGGTTGTTCCAGAACTCATCCGTCTGAAGGTACTGACCGAACTCTGCCAATTCCTTGCTGGCATACTTTTCGTCGATATTGCCTGAAGCAACCACCAAGTTTGTGCCATTGCTGTGATTGGGAATGATGTTGCCCTGTGCATCAACAAAGTAACCATCCTTTCCCTCAGGAATCACAAAGATGATGGGAATGCGCTGCTCCACCGTCACACAGAGTTTTCCGTTGGCAGACTTATAGCACTCCACCTTCGAGATAAACTCGTTTCCTCGTATGGTTTCTTCTATCTTCTCTGTATCCACATCCTTCATCAACATACCCTTGGGGTACACGTTCGCATTCTTCAACATCTTCTCAATGTCCTTCTCGTCCACAAAGAGGGAGGCATCGTCGCCCTTCTTCACAATCAGTTCCACAGCCGAGCATCTTTCCTCCTCGTCTGGACCCGACAGGAACAGCATCGCATAAGCCACGTAAGCCACCAACCCTAATGAGAGCAGCGACAGCACTGTAAACTTCACGATCTTGGACATCTTCATGATTCTTCTGCTTTTTAATGATGAATGTATTTCCTGTTTATTTCGAAAGTATCTCCGTTATCTGAGGTACATAGTTCTCTATATCTCCAGCTCCCAACGACATCAGCACATCAAAGTTCTTGCTACGAGCCACATCCAGAATGTCCTCCTTATGAATGAGGTGTTTCTCAATGCCTGGACGTAAGTTGTCGTAAATGAGTTTGCTTGTCACACCCTCAATCGGCAATTCACGTGCAGGATAAATGTCGCAGAGATACACGCAATCCAGCAAAGACAACGCCGATGCAAACTCCTTGTAGAAGTCACGAGTACGGGTGTACAGATGTGGTTGGAAAATTGCGGCGATCTTCTTGTCTTGGTACAACTCGCGAACCGACTTCACACTCTGCTCTATTTCGTTTGGATGATGTGCATAATCGCTGAGGAACACCATCTTGTCGTTCTTCACCTTGAAATCGAAGCGACGATCCACCCCTCTGAAACTCTTCATGCCCTCACGCAGTTCCTCGTCTGTCACACCATTCAGAATCGCCAATGCCATAGCAGCAATGCCGTTCTCGATATTGATGCTGACAGGCACACCCAATTGGATATCCTTCACCACCCCATTGGGATGTACGAAGTCAAACACAATCTCACCCCCACCAATGCGGATGTTCTCAGCATGGAAGTCACCTTCCTCACGAGCGTATTCATACACCTTCACACCCTCTTGCACATCAGCCTTCATCTCCAATCCCTTATGGATAATCAGCGCACCACCTGGCTGAATCAGCGTCGTATATTTGCGGAAGCTTTCCAGATAGGCTTCTTTCGTGCCATAGATATCCAAGTGGTCTGGGTCAGTGGCTGTAATCACCGTCATGTAGGGACGCAGCCAATGGAAAGAACGGTCGAACTCATCTGCTTCAATCACCACATAATCGCTGTCTGAGAGGATGTAGTTGGTACCGTAGTTCTTTGAGATGCCACCCAAGAAAGCATTGCAATCCACTTTGCTCTGATGCAGGAGGTGTGCTGCCATCGTCGAAGTGGTGGTCTTACCATGCGTACCTGCCACACAGAGCCCCTTGTGCGATTGTGTCAAGAAGCCCAGCACCTGTGCACGTTTCTGAATCTCAAATCCATTCTCACGGAAATAGACCATTTCCTTGTGCTCAGCAGGAATGGCTGGTGTATAGACCACCAAAGTGCTCTCCTTCTGCTTGAAGCAAGGGTCAATAGCCTCCACATTCTCCTCGTAATGAATCTTCGCACCCTCCTCTATCAACCTTTCCGTCAACTCACTTGGTGTCTTGTCATAACCACCCACGTTATAGCCCTTTGTCAGGAAATAACGAACCAGCGCGCTCATGCCAATGCCACCAGCACCTACAAAATACACGGATTTCATCTCTGTCGTCTGCATCACTTTTGTCTGTTTTTATATTCAATGGCCAGCTTATACACTTCTTCGGCTATCACATCTGCCGAATTGTGTAGAGCCAGCATCTTTACATTCTCACTTAACGATTTCAGTTTCTCGTCATCCACCACGGTTTTGAGCGCGATGTCGATCAACTGATTTTTTGCGTCCTTGTCTCGCACCAGGATGGCAGCACCTCTGCTCGACAACGCCTGTGCATTCTTCGTCTGGTGGTCTTCTGCCACATTGGGCGAAGGTACCAAGATACAGGGCTTGCCCAAGAGACAAAGTTCGGAGATGGAACTTGCTCCTGCACGGCTCACCACGATGTCAGCCGCTGCATACGCATTGTCCATGCTGCTGATGAAGTCCATCACCTTCAGATTCTCCACCGGTTCCACCTTGCCCATCTCCTCTGCGATATGTGCACTGTAGTATTTGCCCGTCTGCCAGATGAACTGCACGTCGCTCTTCCGGATGTCCTCCAAATGGGCAAGGACACTCTCATTCACTGTCCTCGCACCCAAGCTTCCACCCACAATCAGCACAGTCTTCTTATCCGGATCCAAGCCGAAGCTCTTTCGGGCCTCTTCCTTCGAGATGTTGCACTCCAACAGATTCTGGCGCACAGGATTGCCCGTCATGATAATCTTCTCAGCAGGGAAGAAACGGTTCATGCCGCTATAGGCCACACAAACTTTCTTCGCTTTCTTCGCCAACGACTTGTTGGTCACGCCTGCATACGAGTTCTGTTCCTGAATCAAGCAAGGGATGCCCAACGAATATGCGGCGTTCAACGTGGGAGCTGAGGCGTAACCGCCTACACCCACCGCCACCTGCGGTTGGAAGTCGCGGATGATCTGCTTCACCATCTTCTTGCTCTTCATGAAATCCATCATCACACCCACATTCTTGGGACTCCACAATGGGCGCACAAGACCTCTGACCGGAAGACCCTCAATCTTATATCCAGCAGCAGGTACACGCTGCATCTCCATACGTCCAAGAGCACCCACAAAGAGGATTTCCGCTTCTGGATGTTGCTTTTTGATGGCATTGGCAATCGACACCGCTGGAAAGATGTGGCCACCTGTTCCACCACCACTGATAATCACACGCAAAGGTCTGTTCTGTTCCATTTTCAGCTACTCAAATTCAGGATGTATTATATATGTGGCAAAGATACAAATAATTGATGGATGGGCAAGCATAAATGCCCATAATTTATCAAAATATCGTGCTTTTTTTTCGTGCAAATGTCCTTTTGACTTTAAGACATTCCTCCGTCAGTGTAATACTCGCTGGTCTCCCCATCTGCCACCGCTTCCACCAAGGGTGTTTTCATCTCCTTTTTTTCGGCATAACGGCTCACACTCAGGATGACGCCGATATAGAAACTCGTGATGAGGATGGATGTTCCTCCCTTACTGATCAGCGGCAAAGTCTGACCCGTCACAGGCACCAAACCGACCGCCACGCTCATATTGACAAACGCCTGCAACACCATCATGATGCCGAAGCCCAGCACCAGATAAGCAGGGAAGAAACTCGTGCACTTCTGGGCGATACGTCCGACGCGAATGAGCAACGCCAAATAGAGGAAGGCCACGAAGAAAGCACCTCCTATGCCCAATTCCTCCACGATGATGGCGTAGATGAAGTCAGATTCTGCATGCTGCAGGAAATCGCGCTGAATGGAATTGCCCGGTCCCAACCCGATCACGTCCGAGTTGGCGATGGCAATGGAGGCATAGGTGGTCTGCGAATTCTCGTCATTCAGCAGAATCTCCGTCTTACTCTTGCTCGCCTTCTTCACATCGTTGTCTTCGCCCAAATCGAACTTGCGCATCACACGGTGCTTCACCGTCACCAGACGCTTGGTCATCGAGGTCTCATTGAGCACCTTCTCAGGAGTCACCATCGCCACCATACCGACAATGGCACCCATGAGGACCAGCACCATGATGCCCTTGAACATCAGGTCACGAGGTACATGACCAATGAACATCATCACCAGCACCACGAAGAAGAGCATCAGACCCGTTGACATGTTGTCCATCATGATGAGTCCGCAAACCAGCAGCGACGCGCCACCCACGATGGCAAAGGCCAGATAGCGCTTTCCCTTGATGGCGCCCACCACCTTCCGTTTCCGGCCTCGCACCCACTCCTCCTTTTCCGTCTGCGTCTTGGCCAACACCATCGCAGCCGTCATCAGGAGGGCGGCTTTCGCCAATTCCGAAGGCTGGAAACGGATGCCCAAGAATTCCACCCATCGGTTCGTCTCATTCACCGTGCTGCCGCCACCAAACACAGCCGTGTAGAACAGCAGCAGGATGACGACCGGCAACAGCACAAACGGGAAAAGCATGAACCACTTGCAAGGGATGCGATGCACCAAAAGGATGATGATCAGACCAAACACGAGGAATCCAGCCTGGCTCACCATCGGTGCCCAGTGATGTCCTCCTTCGAACGTCAGACGGCTCGAAGCGCTATATACCTCCACCAGCGAAATCATGCACAGGAAGAAGTAAATCATCCACACACCCTTGTCACCCTTGAAGAGGCTGCCTCCGAAGAGGGCATTCACAAACTTTCCCATATCATCGTTCTTTATATTTTGTTCTTATCTTAAAATGACGTCGTTTGGACTCTTGTAATGATTACGAGCCTTTAAAACGGGGTCGTTTTGACCTTCGTAACGATTACGAACCTTTAAAACGAGGTCGTTTGGGCCTTTGTAACGACTACATTACAGATTCTTCACACATTCCTTGAACTGCTCACCACGATCTTCCATATTCTTGAAGAGGTCGAAGCTTGCGCAGCAGGGACTCAACAGCACCGTGCTCCCTGGTTTTGCCATCTTGAAGCATTCATCCACACAATCCTTCATGCTCTTCACGTCTGCAATAGGTATGCCGAAGCCATCGAAGGCCGCATGGAGTTTTGAGTTGTCAACACCCAGGAAAACCAGGCCGATGCACTTCTCCTTCACCAGATCAAAGATCTCCGAATAGTCGTTGCCCTTGTCCTTACCGCCCAAGATGAGCACAACGGGGGTGCGCATGCTGTCCAACGCATACCAGCAAGCATTCACGTTGGTGGCTTTCGAGTCGTTGATGAACTCCACACCACGCACTCTGCCCGCTTTCTCCAAACGATGCTCCACCCCTTCGAAGGTTTTCAGACCCTCACGAATCTGCTCGTTGCTCACTCCTGCCAAATCGGCCGTGATGCCTGCTGCCAGCGAGTTGTAGAGGTTGTGCTTGCCGCGCAATGCCAACTCCTCCTGTTCCATATTGAATGGCGTGGGCCCTTCAATCACGTATTCATCCTTATCCACATAGCCAATCACGCTGTTGCTCTTGAACTCGCTGAACGGACAGAGCTTTGCCTTGATGTTGTATTTCTTCAGTTCAGCCGTCACAATCGGGTCATCGTTCCAGAAGACGAAGGCATCGTCTGGGGTCTGGTTCTGGATGATGCGCATCTTCGAATCCACATAGTTCTGCATCTTGAAGTCGTAGCGGTCGAGGTGGTCGGGCGTGATGTTCATCAACACGGCAATGTCGGCCTTGAAGTCATACATGTTGTCCAACTGGAAACTGCTCAGCTCGATCACGTAGTAATCATGCTGCTCCTCTGCCACCTGCAGCGCCAGACTGTTGCCGATATTACCAGCCAAACCCACATTGTAACCCGCATTCTTCAGGATGTGATAGATGAGCGACGTGGTGGTGGTCTTACCGTTCGAACCCGTGATGCAAATCATCTTTGCGTGGGTGTATCTGCCTGCAAACTCAATCTCCGAAATGATGGGGATGTGCTTCTCCTTAATCTTCAGAATCATCGGCGCATTCTCGGGAATGCCTGGGCTCTTGATGACCTCGTCGGCATTGAGGATCAGTTCCTCCGTATGATGTCCCTCTTCCCAAACAATCTCGTGACTGTTCAGAAGTTCCTTATACTTATCCTTGATGGCAGACATGTCGCTGACGAACACATCAAAGCCTTCTTTCTTGGCCAACACAGCGGCTCCAGCACCACTTTCGGCTGCACCCAAAACTACAATTCTTTTCATCTTGTTCTATGTTTTATATCGACTACGCCCCATGCGTGGGCTGATTATCTAATCTTCAATGTGATGATGGTGATGGCGGCAAGCAGGATGGTGACAATCCAGAATCTTGTCGTAATCATGGATTCAAACAGCAATCCGTGTGGACGCTTGATGAGGTACTTCACCCCGTCTTCCATTCTGTGACGGTAATGATCATGGAAGGGCGCACGCTTGAACACTCTCCACTTCTCGCCTCTCGCATTTCCCTTCTTGGCATACGACAGCTGCAAGATGACCGAAAGGCTCTCCATCAGGAAGATGCCACACAGGATGGGCAACAGCAATTCCTTATGGATGATGATGGCAGTGACAGCAATCACACCACCAATGGCAAGGCTGCCGGTGTCACCCATGAAGACCTTCGCTGGATAGGCATTGTACCACAAGAAACCGACCAACGCTCCCACAAAGGCACAAAGGAATACCAACACCTCTTCTGTACCTGGAATATACATGACATTCAGGTAACTGGCAAACTGCACATGACCACTCACGTAGGCCAAAATGCCCAACGTCACACCAATGATGGCTGAGTTTCCAGCACACATTCCGTCCATACCGTCATTCAGGTTCGCACCATTGCTGACAGCAGCAATCACGAAGGTGGTGACCAGCACGAAGAGGATCCAGCCACACGCACGCTTGGTCTTACCGTCATGAATGAAACCAAAAACTTCGTAGTAGTCGATGTTATTGCTCTTCACGAAAGGCACAGTCGTCACCGTACTCTTTCTCGACTCACTCATATGATAGACCTCGACCTTCTCACCAATCTCACGTTCCACATTCTCGCGCACCACAGCGTCGGGACTCAACCACAAAGTCAAACCGACCGCGATGCCAAACGCAAACTGCGCCAACAATTTCAGTTTGGGAGGCATACCATCCTTGTTGCCACCCAACTTGATCTTATCGTCAATGAAGCCAATGATGCCGAAGAATGCGATGGTGGCAATCAGCAGCACCATATACACATTGCTCAATTTACCAAAGAACAAAGCAGGCACCAGCACGGCCAGCAGGATGACCACACCACCCATCGAAGGCACGCCTTTCTTCTGCACTCCATACGGGTCGATGGATGCGTCGCGCGCCTCCTCTATATGCTTCTTCTTACGCATATACTTGATGAAATACTCACCTGCCACCATCGAAATGATCAACGAGAGAATCAAGGATGACAAACCTCTGAAAGACACATAACAGAACATTCCCGCGCCAGGAATGTCAAGTCCATCTAAATATTTGAATAAGTCGTATAACATATATTGTATTGGTCAAATTTTCTCTTACCTCTTACCTCTAACTTCTAACTTCTTACCTCTAACTTCTTACCTCTTACTTCTCACCTCTTCCTTCTTACCTCTCCATCAAGCAAAGCACGCTCTCACTTCCTCCTTGTCATCAAAATGGTGCTTCACACCCTTCACGTCCTGATAGTCCTCGTGTCCCTTTCCAGCGATGAGGATGACATCCCCACTCTTCGCCATCATGCAGGCAGTCTTGATGGCCTGACGACGATCTACGATGGCGATGACTTTCTTCATCTGCTCTTCGTCCAATCCTGCCAACATGTCGTTGATGATGTCCTGAGGTTCCTCAAATCGGGGGTTATCGCTGGTGATGATGACGCGATCACTCTGCTTCACTGCCTCACGTGCCATCAACGGACGCTTACCTTTGTCGCGATTGCCACCAGCGCCACAAACGGTGATGACCTCTCCCTTTCCTTCCAACACACCATGAATGGCATTCAGCACATTCTCCAACGCATCGGGCGTGTGAGCATAATCAACGATGGCCGTATATCCTGATGGAGAGCGCAACGCCTCAAATCGTCCATTCACAGGCTTCATCGCACTCAAAGCCACCAGCACCTCCTGCTCGTCCTTGCCCAACATCACAGCAGCACCATACACAGCCAAAAGATTGCTCACATTGAACTTTCCAATGAACTGCACACCCACTTCCTTTCCGTTGATATTGAGGTACATGCCCTCGAAGTGGCACTCGATGATCTTTGCCTTGAAGTCGGCTGGACTCTGCACTGAATAGGTCTTCACCTGCGCCTTCGTGTTCTGCACCATCACCATTCCGTTCTTGTCATCGACGTTCGTGATGGCAAACGCCTCTTTAGGCAGATTGTCGAAGAAAAGTTTCTTGGCCTTGATATAGTTCTCGAAGGTCTTGTGATAGTCGAGGTGGTCACGTGTGATATTCGTGAACATGCCCCCAGCAAAGGTCAAGCCGCCAATGCGGTTCTGCACAATGCTGTGACTGCTCACCTCCATGAAGGCATACTCGCATCCTTCCTCCACCATACGAGCCAGAAGCGCATTCAGCGTGATGGGATCAGGAGTCGTATGTTCTGTGGGTATCGCCTCACCATCGATGTAGTTGCACACCGTCGAGAGCAATCCCACTTTATGTCCCATGTAGCGGAACATCTCGTACAGCACAGTGGCAATGGTCGTCTTACCGTTCGTACCCGTCACACCCACCAGTTTCATCTTGCTCGTCGGGTCACCATAGAAGGTGGTTGCCACCTGTCCCACCACCTGTTCCGTGTTCTCCACACGAACATAAGTGACGTTCTCGGCCACATCCTCTGGAATCATCTCGCAAAGTACGGCAGCCGCTCCTTTCTCCAAAGCTTTGCCAATATAGTTATGACCATCGGCCACAGTACCCCTCACAGCGATGAAGAGATGTCCTTCTGCCACCTGACGGGAGTCTATCTGCACGCCACAAATGTCACGCTCCAAATCGCCCTTGACCTCAAGGACATTGAGCTTGCTTACGAGATTCTTCAGTTTCATCATTATTAATTTTCAATTTTCAATTCTCAATTTTCAATTTTCAACTAGTTCAGCTCCAGCGTCACCGTCTGTCCTTTCACCACCTTGCTGCCGCTTGCCACACTCTGTCCAATCACCTTGCCTCTACCCTTCATCCGCACGCGCATTCCTCGACTGCTCAACGCATACACTGCATCTTTCGCACCCATGCCCATCACATTGGGCACGATGTTGTCGTTCACCTTCACGGGCTGGAATTCCACACACGAGCCTCCTGCCGATGCCAAACCCCATTCGTAGCCCTTGCCACCCGTTGACTTCAGACCCAACTCACGCAACACATACTGCGCAGACACCACGTTGCCGTTCTTCACGTCTGGCACATGCACTGCGGTCGAGTCCTTAGCCAAATTGATGTCGGTTGTCACATTCTTCGAATAGATGCGCTGGGCAATCTTCGAGAACACAGGACCAGCTTGACCACCACCACTTGCCACATAATAAGCGTGACGAATCGCCACAATACACGTGTATTTCGGGTCTTCCGATGGATAGAAACCACAGAAGCTGACCAAGTGCTCATTGTGTCCAGCCTTATAGCCGCCACCGGTTGCCACCTGCGCCGTACCGGTCTTTCCGCTCACATGGAAGTAAGGATTACCGGCACGTTTTCCCAATCCGTCCTTGTCGTTCACCACCCGATAGAGGATGTTTCGGATGTCATCAAGGGCTTCCTGTCTGCAGATGCGAGGACGAATCACCTCCACAGGAAATTCCTCCACCATCTCACCATCCTTCGAGATACCTTTCACGAAACGAGGACGCACCATCTTGCCGTTGTTGGCAATCGCATTGTAGAAGCTCACCGTACTGATTGGTGGTATCTGGGTTTCATAACCGATGGACATCCAAGCCAATGCCGTTGCCGACCAGTTGTCAGACATCCTGTAACCACCCTTGCTGTCCTTATGAGGCATACGGATGTTGGGGTTGGCAGCACCATCGAAAGGTAAACCCAGAGGTGTTCCGATGCCCACACGGCGCAAGCCTTCCACAAACTTATCTGGCTGATTGTGATAGTATTTGTCAATGAGTTTGCTCACACCCACGTTACTGGACACCATCAACACATGGGGCACATCAATCGTACCATAACCACCTCTGTGCCAGTTGTGGTCTTTCATCATCGCCCCATACATATTGCAGATACCAGCACCTGTGTCCACATAGTCGGTCGTCTTGATATAGCCGTCATCCAACGCCACCAGAATCGATGCCGTCTTGAACGTGGAACCTGGCTCCATCAAGGCTGCCAAAGCGTAGTTTCTGGCTTCGTAGTATTCGCCATCGTCGTAGCGCATCAGGTTCACGATGGCCTTCACGTCACCTGTCTTCACCTCCATCAGCACCACCACACCCATCGAGGCCTCCAGTTCGTGCAACTTCTCACGCAAGGCGCTCTCGCAGATGTCCTGCATGCTCACGTCGATGGTACTGACCAAATCGTAACCATCCACAGGTTCCTGATCCACAATCGAAAGGTATTTCGACAGCACCTTCTTGTTGTGCACCTTGCCTGGTACACCTCTCAAGAGCGAGTCGTAGGCCAATTCCAGACCTGAACGTGCTGAGTCTTTCGCACCAAACATCTCACCCAAAGTACGGCGTGCCAATGAACCAAAAGGCTTGTTGCGGTTGTTGCGCTCTTCTGCCACCATACCGCTCCTGTTGCGATTTTTCAGATTGAAGATGGGCAGCTTCACCATCTGATGATACTGAATGAAGTTCAGCACGGTATGTGGACACACCTCCCAGTAGCGTTTGCGTTTTTCCAAGCCTTCCAACAGGTGCGACTTGTATTCCTCAGCTGTATATTTGGGGCAAATCTCCACCAACCCACTGGAAATCGAGTCAATGTTTGCACGCCACATCGAATCCTTCTCATGCCATTGGTCTGGGTCATAGACCTTCTGCTTCTTATCAGTGCCCAACGAGTCATACCACCACTCAATGCCTGCCAAGAAGTCCACATACACCTTGTAGTCGGGCAGACTGCTCGCCATCAACTGACCGTCGGCACTCAGGATGTTGCCACGATTGGGTTTCAGCAACATCGTATCGCTGACACTCACGGCACCCACCTTCTTCCAAAACGCATTCTGTGCTGTGGCAGTAATGACAGCCTTGGCTATAATCGCAATCATCACCAGTACCGCTATGACGACGATACCCGTGATGCGCGTGTTGATATATTTCTTATCGAACTTCATTACCCTTCTGTTTTTAACGTGTCTTTTTTCTCTTCCTGTTTCACTTCTTCCTTCTTTCCACTTCCATCATCCTTTTTCTCTTCCATCTTCACCTCTTCTTTCTTCCCTTCCAGCATCTCCTCCTCTTGCGGTGCCAGTTCTTGGGAATCCACCAGCACCTCTTCTGGCAGGTCGTCTTCCGATGAGCCACTGCCATCCCCCCCCTTGATCAAGAACGGTGGGGTGATGGAGTTGTGCAGCAGACTGTCGGACGTGGCTCGAAGCGCCTTCTCCACATTCGACTGTCGGGTCAGGTTCATCAGTTCGCTTGACTGGGTCAACACATTGTACTTCACCTCCTGCAAGCGACCACGCAGACTGTCTATGAGGATTGCATCCTGCTGACTGTCATAACGGTTACCCGTGTAGAGAATCATCAGCAACACGCAGAACATCACAAACATAATCTGCTTGACCATGAATTTGCTCATCAGAAAATCGCCTCCAAGGATAGACTTGACCGATATCTCACCAATTTCGTCTTCGTCTTCATCGGTGAATTTTCGAATCGCCTCTATCGCTTCTCTTTCCTCTGTTTTCAGTTCTTCGTCAGCCCCTAAATCATCTGGAGGAGTCATCTGCGACTCTTCCAAATCCAATGCTAATTTCTGTTTTTCTTCCTTACTTGACATACAACTCTTGTGTCTTGTGGGCTTCTTCTAATAATTCTTTAAAATAAAATAATGTGTAACTCACTTTATCGCCTATTCTTGGCGTGGATATCAATTAAATTTTCTCTGCTATTCTCAGTTTTGCGCTCCTGCTTCTGGGGTTCCTCAACATCTCCTCGTCGCTGGGCACAATCACCTGCCTGTTCACCAGTCGATAGGGGGTGTTCACCCTGCCGAAGAAATCCTTGTCCTCTTCTCCTTCCACATTACCCGTCTTCATCAGGTTCTTCACGATGCGGTCTTCCAACGAGTGGTAGGTAATCACCACCAGTCTTCCTCCTGGCTTCAGCATCTCCGTCGCTCCCTTCAACATCTCTCGCAAGGCCTCCATCTCGTGATTCACCTCTATCCGCAACGCCTGAAACACCTTCGCCAACTCTTTCTTCTCTCGTTCATTGCGGAAGAAAGGTTTTACGACTTCCAGAAAATCGCCTATCGTCTCCACCTTCTTCGTTTGCCTTGCCTTCACGATGGCTGAGGCTATCTTTCTGCTCTGCTTCAGTTCTCCATACAGATAGAGCACATCCGCCAACTGCTTCTCGTCATACGTGTTCACCACATCTGCTGCCGTCTTTCCTGCCCGCTGATTCATCCGCATATCCAGCTTTCCCTCAAATCGGAACGAAAAACCCCGTTCGCTGTCATCAAAATGGTGGGAACTTACGCCAAGGTCTGCCAACAGCCCGTCAATCTGTTCTTCACCATGATATTTCAGGAAATTCTTCAGGAATCGGAAATTGCTCCTCACAAACGTGAACTTCTCCGCATCAAACCCCTCCGCATTCTTCTCCGCATCCGCGTCCTGGTCAAAGCTGTACAAATGTCCGTCGGCATCCAACCTCGACAGGATTTCCCTGCTATGGCCACCGCCACCAAACGTCACATCCACATAAACGCCGCCCTTGCCGACATTCAACCCGTCAACACTCTCCTTCAGCAGCACCGGCACATGATATGTCATCTCTTTCTCTTCCATCATCTTCGGGTTTCAACTTTCAATTTTCAACTTTCAACTCCCCCAAACGCCTCTTCCATTTCACTACCGAGGTCAGCACTATCGTTCATCACCTCTTCCAGCGCCTGCTTGCTCCAGATCTCGATTCTGTCCACCATCGCCAAAAAACGCACATCACTCTCAATCCCCGCATATTGCAGCTTCCGCTTCGAAATCAGTAATCGACCATTACCATCCAACTCGATCGGCTCCGCATCCGCCTCAAACTTTCTCAACATCATCTGCTGCCGGCTGTTCCACTGGCTCACCTGTCCACGCAGGCTGTCCAACTGAGCATTCCAAACCGACTCTGGATACAGCACCAAGCACTTCTGGAACACGTCGTTGCGAAGCACGAGACTTTTCTCGCCCTCTGCCTCGAGCACCTTCCTGAACGGCGCCGGCAGGAACACCCTGCCCTTCGCATCCGTCTTGGCTCCGTAGTCACCTATGAATCTGTTTGTCATATCTCTCTTCAAGTTTCTTGGCACTGATTTCTGGCCGTTCCAGCCGCGCACCATAAATGAATGTGCAAATATAAGTATTATTCCCCACAATTCCCCACACTTTCCCACTTTTTTTCAAAAAAGTTATCAACACCCCTGTTAATAACTCCATAACCTACTGATTTACAACAAAAAGAAAAACTACTAAAAAGTGGGGCAAACTTTGCCATAACCCCCAATTGTCAACTCGACTTTACAATCACCACATTCCTCCATCTTTCGCCCTCGACACAACAAGTATTTTGAAAGAGATCGAAATAACCGATAGAACCACAAAGGAGAAGGCTGCAACCAGTGCAACCTTCCCCAATTTTCACTTTTCAACCAGCCCACGCGCTGGGCGATTCAACTGTCAATTGTCAACTGACCAGTTTCATGCAACTCGTAGTTCCCAGAGCAGTCAGTGCTGCCGTGAGGATGGACACCACCACCTGGATGATGTTCTCTCCCCCGTGGAGGGGGAGAGCCGTCCGGTTTGTAGGGCATTTTGTTTTAAAGGTTAATACTTGGTTTGAGTTCTCATTAGGCTGCTGAAGATGTTTGAGAAGGGTGTGCTGGCTTCTCAGGTGGAACACATCCAACGTGCGAAGCGTTATCAGGGTGAAGTGGATTTCGACCAGATAGATGACAATCCGAAGATCACGAAGACGGTCTTCCATCATTATGCAGCCTTGCGGAAACTGACGGATTTCAAGGATGGGTGTCTGGTGGCCAATCCGGCACGGGTGGGTGCCCATTTCTATGCCTGTCGTCATGAGGCGAACGCAAAGGCAGACCGCACGAATTTCTTGACCTACATGTACAAAGTGGAGCTGGCGCAGGAGGAGTATCGGCGTTTGCGTACAGCCCAGCAGGAGTCTGCCGCGAGCGGGTCGCTTGAGGTGGAGCAGCTGAATTTCTTTGCCCCATCCAAACATCTGAAATTGCTGTTGGCAGAGGATTGGTTCTCGGTGTTGACGGCAGATGAGGAAAGCTACACCTCCCAATGGACGGAGCAGTTTGTGGAGGCGTTGCTGCATTCCGAATGGGGAGAGCAGATTGCCCGTGATTGGGCTGTCAGGGACAAACGGCTCACCCTGAAGTGCATGCTCGTTGGAGGTCTGAAGGATGCGGGGGTGCTGAGGGGCAGCTACAATCAGATTGCCAAGCTGCTGGATATGGATGGCGAGAATCCTGCCACACTCGCCAAGTATCTGGGTATGGGCAAGAAACAGCCCTATGCTGACTGGATTGTCGGGTATGTGCAAGGTGCATCATCCGATTGAAAACATCCGATTGACTTTTTCGAGGAAGTCAGTCGGATTTTTTTTGATTTTTTTCTTTTTCTCTATCATTCAACTACTTAAGTTGTGTTTTGCCATCCGATTGAAGAATCGGATTTTTTTGTTTTTGTCAATCGGATAATCGGATGCGAACTTTGCATCGTCAACCAGCCCACGCGCTGGGCGACGGTGCTCTTTAACTTATTGGAACAACCTACCTAACAGAAAAATCTGCGTAATTCGTGTAATCTACCGCAAAGCGGTGATGTTATAAAACAGCTCCCTTGCAGGGAAATTA
>CADCIO010000005.1:0-74140 GCA_902801475.1 uncultured Bacteroidales bacterium
ACCTTTAACCTTTAACCAATAACCTTTTTGTTGGTTGACGATGCAAAGTTACGGACTTTTGACAGGCGTTTCAAACTGAAAATCCCCAAACGGTAGGGGTTTTCCTATAACAGATATAGGGATGCGGATTTAAACCTTTTGCAACAGGTTGATTGTGAAAGGATAAAGGTATAGGGGATTCCCGTTGGGGGCATGAAAGGCAGAAAGAAAAAAATAAAAAAACAGAAAAATTTGTACAAGTCAATGTTTTGGTGTAATTTTGCAAAATGAAAAGAACAAAAAAGATAGTTGTTTGGGGACTCTGTATCTCTTTCATTGTGATCCTTGCTGTTTTATGGACATGCAATCAAATTGTCACAAGTAATGCATCAGGGAAGACTTGTGATGATATTGATTGTGTTCAATATCGTGAGGTGGGACTCTTGTTGGGTACAACGCCTCAGACACGGATCGGGAATCGACGGAACTTGTTCTTCAAATATCGTATCGATGCGGCTGAAGAATTGTATAAGAAGGGGAAGATCGGGAAAATCCTGATTAGCGGTGACGAGAACAGTTTGGATGGTATCAATGAGCCTGAATGCATGAGGGATTCATTGGTGGCAAGGGGTGTTTCTGCAGAAGATATCATTTTGGATGGGAAGGGATTCAGAACCATCTATTCAGTGATTAACGCGAACCAAGTGTATGGATTCAAGAGTTTTACGATCATCTCCCAGCGATTTCACAACGAGCGTGCTTTGTATCAGGCAGAACATTTGGGGTTGGATGTGGAAGGTCTTCAAGCTTTCAATGCGACAAGTCCCGTCTCTGAATTGGCCATCATGACGTATGTGCGTGAGTATTTTGCGAGGGTGAAAATGTTTTGGGATTTGTGGACATTCGATGAAAAGGAGGGTGTTTTCTTGAAAAAAGCGGGGTAATTTGAAAATTTCTCAAGCAAGTGCGTGTTCGAGTGAGAAATTTTTCGTAATTTTGCATGATTTTGCGAATTCGCGAGCGTATGAGAAGGCTGGCGGAGGAGCAGAACCACTTAAAAACAAGATATATAATCAATAAAAACAATAAAAAAATGGCAGCATTACAAAAAATCAGAAGCAAGGGCGTGCTCCTTGTGACCATCATTGCGGTGGCGTTGTTCCTCTTCGTCGCCGGCGACTTATTCAGAGGCCTTGAGAGCCTCTTCCAGAAATCAAGCCAGCAGGTCGGCGAAGTGGACGGCAAGTCCATCTCTATCCAGGAATACCAGAAACTGATGGACGACATGCAGACTTACTACGAAATTGCTCAGCAGAAGAGTTCCTTCAGCGAGGACGAGCTGAACCGCATCAAGGATGAGGCTTGGCAGACTTACGTACAGCAGCAGCTCATTCAGAAGCAGTGCGAAGAATTGGGTCTCGCTGTGAGCGACGCTGAAATCTCCGATGTCGTGAAGACTGGCTACAGTCAAATGCTTCAGGTGCCTGTGTTCATGAATCAGCAGACGGGTCGTTATGACTACGCAACTGTGAACACTTTCCTCAACGAATACAAGAAGTTGAAGGACGCTGGCACTCAGATTCCAGAGGCTTACGAGAAGATTTACAAGTACTACCTGTTTGCACAGCGTCAGATTCGTGACCAGTTGCTCACCCAGAAGTACCAGGTATTACTCTCTCAGTGCTTCCTCTCCAACCCTGTGGAGGCTAAGTTGGCTTTCGACAGCCGTGCTGAGGAATCAGACATCCTGCTTGCAGCCATCCCTGCAACTTCAGTGAAGGATGACGACGTAAAGGTGACTGACGAAGAGCTGACAGCTAAATATAACGAAGACAAGGAGCAGTATCAGCAGTACATCGAGACACGCGACGTGAAGATCATTGACGTGCCTGTTGTGGCAAGCGATGCAGACAAGAAGGCTGCAGAGGCTGAGATTGCAGAAGCTGCTTCGAAACTGACAGCTGCCACCAGCAATGCAACAGCTGGCAATGCCGTACGTCAGGCAACTTCACTGCTCCCCTACTCTGACGTGTACAAGCTGAAGGATGCTTTCCCAAGCATGATCTCTTCTGTTCTTGATTCTACAGCAGTAGGCTCCGTGAAGGCTCCTGCATTCGACCCGATGACCAACACTTATTATACTTATAAGTTGCTGGGCAAGACCACTCAGGCTGACTCTGTATTGTTCCGTCAGTTGGGCGTGATTGGTAAGGACGAGGCTGACATTGCCAAGAAGGCTGACAGCATCATGACTGCTCTCAACAGCGGCGCTCAGTTCAAGGACATCGCCAAGAAGTACAATCAGGAAGGTGACTCTTCTTGGATTGCTACTGCACAGTATCAGAGTGCATCGCTCGACGCAGACAATGCGCTCTACATCAACACCATCTTCGGCATGAACGCTGGTGAGACAAAGAAAGTGAAATTGGAAAACGGCTCTACCATCATCCTGCAGGTGATCAAGACTGCTAACCCTGTGACTAAGTACAATGTAGCAGCTATCGTGAAGGAATTGAAGTTCTCTGATGATACTTACAGCAAAGAATACAACAAGTTCTCTTCATTCGTGGCTGAGAACACAACATTAGAAAAGATCGAGGCTAACGCTGCCAAGAACGGCTACACAGTTCGTCCTCTCAACGATGTGACTACAGCTGCTCACGGCATCGCAGGCATCCGCGCCACTCGCGACGCTTTGAAGTGGGTGTTTGACGAGGCAAAAGTGGGCGACATCTCTCCACTCTATGAATGTGGCAGCAACGACCACCTTCTGTTGGTTGCCTTGACAGGCATCAACAAGGAGGGGTACCGCTCACAGGAGAAGCTGAAGGACGACTTGACCGAAGTGGTGAAGAACGAGAAGAAAATTGCCAAGATATACGAATCTGCCAAGAACGTGAAGAGCATGGCTGAGGCACAGAAGCTGAAGGATGTCGTTGTTGACACCATCAAGCACGTATCATTCAGCGCACCTGCATTCATCGCTTCTACGGGTGCATCTGAGCCACTTGTAAGCGCTTTGGCCACCAAGACCGCCAAGGGTGCGTTCGCAGGTCCTGTGAAGGGTAACAACGGTGTGTACATGCTTCAGGTGATCAACAAGACCAAGACTGCCGAGAAGTTCGACGCGAAGAACGAGGAGGCATCCATCGGCATGAACAACTTCCGCAACGTGTCAAGCACCATCATCAATTCACTCTATTTGAAGGCGAGTGTGAAGGACAACCGTTATAAGTTCTTCTAAAAAGGCATTTACACATTATTTATATATATAATAGAATGGCTGGCATTTATGTCAGCCATTTTTTATAATTATTGTGTTAAAGTGTGATTTTTTTGAAAAAAAATTTGGTAGTAACAAAAAAAGGCTCTATATTTGCATCATAAAACGTATTGTGCATGGTAAAGTCTGTACTTAAAATATCAAAAGTCCTTCTATTGATGGTATGCCTGTCCTCAATGCCGGCTACGATGTTGGCAGAGACGGAAGAGATGCAGAACAGCCAGATAGAGATGGAGCAGAACCAGATCAGCATTGCTGTGAGTGGTTCGACTATCCGTGTGAAAAATGCGGAAGGACAGGTGCTGGAAATCTATAGCATCACAGGCGACAAGGTCTATACACAGAATATCGACAGTGCGTCGAAGGCCTTTGAACTGGGTCAAATGCAGCGTGGATTTTACATCGTCAAGATTGGCAAGTTCACTCGCAAGATTTACCTGCACTAAAAAAACTCCCCTCACTGAGAAAGGGTTAATACATTCATCATAGAAAGTGAAAGTTTGTCTTTTCCGCATGGATTGAGGGACTTTCACTTTTTTCATTCCAAAACAATCCTAAAACCAGACTTGTCAAAGCGGCACAGCAACGCATCCGAGATGGCAAAGATAGATGAACAAGACATACTGAAGAGGATTCAAGACCCGCAGAGCAGGCGTCGGGCTTTCGAAGAGATTGTCAACGTCTATTCGCGCCAGCTCTATTGGAAGATCCATTACATGATGCAGAATCATGACGACACTGACGATGTGCTGCAAAACACGTTCATCAAGGCCTGGAAAGGACTGGAGAATTTCAAGGGCGATTCAGCCATTTTCACTTGGCTGTACAGGATAGCATACAACGAGTCACTCACGTTTTTGAAACAACGGAAACAGATGACCTCGATTGACGATGAAGACTTTGTGGAACAGGCAAGCTTTGTGGCAGACGAGTACTTCGACGGCGACAATACGCAGGAACTGCTGATGCAGGCAGTCTCCACCCTACCAGCCAAACAGCGGCAGGTATTCTGCATGAAGTACTTCGAGGACAAGAAATACGAAGAGATTTCCGACCTTGTCGGCACGAGTGTGGGCGCCTTGAAAGCCTCCTACCACATCGCGGTGGAGAAAATCACCAATTTCATCAAATCAAAAGAATAAAAAAATCACATATACAATTAAACCTTTCTAAAGAAAAATAGTCACAAAGATAACTAAACAAAAAAATTAGTATGATTATGAGTACAAAGAACAACCGAATATTCGCCCCAGAGGGCGGCAGATACCCATTCAAGGTGTCTGACGAATATTTCGACAATCTGACTGCTCGTATCATGGAGCAGATAGATTCCGTCGAGCAAGAGGTTCCTGAAAAGAAAGAAGAGGCTCCGGCACAAAGTGCCCAACTCTTCAGCATTCACAAGAACCGTCGTCGTAACCTGTGGATTAGCACCATGTCCATCGCGGCATCGCTCGTCCTCATTGCCACCGTTGCATTGAAGTTCATTCCAATGCCGTCTTCCACACCTGTGGAACAGCAGAAGGCTGAGGTCACAGCAGTGTACACACCTGACAACTACAACGAGGACTTGATGAACTACACGATGGTGGACAATGTAGATGTTTACTATTATCTGGCTTCAGAAGATTTTGGGGAATAAAAAGCATTGAATGACAGAAACACTCAACACACATCACTCATGAAGAGAATTGCTCTATTCATCACAACTTTGCTGGTATGCTTCTGCGTGAATGCACAGAACCAAGGCTTTGGCAGGATTCAAAACCCAAGAGCTGAATTCGACCCTGCATTGTACACGAAACACATGAACGAGTTCGTGGCACGTGAGGCGCACCTGACTGAAGCAGAATCGGCAAAGTTCTTCCCACTTCTCAACGAGATGCAGAACAAACAACGTCAGTTGGGGAGACAGCAGAGGGAAATCATGATGAAGGCATTCAGAAACACGAACATCAGCGAAGAAGACTACGAGCAAATGGTCATGCGGGTGACGAGTCTCGAGATAGAGAGTCGAAAAGTGGAGCAGACTTATTATAAGAAATTCCACACCGTGCTTTCTTGGAAAAAGATTTACGCTGTAAGAGTAGCACTGGCTCGATTCCAAGTAGAGGCTCTCAATCAGTTCCAACCAGGAAGAAACACCACCCCTAGCAGATGGACAATGCCACGTTGGAACGGAGCACCCAACAATAACAACAATAACAGAAAATAAACAGACTTGTATAACAACAAGATAAATAGAGTGAAACATGTCGAGGAGACGTCCGCTGGACGCCTCCTTTTTGTTTCTTTATGTCTTCTACCTCGTTTTATCAAACGATTTTAGAATATTTAGAAATAATTATTTGACCAAAAGATGTAAAAGCATTAACTTTGCAAACGATTATGGGCAGTTGCGAACTTCCCTCTGCCCAAGAATCGGAAAAAAACAGACAATAACATCTAAAATCATAGTCAAATGAAGAAGATTATCATTGCCCTCATCGCAGTGGCACTCCCCTTGATGATGCAAGCTCAACGTGAAGGTCTTATCAGTCGGAAAGCGCCCAAAGGAAAGTCTGACATGTCCGTATATACTGCCAAAGGAGCCATTCCAGAGGAGGCAGGCAAGGTCGTGTTCAAGGATGTCATCGCTGCACCAGGCAAGAAGAAGGAAGACATTTTCAACAAGGTGGCACAATGGGCAAGTCTCCGATATGCCCCTAACAGCATGATGGGCGAAGACTACAGAGACGCCAACTTTTTCAAGAACATCGAATACTCGAAGGTGAAAGAAGCCAACAAGCAGAGCGGTTATATTGAATGTCAAGGTGCTGAGGAACTGATTTTCTCTGTGAAGCCACTCGTCAAGAGCTACACACAAGCTTTCTATTTGCTCGACCTGAATGTCAGCGACGGTAAAGTGGAGTTCCAATTGCACACGCTCTCCTTCAATGTGGATCAGGGCGAAAGCGAGTTCATCCGTATGACAGCAGAAGAATGGATTACAGACTCCTATTGCCTGAACAAGAAGGGTGCCCTAAAACGCATCAATGGCAAGTTCCGCATCAAGACCATCGACCTTGTGAACGAACTGAAGAAAGAAATCTCTGAAGCCATCAATCAATAATGAATCAGGAAGACGTCGATAAAATCATCGCAGAGGCCGTTGCGGAGAGCAAAAACAAGAGCCGCAAAAAATGGCACAAAGGCAAGTCTTCCACCCACAACGTGGAGACTATCCGTAGGGTGCTGAATTGGGTTTTCATGATCGGCTTTGTGGCTGCCATCGTGATTTACTTTGCTCTGCCCGAGCAGCGCGTGCTCTTCTTCAGCATCGGTTTTGGCGCTATTGCACTGAAGTTGGTTGAATTCTATCTACGATTCATGTTTTAACCGTTAAAGATTTGATTTCAAGATATTTACTCATATTCATATTCTTTACACTCCTTGTTCCGTCAAGCCGTGCACAACGTATCATTTCAGAGTTGGAAACGAACTCTGATATGTCGATGGATGCACGCCCCGACTCTGCTGAGACCAAGAAGAAAAAGAAAATTGTTCCTACTGACATAAGGGCCTGGACAGTGGATGAGACATATGGCAACATGACTGACACGTATGTTGACACCCTTCACCACATGTTCATGAACACCGACCTGCCCGAAGGCATCGAAGGACATTACAACTCGTTGGGTAATGTCGGTTCGCCTCGCCAGTCGCGTATCTTCATGGAACGTCCCATCACACCCGACTTCATGTTTACTGCCCCCTTCGACATGTTCTTCGTCGATACAGAGCATTTCCGTTTTTACAACACGAAGTCGCCCTTCATGAATGTGACCTACAACTGGAACGGTTCGAAGAACACGGGTTCAGACCACGTCAAGGCCACCTACACCAACAACGCAGGGAAGAAATTCAATTTTGGTGGTATCTTTGACTACATCTACGGTCGTGGCTATTACGACACGCAATCCACCTCTTACATGAACGCTTCGGCATGGGCTTCCTACATCGCCGATAAATACAACTTCCACTTCTACTACCAACATAACTTCATGAAGACGGCCGAGAATGGTGGTATCGAGGACGAGGGCTACATCACCAATCCTGAAAACATGGCAAGGGAGTTCACCTCCAACGACATTCCGACGGTGCTCTCACAGACTTGGAACCGTCAGGAGCACGACCTCGTTTTCTTCAACCATCATTACAACATAGGTTTCTATCGCGAAGAAGAAGTGGATTCCGTCACCACCAAAGAGGTGTTCGTGCCTGTCAGCAAGATATTCCATTCGGTGAAGCTCCAGAACATGATGCGCAACAATCGTGCCTACAAAGAGACGGAGAACTACCATTCCTACACCTATCTGCCTGGCGATTCTACGCAAGACTACACCAAGCATTTCTATATCAAGAATTTGGTGGGACTGTCCTTGTGCGAGGGTTTCAACAAATGGGCATTGTTTGGTTTGAATGCCTATGTAGGTTATGAATACAACCGATTCATGTTGCCAGATACGACCCGTTATGGAGGCTTATACACCAACACAACGGGCATTATCGGCAAGCAATACTACAAAGAGCACAACGTGCTGGTCGGAGGACAGATTATCCGTACGCAAGGAACGACCGTCCATTACAATCTCGATGGAGAGTTTGTGGTGGCTGGTGAAGACATCGGTCAGTTTGATGTGAATGGTCATGCCGAAGTCAACATCCCATTGTTGGGCGACACAGCCCAAGTGGCACTCAACGCTTATGTCAAGAACATTGCTCCAAGTTTCTACTTCGACCATTATCACGGCAAGCACGCATGGTGGGACAAGAACATGGACAACGAGTTCAGAGAGCGTATCGAGGGTATCATCGACATTCCCCATACCAACACCAAAATCACGGTGGGCGTAGAGAATATCAAGAATTTCTGCTACTTCCAGAACACAGGCATCGCATTGCCCACTTCTGACGGCAATTCTGTGGTGAGCAACAACGTCTCCCCCATGCAGTGCAGCGACAACATCCAGGTGGTTAGCGCCAATCTGCGCCAATACTTCAAGCTGGGCATCCTGCATTGGGAAAACGACATCACTTACCAGACTTGCAGTCATTCGGATGTTTTGCCCCTTCCTGTCGTATCGCTCTACACCAACCTCTACCTGCGTTTTAAGATTGCCAAGGTGCTCAAAACAGAGTTTGGTGCCGACATGAAGTATTTCACAGAATACAACGTGCCAGACTATTCACCCGTCATCGGCATGTTCATGAATCAGAACACGCTGAAAAAAGAAAAAGTGGGCAATTACCCACTTCTCTCCGTTTATGCCAATTTCGATTTGAAACGTACGCGCTTCTACGTGATGTACCACCACTTCAATCAGTCCGACGGCCGTTACTTCTGGTTACCTAACTACCCAATGAATCCGGCCAGCATCCGTTTCGGCTTGAGTTGGAACTTCTACGATTAAAAAGGATGAACCACAATATAAAAGGGATGAACCCGTTTGAGTTCATCCCTTTTGTTTTACAATTCCCGTTGACGGCAGAACATCCCGCTGAACTTTTCGTCGATGTTCTCTACAGGGTCTTCAAAGATGCCAAACACACTCGAACCACTGCCCGACATGCTGGCATATACGGCACCAAGATCATACATCTGATCCTTGATGGCAGCAATCTCAGGATATTTCGAGAACACGCTCGTCTCAAAATCATTCACCACCGTATCCTTCCACGTCTCGATGGGCTGAGCAAGGAGTTCAGGCAACTGCTTCTTGGGATGCTGCACCTTCACCTTCGCATAAGCATCCTTCGTCGAGACAAAGATGTCAGGCTTCACCAACACCAACTGCTTATACTTCAGGTTCAATTCAACAGGATGGAACACATTGCCAATACCCGTCGCAAACACAGGCTTGTTCTGGATGAAGAAAGGACAATCTGCACCCAGCTGAGAACAATAGTTCTCCATCTGCTCTATGGTCAGTCCCAATTTGAAACGCTCGTTCAGCGTCTTCACCGTGAAAGCCGCATCAGCAGAACCACCACCCAAGCCTGCACCTGTCGGGATATGCTTATACAATCCTATGCTCACAGGAGGCAAATCAAAATCTCGCTTCAACAACTTCAGCGCCCTCACCACCAGATTGTCCTCTGGCGAGCCATCCAATACTGTGCCCGTCACCTTGAGGCGATAGCCACACGCAGGCACATCCGAATCTATTTCCTGGATCTCCAAGATGTCCTGCAAACCAATCGGATAAAACACCGTCTCCAGATTATGGTAGCCGTCTGGGCGTTTCTCTACAACGTTTAGGCCGATGTTTATCTTTGCATTAGGATATACTATCATAGTTTCATTATTTAGTCCTTAAAAGCGTACCTTACGTTCTGGTCCCGCAAATGAGCAGAAGCGGGCAGTGCCGTTCGTAATGTAGAGCACAGCCATGTTGTCATCATCAGCCTTATACATCGACTTCAAGCCCTCGTTGCGATTCAGGAACTCTTCCTTCACACTGAGCGTTTCGTCGTTCACCAGCGTGCCACTAACACGGATCCACTCGCTACCCGAAGGCTTCAGGGCGCAAATCTCAAACTTTCCGTTCGCAGCCATCTGCTTATAAACGTCCTTCACCTTGCCCGTCATAATGTAGAGACGGCCATCAATAATCTCTGAAACACCGAAGGGACGCACATGAGGCTGGTCACCATCGGCAGTGGCGATGAAGAATGCATTGCACTCCTTCAGAAACGCCTGAACTTCCTGCATGTTAGCTTCTTTCATTTCCTGACTGGTTGTGTCGTTTTCCACGACTTCGTTATTAACCTCGTCACCCCCCGTTGCCGGAGTGTCCGCTTGCTTATTGTTGCATGCCATCATTGCAATCACGGCTGCCATCACGAATAAGATCTTTTTCATAGTTTCCCTTGTTTAGTGAATAATTTTTGCAAAATTACATCAAAGCATTGACATATGCAAATAATGTGTGCTTTTCTTTTTGGGTTTTTATATTTATTGATGCCTTAATGTTTGATTTTCTTTTTGTATTCACTCCAACGGGCTCGGATACTGTTGACGTAGTCGTAGGTCTCACTGCCACGGAAGTAGCCGTACTTAACCTCTGACTGATTATAATACTGAGCATCGCTCATCTTGAGCACAAAAGCATCAACATTGCCGAGCCACACGTTGGGATTCTTTCCGTATTTCTGAGCTAAAGCACGGGCATCGTCCACATGACCAGGTCCGGCATTGTAGGCAGCCAAGATGAAGTTGATGCGCTCGTCAGAGTTACTAATGCTGGAATAGTGGGTATTCAGTTTGGTAATGAGCTTGGAAGCACCACGCACATTGCTCTCTGGCACAAACACATCAGCTTGGGACACACCCACATCACGTGCTGTACCAGGCATCAGCTGCATCAAGCCCATTGCACCCATATAAGACACAGCCTGTGGATCGAAAGCAGACTCCTGATAAGCCTGTGCTGCCATCAGACGCCAATCCCAGCCACACGAAATGGCATACTTCTTGAAGAGGTCGTCGTAGAGTGAAATCTGACCACGAGAAGCATTAAGGATAGGAGAAGACACTTTACGACGGGGAACATACGTGCGTCCACTGCTCGACTTGATGCGGATGGTGGTGTAATCAAAGAAGTCCTTCTGGTGGGCTGTCATCCATTGTGACAGGGAAGCTGACAACTGGGGAGAATCCTTACGAACAGCCCACGCAGCATGAGCTTTGGGACGTAGCGACTCGTCTTTACGTTGTTGGGAAAGACTATCCATGAAGGTAAACATCTCCTGTTCACCCACGTAATCCAGAAAGGCAGCAAGGGAGTCTGCCTGAGTCACCTGACAGGCAATGAAGTCTCCCTCTCCATGCTGAAGTTTCTCAATCAGATCATGTTGATTACGAGACACATCCACACGAACACTTACGCCAATACTCTTAGCGTACTCACGAGCAATCATGAACTGCACACCAAAGTCTTCACCTCGAAATTCGAAGTAACTTTCAGGACCATAAAGCGTGAGCACAATGAGTTCGCCATTCTGCTGGATGTCGGGCAAATCAAAATGTGGAGGGGCGTCGTTGGCATTGGTCTTAAACGGAGACCGCCCAGCCTCACCTTGCGACTTATTGGAGTCACAAGCCATGATGCTGAGCAGTACACATAGAAGAATGAGCCAACGCCGTATCATCTAACCTTTGCGTTGGGAGGCGCGGTTCTTCACACGTTGGCGTATCTCTGCCTTATGCTTAGCCGCACCCGACTTATGGGAACCTGTCTGATAGGCCTTTTTTCGAGCTTTAGTCTTCACCTTGTTGGGGTCTTCCTTCTTCTCGCTCTTCGCCTTACCAAAGTTGATGCCATTCATGATGGCATACTGGATTTCGTTATCTGAAGCCACTTAGATAATTGAGAATTGAAAATGGATAATTGACAATTATTAATGATGGAAGAGGCGGATGCCTGTAAATGCCATAGCGATACCGTACTTGTTGCAGGTCTCAATGACATTGTCATCACGCACGGAACCACCAGCCTGAGCAATGTACTGCACACCACTCTTGTGGGCACGTTCGATGTTGTCACCAAATGGGAAGAACGCATCAGAACCCAGACACACATTCGTATTCTGCGCCAACCATGCTTTCTTCTCTTCCATCGTGAGAGGCTCAGGCTTTTCAGTGAAGAAGTTCTGCCAAGTGCCTTCACGCAGTACATCCTCGTATTCATCGCCAATATACACATCAATGGTGTTGTCGCGGTCAGCACGACGAATGTCGCTCTTGAATGGCAATGCCAACACCTTTGGACATTGACGCAACCACCAGATGTCAGCTTTGTTACCAGCCAAACGAGTACAATGGATACGGCTCTGCTGACCAGCTCCAATGCCAATAGCCTGTCCGTCTTTCACATAGCAGACAGAGTTCGACTGCGTGTATTTCAGTGTGATGAGTGCAATCTTGAGGTCTCGCTTTGCATCAGCAGGAATGTCCTTGTTGTCAGTTGGTATGTTCTCGAAGAGGTTGTCACCCGTCAGGTCAATCTCATTGCGACCCTGCTCAAATGTAATACCAAACACCTGCTTGCGTTCGATGGGTGCAGGGGTATAATTTGGATCCATCTTGATGACGCAATAAGTGCCATTGCGCTTAGCACGAAGAATCTCCAATGCCTCTGGTGTATAATCAGGAGCAATGATACCATCACTCACCTCACGCTTGATAAGAGTAGCTGTAGCCTCATCACAAGTGTCAGAGAGCGCGATGAAATCACCAAATGACGACATGCGGTCAGCACCACGAGCACGTGCATAAGCTGTAGCAATCGGAGTAAGTGGAATCTTCACGTCATCCACAAAGTAAATCTTCTTCAGCGTGTCACTCAATGGAGCACCTACAGCTGCACCAGCTGGGCTAACATGCTTGAACGAAGCAGCCGATGGCATACCTGTAGCCGCCTTCAGTTCCTTGACCAACTGCCAGCTATTGAAGGCATCAAGCAAATTGATGTAACCTGGACGACCGTTAAGCACTTCGATAGGGAGTTCGCCCTCCTCCATATAGACGCGTGATGGCTTCTGATTAGGGTTGCAGCCATACTTCAATGCGAGTTCTTTCATGTGTAAAATATTGTTGAGTGTTTGAATATTTCTTAGCTAACTCAGAAAGTTTCGACAAAGTTAGGCAAAATAATTGTAACAAGCCCAAGCATCGCCGAGTTTTTTGTTCTTTTTAACACTAATCCTTCAACACAAATTTGCCTTCTGGCGTCATACCCTCCGCACTGATGTACATTTCCTCACAAGTGGAGTTGTTGAAGAACTCAATCTTTGCCTTGCCCTCCTCGTCAGCCTTCACTTCAGGTGCCCAATATATGGTGCGTCGGAAATCCGCCATAGGTGGAATGACATTATAATCCTCCATCTGGAACGTGGATATTTCATTGAACCCTTGGAAATAGGTACGTCGGATGCCCTTGTTGCTCTCCGTCGTGAAGCGATGGTGCAGATAGAGATAAATCTTCACGTGGTTGCTCTTGTCATCCCCTACCTCTCCTGGCGTTTCACCTAAAGCTCCACGGGCAGCTGCGCGACTGTCGTAATCGGGGTCGTAAGGTGCGATGTAAACACTCTTGATTTCATCCAGCCACATCGGGAAGAACGTGTCACCCGCTGCACTTGTCTCCGAGGTGATAGCACCAGCATTCATCGTTTCACCATTGTCCACGATCCACTCAATAGGCTGATGACCGTATGACATGTGACCATACCAGTCAGCCCATCCAGTCGTATCTGGATCTCCTCCTACTATCGGCAAGTCGATGCACTCAGGGTTGTTGAACATGGCGTTCTTCTTTGCCAAGAGTTCAAATATGGTGGGTTCTTCTTCGCCTCGGTCACGAATATTATCCAGTTCACGGTCAATATCATAATACAAGGATGCCCACTTGCGAGCATAGTTCTCGTTCTTGAACTTGAAGTCATCATTCGTGAAATAACGACGTTTCGCCTTCACCGTCACATTTTGCAACACGATGTTCTTCTGTGTGATAGGGATGAATTCCTCACCTTCTGGCACAGGCTCGTTTTCGCTATGCACAAACATGTTCGGTCCCTTAGGCATCTTCACACTGGCCTCCACAGGACTGATATAGCGTGGTGTAGGTGAAATCTGCCTGTCCACTCCCACGCGGAACGTCTTCTTCTTGTCATTGATACGGGTATAGAAGAACATCTTCCACTCACCATCCATAAACGGCAATCCAAACACATAATTACCATCTTTGTCTGTCTTCGTGTTACCCGTCAGACTCTGTCCGTACTGATTATAGAGAATCAGTTCCAAATCCACATCGTTAACAGGATTACGCTTGCGATATTCGTTCAGTTTGCCAAACACATAAAACTTGTCTTCCACTGGCTGCAACTTCTCTCTGGGGGTGAGACCAGCCATCTCTTCCCAGTTGTAGCGTCTCCATCCTTGCGTCAGCATCAGCATGTCCGATGCTTTGCGGTGCTCCTGGTCATCTGATTCGAAATAGTAATCCACATGGTCGATATATCCCCTCACCTCTGAGCTCAACAACATCCACGTCTTCAAATTGCCGCGCTTTTCACCTGGCATCGCCATCGCATCCATCGCAGAGAAGGAGAACATCGCGTTGGGCAAGGTCTGTACATTCAACGTCACCTTTCCACAAGGTTTTAACCACGCAGATTCAGCCGTAAATGAAATACTGTCTGTTACCGATGGCTTCGGACAGATGAAGAACAAGCGGTCTGCCAACACCTGTCCATTGCTGTTGAACACCGTCATTTGGTTCACTCCCTCCTTCATCTGCTCACGATTCAGTTCCAACTCAATCAGCGGTGATGCCACCAAAGTATCACAATAATAAATATTACCGTTGTTCATCAATGCATAGCCAATCAGTTCGCCACACACGCCACCCGTGCATTGCAGCGTTGCCAGTACATCGTCACTCACCACATCCAGCGTCAGCGCACATCCTTCACGTCGTGCTGCAGGCAACGCATAGACCTGTTCCTTATTCTTTCCGTTCATCATCTTCATCGACAGTCCCGATGCATCTGGAATGACCGTAAATTCTCCCCTACCCAACGTGTCCGTCTGCACTGTCGCCAACACATCGCCCTGCTTGTTCACCACAAAACCTTCTCCACGATAAGGACGTCCATCATCTGTTACTGACAGCATCGCCACATGACATTTTTTCCCTTGCACCATATCACCTCCCTCTGGATAGAACTGCACACTCACCGTCTTCGCCTCATTGTCTGAATAGATGCCCTCCTTCACAGCCTTCATGTAGAGTGAGTCCTGCTGGTCACGATTGTTGGGATTGCGCTCCTGATACAAACGCGTGTCAATGGTCAAATCCGTATAGTCACCCTCCTTAGCTGGCGTCTTGAACACAGGGAATACTCTTGAGAACACAGCGTTCACACCCCAGTTCGTCATATAACGTGTATATGCACGCACCTCATAGAAACCTGTGCCGAACAATGAATCGACCTTCACGTCACCATGTGCTTGCCCCTCCTCATTGATATAATATTTCTGTGTCTTGACCACATCTCCACTCGGATTCAGCAGTTCCACATACAACACCTTGCTCAAGTCTGTCGGACGTCCATTGTCAGCACGCGTCACATACGCCTTGAACCAAATCGTTTCCCCTTCAAAATAGCCTGTATTGTCAAAGTGCATATACACCTTCTCCTGCGGCACAGCCCTGTTGAAGCCCATCACGTGCTGCACATACGAGACAATGCCCTTCGTCTGCACATCCGTAGCCGACACCTCATTCACACCCTGCGCCATTACCCACATCGGCATAACGCACAACAAACAAACAGCCGCCACACGCCACATACGACGCAGGCAGGCTCCATACCTTAAAATACTTACTTGTTGAGACATATAAACTTTTGTGTATCTTTTTCCCTTTTCTTAAAAGGATAGCAAAGTTACACAAAAGTTTAAAGATAGCCACCAAGAATACAGTAAAATGATGAAATTTCAATTCCCAATTTTCCATTTTCAATTAAAAAGTATTACCTTTGCACCCAAATTTCACATTATTATCATCAACACAATGAAGCAAAAGACGAAATTCTCGCTTGACGACTTAGACAAGAGCAATGTTTGGACTGTGACTCCAGTCGAACTGAGTCAGATGATCATCAATGCCAAGAAGAAGAAGGACGACTTCTCCGCCAATGAAAAGCATTATCTGAACATCATCAAGACCGTGTTCGACATCCAATATCTGAAAAGGGATGACAATGACAAAGTGAACCAGCTCGAAAATATGGGGTATGAGGTCTATTCTACCCCTGATGCTGACGGTAACAACGCTATCGCCATCCGCAAGCACCCCATCAAGAAGGTAACTGACATCACGCTCGAGAACATCCAGCACCTCGAGACATGGGAAGTGCTCGACCTCATTGCTCACAATATGGGTACTGGTTGGAAAGGACTCCCCCTCGCCATTCAGGACATCATCGAGTCTGCCTTTTTCGTCGATTGCACAGTTATGCCTGAACTCACCATGCGCAAGCCAGGAGGCATCATCGACCGTCGTAAGGATGATGGTTACGAAGTTCTCGAACTCGATCGTGGTGGCTGGATTGAAGGCATTTTCATGAAACCCAAGCCCAAGGTGGAGAAGGTCCACATTGACTACAGCATTGATGATGAAGATGATGGTCGCCGCCGCCGTCGCAAGCACCATGAAGAGGAAGACATCGAAGACGATTTCGATGAGAACGACGACGAGATGTTGGACGAGGTGGAAGAAGAGGAAGAAGAAGATATGAACGATGAGGAACTCAAGCAGCTCGATGGTGAAGTGGAGGAAGAGGAAGAAGAGGAAGAGCTTGATGAGAACAACATCCAGATCGAGGATATCGACAACATTGACGACATCCCCGATGAGGATGAATAAACCTTATCGAAATAAATACTGAGCGAACTCGTGCAGCGACTTGCGCCACACCTGCCACTCATGATCGCCCGGGTATGAGTTGAACTTCACCTCCACACCACCCTCACGCATCTTCTTCACGATGTTGCGCGTGTATTCAATGCGTGGATCCTGTTCGCCACAACTCAAGAAGAATACATCGAATTGCTTATTGAACGTATTGGTGTCAGTCAACATGCCTGGCACCTCTTTTTCTAAGTCAAAGTTCGATGCACCCGAGATGCCTCCGAACATGCCTGTAGAGAATACGCCTACATTGGCAAACACTTCTGGGTCGCGCAGACCAATATAGAATGATTGTCCCCCACCCATCGAGAGGCCACACATGGCACGACTCTTGCGGTCTTTCTTCACGCGATAAGTCTTCTCCACGAATGGGATCACATTTTCAATCATCTCACTGCGGAACGTCTGCATGCCCTGCCAGCTGTAACCGCCACCCATGCCACCATTGCGCGACTGCACATTGCTGTTGGAACTCACCACAATCATCGGCACAGCCTTGCCTGCCGCAATCAGATTGTCCATAATCTGGGCAGTCCTGCCCTGCTCCATCCATCCGCGATGATCTTCACCGCCTCCATGTTGGATATAGACCACTGGGTATTCCTGCTTGCTCTCATTATAGCCTGCTGGCGTATAGACCATCAATGGGCGCCACGACTCATCCACCTTTGAGTAATAATAGACGGTGCGCACTTCACCATGCGGCACATCCTGCACCTCAAACACATCCATACCCGTCTCTTTCACTTCGATGGCACTCGACCAACGGCTGCATCCATAGAACGTCTGACTGGCAGGGTCAGCCACCGACACACCATCCACAACCAACGAATAGTAGTGGAAACCTGGCACTTGCGGTTGGGTGGTTACCGTCCATGCACCACCCTCCGACTTCTGCATGTCATACTTCCTGCCTCCCAGGTCTATCTGCACCAGCTGAGCCTGCGGAGCATTCACACGGAACATCACGCTGTTGTCAGCCAACACACGCGGATACCCACCTCTGTTGATGTTCGTCACTGGGGAATAAGAGCCTTCAGGAAAACTCTCCCTGCGGAAACCCTGAGCGGCCATTTGGGTGCAACATACGACCATCAGCACAACGGTCACAAACACCCGATACAAGTTTCTTTTCATATCCATATTGATTTTGGTAATAAATAGTATTCGCTGGCAAAGTTACGATTATTTTGATAGAATACAAAAGAATGGAAGTTTTTTTCGTCATTGTGTATCTCTTTCTCAAAATTATTCATTACCTTTGTGGCGACAATTCAACCAAGAACAAAAATCAGTTACTATTTTACTATCCTATTCAAACTACACATCACAATGAAAAGAATCCTCCAAGCCCTACTTCTGTGGGCAATTGCCCTCGCAACATGGGCACAGGGCGTTCCGGCGCTCGAACAAGTGAAGGCTGACCTGAGAAAAGCCTATGGACAGGACTATCCCTACCCCATGAAGCCGACCACGTTGACGAAAGCTCCAAAAGGTTACAAAGCCTTCTATATCAGCCACTATGGGCGTCACGGCTCTCGTTACTATTGGAACGACATGCTCTATCGCGACCTCGACTCGCTGCTCACCAAGGCACATGCCAAGAACCAGCTGACGGCTGAGGGTGAGGCGTTCAGAGAGAAATTTATGGACGCCAAGACGGAATTGGCAACCAGCGTGAGCGAACTGAGCCAACTGGGTTGGGAACAACACCAGTACATCGCTCGTCAGATGTACAGCGATTTCAATGAGGTGTTCAAGAATGGTGGTGATGTGTTCGCCATCTCCTCCCTCACAGGACGTTGCGTGCTCAGCATGGCTTCTTTCTGTCAGGAACTGACGCAATGCAATCCTAAGATTGAAATCCGTATGGAGTCTGCCCGCAAGGTGCTGGATGGTGTGAAGCCCGACGACCGCCAGAATCCAAACTACAAGAAATATCCCAGATCAAGACCACGCTTCGAGCAAAATCGCCAGCGTTTCCAATATCAAGACAACTTGCGCGAGAAGATTGTATCACGTGTCTTCACCAGCACTGAGGGTCTGCCTGGCAACATGAACAACATCGGCAGCAACCTCATCAACCTCTACACGTCGCTTCCCAGCATCGGACACGACGGCATGATGGGTAACATCATCAGCGACGAAGAGATTGCTGCACGTTGGGAACATGAGAACCTTGGTTCCTATACTTGGGTGTTCGAGCCACGCTACGACATGATTCCCATCTTGCGCGACATCATCAAGAAGGCAGACGATGTGGTTAGTGGAAAGACTCAGCGCATAGCCGACCTCCGCTTCGGACACGACACCTGCTTGGGTCCTCTCACCATTCTCATGGGCATCAATGGAGCCGACATCGACCCCGAAGACCCTTACGAGGTGAAGAACTGCTACCATAACTGGTCGATGGGCAAGGCGTCCAACCTCCAGATCATCTTCTATCAAGGCAAAAAGCCAGATCAGGACATCCTCATCAAGTGCGTTCTCAATGGAGAAGAAGCTTCCCTACCCCTTCCTTCCGACCTCTACCCTTACTATCGTTGGGAAGATTTCAAGAAGTTCTATACCGACAGATGCGACAGTGTTCAGTAACACATATATTATAATAGTATAAAAACGACCCCCGTAAAGCTTGACACTTTATGGGGGTCGATATATGATATCAACAACGTTGCTTACAAAATGGTCTTGACCGCTTCAAGCATACCTTTCTCCTGAATGAGGTCAAGGTCTTTCTTGACAAGCGCAGTGAGACCAGGAACAGTCTTGTTTAGGTCTTCGTGCCAAATGTTCTCTGCAGCGAGGACTCCCTCTGCCACCTTCTGCGTGTCGCCCGTTGCCCAGAGGTCTTTGAGCAACTGCATGATTTCAGGAGCATCGTTTGGTTCGATAGGCGCACCATCAGCACGAGTGCCACCCTTGTAGTAGGTGATGATGGCTGCGAGTCCAAAGACAAGACCCTGTGGAAGTTCACTTTTACGCTGCAGATAGACTTTCACACCAGGAAGGTCGCGTGTCTCGTACTTGGGGAAGGAGTTGAGCATGATGCTCGTCACCTGATGGTCAACGTATGGATTGTTGAAACGCTCCAGCACATCACCAGCAAACTGCTGCAGTTCATCCATCGGCAGGTTGAGTGTCTGCATGAGCTCGTCGAACTGCACCTTGTGGATGTACTTGCCCACCACCTCGTGGTTGCAGGCATCGCGCACGATGTTGATGCCGCTGAGATAAGCTACAGGAGAAAGCACCGTATGAGGACCATTCAACAGCGTCACCTTACGCTCGTGGTATGGCTTCTCACTTGGGGCAATCAGCACGTTCAAACCAGCCTTCTCAGCAGGGAACTCAGCCTTGAGGTCATCGATGTCCATGTTTTCAGGCTTCTCAATCACCCACAAGTGGAATGCTTCACCCTGCACAACAAGATTATCAGCATAGCAAATCTTCTCTTGGATCTCTGCAATTTCCTTACGTGGGAAACCTGGCACGATGCGATCCACCAACGTGGCGCATACATAATTATATTTCGTGAACCACTCCTTGAAAGCAGCATAGTCACTGCCGAAGTCGTCCTTCCATAATTCGATGTACTGATAGATGCACTCCTTCAGATGGTGCCCGTTCAGGAAAATCAGCTCACAAGGCATGATAATCAATCCCTTATCAGCAGCGCCATTGAAAGTCTTGAAACGACGATAGAGCAACTGCGTGAGCTTGCCAGGATAGGAAGAGGCAGGAGCATCGGCGAGCTTGCAAGCTGGGTCGAAAGCGATACCAGCCTCAGTAGTATTGGAGATGACGAAACGAATCTCGGGCTGTTCTGCCAATGCCATGAATGCCTGATTCTGGCTGTAAGGATTGAGAGCACGACTGATGCAATCGATGCGGGTGAGCGAATTGACCTTCTCACCGTTCAGACGTCCTTGCAGATTGACGTGGTAGAGGCAATCCTGACCATTGAGCCAATCCACCATTCCCTTCTCGATAGGCTGAACCACCACTACAGAAGAGTTGAAATCCGTTTTCTGATTCATGTTATAAACAATCCAGTCCACAAAACAACGAAGGAAGTTTCCCTCACCAAACTGGATGATTCTCTCAGGTGCATGGCTCTTCGGAGCCGTGCGAGCGTTCAATGCTTTGAGTGCCATATGTGTTAATTTAGTCGTAATTTGATGTGCAAAGTTACTAAAAACATCGCACTTTATGACAAAATTCCCCTACATAAAGACAAAAAAGTCATAAAGATTTGGGAATTGTTAACAAAAACAAGTAACTTTGCAGCATTATTTGAAACAATTTACAGAATTTCTATTTACTAATCATTAAAAAGCAAAAGATTATGGCTTACACAGAGAAAACAACTACGGGTTATGGTACCCGTGTGGGTAATTCACTCAAGGCTACCCTGATGGGCTTTGTCATCATCATTGGTGCAACCATTCTGCTCTGGTGGAATGAAGGTCGCGCTGTGAAGACTGCCGACATGCTGGAAGATGCACAGGGTGCATGCGTCGAGATGCCTAACCCCGACAAGAAGAGCGCTGAGTTCGAGGGAGAGCTCGTTTGCGCTACTGCAATGGCTAACACTGACGAGGTTCTGACCGATGCTGATTTCGGTATCAGTGAGAATGCCATCAGCCTGAGCCGAAAGGTGGAGTACTACCAATGGGTAGAACATTCTGAGTCAAAGAGCGAAGACAAGCTCGGCGGCAAGCAGGAGACCACCACCACCTACACCTACAAGCAGGAATGGGTGAGCAGCCCAGTCAACAGCGCCGATTTCAAGGATCCGGCTTATCAGGGCAAGAACTACACTTGGACCACTGTTGAGGATCAGGATGTTTGGGCAGAGAAAGTTACTTTCGGTGCATATGTGCTGAATGAGTCTCTCATCCACTCTATCAGCTCCACAGAGCCTATTGAACTCGACGTTAACTTCCAGACGCTTCAGTCTATGAATAAGAGCGTTGCTGACACATATGCAAGAATCAAGGGTAACACCGCTGTTATCGCAGATGCCGTTACAAATCTTGCTGACACTACAGAGACAGCAACTAATGGCAACAAGGTTGACCTCGACTATGTTCACCAGGCTGGCAACGTCATCTACTACGGTCGCAGCATGAACGCTCCTGAGATTGGTGACGTACGCATCACTTTCGAAAAGACTGTTCCTGCTAAGGTGACTGTCGTATCTCAGGTTGAAGGCAACACCTTCAAGCCATTCGTAGCATCTAACAAGAAGAAGTTCCAGACCCTCAGAATGGGTAAGAAGAGCATTGATGAAATCTTCGAAGAGGAGAACGAAAGCAACACCATGTGGACTTGGATTCTCCGCATCGTCGGCATCCTCTTGGTTATCTCTGGTTTCAAGAGCCTCTTCTCATTCCTCGAGACTCTCCTCAAGGTGGTTCCATTCCTCTCAAGCATCTTCGCATTTGGCGTGGGCATCATCTGCACAATCGTGGGTATCGTTTACTCACTCATCGTCATCGCCCTCGCATGGATCTTCTATCGTCCTGTGCTCGGCATCATCCTCTTAGTCATTGCAGGCTTCCTCGTATGGGTATTCGCATTCAATGGCAAGAAGAAGCTCGCTGAACTCGCCAACAAGGGCAAGGGTCAACCAGCAGCTGCACCTGCAGAATAAACAATCCACAAACAATCTATAGAAAGGTCTGGGTAGCCCCAAGGGTATCCAGACCTTTTCAATCACTAACACATCAAACAATAACAAACGTTCCAAAATGAAGAAACTCACATTCATATTCATGGCTATGGCAGTCATCACGTTGGCAGCCTGTGGCAACAAGACCAACGGCAATAGTGGCAATGAAGCACCCAAAGACTCCGACTATATGCTCGACGGTCCAGGTTCCGTGTACGAACCAACAGTAGAAGAAGCCGGACAATATGCCATCGAAACCGTTCAGAGACTTTACGAGGCAGTCAGTGAGGCATACAGCAGCGAAGACTGGCAAACCAAATCCAATGAGCTCGACAAGAAATTCTGCTCCCAAGACTGGCTCGCCACTGTGAAAGCCGTCATAGAGAAAGACAACAAGAACCCTGACGAGATGGGATTCTTCGATGCCGACTACTGGGTGATGGGTCAGGATTTCGACACCCAGAACCTCCACGCCAGCGACTTCTACTTAGAGAAAATCCTGATGGAAGACAAACCCTGGGAGGCAGCCGTAACGCTCAAGCTCCACAACTACGGCGAAATACCCGTACGTGTCAACCTCATCTATGAAGGTGGCGAATGGAAAGTGGACGACCTCACCGACATCCGCTACGACCTCGACTGGAAACAAAGCATGAAAGAGTATTTGGCAGAATAAGGGGAATATTTCCTCTTTCATTGACCACGTCACGTGGCTAAAGTCTGTTGGGCTACTCGGTGTTCTCGCTCAACAGTGTGCAGGAAGCATTGGGTAAGTATTGGATTCCCCTGATGGTTTGCGCCTAGGCAAGCGACATCGGGTTAGTAGTCACCACGTTTGGCGAGATCAACACCACGCCTCAGTATCTAAGCGGCTTCCCTGCTGCCTCTACGGATGACTCATGTGTCTGGCGATGATGGGATAGCTCATGTCACACTTCGAGAAGACATCGCCCTTTGCCGCCTACATGACCCGAAGCAGCTATGGCATCTATGTCGTGCACTATTTTTTTATCGCCAGCATCGGTTACATGTTGAAAATCCACACGACACTGCCACCTCTGGCAATATACACAATTCTCACCACGACCGTGTTCACTCTCTCGCCATTGATGTATTGGCAGTCCACCCCTTCATGGTCTTGTGTGAGTGCATGCGCTTGATATGGGAGCTCACCAGGGGAGTCGAGTCCATGATGGATATGCCCGTGCACTTGCCCAAGGTGCATTTCTGAAAGAAGAGTAGCAAGTGGAGGGCAACCTTCGCCTGACACTCCACGAAACGGTTGTAGGAGAGCCTGACAGGGAACTCCGGGCGCATGTGCAAGCAGATGTAACCGAGGTAGAAGGCCTTCAGGTCATGGTGATGGGAGGTGTGGAAGAGGACAAGGATGGTCATGATTTCCACATCCGACATGCGGTTCCTACGATTGCAGCACTTCTTTCCCGGGATGTCAACAAGGTGTTTTTTCAGTTCTGGCTCAAATATTTTGCAGAATTCATCGAATAAACAAAAAATTTCCACTAAATTTGTAGTGCTCATAGGAGCGATGATTTTATTTGTCGATTTGTTATTATTTGGTTTTCATATACAAAGGTACAAATAATTTCTCACTCCTACAACTTTTAGGGTACTTTCTTATACCGAACTCACGTCTTGTTTACAATGAATCATGGGGTATCAACTCGTATCCTTGCAATTTTTCTTCCCATGAGTAGTTCTGGCGAACCATCTCGTAGCCTTTTCGACTAATGGTAGAACGAATGGCGGCATCATTCATCAGTTGCAGACACCTACGAGCTATGGATTCTGCTTCATCGCAGATCAGGCAATTCTCCCCATCATGCAGTTCGGGAATGGCTTGAGAGATGAGTGAGGACATGACAACAGGAAGGCCACAGCCCATAGCGACAAGCACTTTGTTCTGGATGCCTGCTGCCACACGCACAGGGGCTACTGCCAAACAGGAATCGCTGATGGTGGCTTCCAAATCGTCCACGAATCCTGTCACCACCACGTCGTTGGATACCAATGCCTGGATGTTTTGTGGCGGTTCTGCCCCTACCACATAAAATTTGACGTCAGGCTTTTCCTTTTTTATCAAAGGTAACACATCCTTGACGAAATAAAGGACGGCATCCTGGTTCTGCAGCGTACGCATATTGCCGACAAAGCAAATCTTGTTTTCATCATAGGCATCGGGCAGTTGATCCATGCAGTGAACCCCATTGGTGTACATTTGAAGATTGGAAACAGAGGGGCAAGGCTTGATGGACTGATTCAGGAAGTCCACATCTGCCTGCGATACCAGCACGACCTTGGGGAAGGTGCGAATAACATGCTGTTCGTACTTCTTGATGAGATGGCGTTCCACGTTATAGACCCATTTCTTCACGCCACCACCCTTCGCATTGGCAGACATCACATAGGTCTTGGACAGCGCATCGGTCATCTCCACGATAGAATGAGCCTCCACGTGCAGTTGCTCCAAATATGGACTCATGCGCAAGAGATGGGATATAAACAAATCGGGCTGTTCCTGTTCCACCACATCCTTCAACAGTTTCCGATAGGCAGAGGAATGGTAGTAGCCGCATTGGATAGGACGTCCGCACAACATGAAAAGCATGCCATGAATGAGGGAAAGAAGATGGTTGCGAGGTGTGACAAAGACACGGTCGTACAGTGTCTCAGCCTCTGCCACATCGGGGTGAGCCGTATCGCTCAGGGAGACCAATACTAATGAATGTCCTTTCGCCTTCAGATAGCGAGCGATATTGTTGATTCTAAGCACGTCGCCACCATTCTCAGGAAAGGGGAAACGAGGGGTGAGAATACATATTTTCATGTTCTTGGTCATTTTCTAAAGATGATATGTGGGTTTTGGGCGAAGCGTTTGAAATCTTCTTCTGATGGATGTCCCTTATAGATGCCATAACACTCATTGTCATCATTGGTTGCATTTCGCCATGTAACAAGAAAGCATACAGGATAGCCCTCCATAGATGGCAGCAAGGTTTGAGTCCACCATTGCGGATCGGTATTCTGTTTCATGCCCGTTTCTGTGAAAGCAAGAATCTTCTTTCGCTTCTGCGCCAAAGGTGCGACAACGTCAAAGCTTTTCCTGACTCTGCCAATGAACTTCTGACGATCAGCAAGGGCACCTGTCGCTTTGATGGCATAGCCCTCCACACCCATGATGGCAATGGTCTTGTTGCCTGGATAACGTTCCAGATAGGCTTGTTGAGAAGTGATGTTAGACCCAGGGGAATAGGCATATATCAAATGATTCACGCCCTTCCGCTTGAGGTGCTTCACAGTCAATGCCCACAAAGCCTTGTATTCTCTTGGCGTACAGAAATCCTTTCCCCACCAGAACCACGAACCATTGCACTCGTGCCAGGGTCGGAAGATGACGGGAATAGGTTTTCCCTGCTCGTCTGTCAGCGACATGAAGAAAGCAGCCAAACGATCCAACCAAACCAAAAACTCGTCGGCTTTCGAACCCCCAGGCAAGACACTCTGCACCACGCGGCGATTCGACACATCCCACGCATTCTTTCCCGTGAGGATGTTGTCCGCATGCCAACTGAACATGACATAGCCACCACGAGCATGCTGTTGGCGGACAGCTGCGCGCATCTTGTCAAAAGAGACACCATCAATATTCCTCTCTAAGCCCTTCTCAAGACGGCAAAGTTCAAATGACATCATGGCTGGATACATGTCCACCACGTCTTTCGTATCACTCCTCTCCCCATTCTCATCCTTCCAGCGATAGCCATACATGGTGTCGTCGTGGTGCCCATACATGACACCCTGCGTGGCACTTTCCCTCAAGGCATTCACCATCTCCTTCGTAGTGGATTGAGCGATGCCCCAGACGGAGGGGAGCAAAAAAGCAAATATCAGAAGGTATCTCATAGCGCCGCTCCTTTCACCTCAAATATTTCACGAAAGACCTCCAACGACGATTGCTCCGAATAAGACTGTTCATAGACGGAACGGGCATAAGCATTGTATCTGGAGACAGGATGCTCTATGTACTGTTGAATGCAACGGATATAGTCCTCTGCATTGTTGCATCGTCCACCCACCCTTGCTGTGTCCAACTCATATCCTTCAAAAGCCTCATCCGTACCTAAGATATTCTTGCCATACATCAGCGCCTCGCATGTCTTCACCTTCATGCCGCTGCCAGAGAAGATGGGCAGAATCATAAAATCTGCAGACAGATAGTGTGGCGTCAGATCAGGAGCATCACTTATTACCTCCAAATTCCGCACACACTCATTTTCCTCTTTCAACTTCGCCATTCCCTTTCCTACAATCTTCAGTTCGATGTCCACATGAGGCAGCACGTTCTTCACGAACCAAAGGATGCCTTCGTTATTGGCAGGGAAGAAGCTCCCCAAGAAAAGGCACTGTGGACGGTTCCTTGTTTGTTGCGTTGTGTCAAACACAACCTCCTTGCATTGATCAGCCAAAGCAATGGGAGCCAGAACGTCAGCAGGTCTGCCATACATCTGCTGCAGCAACTTGCTGTCGCGTTCATTGAGCGCCACCACCTTGTCCGCATATTGACAAGAATATCCGTCGTTCTTGTCAGCACAACGAATGATCACCTTCCTAAAAGGCATGTGTTGAGGAAGGGCACTTTCATAATAAAGACTCTCAACGTTATGAAAATGGGCAATCACTTTTCCCTGATAGCCCCTCTCCTTCAAGGCTTTTGCCAAAATACCAAAGAGACTTGTACTCAAAAAGACGGCATCGTATGCATGCGCCCTCTTGACGATGTTCTCCACCCTATTGGGAAGAAATCCATTATAATAGCCGAAGGGGAAGTAGAATACAGAGGCAAGCCAATTCCACAGCGTTCGTTTCTTGTTCTCGTCATGGACATACACCACATCCACATTCTCTTCTCCCAGAAGTTGGTATGCCATGCTGAGATTGCGACGGTTAGCCATTCCACCCCCTTCAAGAATGCCGTTATACTTCTTAAATAGCACAAACAGAACCCGTTTCATAGCATCTCCTCCATTTTTTGTTTCCATTCCTTATACATCTGCAAGGTCTGAGACTTCTTCCCCAGCAGTTGACGCAGCGTCTCTCGGGCAATGATTGCATTGGCATGCTGTATATAGCTCTGAAGGGTTTTCTTTTTGGGGAACCCATTCTTCTCATTCAAGCGGATAGAGGAATCCACCAGCTTCATCTGATAGTCCAAGGTGGGCACACGTTCTGTGATGAGGTGGAGATAATGCAGCGAAACATCATACACCATCTGTGCGCCGTACTTTTGCATCAAACGGAAATGGATGTCATCTTCTTCGCCATACATGAAATTCGTCTCATCAAAGAGTCCAACAGCTTCAAACATGCTACGACGGACAAAGAAGCAGGCACCCGAGAGATACATCTTGCTAGGAACATACCAATTGGTACGTGAACTGATGGCTGTAAAGAGCGTCCACAAATAGCCATTCATCCTCGTTGTCCACAGCACTGAAGACATGCTCGGTTGGGTGGGTGAATACATCTGTCGCATTCCATACATGCTCAGTTTCTCATTCTTGTCGAAAGCCGACAACACCTTTTGGAACACGGGTTCGTACAAACGTACATCTGGGTTCATGATGAGAATTACAGGAGCGGAACTGTTTCGTATTCCCACATTATTCCCTTGACCATATCCCCCATTCTTTGTGTTCTGTATTAGGATGGCATCCTCGTCCCATTGTTTCCGAATCTGTTGAAACATCGGTTCTGGATGAAGACTGTTGTTATCGACAACAACCAGTTCTATTTCCGATAGCGGGATGTCTGCATATTGCTTAATGCTCTCCACACACTCGTAGATGTCCTTCTCCGAATTGTGAGTCACAATGATGACTGATACACGTTTCGTCCCTGATGGTCTGGGGGTCCGTTCCAATTCTTCCTGTTGGCGCACAACCCACTGTTCGTGTTTTCTGTACCAAACGAGATAACTCAAGAAGGGAATACGGCGAGCTATGGTAAGCGGGAGGAATACTGCAAGGAAATGTGCGAGTTTGATTTGCAGCATGAACATCCTTCCTTGCTTAGGGGAATGTTGTCGAACGATAGCAGCCAACCGGACATTGAAATCCTTCAACATCCCTTCTCGTGCCACTTTCATATAGATGAACAACACACCTCGTAGCAACGCATCATCATACAGATGTCCGTATCGACTCTGTATGAGTTGGTAGAATTGTTCTGTGGCATAAAGATTGCTTTCACAATGTCGCTGGGACGCTATCTTTTTTGAGACAGACCCTGCAGAGTCAATGCGATATCCATAGTCGGGAGGACAAGATGCATAATCATAGCGCATACCACTCAGGATGCAATCCAAGTTGAACTGCGCATCTTGCAATGAAAGCAAACGCGTGTTCCAGAGAATGCCCTTACTCAGCAAACTGGAACGACGGTAGATGTTGTTGACGACAACAAAAGGCAGGGTGCGAGCACTGAAAGCGGCAAGATCGTCCTTGTAGATCCGATATCCGAAATTAAGTTTGCTGGCCTCAGGATGAAGCTGATTGTCATGGAATGTTGCACTACGGAACACCATAAAATCAAGTTCCGGGTGAGACCCCAGTTCACGCACACGTTGTGCAAGACAATCCGGCACAATGTAATCATCTGAATCGAAGAAGATGATGTATTTTCCAACCGCCTGCCTCAGTCCTATATTGCGACAAGTCGGTGCACCTTTAGGCAATTCCTGACGTGGGGTGAAATGAATACGCGCATCCTGTTCGGCATACGTCTGTAATATAGAAAGTGTCTCTGCTTCTGAGCCATCATCCACAGCCAGCAGTTCCCAATCTTGAAAACCATTGGCCAAGACCGATTCGATCATCTCCTTCAGGTCTGTGGGATGATTGAACACAGGCATCACAATCGACAAGACGGGGGTGCCTGTCACAGTGGCTCCATTGCAGCTATTACTTTCCATCGACAACTTATAATCTTCCATCCACTATGTCACGAGAAAGCACACCCTTGACATCGTAGATGACACCTTGATCCTTTACCATTGAACGAACATCCATCTGAAGGAACTCTTGGTGGGCAACAGCTAAAATAACGGCATCAAACAACCCTTGCGGTTGTTCATTGGTTGTCTCGATTCCATACTCATGCTTTACATGGTCTGCATTAGCCCATGGGTCATATACCGTCAGGTCGTTCGTATATTCCTCTAAAGTATGGTAGATATCGACCACCTTTGTATTACGAATGTCGGGGCAATTTTCCTTAAAGGTCACACCCAAAATCAGCATCCTCGCATTCTTCACCAAAATGCCCTTCTTGTTCATCAGTTTAATGGTCTGGTTGGCCACGTAGTCGCCCATTCCATCATTCAGTCTTCGTGCATTGGACATGATACGAGGCAACACTCCATAGACCTGTGCCTTCTGTATCAAATAATAGGGATCAACGCTGATGCAATGACCACCAACCAATCCAGGTGACAACTTAATAAAGTTCCATTTGGATGAGGCCGCCTCAATGACATCGTGCGTATCTATGCCCATCGCATTGAAGATCTTAGCCAGTTCATTCATAAACGCTATGTTGACATCGCGCTGAGAATTCTCGATGATTTTCGAAGCCTCTGCCACCCGGATGCTGGGTGCCTTATGGGTACCATTCACCAAGACAGCGTTATACACCCCATCCACAATGTCTGCAATTTCGGGTGTGCTACCAGATGTCACTTTCTTGATTTTCTCAACGGTGTGCAGCTTATCGCCAGGGTTAATGCGTTCTGGAGAATAGCCTGCAAAAAAGTCCACATTATATTTCAAGCCACTGATACGTTCCACCACGGGCAAACATTCTTCTTCCGTAACACCAGGATAGACCGTACTCTCGTACACCACTATATCTCCTTTCGAGATCACCTTGCCCACGGTCTCGCTCGCTCCACGCAGGGGCTGAAGATCGGGACGATTATTCTCATCCACAGGAGTAGGAACAGCCACAACATAGAAGTTGCAATGACGAATTTCCTCCAAATCTGTTGTGCAGATGAAACCATGCTTGCTGATAGCATCCTGCAGCAAGTCATCACTTACCTCGAGCGTGGTGTCATGACCTTGCATCAAGGCATCAACACGTGCCTGATTCATGTCGAATCCAACAGTCTTATACTTTGTGGAAAACAGACGAGCCAATGGCAGTCCCACATAACCAAGCCCAATGACAGCAATCTTTATATCTTTTTGTTCCATAGGATATTATTTTATCTTACACAAATCACCAAGAATGTTCAGAAAATCCTCAGTATATGAATAATTCAATCCACCAGCTGGGGTAAAAGTCATCTCACCAAAGAACACTTTCCCGTCAATCACGTAAAGATCCAGCCGCACACAAGGGAATCCTTTTGTAAGAGACTGGGCCACACGAAGCATCTGTTCCATGCAACGTGGACGTGGCAGCACATCCGTTCCCACTTGATAATGTTCATTGGGCTGCACAAACTGCGGGTAGTTGTTCCATTCTGTATCGTATATATTGATATTGCATGACTCCTTTGTACGGTTAAAGTACGTCACAATATACGTAGGCACTCCATCAAAACACCAGATTTTATAATCTATCGGCGTGGAAGACGGGTAATCCTGTTTTCGGGCATCCAACAGTTCTTCAGCCACAATGCAAGGCTGTATTTTGTTGTAATGCGGTTCACCAAGGATGTATCCAATCTTCGTTTTTAGTATTCTCGCAAAATACTGGGTGTAATAACGTGTATCCAGGGTTGATTTATCTTCACATATCAGCACGTCACCACTGCCATGATTGCTTTTCATGGCAAATTGGGATGGTAACTTCTCCCACTCAATATCTTCAGCCTTGTCCCATTTGCCAAGCAATGGAATCAGAATCGATTCCCACCCTTTCTCTTTCACATATTCACGTACAGCATATTTATCGGCAAGACGAGGCCATTGACTGGTGTCGCCATAAAACTTGAGCCACTGAATTTTTTCGTTGATATTTCGAGGATGCTCCCAATCCATCCAATAGCCCTTACTATATCGATAATAAAGTCCTGCATACAGTCTGAGCGAGATATGGCTCGTGATGAAAAACAGGGTATCGCGTACAATATGCTTAATCTTCTTCATACCAATAAGTTTTAACACGAAAGACGTTTGACAGATAGGATCTCCAACAAAGTTTTACGTTCGCTTGGTTTCAGTCCCATATACCAGATAACAGGAACAGAAACAATGACGGCTATAGCAATGGTGAAGAGGAATCGATATGAAAAGTCGAACATGGAGATAGATATCCATGAAACAACAACCAGTGTCAGCGTAGGCGTCAACAATCGAAGAAATACATTTTTGACATAATGGACGATGGAAAGTCCTGCTGTCGCCTTCAAGAACGGCAGTCGCGTCATCGCACTCACCGTCTCTATCGCCATATAAAACAACATGCTCACGTGGATGCTATACCCCAAATACAAACAGGCAAAAACGATGGGCACGGTGATTAATTTAATGGTGTTGATGACAATGGAATAATTGCGGATGCGTCCAACGGCTAAATTCGCAATAGTAAGTCCTGTGGTACTTTGATCGATCAAGGCTGTAATCAAGATATATTGACACAGCATGGTTGCATATTGGGGTACATCACCTAACCATACATGGAGTATCTCGTCCATTTCAAACACAATAGGAATAACGGCCATCGCCATCAGCAAATAGGAATATTTGCTTGCCGCTTCTGACATGGACAACATACGTGTACGATTATTCTGACCCTCCGCTTTATAGATTTGCGGACTCATCGCATTGGTCACTGCAAGAGCCACAAAGCGAACAGCCCCAGCCACCTGTGTTGCTATACCATAGGAGGTGTTGATGATTGTCCCGAAAAAGCGATTGAAGATAATGGCCATACCATTTGTGCGTCCCATGAGGCAGCCCGTCATATAGATGGTCCATCCAGCAATATTAAATATGGTGTAAATGATGTGTTTGTTGAGGTGTTCCCATTTGGGGATGAAACGGCTTTCCTCATAGTGGAGCTTAGCGTAAATAGAGAACGCAAAATAGTTGAAAGCCATGATGCCTGTCATGATATAAGCATACGCGATCAAGCGATCGTGATGCCAATGAAGCAACCAAATGGCACATAACAACTTCAATACACCATCGACCACTTCTATGATCGAAATATAAACAATATTTTCTTTGGCGATAAAGAGCGCCTTATAAGGGGTTGCAATGAAAGTAATACAGAGGTTGAACGTCATCAACACATATACGACAATGGCTTCGTTCGTACGTGTCGGGTCTATTCGCAAGACACCATCAAAGAGCAAGGGTTCCAACAACAAGATGACCAATGCCGATGACACACCAATGATGATATGCAGGAACAGGCTATTGGAAAAGATGCGTTTCACTTCCTCGATATTTCCCCTACCATTATGGAAAGACAGATGTCGTTGGGTGGCAACCACCATTGCATTGGTGATAAATCCCATCATCGTAACGACACTTCCAACGAGCGAAAAAATACCAAAGTCTGACTGGCCCAACGCCTGCAACACCAATCGGGTGCTGTAGAGAGAAAGCACAATATTGACAAGCGATCTAATGTGCTGAGCCAGCGTGTTTACTATGAGACGTGTATTACTATTCATTGGAAGTGACGAGTTGCTTTTTTAAGCGGGGATAATATTCAGCTATCGTAATGAACACAAAGATTAAAGCCACAGGATAGACCTCCATGAGCATCATCAAGCACAACATCGTTATCCCTGCCAATATACAGTCTGCCCAAAAGTTCTGCACACGGAAGGTTTGTATGCAGGAATAGATGAGAAAATACAGATACAATAAAGCTGCAATGATTCCACCATATATCAACATGCCAAGAAGGATATTATGTGGTCCGATGGCATGGGACGACATTTTTGACAAATACCATATCTTATCGGGAAAACCATACCCCCAGATAGGAGAGTCAACAATGACACGAAGAGCGGCATCCCACAGTTGGGTACGATTGGTGAACGTAATATCCTTGCCTAACACATCTTCGATGAACCAGACCATGAATTTATTGTTCTCAATGCCTTTACCATTGAAACACACCAATATCTGAAACAAGATGGTGCTCAACGTGATGGAGCCCATGACGATTCTTCTTATACGCATGACTGGAATCAAGCAAACAAGAATGAAAAGAATGATACTTGTTGCAGAAGTCATCGAACCCACCATAATGGGCATAGCAATACATACAATGGCCGTTGGAATCACCAAAACATAAAAGAACTTGCTTATTTGGAGACACAGGAAGTTGAACACCAATGCAATGAGCAGTCCCACTCCTATCGTATTATAATTGCCTCCCAATATATATCCCACTACATCCTTCGTTTCTTCAATCATCCACATACTGGGCTGAGTGACGAGTTGGTATAGCTGAACATATACTCCGATATTAAATCCTATTGTCAGTCCGATAATGAGAGGACGTAAATGATCTTGATAATAAAAAAAGGTTGCTCGGAGCAGTATGACCGAAAGAGACATATAGACCCAACTCTTGATATCAGTTCCATGGACGAGAGACGAGAATGCAACAATCATCAAAAAGAAGATAATATACATATCCATCTTTGAGAGTTTCCTGCTCCGTACAATCAGATATATGGAGAACAACGTGGCTACCAATGTAAGCGCAAGCAAAATGTATGAAAGGTCTTGTCTTTCAATTGCGTTGAAATTCAGCGTTGATTGCAACGCAAATATCAACATTAAAACAGCAGGGAAAAAATTTAGCTCGCGCAATCGGACTTGCATACTGCAAAATGATCTAATGATTAGAAGAGTTGTTTTCTAGTTAACCATATAGAATATACCACTGTAGCAAGGAACAGCATTCCTGCCACGAACAACATTCTCTTGGGACCTGCGGGCTTTACAGGAACAATCGCACTTTTGAGTGTGGTGAAGGCTGGCGTCTTCTCCTGCATTTTCACCTTGGTGCTTTGCAACTGGGCTGCCATAGCACTTAATGTACTTTGTCTGAGAGCCAATTCATTTTCCAACTTGTCACGTTCGCTCTGGAAGCTTTGCAAAATCACATTCTTATGGGTATCACAAAAGTCGCTGTAAACTTTCATGGCCTTGTTGTATTCATATTCTGCGCTGTCACGCATCTGCTGATAATGAGCAACATCTTCACTTACCTTGCTCGTGCGGTAGCGTATGATGAAGGACTGAAGGTGTGACTTCACACTATCAGCCATCGTGGCACATACAAGTGGATCTTGGTCTGTCACGCTGATGGTAATGACGGATGTCTTTTTATCCACAGAGCATTTGATATTATCCATGATTTCCTCCATCAGGTCAAAGTCCTTCTTGTTCATTCTGAAGGGGCTGATGTCGCTACCTTTACCACGCGGAGTTGCATCTTCTTCCTCAAAAAAGCTTTTCACCCATTTTTTTGTCTTATTGAAGGGCAGCATCAACAGATTCTGCTTCTGATGATTCTTGATGTACATAAAATAGTTGGTGGAAATATCACCCTCCAACGTCGTAACCTGAATATCATATAACCCAACGATAAATTCAGGACTTTCAAAAAGTTCAGGATACAATTCTGGATAAATGGCATCTTGTCCACCTGCTCCACCAATATTGAAACCAAAGGAAGAAGCAATACTGGAGAGTCCACCTCCTAAATCACCTCCATCCATTTCAGGTGCGAGCTTTACATCGCAGGTATAATAGCGTGGCTGGGGTAATATCAAGATACAAGAAAGGACAAAAGTAATTGCCCACACCTTCAAGAACTGTTTCTTCTTGCTCCACAAGGTGCGTGCAATCTTTGATATATCTATAACTTGCTGCTTCTCTTTATGTTCCATGTTTCTATTCTATTGATCATTAGTCACATTGTTCTTTTACCATCTCCATCGCCTGCTCTATCACTTTATGCATATCATAATATTTATACTCTGCCAGACGTCCGCCAAAGATGACTTTCTCCTGAGCATCAGCAAGGGCTTTATATTTAGCGTAGAGTTCAGAGTTCTTGTCGTCATTGACAGGATAGTAAGGTTCATCACCTGGTTGCCATTCCTTGCTGTATTCACGTGAAATGACGGTGTCAGGACAATCTGAGATTGCTGCACCAAACATTTCAAAATGCTTGTGTTCGATGATTCGTGTGTAAGGTGTTTCGGCATCCGTATAATTGACCACCGCATTGCCCTGATAGTTCTCCACACCTTCCAGCAATTCTGTCTCGAAAGAGACGGTACGGTATTGCAGATGACCATACTGATAATTGAAATAGCGGTCTATCTCACCCGTATAGATGACTCTCTCTGCAAGGGCATCCAACGCATCTTTCTGGTCGAAATAATCAACACCCAGACGGACTTCACATCCTTCAATCATCCGCTCGATAAGTGCTGTATATCCACCTTCCGGGATGCCTTGATACTTATCGTTGAAGTAGTTGTTGTCGAACGTAAAGCGTACAGGCAAACGCTTGATGATAAAAGCAGGAAGTTCTGTACACTTGCGTCCCCACTGCTTCTGCGTATAACCTTTGATGAGCGCCTCGTAGATATCCTTACCAATCAGGCTGATGGCCTGTTCTTCCAGATTCTTTGGATCTTCTATATGATACTCTTTCTTCTGTTCTTCAATCTTGGCTTTCGCCTCTTCTGGAGTCTTCACACCCCACATCTGATAGAAAGTATTCATATTGAAGGGCAAATTATAGAGTTTGCCTTTGTAGTTGGCCACAGGAGAGTTTGTGTAACGATTGAACTCCACAAAACTATTCACGAAGTCCCAGACCTCCTTGTTGCTGGTGTGAAAGATATGCGCACCATATTGATGCACATTAATGCCCTTCACATTCTTCGTATAGACATTTCCACCGATATGGTCACGCTTGTCAATCAGAAGAATGGAATAGCCCTTCTTCTTCAGCAGATAGGCAGAGACTGCGCCAAAGAGACCTGTACCGACAATCAGAAAATCATATTTCTTCCCCATATCTATCATTACTTAAGGATGTTAGCAATCGTCACCATCATGGTTGCGATAGAAGCGGCAGACGTTCCCATTGCTGCATATTCCGCAGTCGTCATCTTGTTCTTCTGCTTCTTCGACGGGACAACAATCGTACAACCAGGCTGAACAGCTTTCTTGCTGGAGTGGTCTAACAATTCCACCGCACCATTCATATAGACTGCATACACTCGTGCCTTACGGGCATTGTCACCATAACCACCGGCACGCTTGATATAGTATTTAAGTGATTCTCCTTTCTTGTAGTTCATAGAGATAGGATACATCACATCACCACTGATCTTCACGATAGAAGAATATTGAGGCACAATCAGTTTATCCCCCTCTCTCAACACAATGTCTTCCTCACATCCTGGGTCTTTCATTGCTTTTTCAAGGTCGATAGAAACAGGGAAACTTGTACCAATATCCAGTTTCATCATCAACAAAGAGTCCGCTCTGTTAAAGTCAAAGTTCCTGTTATCATTCTGCATAGATTCTTCATACAGCGTAATCTGCGATGCACGGAGAGATGCTTCCTGCTGCTGACGCTCCTCTTCAGTCATCTTGCGTTCAAGACGGGCACCTTTAGCATAGCCCAGAGAGCTCAATCCACCTGCTGCATTGACGAGGTCGCTCAACTTGTAGTTCTTATTCGTCATGGCATACTCTCCGGCGAAGTTAACTGCTCCCTCCACACTCACATTCTGCTGCTCAGAATAGGATGGGCTCTTGCGGACAGCCACCTGGTCATAAGGTTGCAATGTAAAACCAGGCTCTCCATCCACTACGAAACCATCCTTCAAAGCGAACGTGAAGGTCTCGGTCAAATTTTCGTTATCCACCACTGCATGTGGGTCATCGATACGTCTAAAAACATCCACCTTTACCGTCGATGCGGCATCCGTCAAACCACCAGCCTGAAGCACGAGGTCTTCCACCGTCGTGTTCGCCGCATACATGTAGACACCGGGATAATTCACTTCTCCCGTGATGGAAAGCGTTTGTTCGCCCAGCATATTCTTCTTGCTTGGGATAAAAAGCACATCGTTCTTGCGCAATGGAATGTCCGCCACAGTGCCATTCATGATGCCCTGAATGTCAACAGCCAACACTTCCAATGTCAGATCTTCCTTCTGACGATGCATCACGGCACGATTGGTGAAGGCATCCTCACGCAATCCTTCTGCTGCATTGACCAAATCCCTGACGGAACTGATGTTGCCGCCTACCTCATACATGCCGGCATGGAACACAGCACCACGCACTTCCACCATATTCGAATAGCGGGCCACAACGCTGTCAACCGTAATCGAGTCGCCGTCGGCCACCGTGAAATTGCTCCAGTCGAACTCGCCCACCGTATGGATGGAATATTCAGCACCATCCTTACGGGTCACACGGATGCTCTTTTTGTAAGCGTCGCCCGTAAAGCCGCCCGTGTAACTCAGCAACGTGGAGAGCGATTCGTTCCGTTTCATCTCGTAGAACATCGGGCGTTTCACCTTACCGCGCACTTCCACCAAAGCATCGTATGGACCCACGACGATGATGTCGTTGTCATTCAGTCGCACATCGCCTCGGGCATTACCGTTGATGATGTAGTCATAGACGTCAATCGAGGAGATGACGCGTCCCTGACGATAGACTTTGATGTCGCGCAATGTACCGATATCGTTGATGCCACCAGCTGCGTAAAGAGCATTGAATGCGGAGGAGAGAGAACTCAAAGAATATGTACCTGGCACATTCACTTCGCCCATCACCTGCACCTGGATGCTACGTGTACTGCCGACTGACAAAGAGATACTTGACTCTGAATAGAATTTACCCAGACGTGAACGGAGATACGATGTGGCTTCCGACACGCTCATGCCACCAATCTTGCAAGGACCCACCCCTTCGATGACCACCACCCCATCGGGCGAGATTGTCTCCGTGAAAGTCTCCTGCGATGCGCCCCAGATGTCGATGATCACATCGTCGCCGGCACCCAGACGGTAGTTGGCTGGGGTCGCCATGTTCATGTTGGGCTGGAAGGTTAGCATCTGGTTGTTGAAGATGTTGCGGCCGAACACCTCGCTCTCGTCCTTGAAATAATTTTGGTAATAGATGAGCGAGTCGATGTCCATGAATCCGATCTCGTCATTCAGCGCCTGAAGTCGTTCGTCACGAGTGCCATAATTGCGGTTCTGGGCACGCATCTGCGACTGAATCATGTACTGATTCTGGCGCTGGTTCTGCTCGCCTCTCTGCTGTCTCTCCTGACGGATGCGGCTCTGCGACTTGTTCGCGTTCTGTCCCGTCAAATCCGTCGCGCCCAAGTTCTGCTGCTCCGCTTCATATTTCCTGCGGATGCGGCGCAACTGCTCGGTGGTGACACCCCTCTGCAGCAGTCGGGTCACGATCTGCTGTTGGTTGACTCCTTTTTCCTGCTGCTGCTGCACATACTGAATTACCTGCTCATCAGTCATCGACTGAGCGAACGTAGGCAATGCACACACGAAAAGTCCGAGGATGAATATCAATTTCTTGATGGAAGAAATCTTCATGTCGATCTGTTATATTAGGTTTTAGATATTAAACAATGTTTTGAAAATGATCTTGATGTCAAGTCCCAGGCTGCGGTTCCTCAGATAGTCCAGATCCATGTCCAGACGCTTGAGCATCTTCTCCATCGTGTCGGTGTAGCCATTCTCGATGGTCGCCAGCGAAGTCACGCCGGGCATACTCTGATAGAGCAGCTGATAGTCGGGATTGTGCAGCATGATCTTGTCGATGAAGTACTGGCGTTCCGGACGGTAGCCCACGAACGACATATCCCCCTTCAGCACGTTCCAGATCTGTGGCAGCTCATCCAGATGACGTTTGCGCAGCACCTTGCCGAACTCCGTCAGTCTGGGGTCGTCGTCCTGCTCCAGCTGGGGCACACCATCCCGCTCGGCATCCACCACCATCGTGCGGAACTTGTATATCCTGAACGGCTTGCCCCCCCTGCCCACACGCTCCTGGCTGTAGATGACAGGTCCCGAGGCAGTCCACCTCTGTCTGATATATATGTAGAGAAAGACGGGCGACAACACCACCAGCAGCACGAGCGCACCCAACACATCGCCCACTCGCTTCAGCGCCCGCTCCATCCCGCTCATTCCATCAATGTTAGTAAGCTCTTTATCTTGACTCATCAATCGATTACTTTTTCCTTATATATATATAATGTAGAACGAAATGTTTTCACATTTATTATACACCTTTTTGACAAAAATCGGACAAAGTTAGCAATTATTCACGGATAAAACACACACATCCCAAGATTTTTCCTTAAATTCGCAAGCAGAAAGAGAAAAGAACATCAAAAACCATCCAAAGACATGACTATCGTTGAACGTTTCCTCAGCTACGTCGCCTTCGACACTCAGTCGTCGGAAGACACCAACCAGACCCCATCCACCGAGAAGCAGCGCGTCTTCGCCCAGCACCTCCGCGAAGAGCTCATCCGCGAAGGGCTCCAGGATGTAGAACTCGACCCCCTCGGCTATCTCTACGCCACCCTGCCCGCCAACACCGACCGTCCCGCGCCCACCGTCGGCTTCATCGCCCACATGGACACCAGCCCCGACGCATCGGGCCAGAACGTCAAGCCGCGCATCATCCCACACTATGACGGCAGCGACATCACCCTCTCCGAAGGCATCGTCACCACCGTCGAGCAATTCCCCGAACTCCGTCGGCACATCGGCGAAGACCTCATCGTCACCGACGGCACCACCCTGCTCGGAGCCGACGACAAAGCCGGCATCGCCGAAATCGTCCAGGCCATGGTCTATCTGCAGCAGCACCCCGACATCCAGCACGGCAAAATCCGCATCGCCTTCAACCCCGACGAAGAAATCGGACTCGGCGCCCACCACTTCGACGTTGACAGATTCGGATGCGACTTCGCCTACACCATGGACGGCAGCGAGGTCGGCGAAATCGAATTCGAGAACTTCAACGCCGCCTCCGCACGCATCACCATCAACGGCCGCTCCGTCCACCCCGGCTACGCCAAAGGCAAGATGATCAACGCCGCACGCATCGCCACCGAAATCATCGCCCAGCTCCCTGCCGACGAGACCCCCGAAACCACCGAAGGCTACGAGGGATTCTTCCACCTCACCCACATCAGCGGCACCGTCGAGCAGGCCCAGCTCTCCCTCATCATCCGCGACCACGACCGCGAATACTTCGAGAGTCGCAAATCCGAGATCACCGACATCGTCGATGCCATCAACCAGCACTACGGCCCAGGCACCGCCACCCTCGCCCTCAAAGACCAATACTACAACATGCGCGAGATGGTCGAGCCCAAGATGCACATCATCGACATCGCCCGCCAAGCCATCGCCCAGACCGGCACGCCCCCCACTATCCGCGCCATCCGCGGCGGCACCGACGGCGCCCAGCTCTCCTTCCGCGGACTCCCCTGCCCCAACATCTTCGCCGGCGGCCTCAACTTCCACGGTCCCCACGAGTTCCTCCCCATCCAGAGCATGGAAAAAGCGATGATGACGGTCGTAAACATCTGCCGCATCACCGCTGAATCGAAATAATCCGCAACCAATTCGCCCTCGGAAAGAACCAAGCGCAGTATTCAATCATCAAACCAGAAGTATTGAATTATCATAAGTCCTCTTCATCGTCAAGGTCGTCATCGTCGAAATCGAAGTCGAAGTCGCCAAAGAAGGCGGGCTGGATGAAGTCATCGAGCTCGCGGCGTTCCTTCTTGGTGGGACGACCCGTGCCGCGCGCTCGGCCAACGAAGCCGCTGATGCGGTTCATCTCAAGGAGTTCGAGTTGGTCGGGGGCAGTGACGTTCTCCATCACCTCGGGCACGAGCTTGGCGCCAACTCGGTTCTGCACGGCTTTCAAGACGCGGAACGAGTAAGTGATGGGGGGCTTGCGCACCTCGATGATGTCGCCCTCCTTAATCATTTTCGATGCTTTCTGCTTGACACCCGCCATCGTGACACGCCCATTCTTGCAGGCGTAAGCGGCGATGCTACGGGTCTTGAAAATACGTGCTGCCCAGAGCCATTTATCCAATCGCGCTTCCATTGCTTACTTCTTGTTATATTGGTTCATTGTGCGGTCTAGTCCCTGCAGACAGAAGCTTTGGATCATCTCCCCCACGTAATCGAGTTTCTCAGCGATGAGCTTGTTGTCCTCGTCGCTGAATTTGCCCAGCACGAAGTCAATCTGCGTGCCCTTCGGAAACTCGTTACCTATACCGAATTTGATGCGAGCATAGTTCTGGGTCATCATGCACGACTCAATGTTCTTCAGTCCGTTGTGTCCTCCAGCGCTGCCGCTACCACGCATACGGATCTTACCCACGGGCAGGCTCAAATCATCGACAATCACGAGGATGCGCTCCACAGGAATCTTCTCCTGCTGCGCCCAATAGCGCACCGCTTGACCAGAGAGGTTCATGTAGGTGGAGGGTTTCAAAAGGATGAGCTCCGCATTCTTCACACGGGTCTTGGCGACAAAGCCATAACGCTTATCAGCCCACTCCACGCCCTGCTTCTCGGCAAAGGCATCGACGGCGCGGAACCCGATGTTGTGGCGCGTGCCCGCATACTCGGAACCGATGTTTCCAAGACCTACAATCAAATATTTCATACTGTTATCTACTTTCGTTTCGGATTCGGCAGCACCCTTTGGCGCCGTCTCTGACTTTTTCCTCCGAAACCAATTAAGCAACCACATACTTATTATAATAAGGAAGGTGAAGAGAATGATATAAGAGGATGCAGCAATAAAAGAGAGTGTACCAAGGGTCTGACGACCGCCGATACACCCTCATCGGATTATGCTTTCCTCCGCGAGGATTGCTCCTCGTCCGGATTCATTCGCAAGCTACGGATTATTCCTCAGTTTCGGCCTCAGCAGCAGCGGCACGAGCAGCACGAGTCATACGAACTGCGCAAACAACCACTTCCTTAGAGGTGATGATCTCGAGACCCTCGTAAGAGAGCTCAGCCACCTTCATGGACTTACCCAATGCAAGGTTGGTCACGTCGATGTCGAGCGTGTCAGGGAACTGAGTGTAGAGAGCCTTCACAGCCAACTTGCGGACGTTGAGCGCCAACTTACCACCGGCACGAACACCCTCAGCAAGACCGTTGAGCTTCACAGGAATCTCAAGCACAACTGGTTTGTCCTCAGTGATCTGGTAGAAATCCACGTGAACAGGACGGTCAGTTACGAAGTCGCACTGGAGATCCTTCAGGATAGCCTTAACTGGCTTGCCATCCACCACGAGGTTCACGATGTACACGTTAGGAGTGTAAAGAAGTTTAGCCAGCTCCTTCTCAGAAATCTGGATAGACTTTGCCAATGGAAGGCCATTCTCGCCCTTCTCAACACCATAGAAAACTGCTGGAATCTGACCAGCACGACGAAGGTCACGACTTGCCTTCTTGCCATACTCAGTACGAGCCTGAGCGTTGATAGTAATTTCTTTCATTTTTTAATTGTTGTGTTACTATAAATTAAGTTTCTTTGGGAAGGAAAAACTCCACCCCATATTGAACAATTCTTGGGAGCATTGTCCCAAGTCTTGCTCCGCTTAATTCGCCATCACACGATGCCCTCCACCACAGTGGGGCTTGATGTGTTGCCCAAAAAAGCGGCACAAAGGTACGACTTTTGCCAGAAATGACAAAAGTTTTCCCAATAAATTTCTTGTTATGCTTGAGATTTGAGGCCTTTCCCCCAAGGATTTGCGTTTTTATCCCTGAGGAAAAGACGTCATTATGACACATCAGCCTTTTAGAAGATGTCCTTCACCTTGTCAAGGAAACTCTTCTTCTCAGCAGGTTCTTCAGTAGCCTCAGCAGCAACAGCGACAGTCTCTTCTGCAGCAGGAGCCACAACAGAAGCAGCCTCCTCAGCAGGAGCCACAGCAGGAGCGTTGCCCTTAGCCACGTCCAAAGTCTTCATCAACGCGTCAACGAACTTCTCATAATCTTCCTTATAGAGGAATAGCTTATGCTTCTCGAACACGAAGCGAGGGTTTTCCATCGTACCCTCATTGATTTTCTTACTCTCCGTAATGGCAATGTAGCGGTCGCCATTTCTGCTCTGCTTCACATCAAAATAATAGATGCGCTTGCCCGCCTTGATACTCTCAGAGTAAACCAAGTCTTTCTCTGTATCACCCATAATATCTTTTATTTTATGTATGTAATTTCTTAAATTTGCTACAAAATTGTTACTTTTTTTTCGTTTACACAAGATTTTGAGCCGTTTTTTTCACTTTTACGCAATCATTCCCTTAAAAAAGCCGTTTTTTTCAAAGAAAATCCCTAAATTTGCACTCAAATTATTTACAACATCAACAAAAGCAAGAGACACAAAACATATTATCAATACAAAAAAGAAACACACAAAAAAAGAGTTTTTTGACTTATGATAAACCGCACACTAATTCGACTGAAAATTGTACAGCTTATTTATGCTTTCTACCAGAATGGTGGGAAAAACATCGACATGGCCGAAAAGGAACTCCTTTTCAGTCTCTCCAAAGCATACGATCTCTACAACTACATGCTGCTGCTCATCGTCAGCGTGTCGCGCTATGCCTTCCAGGATGTGGAGCACCAGGAGCAGATGAACCGCGTCGGACACATCAACAAGACGGTCAGTCATCGCTTTGCCGACAACCAGTTCGCTGCCCAGCTTGAAAAAAACAAGCAGCTGCAGGAGTTCGTTGACGCGAAGAAGAAATCTTGGAACAACGACATCGACTACATCAAGAAGCTTTACGCCGACATCCTCCAGAGCGAGTACTACCAAGAGTACATGGCGTTGGAGAAGGTCACTTATGCCGACGACCGCGAACTGTGGCGCAAGATCTATAAGAACATCGTCATGAAAGACGAGCGCATCGACGAAATCCTCGAGGATCAGAGTCTCTACTGGAACGACGACCGCGAAGTGGTGGACACCTTCGTGCTCAAGACCATCAAGCGTTTCGACCCAGCTAATGGTGCCAATCAGGAGCTCGTGCCCGAATACAAGGACATCGAAGATCAAGAGTTCGCCATTCGTCTGTTCCGTCGCACCATCATGAACGACGAGTACTATCGCACCCTCATCAGCCAGAGCGTCAAGAACTGGGAGTTCAACCGCCTCGCCTACATGGATGTCATCATCATGCAGATCGCTGTGGCCGAAATCCTCAGCTTCCCACAGATTCCTGTATCCGTTACCATCAACGAATACGTCGAAATCGCCAAGTGGTACAGCACCCCCAAGAGCGGCGGCTACGTCAACGGCATCATCGACTCTGTGGCGAAGAAGCTCAAGAAGGAGAACAAGCTCTCCAAGGCGTGACACATTATATTATATATAGCACACGAAACGATATGACGTAATTACGTATTAAGACAACAATAACCAAAACAACAACAATATGTTCACACTCATTCAAGCAGCACAAGGTGCTACAAAGGGCGGCTTCGACTGGAGCATGATCATCATGATCGTCGCCATGTTCGCCATCGTCTATTTCTTCATGATTAAGCCACAGCGCAAGCGTCAGAAGGAAATCGAGAACTTCCGCAAGGGACTTGCCATCGGCAGCAAGGTCATCACTGCCAGCGGTGTACACGGCGAAGTCAAGTCACTCAACGAAGGTGAATCTTACCTCACCATCGAAATCGCCAAGGGTGTCACCGTGCAGATAGACCGCAACTACGTCTATGCAGAAGGCACCCAGCAGCAACAGTAATACTTGTCAATTGCCAACTATCAACTGTCAACTGACTAAATGCTGACCGACTTCGTCAAAGTGATATTCAGGAGATTGCGATTGATCAAAATCGACCGCAATCTTCCTGTGTTTCTCCTTTTCCTTTGTCTGTCCACCATCTTCTGGTTCTTGCAGACCATTCAGGAAAGCACCGAAGTCATCCTCGCCTATCGGCTCGTCATCGAAGATCTACCCAACGACGTCGTCTTCACAGGCGATGTCCCCAACCAGATCAACGTCACTTACACCAGTAAAGGCTGGAACGCCTTCTACTACAAGTTCATGCGCAACGAAGAGCCTGAACTCGTCGTCAACTTCAAGGACATCAACCAGAAGTCGGGCAAAATCACCATTGATGCTAACACCCTCCGACGCGCCATCCTGCGCAAGAAGCCTCAGGGCATGACCTACAAGTCCAGCTCTCCAGGCAAGATTGAGACCTTCTACTCCAACGGACAGCACAAGCGCGTACCCGTCCTCTTCAATGGACACGTCACCACCACCGCTGGACGTTACCAATGTGGCACCATCATCCTGCCCGACTCCGTTGACATCTACGCCCCCAAGCACATTTATGGGAGCATCAACAACATCAAGACTGAAAACGTCACCTACACCGACCTCGAAGACACGCTCCAGACACGGCTCGCGCTCCTCGTGCCACGTGGCGCTAAGGCCATTCCAGACTCTGTCGATGTCAACATCTGCGTGGACATCTTCACCGATAAGACCCTGCAGGCAACCGTCTATAGCGAGAATGTGCCCCACAACAAACTCATACGCACATTCCCCCTCAAGGTCAACATCACCTTCCTGGTCAGCGCCACCCTCTACAACGACATCACAGCTGGCGACTTTCTGCTCGTCATCGACTATAACGAACTCAAGAACGACTCCAAGCGATGCCGCGTACATGTCCGCCAGAAACCCTCTGGCATCCGCAACCTGCGCATCAGCCCAGAGACCATCGAGTACATCATAGAGCAATCCAACTAATGACACGCATCGGCATCACAGGAGGCATCGGCTGCGGCAAGACCTATGTCTGCCAACTGCTCCAGCAGCGAGGCATACCCGTCTATCAATGCGACGACGAAGCCAAACGCCTCATGACCGAAAGCCCCGTCATCCGTAAGCAACTGCGCAAACTCATCGGCGCTGAAGCCTACACACCCAGCGGACTCAACAAACCCCTCATCGCCCGCTACCTCTTCGCCGATCAGCGCCACGCCGAATGCATCAACAGCATCGTCCATCCCGTTGTCCGTCAGGACTTCCTCCAATGGACCCTGCAACAAGACGCACCCATCGTTGTCCAAGAGTGCGCACTCCTTTTCGAGTCGGGCTTCCAAGACACCGTCGATATTACCGTCGAAGTCTATGCCCCACTCCACCTTCGTCTCCAACGTGCCATCCAGCGCGACAATGCCACCGCTGAGCAAATACAAGCCCGCATGGCACAGCAGATGGACGAAGAAGAAAAACGTCAACGCGCCGACTTCTGCATCCTCAACGATGGCACCACCGACCTCGATGCGCAGATTGACCAATTACTCACACAAATCGAAAAATCTCCAAATCAAAAATAAATTGTAAATCGTCAAATAGTAAATTAAAAATATGATTAGAAAAATTCTCGCCATCTCAGGCAAACCAGGGCTTTACAAGCTCATCTCACGAGGCAACAAGAGCCTCATTGTTGAAACCGTCGATGAACAGAAGAAGCGCATCCCAGCCTTCGGAGCTGACCGCGTCGTGTCCCTCGGCGACATCTCCATCTACACCAACGACGACAGCGAAGTGCCACTGGGCGACGTCTTCGAGTCCATCAAGGCCAACTACGGCGAAAAGCCCCTCGACCTCTCTCCCAAGAAGGCATCGCAGGACGACATCATCGCCTTCTTCACCAAGGTGCTCCCCAACTACGACACCGACCGCGTCCGCGTCAGCGACATGCGCAAAGTCCTCTCGTGGTACAATATCCTCACAGCCGACGGATATACTGAGTTCGCAAAGAAAGAAGACGACGAAGAGGAAGAAACAAAGGCAGAATAATCTCCGCTCTATCCCCAACAACCCATCAAGGCTCTTGACAGACCACACGTCTCGTCAAGGGTCTTTTTTTGTGCATCTCATCAAAGATCTTTTTGTTAATGGAGGTTAAACTCTCTCCAAAATTTGGAAGGAAAGAACAAAAACATTTATCTTTGCAGTGTCTTACATACTTAGGACACCTAAACGCAAAACAAATATGATTGACGTTCAGAACATTACATTCCGTTACAGCAGCAAAAGCGAACCTGTTTTTCACAACTTTTGCTTGCAATTGGAGCAGAACAAAGTCTATGGTCTGCTTGGAGAGAACGGCACAGGCAAATCCACCCTGCTCTACCTGCTGATGGGCTTGCTGCGTCCTGAGGAAGGAATCATCACAGTGGACAATGCCGACGTGAGCCAACGCAAACGCGCCACCTTGCAGCAGATGTACATCGTACCTGAGGAGTTCGACTTGCCACAGATGCGGTTCACCGATTACGTGGCGACCTACCGTCCCTTCTACCCTGCCTTCAGCGACGACATCCTGCACCGTTGCATGGACGAGTTCCACCTGCCCCTGGATGCCCGACTCAACCAGCTCTCGATGGGCGACAAGAAGAAGGCACTCATGAGCTTTGCCCTTGCCACCAACGTGCGCTACCTCTTGATGGACGAGCCGACCAACGGACTCGACCTGCCCTCCAAGAAGCAGTTCCGCAAGGTCATCGCCACCACCATGACCGAAGAGCGCACCCTCATCATCGCCACCCACCAGTTGCACGATGTGGAGGCTCTGCTCGACCACGTGCTCATCCTGCAAGGCTCAAAGCTCCTGCTGAATGCATCAGTGGCTGACCTCTGCGAGCAGTACACCTTCGACGTCCGCTCCAACGATGCCCTTACTGACGATGTGCTCTACAGCGAACGAACCCCGCAGGGCAATGCCACCCTCTCCTTCCGTCAGCCCGACGACGAAGAGACACCGCTCAACCTCGAACTCCTCTTCAATGCGGCGCACAAGATTTCCTTAACAGCAAACTCCCCCGATTGAAACATCCAACATAAGTGAAACATCTAACATAAAAGACTTATGAACACCATCTCCAATATCCTCCAACTCTGGCGCTTCTACTGGCGCACAGAAAAGAAGACTTATCTGCGCATCTTCCTCATCTGCTTCGCCATCTACATCGTCAAGACCGCCGTCTTCGACTTCATCCTCATGCGCATATCCTCCGAGGCCTACACCTACTCCCACACTGCCCTCTTCTATCAGATGTATTCCATCGGCACCCTCGTCCTCATGTCCTACCTCTTCGATGCCGTCCATCACAAGCAGCGCGCCATCTCCTACCTCAGCCTTCCGGCCAGCAACCTCGAGAAGTTCCTCTCGCGCTTCATCATGGGCGTCGTCGGAGTGCCCATCCTGCTCAACGTAGCCCTTTTTGCCGGCTCCATTGTCGTCACCCTCGTCCTCGGAACGATGGATTCCTTGGCCGGCAACCCAACCTCATGGATGCGGATATTCGACTACTACAGCCATCATCCCGACATGGCAGCGACATACGACTTCTTCGGCGCGATGCCCTTCAACAGGTTCCTCACCATCCTCTTCTGGCGAAACATGATGGTTCTGGCCTTCTTCTCCTTCTTCATCTGGTTCGGCACCGCCTTCCGTCGGGCAGGATGGGTCTATGCCATCATCGTCATCTTCGTCCTGCTGGCACTGTTCATTCTCGTGTTGGAGATCATGGGCATATTGCATGACCCTGCACCACGCTCCTTACGCTACATCTGGGGCTATGGAGTTCCCCTCCTCTCCATCCTCTTCACTTACCTCGCCTACCGCTCCTTCTGCCGAGCACAGATAGTCACCCACAAAATTTTCACCCTATGATCTACCAGAACGAGAGAGCCATCTACGTGAAGATAGCCGACCGCGTGTGCGACGACATCCTCTCCGGCAAGTATCAGGAAGACGAGCGCGTGCCCAGCGTCCGCGAACTGGCTGCCGAGTACGAGGTCAACACCAACACCGTCCTGCGCACCTTCGACATCCTCCAACGCGACGACATCATCTACCAGCGACGCGGCATCGGCGTCTTCGTCTCCCCAGGCGCCCGCCACAAGATCCGCATCGCCCGCAAACAGGAGTTCCGCAAGCACGAACTCCCCGAATTCCTCCGCCGCCTCCGCCTGCTCGACATGACCATCGACGACGTGGTGAAGGCGTGGAAAAATAACAAACGGGAACAATAGGTATATAGTTCCCTAAATAATTAGCGAAAAGTTTGGAGGAGTCTGTAAAAATGTCGTACATTTGCATCGGAAATGAGGGAGATGCTGTTTGGGTGGATGATATTATTAAGATGTATTCATCAATCAATATGGAAATGAAAAAGAATTTGTATCGGATGCTTGTGGCAACGGTGTTGCTGATGGGCATGAACATGGTGGCTCTGGCACAATCTTTCAAGTCGAATGGGCATAACTACACGATGAAGGGGACGCTGACCATCAAGTCATACAATCCTAACGCTACGGGTCAGGTGACATTCACGAATGTGCCTTCCAATTATGAGGAGTTTGAGGAGGTGTACACGAAGTTCCTTGGGAAGACTCCTTACGGAACTGCTGCCATGATGCCTATGGCCATGGAGATATATGGGCGTGACCGCGAGGAGGGTGAGAAGTGCATCCGACTCATCAACTACCCTTCCAACGTGAATTCCGTGCTTTCACAGCTGAAGCAGAAGTTTGGTACATCGCAGTATGCTCCTGAGAACGACTCGTATCATCAGCGTTACCTGCCTGCAGCCGTGCTGGAAGGCGCTACGCCTCAGAACGCATACAAGCCCAACCAGCCCTACACGGTGAACATGAAGGCGAGCGTGAACAAGCATCAGGACATGCAGCTGTATGACGGTCGTGTGATGTACATCTACATGATGGGTAAAGGATGGGACACGGAACAGCGCAGCGTGGAAATCATCCAAGTGGACGAGGGCGATCTGTTCAAGGTGTTCAACTGCCCCTCTCTCTATACGCAGTGCAAAAACATCAAAGGAACTTGGGAAGGACTGAAATAAAAACGAGACAGGGATGAAAAGAATTATATGGATGATGATGATGGCTGCGCTCTGCTTGCAGGGTGTGGCTCAGACGAGCAAGAACACAAACGGAAAGACGTTGGTGGTGAGAAGGACAACGGTGACGACCAAGAGAACCGTTCCGAAGTCATCAACAACGGCAAAGACAAGCACAACAAAGCAAGCAACAACAAGCACGTCAAAGTCTGCAACGACAAGTTCATCAGCAACCAAGCAGACGGCAACGAAAACGGACAAGACGACTTTCAACGAGAAGACTCAGGCAGACAATCAGGCTCAGAAGGAGAATGCCGCTCTGCTGCAGAGCACTCCTTATCTCTACAACGCTCCCCTGCCCTATCTGCCTCCCAAACTGGACGTGCTGTTTGTGGGCAACTCGTTCTCCATCGACACCAGTGCGGCATTGCCCTCCATTCTGAGTTCGCTGGGCATCAACAACGTGAATGTGTATGTGCTCTACAAGGGTGGTTGTTCGATGAAGCAGCACTATGAGTTCTTCAAGAGTGGCGAGAATGTGTATGAGCTGTATCGCTACAACAGTCAGGGCGAGCAGCAGCTGGAGAGAGCCATCAGCATTGGTGACGCGATGCAGCGTTTCCCCTACGATGTGGTGGTGTGGCAGCAGTATTCGTTGGACTCAGGCGACTACAGCACGTATGAGCCTTATCTGTCGAAGCTGATTCAGGCATACAACATCACGAAGTCGTCACCTCGCACCACGTTTGCCTTTAATGAGACATGGGCATACGCTTCCAACAACAAGAACCTGGCAAAATATAAGACACAGAGTGACATGTGGAAGAGCCTCTGCACATCGATCAGGAAGATGAAGGCAGCATCGGGCATCGACGTCATCATCCCTTGCGGTACGGCCGTTCAGAATGCCAGAGGGGTGGAAGCGCTGAAGGTGGACAACGAACTGACACGTGACGGTACACATATCAGCATGTACGCAGGACGTTATCTGCTGGCCTGCACATTCTTCGAGAGCATCATCGCACCCTGTCTGAATCGCAGCATCCGTGAGGACAACACAGTCTATGGAAAGAGCACAGATGCGAGTCAGGTGAACGACACCAACCGTCGGCTGTTGCAGAACTGTGCACGCCTGGCTGTGTCTAATAACTACGAAATCAGCGAGTTCGCGGGGCAATAAATGTTAAACTACTTTAATAAAAAAGCATTTGCGGGTGTTTCCTTCTTGATGATAGGGAGGAAAAGACTAACTTTGCATCATCTTATTGATAAAGTAACTATAACGATATGAAAAAAATCATTCTCTCTTTGCTTGTGCTGATGGCATCAGGAGCAAGCATGCAGGCACAGGACCTCTTCAAGACGGTACGTGACAATGCAACCAAAGTCGTGAACAATCCAAACTCTTCAGACGAGGAGATTCAGATTAACCAGTTCAAGGTGACCGCCCTGAACTACCTGAGCATGATGGTGCAGAAGCGTGGTCTGAAGAAGGACACCTACTTCTATGACAGCCAGGCTGTGAACATGACCTCGTTCATCACAGACTTCCAGGTGAATCTGGAGAAGGCACGTGCCATCTCTCCTGCCAAGCGCATGGAAATCATGAAGATTTACACGGATGCCAGCAAGTTCAACCCCATGTTCAAGGACACTGACAAGGAAAGAGCTAACGCATACGTGAACGACAAGAGCACCCTGACTCCTTTCTGCCTCGACACTGATTGGGAAAAGGCATACGACCAAGCAACAACGCTGACGAAGGCCGCTCTGAAATAGTTTTCAAACACCTTATGAAGATTATCAAAATCAATCCTGCTGACAATGTGGCTGTCGCCATCGAACAGCTCAAGGCAGGAGAAACCATTGACATAGAGGGACAGCGCATCACCCTGAACAACGATGTTCCTGCTGGCCACAAGATTCTCCTCTCCGACCTCGTCGAAGGGGAGAATGTCATCAAATACGGTTACCCCATCGGTCATCTAAAGGAAAACCACAAGCAAGGAGACTGGATCTGTCATGAGCATATCCAGACCAACCTCGCTGGCTTGCTCGACTACGAGTACAAGCCTGTGGGCAAGGAAGAACTGACCAATCCAGCCTACGAGGAGTGGTTCCCCAAGGAGCAGCTCACCTTCCAAGGCTATCGCCGCAAGAATGGTGAAGTGGGCATTCGCAACGAGGTGTGGATTGTACCAACAGTGGGCTGTGTGAACGGCATTGTCAATCAGTTGGCAGAGAAGCTCAAGCAAGAAGTGGCATCTCAACAGTCAACTGTCAATTGTCAACTGTCAACTCCCCTCCGCATCGTGGCTTATCCCCACAATTATGGCTGTTCGCAACTCTCTGACGATCATGAGAACACCCGTAAAGTACTGCGTGACCTCGTACTGCACCCCAATGCCGGTGCTGTGCTGGTGGTAGGCTTAGGCTGCGAGAACAACCAGCCCGACCAATTTGAGGCGCTTTTGGGCGATTATGACAAGGAGCGCATCCGCTTCATGGTCACCCAGAAGGTGGAAGGTGATGAGGTGGAAGAGGGCATGAAGATACTGCGTGAGCTCTACAGCATAGCCGCCAAGGACAAGCGTGAAGCCATCTCATTGTCAGAGCTGCGTGTAGGTCTCAAATGTGGTGGTTCAGACGGATTCTCAGGCATCACAGCCAATCCCCTTTTGGGTGTGTTCAGCGACTTCATCGTCAGTCAAGGTGGCACCACCGTCTTGACAGAAGTGCCCGAGATGTTTGGTGCAGAGACCATTCTGATGAACCGTTGTGAGACACCAGCGCTGTTCCAACAGACTGTCAAGCTCGTCAATGATTTCAAGCAGTACTTCCTTTCCCATGGTGAACCTGTGGGTGAAAACCCTTCGCCAGGCAACAAGGCTGGAGGCATCTCCACACTCGAAGAGAAGGCATTGGGCTGCACACAGAAATGTGGCAAGAGTGCTGTGAAGGGAGTGTTGCCTTATGGCGAACGGCTCACAACGAAAGGACTCAACCTGCTTTCTGCACCAGGCAATGACCTTGTGGCATCCACTGCTTTGGCATCATCAGGCTGCCATATCGTGCTCTTCACCACAGGTCGAGGTACCCCATTCGGCACTTTTGTCCCCACCATGAAGGTGAGCACCAACAGCACCCTCGCCAAGAACAAACCCACATGGATTGACTTCAATGCAGGTACGATTGTGGAAGGTGAACCAATGGTGGAAGTGTTCAAGCGTTTCATGCAGAAAGTCATTGAGATAGCCAGTGGTGAATTGACATGGAATGAAAAGAAAAACTATCAGGAGATTGCCATCTTCAAGACTGGTGTCACATTATGAAAGCTATATCGCCGCTCATCGTATTCCTTATCCTCTATCTTGTCACCAGCATCATTGTTCAGGACTTCTACAAGGTGCCTATCGCTGTGGCATTCTTAGTGAGTGCGTGTTATGCCCTGCTGACCGTCAAGGGAACCATGAGCGAGCGTATCAGCATCTTTGCCAGAGGTGCAGGCAATCCAACGATGGTGCTCATGTTGGCCATCTTCATCCTGGCAGGAGCATTTGCAGCCTCAGCCAAGACAACAGGAGCTGTTGATGCCACCGTGAATCTTGCCTTGAAATACCTGCCGGAACAAGCCATTCTACCCGGCATCTTCCTGGCATCCTGCTTCATATCCCTCAGCATCGGTACCAGTTGCGGCACCATTGCAGCACTCACGCCATTGGCCGTAGGCATTGCTCAACAAGCAGGTGTCAGCGTACCATTGATGGTGGGATTGGTGGTTGGAGGCACCTACTTTGGCGACAACCTCTCCTTCATCAGCGACACCACGATTGTGGCCACACAGACGCAGGGATGCAGCATGAGAGACAAGTTCCGTGTGAACATCCGCATCATAGCACCTGTGGCGATCATCATGTTCGTCGTTTATTTCTTCTTGGGCAATCAAGTCAGCACCCCAGCCGAAGTGGGCGAGGTAAATTTTTGGCTTGTTCTCCCCTATCTGGCAGTCATCATTTTTGCCGTTTGTGGTCTGAACGTACTGCTGACCTTGGGCATCGGCATCCTCCTCACGGGCATCATCGGCATGGTAATGGGCACTTACGATTTGTTTGGCTGGTTTGCAGCCATGAACGAGGGCATGATGGGCATGTCAGAACTCATTATCGTCACGATTCTGGCTGGTGGCATGCTCGAAATCATTCGATATAACGGAGGCATTGATCTCATCATCAAGACGTTGACACGCAATATCAGCAGTAAGAGGGGAGGAGAAATGAGCATCGCAGCCTTGACCTGCTTGGTGAACATCTGCACCGCCAACAACACGGTGGCCATCCTCACCGCTGGCCCTATCGCCAAAGACATTGCCCAGCGTTTCAAGATCGACCCACGAAAATCGGCATCCATTCTTGACACAGCCTCCTGCTTCACTCAGGGACTCCTCCCCTACGGTGCCCAAGTGCTGATTGCAGCAGGACTGTCCGAAACGAATCCCATCACCATCATCCCCTACCTCTACTACCCCATGCTCATTGCTTTGGCACTCCTCTTGGCCATCCTTTTCCAATACCCACGCAAATATGCCAAGCTACTGGTGGTCTTTCTGCCCCTGATGGCATTGACGGCTTGTGAAAAGGAAACCACCTACAGGACATACGAAAACGGACGCCTCCCATACATTCTCGAGGTGCCTGACACTTGGGAGATGGACGAGTCCGACCCCGTCTTCATCAAGTTCACCAATCCAGAACGCACCCTCTCCATCAGTTGTGAGATTGGCGAACACACCCTCATTCCAGACAAGTACTTCGATGCCTTCTACGACTTCCTCTATCAGGAGCACGAAGCCGACATCTACAACAAAGCCTTGATCCAGAAGACAGACAGCTTCTACGTCATGAACTGGAAAGAAAACGACACCACCTTTGTATTCGATGGTTCCAAACCCATGAACGGCTATCTGTGCGGCATCTTGGTGACTGCCCACACAACCACCCTGGAAGAAGGTCAAATAATCTTCCAACACGTCTTCAAGAGCATCAAACCCAATCCCAACTTCATTTTTTTTACTGATAATAGCGATTTTGTCAACTAAAATCACTAAATTTGCAACGTCATATAAGAATGACAGATGACAAATGTGAAACGGTAAAACAATAACGTGGCAACAAGGAATACTGTATACAAGTCGTACTCAATGGAGTACGGGACATTCATCGGACTGACATGGGGAGGCATGTTTCTCACCTATGTGGAGGGCATCAGCTACAACAACGGGTTGCTGATGCTGTTGTGTTTCATGCTGGGTGGAGTGGCGCTGGTGCTGCCCTTCGTGCTGGCCTTCCGGTTGAACAGGAAGATGGCGCTGGCAGGAGAACATCTCAGCTACTTTCAGGGTCTTTTCTTCGCCTTCTCGATGTTCATGTACGGCTGTCTGCTGAACGGCCTGATCGTGTTTGCCTATTTCCAGTTCTTGGACAATGGGCTGTTGATGGAGCAGCTGAACGCCATGCTGACACAACCAGAGATGGTGAAGATGTATGAGCAGATGGGCATGGGAGATCAGCATGCGCAGATGATGAGCATCTTGGCTGAGGCAGACGCGCTGTCGGCTTGGGAGAAGACCTTGATGATCTTCAACAACAACTTCTTCATCAGCATGTTCCTGTCGGTGATTGTAGCCTTCGTGGCTTCATGGCAAAGAAATAGTAAATCATAAATCGTCAAATCGAAAAGAATTATGGATATTTCAGTGGTAGTACCTCTGTTTAATGAGGACGAATCGATTGCGGAATTGCATGAATGGATCAAGCGCGTGATGGATGAACATGGCTTCTCCTATGAGGTCATTTTTGTGAATGACGGCTCAACCGACCATTCATGGGACGTGATTGAGGAACTGAGCAAGAAGTTTCCTGAGGTGCATGGCATCAAGTTCAGAAGGAATTACGGCAAGAGCCCTGCCCTGTTTCATGGTTTCGAGCGTGCAGAAGGTGATGTGGTCATCACGATGGATGCAGACTTGCAGGACAGCCCAGACGAGATCCCTGAACTGTACAGGATGATCAAGGAAGATGGATACGACCTTGTGAGTGGATTCAAGATGAACAGAAGAAAAGGTGACCCGCTGTCGAAAACCATCCCCACGAAGCTCTTCAATGCGACAACACGTATGGTGAGCGGCATTCACAACCTGCACGACTTCAACTGCGGATTGAAGGCATACAGAAAGGACGTGGTGAAGCACATCGAAGTGTATGGTGAGATGCACCGCTTCATCCCCTACCTTGCCAAGAATGCAGGCTTCAGCAAGATTGGTGAGAAACCTGTGCATCATCAGGCACGTCAGCACGGCAAGAGCAAGTTCATGGGTCTGAACCGTTTCGTGAATGGATACCTGGATCTGATGAGTCTCTGGTTTATCAGCACATTCGGCATGAAACCCATGCACATCTTTGGCTTCATCGGCACGCTGATGTTCATCATCGGTTTCATCGCCATCATCATTGTGGGTGCCATCAAGGTGATAGCCCTGTGTCAGCATGTGCCTCATGCACTCGTGACAGACAGTCCGTATTTCTATATCTCCCTGACGATGATGATTCTGGGAACCCAGCTGTTTGTAGCCGGATTCTTAGGCGACCTCATCAGCAGAAACAGTCAAGAGAGGAATAAGTATCAGGTGGAGAAAGAGATTTGATGGGTTGAAAATTGAAAGTTGAAAATTGAAAAACTGAGAGTTGATAATTGAAGAAAATCATTGGATATATCATTGGGGCGGCTGTCTTGCTGCTGGTGGGCTGTTATTCGAATAACTGCCCATTGGAGAATACAGTGACATGCAACTACGGTTTCTACGACGCTGAGGGCACAGCCATCACCTATCAGGACACCATCACTGTGACAACGCTGATGCCTGGATACAAGACGGTATATACCTATCGCAAATTGGGCAACCTCACGGTGACGAAAGACTATTCCGATACAGCGCTGATCAATCAGGGCTATACGGAGAGTGTCAGTCAGCAGCGCAAGGACACCATCCTGCTGAACAATCTGTATGGAGCGTCGAGCATGAAGGTTCCTATGAGCTATTTCCACGAGATGGACACACTGGTTGTTGCTTACAGGAGCATCACACGGAAGGACACCATCAAGATTCAGCACAGCAGTTATGCAAACGTGGAACTGCCCGAATGTGGCACCTATCGCTTCCACACCCTGCAGAACATCTGGTCAACAGATGCCGCCATCGACCACATTGAAATCAGTGACTCGAAGGTGAACTACGATGGGGAAATCAACGTGAAGATATTCTTTAATGGAGTGGCGACGGAATAGTTGAAAGTTGAAAAATTGAAAGTTGAGAGTTGAAAGTTGAAAATTGATTTGAGACATATCATCTGCGTTGCTTTGATGATGAGCACATCCGTCTTGGCAACGATGGCACAGGAACAGCAGACGCAACCGCTCATGCCTGGTGAAAAACCCAAGCCGACAAAGTATGTGGCTGTGGAGGAGCAGAAGGAGCATCTGGTGTTCTTTCAAGGTTTCACGTTGTCAGTGGACGGTTATGGTCCTGTTGCCATGATGGTGTCGGACTACGGCACGCTGGAAGGAGCACTACGACTGAATCTGAAGAACACCTTCTTCCCCATTATTGAGGCAGGTGTGGGTAAGTGTTCGAAGGATGACTTCAATACAAAGGTGTCGTACAAAACACGTGCACCTTTTGGACGTATCGGCATCGACTTCAACATGCTCAAGGACAAGTTCCAGAGCAACCGTCTCTACCTTGGCGCACGTTATGGCATCTCCATCTTCCAGTACGACATCGCAGATCCTGCACAAACTGACCCCATCTGGGGAGGCAGCAAACCCTTCAGCATGAAAAGTATCGACTGCACGAGCCACTGGGCAGAACTGGTGTTTGGTGTAGAGGTGAAGATTTTCAGGAACTTCCACATGGGATGGGCAGTCAGATACAAACGTGAGATCGCTTCAACCAAAAGCGATTTCGCCAAACCCAACTGTATTCCAGGTTACGGCTACACCACCAACAGCACTTGCTGGGGAGGAACCTACAGCCTCATCTTTGACTTGAACTGGGGTATGAAGAAAAGTCATAAACGAGGCGTGAACATGGAGATCAGAGACATTCCTCAGAAGGAAGAACCTGCCCAAGCAGAAGACGATTCCCAAACAATCATAGAAACAGAAAATGGAACAGAAGAAGAACAACCAGAAGAATAAGGCATTTGATCCATATGCTCCCCACAAAATCAAATGGTGGGGTTGGCCCTTGCTACTCTTGCTCATTGTCGGCACCGTCTATATCATCATGACTCGTGACAACAAGGGAAAGAATGACACAACCATTCAGCAGGGAAAGCCTTGGGAGACTCAGGAGACACAACGAAGTGAAGGCAGCGTGTTCGGCACATTCTATCACCTCACCTACCAGTCGGCAACATCTTTGCAAGAAGGCATTGACCATGCGCTGAAAGAGGTGGATGCTTCCCTATCACCTTTCAACAAGGAGTCGGTCATCACAGCGATCAACAACAACACCAGCACAGACACGAACCCAATGTTTGTGGAGGTGTTTACACTGGCTCAAGAAGTGTCGAAAGAAACGAATGGCGCTTTTGACATCACAGTCGCTCCATTGGTGAACCTCTGGGGCTTTGGTTTCAAGAACATGGACAACGTCAGTCAAGAGAAAGTCGATAGCCTGCTGCCTTATGTAGGTTTCCAGAAAGTGAAGCTCGTGAATGGGAAGGTGCAGAAAGAGCACCCAGAAACGATGCTTGACTGTAGTGCTATCGCCAAGGGATATGGAGTGGATGCTGTAGGCAAATATCTCGAAAGCCAAGGCATCAGCAATTATATGGTTGAAATTGGCGGAGAAGTACGTGTACGTGGCTTCAACCCACGAGGCGAACTTTGGCATGTGGGCATCAACAAACCCAACGACGACCCAGCCAACGTCAGCAATGACATCGAGCAGGTGATTCAAATCACACAACTGGCAATGGCCACTTCGGGCAACTACCGTAACTACTACGAAAAAGACGGCAAGAAATATGCCCATACAATTGACCCCCATACAGGCTATCCTGTACAACATAGCATCCTCTCCTCTACGGTCTTGGCACAAGATTGCGCTACAGCCGATGCTTACGCCACCGCTTTCATGGTGCTGGGCATGGAGGAAGCAAAGAAGGTGCTTGCCAAACATCCAGAACTGATGGCATTCTTCATCTATTCTGATGAGAGCGGCGAGATGAAAGAGTGGATGACAGAAGGAATGGAGAAGTTGATTGTTGGAAATTAGAGGATGGTTAAAGATTAAAGGTTATGGGTTAGAGGTTAGAGACGATGGAACTGACAATGTTTGAGCGATTGCTGCAACTTCCGCTGTTTCAAGGAATGACCGTGCAGGAAGTGTCAGACGTGATGTCTCACGTCAGGCTCGACTTTGCCAATTACCATCAGGGGGACGAAATCGTGATGCAAGGAGAGAGTTGCAAAAAGCTCATCTACATCATCAGTGGTGAGGTGATGGCGGAGCATCGCAATATCGACCTACAGTTTCTACTCACGGAATACCTGCCCGACCTCAAGGTCATAGAACCATACAACCTTTTCGGTATGTATCAGACCTATTCACGTACTTACACCTTCGCCACAGATGGCTCAACTTTGGCGATTGACAAGCACGTGATGCTCAACCAACTCATGACGAGCAACATCGTCAAGATCAACTTCATGAACATCGTCTGTAACAAATACCAGCAGACGCTTCGACTGTTGTGCAACCACCCAGACGATTCTGTACGACATAAAATCGTCAAGTTCATCCTCTCCCACTCCGTCATCCCCAAAGGCAGGAAGGATGTACAAATCAAAATGACAGACCTCGCCAACATCATCCATGAGACCCGGCTTAATGTGTCTATCGTTCTCAATGAGATGAAGGAGCAGCAACTCATCACGATGCAACGGGGCGGTTTCACCATCAACGATTTACAAACACTTTCAAGATAATCAATAGAGACGCTACATGAATCCATTTTACACGACATATACTTACATACCCTTCGACCAGATAAAGGAGGCTGACTACGAACCTGCCATGTTGAAAGGCATCGAAGAGGAAGACCAGGAGATTGACCGCATTGTCAACAACCCCGATGCGCCCACTTTCGAGAACACCATCGAGGCAATGGAACGCAGCGGTCAGCTGTTGGAAAAGGTCACCACCGTCTTCTTCAACTTGCTGAGTGCCGAAACTACAGACTTTCTCGATGAACTGGCACAGAAGATGTCGCCCATCCTTTCAGAGCATTCCAACAACATCATGCTCAATGAAGGTCTGTTCAAGCGAGTAAAAATGGTATATGACGACCATGCATCCGACCAGTTTGCCCGTCTCAACCCTGAGCAGAAAATGCTGCTTACAAACACCTACGAGGGTTTTATGCGTCATGGTGCCCTGCTGTCGGACGAGCAGAAAGAGCAACTCAGACGCATCTCAGCAGAACTGGGCGTGCTCTCTCTCCAGTTCTCTCAAAACAAGCTGAAAGACACGAACGATTTCGTTCTTCACCTTACAGATGATACAGACTTGGAAGGACTTCCCGACAGCGCAATAGACCTTGCCAGACAAACAGCCAAGGAACAGAACATGGAAGGCTATGTGTTCACGCTTCAAGCGCCTTCTTATACCCCCTTCCTCACTTACTCTGCACGTCGCGAACTAAGGGAGAAGATGTACAAGGCATACAACACGCTCTGTACCCATGCCAACGAAAACAACAATGTCGCCATCGTTGGAAAGATTGTCAATCTGCATCGAGAAATGGCACAATTGCTTGGATATGACACTTACGCTGATTATGCGCTGACCCGACGCATGGCGGAGAAGAAGGAGAATGTGTATCAGTTACTCAACCAACTCATCGAAGCCTATATGCCCACAGCCAAGGAGGAAGTGGAAGCCATACGCCAACTCTATCCTGACCTTCAGCCATGGGATTTCTCTTATTACGCCAACAAGCTGAAAGAGCAACGCTTCAACATCAACAGTGAGATGCTCCGTCCCTATTTCGAACTCTCCAACGTGAAGAAGGGCGTGTTCGGGTTGGCGACACGGCTGTATGGCATCACGTTCACTCCCAATATGGATGTGCCTGTGTATCATCCTGATGTGGAAGTATTTGACGTCAAGGACAAAGACGGAACGTTCCTTGCCTTGCTCTACTGTGATTTCCATCCTCGTGCCTCGAAGAAGTCGGGGGCTTGGATGACCTCGTTCAAGGAACAATGGAAAGAACCCGACGGGACAAACTCACGTCCACAGGTGTCCATCGTCATGAACCTCTCGAAAGCCACTGACACCAAACCAGCCCTGCTCACCCTGAGTGAGGTGGAGACTTTCCTGCATGAATTTGGGCATGCGCTTCATGGCATCTTTGCCAACACAACCTACCGTTCTCTTTCTGGCACCAACGTCTATTGGGATTTCGTGGAACTGCCCTCACAGTTCATGGAGAATTACAGCATAGAGCCAGATTTCCTCAACACCTTCGCCACTCATCACGAAACAGGTGAACCCATTCCACAGGAACTGATTGACCGCATCATCGCCAGTCGTAACTTCAATGTGGCCTACGCTTGTATGCGTCAGGTCAGCTTCGGACTGCTCGACATGGCATTCTACACCTTGAAGGACGCGTTCAACAACGACCTTTTCGCCTTTGAGCGTGAAGTGTGGCATCGTGCCCAAGTGCTCCCAGAGGTGGAAGGCACCTGCATGACCACCCAATTCTCACACATCATGGCAGGCGGCTACTCTGCTGGTTATTATAGTTACAAGTGGGCTGAAGTGCTCGATGCCGATGCCTTCTCACTCTTCCAAGAGCATGGCATCTTCGACGCCAAGACAGCTCAGAGTTTTCGAGACAATATTCTGTCGAAAGGTGGTACAGAACATCCCATGACGCTCTATAAACGTTTTCGTGGACAGGCACCAACCATCGATGCTTTGCTCCATCGCAATGGTATTAAATAAAACTAAACTCCTCCAGATGAAAGCAATGAAGACCATATTGGCGCTCATGGTGACACTCCTTGCCCTCACCGCTTGCAACAAAGAAGATGACATTGATGAAATCTTCGTGGGCAGGACTTGGTTTATGACAGGCATTGCCTACAATGGTGCCAACAACTCCAGCGAGACTAGAAATTTCTATACTGATACAGATAGGAACTGCTATTTTATCACATTCTCATCAAACACGTTCCAGGGAAAGCTCTCCTCGGGCGTTACGATCTCAGGTACGTGGCAGGCGAACGGTAAGCATCAGACCATCACACTCAACCTGCAACAAAAGCCAAGTCTTGACAACCTCTTTGACAAGCAACTCCTCAACATTCTTTCCAATGTTCAATCTTACAAAAGTGGAGCCGACTTTTTGCAACTCAAAGATAACAACCAGAACACAATCCAATTTGGAAATAATAGATAGCCAGCCCATACGCTGCGCAACATTCAACATCAAACGCTCATAACAATGACTGATCTAGAAAAGAAACAATACAAACTTGACTGCCGCTACGTGCGTATGGCACGAATTTGGGCGGAGAACTCCTACTGCAAACGTCGTCAGGTGGGTGCATTGGTCGTAAAGAATAAAGCGATTATTTCTGATGGCTACAACGGCACACCCTCTGGGTTTGAGAACATTTGCGAGGATGACAATAATGTAACCAAACCATACGTGCTCCATGCTGAAGCCAATGCCATCACGAAACTGGCACGAAGCCACAATTCCAGCGATGGAGCCACCCTATATGTCACAGCATCGCCCTGCATCGAATGTGCTAAACTCATCATTCAGGCAGGCATCAAACGCGTTGTCTATTCTGAGCATTACCGCTTGGAAGACGGCATAAAACTCTTACTACGGGCAAATATCAAAGTAGAATACATCAATCCAGACGAATCAGAAGAATTATGAGTAACAATGTAAATAGGAGCAACCGCTGGGTTCCCGTCATCATCGCTGTCAGCGTTGTAGTTGGTATCGTGATCGGCACATTCTTTGCCAATCGCTTTGCCGGCAACCGACTGAACATCATCAACACCTCGTCGAACAAGTTGAACGACTTGCTTCACATCATTGACGACCAGTATGTAGATACGGTGGATATTGCCAATATCGTAGAACAGTCAATGCCCAAGATTTTGGAAGAGCTTGACCCCCACTCCACTTATATCTCAGCCAAAGATGCCAAGACTGCCAACGACGATCTGAAGGGTTCGTTCAGCGGTGTGGGTATTCAATTTGTCATTCGCGAAGATACGGTAAGAGTGACGGGCATCATTAAAGGTGGTCCTTCTGAAAAAGTCGGCATCCTGGCTGGTGACAAGATTATAGCTGTGGACGATGAGCCTTATGTGGGCAAAGTGGTGACTAACGAAGAGACGCTTCATCGTCTGAAGGGAGAAAAAGGCACTAAGGTCAAGATTGGCATACTGCGTCATGGGCAGAAGAAACCTCTTTCCTTTACTGTTGTGCGTGGGGACATTCCGCTGAAAAGCGTCGATGCCACCTACATGATCAACAAGGAACTGGGCTATATCAAAATCAAGAACTTCGGAGAAACCACTTATGCAGAACTCCTGACCTCCCTCGCAGAACTGGAAGTGGAAGGTTTCAAGGGACTCGTTGTGGATTTGCGGGGGAACGGAGGTGGTTATCTCTCTGCCGCCATCCAGATGGTCAATGAATTCTTGCCTAAGAACAGACTCATTGTTTATACACAGGGAAGGCGTTCACGTCGGGAAGAGTACAGAAGTGACGGACGTGGCTCTTATCAGGACTTACCGCTCATCGTACTCATTGATGAGACGACCGCTTCTGCTGCAGAAATCTTCTCTGGTGCCATTCAAGACAACGACCGAGGCATCATCGTAGGACGTCGCTCCTTTGGAAAGGGTCTTGTGCAACAGCCTGTTGAATTTGCTGACGGTTCCCTGATCCATCTGACCATCGCACGTTATTACACCCCTTCTGGACGTTGCATCCAAAAACCCTACGTGAAAGGGCAGCCTAAAGAGTATGAGATGGATCTCATCACACGTTACGAACGGGGCGAGTTCTTCAGTCAGGACAGCATTCATCAGACAGGAGAGAAGTATGAAACCAGCATCGGACGCATCGTCTATGGCGGTGGTGGCATCATGCCCGACTATTTTGTAGCAGAAGACACAACAGCCCTCACGCCCTACTACACTGAATGTGTGACCCAGGGCATCATTGCCCAATTCTGCTTCGAATACACTGACAACAACCGCGACAAGCTCTCCGTTTACGACAATGCCGCAGACCTTGAGAAATACCTGCGTCGTCAGGGTTTGGTGGATCAATTCATCCGCTATGCCGACGGAAAGGGTATCTTGCGTCGCAACAACATGATACTCAAATCGCAGCATCTCTTTGAGCAAGCCATCTATGGCAGCATCATCTACAACATCCTTGAGATGAGTGACTACGTGCAGTATCTCAACCGTAATGACCTCGCGCTTGAAAAAGCCATACAACTGTTCAAGGCCAAACAAACGAAACCGACCCTCCATGACCAAAAAGGAACTCAGGGAACTGATTCGGGGAAGAAAAAAGCAGCATACCACCGAACAGCTCCAATCATACAGCCAAAGCATCGAGCACAGTTTGCTTGAACGCATCGCAAGAGAAGAGAACTGCCATACTATTCTCCTGTATCACTCTCTTCCCGATGAGGTCAACACCCACGACCTCATTCAGACGCTGTATGCCCAAGGCTATACCGTCCTGCTTCCTTCTGTGGTTGGCAATGACTTGGCGCTGCATGTGTATGAGGGAGAACAGGTCATGAATGCGGGATCCTCATTTGGCATTCAAGAATCCCAAGGCGCCCTCTTCACCGATTATTCCAAGATTGACCTCGCAGTCATTCCAGGGATGGCATTCACACAACAAGGCGACCGACTCGGACGAGGTAAAGGATTTTACGACCGACTGCTTCCCAAGCTCCATTGTCCCCTCATCGGCATCGCCTTCCCCTTCCAGATTCTTCCCGTCATCCCTACAGAACAGCATGATATACCGATGACAGAATTAATCAGTTGCTAAAGATGGAAAACCTAAAACCAATCAGAATCTATAAAGCGTCTGCAGGCTCTGGCAAGACATTCACATTGGCAGTGGAATATATCACGCTGTTGGCTGTGAATCCGATGGCGTATCAGAACATCCTTGCCGTCACCTTCACGAACAAGGCTACAGCCGAGATGAAGCAACGCATTCTGAGCACGTTGTATGGCATCAGTCATGGGCTGAAAGGAACAGAGGCGTACGTGGATAACATCATGAAAAACGTTGAGGCGATGAAGACCTTGCCACAATGGCAGGAGAAGGAATACAAAGTGGCATTGGAGGGCTTCAACCGAGAGACGTTGAAAGAACGGACACGGGAAGCGTTGGAGAACATCGTACATGATTACAGCCGTTTCCATATAGAGACCATCGATTCATTCTTTCAGGGCATTGTGCGCGACTTGGCAAACGAACTGGAACTATCCACCAACATGAAGGTGGAACTGGACGAGACGGAAGTGCTGTCGGACGCCATTGACCAGATCATCGAAAATCTGAAAGAGGGGTCAAGCGAGTTCCGCACCATCATCGACTTCATCGAGGAGAAAATCAGAGAGAACCATTCGTGGCAGGTGGAAGAAACGGTGAAGGAATTTGGCAAGAACATCTTTAAGGAGAAATACCTCATTTATGGCGAGGACATCAGAAGGAAAATCACCGATTACGGAACCATCTACAAATACCGCGAAACCATCAATGCCTACCTTGCAGAGAAGAAAGCGTCTGTGACCTCGTTGGGGTACAGGATGTTGGAGGCATACGAAAACATGGGCATGTCGGATAAGGATGGTAGCAAAACCATTGTGTCTTTCATGGAGAAGGTGCGCGACTACAACATCACTGAAGCCACAAGCAAAAGCAAAGGCACGTTCTCCAGCACCATTGAGGAATACACGACCAATGTGGACAAATGGTTCAAGAAGACCTCAAAGAATCGTGCTGCGCTGCAACCTCAAGTGGAAACAGTGCTGATGCCCATGTTGGCAGAGGCGTTCAAAAAGCACGATGAGTATGTGGGGCATCTACACACGGTCAATGCCATTGGTCAGCATCTCTATTCGCTGATGCTGTTGAATGAGATGAGCCGCATGGTCAAATCTCTGAACGAGGAAGGCAACCGTTTCTTGTTGTCGGAAACAGCGAATTTCCTGCGCAACATGATCAATGACCAAGACATCCCCTTCATCTACGAAAAGACAGGAACGGTCATCAAGCACATCATGATCGATGAGTTCCAGGACACTTCCACCCTGCAATGGGGCAACTTCAAACCCCTCATCTTGAACAGTCTTGCAATGGATGGCAGATGCCTGATTGTAGGTGATGTGAAGCAGAGCATCTACCGCTTCCGAAACTCCGATTGGCGAATTCTGAATAACCTTGAGGATGACGATGATCTCAAGGATTTTATTGACCATATTCCTGCTTCATACAACTTCCGTTCCTCGAAACGTGTGGTGGATTTCAACAACGAGCTGTTCAAGAACGCCATCGACATTCTGAAGGAAGATTGCCCAGCTCTGTCGTTGGCTTATAGTGATGTGAAACAGGAGGCGAAACGAGAAGTGGATGATGGATTTGTACGGGTGGAGAATATCGACTACCACGAGATGAGTGATAAAGATGACCTGCCTGAGATCTGGGAGAAGGAGACAGCAAAGAATTATGATGAAGCCACCCTGCAACGGATCCAATGGTCTGTAAAGGAACTGATGGACAATGGTGTAAATGCCAATGACATCACGATTCTGATACGCACCAACAAGGAAGTGCCTCTCATCAGCGATTATTTCGAGAAGCATCCCGAAGTGGTCAACGTGAAGGTGGTGTCGGACGATGCCTTCCGCTTGGATGCTTCACCAGCCATCAACATCATCATCTGTGCTTTGAGAGTGTTGGCAGAACCAGACAGCACATTGCACCTCGCCACACTCACGCATCATGTGACGTCCATTCCTGAGACTTTCAATGAGGCAGCTCGTGCTGAGATGCGCTTCAAACCCATCACTGAGCAAGTGGAAGACATCTACCAAATCTTCCAACTCGACCAACTGCCCCATCAGGATGCTTACCTTTTCTATTTTAACGACATTGTGGAGCAGTTCTGTGAGGAGAACTTGACAGACCTTGACACCTTCCTGCAAGCATGGGACGAGAAGCTGCGTGAGAAGACCATCCCCAATGGCACTTCTGACGGAGTACGCATCATGACCATGCACAAGTCGAAAGGTTTGGAGTTCCATAGCGTCATCATCCCGTCGTGCTCCTGGTCTATCAAGCCTAAGGATTCGGAAGTGATGTGGTGCATTCCCCAATGTAAGGATGCGCCCTACGACGAGATGCCGCTCCTGCCTATCAGCGTGAACCGTGCCAAGGATGACAGCATCTTTGCCTCCGACCGAAGAGACGAAGAACTACGTACTTTGGTGGACAACATCAACGTGCTGTATGTGGCATTCACTCGTGCCAAGCACAATCTCATCATCCTGACAGGCAACAAGATGGGAGAATCTCTGGAAGAGGGTGCCAAGATAGACAACGCTCAAACGTTCCTGGTCAGAGCCATCCCTCAGCAGATGGAACAGAGGGACATCGAAGGAGTGATCACCCAATACGAACAGGGAGCCATCGTGCCGACCCAACCGAAGAAAGAAGAGAAGGAGAAGAACGTGATGGAATGTGATTACGACCCACTGCCCGTGTCGTTTGCCTCGCATCCGTCGGTGGCAAAGTTCCGACAAAGCTATGACTCCGACCTGTTCATCACGGAGGAATCGCTCGACCCTCACATCCAGCAACATACCGAACGCATACGCCTCATCAGTCTGGGAAACCTCTACCACAGCATCTTCCAATACATTCGCACCATCGATGACATTCCCCACACCATCCAGATGCTGAAGTCGAAAGGATGCTTCGGAACGTTGCTCGATGCGGAAGAGGCACAGGAAGCTGTGACTGCCATGATCCGAGGCATCAGCACGGAACATCCGGAATGGTTCTCTGCCGACTGGCAGGTGCTCAACGAACGTGCCATCCTCTTCCTCGAACATCAAATGATGACGACCAAACGTCCTGACCGCGTGGTGGTCAAAAGGAACCAAGCCATCATCATCGACTACAAGACGGCGCAGGGGGCAGTGAAGAGAAAGGCTGACGGAACGCTCGTGCCGCCGGCTGAGAACAAACAGCAAATAGAGGAATACAAACGGCTTTTGTCGGAGATTGGTTACACCGACGTGCAAGCCTTCTTGTGGTATATCCTTGATCAAGTCATCGTACCTGTATAAATCTGCAACACCCATCAGCACTATGACACCATTCTTGAAACTTGTAGCGGACGACCTATACGAGAAATTGGGGGGGAATTTCCAAGACACCTGCATCATCTTCCCCAACAAACGGGCATCACTGTTCTTCAACGAATATCTGTGGAGCAACAGCGAGGGGAAAACCATATGGACACCCGAATACACCAGCATCAGCGAACTGTTTGCAGGCTTGTCGGAACTGACCGTTGGCGACCCCATCTATCTGGTCATCAAACTCTGGGAAGTGTATAAGGAGAAGATGCAACCGACCAAGACGCTCGACCAGCTCTATTCGCTGATGGAGACGATGCTGAGCGACTTCCAGGACATCGACAACAACCTGGTGGAACCATCAAAACTGTTTCTGAACATAGCAGACCTGAAGGAGATGACCGATTTCTCCTTCCTGGAAGATGAACAGCGCAAGGCCATCGAACAATTCTTCGGCCAGTCCACCCATTGGGCGACTTCCGATGCGCAATCAGAGACACCATTGAAAAGCCACTTCATCACCTTGTGGAATCGGCTGACAGACATATACGAGACCTACCAGAAGGCGTTGCTGATCACAGAGGAAGAGCCGATGGTGTACGAGGGCATGCTGAAACGCCGAGTGATTGAGATGCTGACAGGCAAGGACGAGGAGGCAAGGAAACGTGCTGACGAGCGATTGACGGCCAAGACCTATGTGATGGTCGGCTTCAATGTGCTCAACAAGACCGAGCTGGAGCTGTTCCGCTACATCAAGCAACACCGCGACACCAAGTTCTATTGGGACTACGACACAGCCTACACCACCAGCCATCAGCCTTCAACTATCCAGACCAAGTACGAGGCTGGACAATTCATTCTCGAGAACATTCGGGTGCTGGGCAATGAGTTTGCGGGAAGGGATTTCTTCAACAACATGAAGAAGCCCAAGGAGATTACTTTCATCCAGTCGCCGACGGAGAATGCGCAGACACGCTACATCGACGAGTGGATCAAGAGCCAACAGTCAGCAGCCAACTCTCAACTCTCAACTCCCAACTCTCAACTCTCAACTCCCCAATGGCGAGACTCGGCCGTCATCCTCTGCAACGAGAACCTCCTGCAACCCGTGCTGCACAGCATCGGCAAGGTGGATGCCATCAACGTGACGATGGGCTATCCGTTGGCAGAGACTCCCATCTACTCATTGGTGCTGGCACTCATGGAGCTGCAGGTGCATGGTCGCACCGCCTCGGGTGCATGGCGATATAAATATGTGTCGGCGGTGCTGAAACACTCCTTCATCCAGAAGTTGGTGGGCGAAGGCTGTCACGAGAAACTGCGCGAGCTCTCCAAGAACAATGTGGTCTTCCCCGGCGCGGAACGATTTGCCGACAACGACATCCTGCGACGCATCTTCACCCCTGCAACGGGCAAGGAACTGACCACGTATCTGTCGGAAATCATCTCGATGGTCGGGCACAGCTACCAGGATGCTTTCGACAAGGAGGACTTCACCCTGCAGATCTACAAGGAGAGCATCTTCGTGGCATACACCGTCGTCAACCGCATCCACACCCTCTTCGAACCAACCCATGCGGCACTGGCTGTGAGCGATGAAATGCTCTCACGGCTCATCCGCCAGCTGATGGGTCAAGCCACCATCCCCTTCCATGGTGAACCAGCCATCGGACTGCAGGTGATGGGACTGCTCGAGACCCGCAACCTCGACTTCCGCAACGTCATCATGCTCTCCGTCAACGAGGGGCAGATACCCAAGGGCGACAAACGCGCATCGCTCATCCCCTACACCCTCCGTGCGGCATACGGCATGACCACCATCGAGCGCGAGGTGAGCCTCTATGCCTACTATTATTATCGACTCTTGCAACGAGCTGAGCGCATCACCTTGCTCTACAATTCCAGTACAGATGGTGGCAACAAGGGAGAGATGTCGCGCTTCATGCTCCAGACCCTCGCCGAGAAGGACGAGCTCTTCGCAGCAGGTCAGGAGATAGCCCACCGCGCCTTCACCGCCGCCAGCGAGACCAAGGCCGTCGAGCCCATCAGCGTGAAGAAGGATGCCGACGTGATGGCGAAGCTGCACGAGCGGTTCGATGCCGAGCACATCCTCTCGCCCTCCGCCATCAACACCTACATGAAGTGCCCGCTGAAGTTCTACCTCAGCTACGTGGCAGGACTGCGGCCCGAGGATGAAGTGTCGGACGATGTCGATAAGCCCATGTTCGGTACAATCTTCCATGATGCCATGCACCACCTCTACCTGCCCTACGAAGGGAAGCCCTTCCACAGCGACGAAGTCCGTGCTCTGGCCGCCGACGAGCCCCGCATCCTCCAGGCACTCAACAACGCCATCGCCGTCAACCTGTTCAAATACCAGCCCCCCAAAACTATCAACTATCAACTATCAACTATCAACTACCCTCTCCCCACTCTCAACGGCACGCAGCTCATCAACCGCCATGTCATCAAGAAGTTCATCCTCAACCAGCTCGAAGCCGACGCCCGCATGGCTGAGGAACTGGAGAGTCAAGGCGGCTACTGGCAAATCATCAGCCAAGAGAAGAAATACACCGCCGAATATTCATTGAAAAAGGACAATCGCCCAGCGCGTGGGCTGGTCGGTGGCATCATCGACCGTCTCGACCTGCTCCACTCTCCCCAGGGCGACCGCATCCGCATTGTCGATTACAAGACCAGCAGCAAGCCCCACAGCGCCAAGACCGTCGAGGAGCTCTTCGACCCCGACAAATGCGCCGGCAACTACCACATCCTGCAGACCCTCTACTACTGCAAAGTGCTCACTGATGCCAACTTTCAACTATCAACTATCAACTGTCAACTATCAACTGTCAACTGTCAACTGTCAACTGTCAACAATCCCGTTGTCCCAGCCCTCATGTACTGCGCCAAGGACTACGGCAACAACTACTCCGGCATCGTCAAGCTCTCCCCCTCCGCCGACGGGAAGAAAGAGGAGATCACCGACTACCAGACCCAGTACGCCGACACCTTCTCCGCCCTCCTCACAGCCAAGATCGACGAAATCTTCACCCCCTACGAAGACGACGCCACCCCCCACGGCACCTTCACCCAATGCGCCAACGAGGACAACTGCGCCTACTGCGACTTCCTCTCCCTCTGCCAGCGCCACCCCCAAACCCCCATCCATTCCCATTAATTCCCATCCACTCCCATTAATTCCCATCCACTCCCATGCAAACATTCTCCATCCACATACTTGGTTGCGGCGCCGCTCTCCCAACCCCTCGCCGACTCAGTTCCTCGCAGATCGTCAACATCCGCGAAAAGCTCTTCATGCTCGACTGTGCAGAAGGTACACAAATGGCGCTACGTCGTTCCCACATCCCCTTCTCCCATCTCCAAGCCATTTTCCTCACTCATCTGCATGGCGACCACACCTTCGGGCTCATCGGCATGCTCTCCACCTTCGGACTTCTCGGTCGCACCCAAGACCTCCACATCTACGGCCCCCAAGACCTCCAGCGCATCTTCCAGCCACAGATCGACTACTTCTGCGCCGATTCTCCTTACAAGATTCTCCTTCACGAAATCGACACCAAGATTCCACAAACCATCTATGAAGATCGATCCGTCATTATTTCCACCCTCCCCCTCGCCCATCGCGTCCCTTGCTGCGGATTCCTCTTCCGCGAGAAGCCTACACCTCGTCATATTCGTCGCGATATGATTGACTTCTACCATATTCCCATCTCCCAGATTAACAACATCAAGGCAGGCATCGACTGGACTCTCGCTGATGGTACCCTTGTTCCTAATGAACGGCTAACTACACCTTCTGACCCCGTCCGCTCCTACGCCTACTGCACCGACACCACTTACCGTCCCCAACTCGTTGACCTCATCCGCGGCATCACCTGCCTCTACCACGAAGCCACCTTCACCCACGAGCACGCCCTCCTCGCCCAGAAGACCTTCCACAGCACCGCCGCCCAAGCCGCCCAAATCGCCCTCGACGCACAAGTCCACCGCCTCATCCTCGGCCACTTCTCCTCCCGCTACCAAACCGAAGACGTGCTGCTCCAAGAGGCGCAACACGTCTTTCCCAACACCATCCTCGCCGAGGACGGACTGAAAATATCCTTGTAGAACGAACACGGATTCCCCGAATCTTCTCGAATCAAAAAAATCTTCCAAATCCTCCCAATCGGCCGCTTCAGCGGACTAGTCGATTGATATTTTTTTCGTTTTCCGACTAATCCGCGTCGCGGATGATTTAGAAGATTTGGAAGATTAAGAAGAGAATAATTTGTCGGCAAGTTAATCGCCGTCTTCATCATCAATCAGCGTGCCATTGCCACCGTTGTCGCCGCCATTGTCATGGGAACCGCCGCCATTGTCGCCACCTTCACCACCTTCTTCGCCTTCCTCTTCTTCCTCCTCCTCACTGCCCTTAGCCCAGACGAGTTTGGCAGACTTGATGGCGCCCTCCACATCTTCGCCTGCACGGTAGTACAGCTGTGGCTTCACGTCCGAGAGCTTCATGTCCTCTTCCTTCTCGTACCAGCCGCTCGAACAGCTCGGATAGATTTTGCCCAACGGGCCAAGATCCACGATGTAGCCCTGCTTCAGCATCTCAGTGACTGAGTCCATGCACAGCTCGAAAGCCATCCGCAGCTCGGCCTTGTGCATGGTGGTGTTGCGGCCGGCATCTTTGACGATGTCGTCGAATTCTGCCGTGCCATTGGTCAATACGCGGGTCGCAAAGCCTGGCTCCTTCGTCACAGGCTTCTTCATGCCGACCTTCTTGATACGCAACTTTAATTGTGCCATAATTCAAAGTTTTTTGGATTAAACAATAATATTTTGATTCACTGCGGTCGATTGGCAAACTGACCGTGGTCGATTGACCGATTGACCGTGGTCGATTGATGAACTGACCGTGGTCGATTGATGAACTGACCGTGGTCGATTGATGAACTGACCGTGGTCGATTGACAAACTCACCGTGGTCGATTGACTGATTGACCGTGGTCGATTTGCATCTTCCGCCTGCAAAGAAACAACCTTTTCCACGTACAAAAAAAGTGTTGGCTTTTTTTCTTTATGTTTCTTTTCGTGGCCGACCGCCCTTTTTGCCCTTCTTGCTGTTCATGGCTG
>CADCIO010000005.1:74174-115296 GCA_902801475.1 uncultured Bacteroidales bacterium
TCGGCATCTTGGCATACAGCCGCCTGATTATCGGCCCGTCCACAGCCTCGCGAAACCGCCGAACGAGCCGTCCTTTTCCGTTACTTTCCATATCTTTCATATCTTTGGGTTTATACAGAACCAAAAGTAGTAATTGTTTCTTGAAAAGAATGTGTTTTATGTAATAAGAAGGAAAGATTTTATTGCATTTTATGTGAATTTCACACTTCCCTGGTTGGTTTTTTGATTATTTTTGTATATCTTTGCAATCGCATTCTGCAAAGAGTGCAAGACATATTGCTCAATAGACTCTCAATCACCACCGAGAAAAGGGCAATCCTTCAATATTGGGACTGCAGCCCAAACGGGTCTCTTGTATGATAAAAACATTTTAAATTCAAATATCTATGATAGATATTATTGTCGCAATCATTATAGCCCTGCTTGCCTGGCTCTTTCTTTATCTGCCAGTTATGGGATTCGCCTATATCTTTCTGGGAGAATATGCATTAGGGCTGTTGTACTTGCTCCCTTTCTTTGGTCTAATAGGATTTGTGCTTTACAGGCAGTTCGCTATTGAGCCGGAACGTGCGCGGAAGGCTGCTCTTAGCCGCTGGTACAACTATCCGCTCAACCTCGGCAAAAAAGTAAATTTTGATCAATGGCAAAGGGGATTTAAAGCTGTAATTCATAACGGACTTGTAATCTCTACAGATGTCAATAAGCAAAAAGACCTCAACCATTGTCAGAAGATAATAGAGAAAATGACAAAGGACGATGTTTTTAATGGTCTTCACCGTGCTTTCAAACTTACAGGCTGCCATATGGAAGTAAAAGACACAACAGGCCATACTATTACAAAAATTGTCTGATTCTTTTTTAAAGTACATTCCCCATGCCATCATTCCTCATTCGTGGTCTTGCTCGTTATTTTGCAGCATCTGCAATGGAAAGCAGAGCCCGTCACCAATCATCTTTTTCTCCATCATCAGGAACTTCGTCAGATGATAACAAGAAGCTCTCTGATGCCGATCTCGCCAGTTGGGAAAATCACATGCGCTGGCTTATTCCACTTGCACAGGCCACGGGCTATCAAATTGTCATAGACAATCCCAAATCCCACGAGCAAATTATTATCGACCAGAATACAAAAGATTTCCCGAAACTTACACTCGAATGGATGCGGAAGTACAATAAGCAAGAACTTCATGAATGGATGGAGAAAGAAAAGGAGAGGCAACAACAAGAAGAGGAAGAAAAACAAAAGAATTTAGAAACTCGTCGCATTGAAGAAGCACGTGGTCGTGCGCGTTTTGGGAATAGTTTTACTCTCGATGAACAGAACACGCAAGAAAAAAAACGCAAAAGCCGGAAGTTCAGCAAGGGTAATTATTTGATACCAATTCTTTGCTTAATATATGCATTCATTATAGTTTTTATTGGCTTGTGGATTTATAATTCATCGGTTTTTAAATCAGAGCGCTACGATAAGGATGTCCAAAAGTATTATAGAATAATGCTTGATGCCGAGACATCTCCAATAACAGAACTTACAACCCCAGAGGGTTTTCGATTTGGTATGGATGAGGAAGAGTTTAATGCATTGAATGAGCAAAGAGAATCGTATATTGTAAATTATTCAACAATGAGTGATTTGCTGCTTGGTAAAACCCATTACGCAGGCTATGTCGGGGGAGATTTTCATGAAGGCAAATTAGTCAGTTATGAAATTAATATTAAGGGAAGCATGAAAAATGGCACTATCTCAAAGTTGGAGGATAACGACATAAGTGAAATATGTGACTATTATAGAACAACTCTTGATAAAGATTACACATACACGAAGTTGTCAGATTATTACTATTTGATAAATAAGGATAGTCAATTCTTCCTTCTCACGAAACATAATATGGCTATAACATTATATTATCATGTTTCTGATTATTCATCTGATGATAATCATCTAAAAATAAAATGTGAGAACAGGCCTGTATCGGCTCCGATTGAAAGGGAAAGAGATAGAATAAAGGGAGAGGAGCGTCAAAAGAAATATAGGCCACGTTTCCAATCACAATACCCTTATAGTAGGTTGTGATTATAAAGCATGTTTACTTTTTCTGACAACAACATCATCCCTCGCATCGCTTTCCGCTTTGCGAGGGATTTTATTTTCCACACCACCAAACATTCGACCAACTATTTTCTGGCCACACATTGTTTATATATGGGTGATGGTGGTGCATGAGAATGTTATTTTTGCTTATAATGGAAAACTACAGGTATTTGTCCACGAACTCAGTGGGTGAAAGGATTTCGATTTTGGAGGTGTCGGCTCCGCGGTAGTCACGCAGATTGATGGTGACGAGGGAGTCGCACTTGGCTTGCAGGGCACTCTGGTACTGGAAACTGTCCTCCACATCGTCGAATGCGGGGTCGCCAATGCCCTGTTGCAGGCGTCGGTGGCTCACTCCGACGGCGGTGACCATCGAGAGCACGGTGCTCAGCGTGGAACGGAGGCGCTCGGTCTGTTCGGGACGGTGGATGCCCTGTCGCTTCAGTTCCATGCGGATGAGATAGGCCAGCGTATAAACGCATCCCACGGACACAACCGCCTTGACGTGCCCGTCCTCGATGGCGCTCAGCAATCGACCGACGGCTTGGTATTCACGCCGTTGCTCGAAATATTCAAGAAAGATGTTGGTGTCGAGAAAAACTTTCATCGCCGGATTGTCTTTTTACAGGTTATACTTCTCCTTCAGATAGTCCTCGATGAGTTCGTCCGCAGTTGCATTCGAGTTGAAGATGCCGCACAGGGCTTCATGACGGTAGCCGCGCTTGGCAGACTTAGACCGTGTGACGAGTTGCTGCGCATAGGCTGTGAGTTGTTGCTGCAATCGACCGATGCCGTATGATCTGGGCACATTGACCGACACGTTGATAGTCCTTGCTTCCATATCCTTATCGTTTTAATTGTTTTCGCCGGCAAAGATACGAACTTATTTTCAATTACAAAACAATCGGGAGGAAAAACTTGGCGTTCGTCCTCCCGATGGGTTTCTGTGCATTGATGCTTCCCGAAGGAAGTGAAATATGTTTACTTGAAGCTTACGCTTTGGAGCATCGCCTTAATGGAAGGCTGCTCGTCGAAGCCGTTCTTGGAGGTCTCGAACTGGTAGAGGCCCTTCTCGCCAGCGTCGGCCACGATGTAGAGCTTGCCGTTGTTGGGACGGTTGTCGGCGTAGATTTCGAAGGTGATGCCGCCAATTTCGATCTGGTCAATCTTGTCGGTGCATGAATCCCAGCTGGAGTGCCAGCGCTCCATGTTGGACATGTTAAGGTTGTCGAAGTTGAGGTAAGCTAAGATGCCTGTCTCCTTCTCGGGGTTCTTGTAGAGGGTGAACTCGAAGCTCTTCTTGCCTACCTTTGAAGCAGTCCATCGCTCGGCGAGGGTTGCTGTGATGACCTCGTTCTCGATGAGGTTGTTTGCTTCCTCTTCCACTGCCTCAGCTGCCACCTCTTCCTCCACTGCTGTAGAGTCCTGGCTGTCCGTGTTCTGGTTGCTTGATCCGCCGCATGATGCGAGCGATGCCATCATCGTTGCGATGGCGAATGAAAAGAATACTTTCTTCATGATGTTTGTTGTTTTGATTAGGTTGATTAAAAAGTGATGATTAGTGTATTTCTACACATTATTATATATATATATTATTCGTGCGGATTCGATGGATTCGTGTTCGCCTGCTGCAGCTCTCCCTTGGCGAGGTGGCTGAAGTCGTAGTACCACCAGTAGGTGTTGCCATACTCGCGGTGGGTGCGGTTGATGCGCTCGGTCGCGTCGGTGAACTCGGCCTTGCGTTCGGTGTAGTCGCGGAACCGGGCCACCATCTCGCGGTCGGAAAGGGTGGCAAGGGTGTCGGCGCCGATCACAATCTTGCCTTGGAGGGCATAGGGCTTCTTGCCCATCTGGAGAAGGGCCTCGCGATAGGCTCTGGGGAGGTTGTCGTAGGCTCCGGCAATGCTGTCGGCGAGGTTGTAGTGGCGCGGCAACTGACGGAGGAACTCGGGCAGACGCTTGTCGAGCAGGAGGCTGCAGAGGTAATAGTCGGCGGTGTGCTGGTTGCAGATGGTGTCGCCCAACATGAGCCGATAGTAGCGGTCGGCGGTGTGGATGCTCGTGCCGCAATAGGCTCCCAGATGGAAGCAGATGTCCTGGGTCGTGAAGCGCTCGAGGGAGGAGGTGTCGGCAATGTCGAGGAGACCCTGTGAACCGTAGTACTGCGGATAGTCGAACAGGCATTCGGCCAACAAATCCTGCTTGGAGAGGGCGTACATGCGCAACTGGGTGAGACGGGCACTGGAATGCAACGAGCGCTTGCCCACAGCGGCAGCACCCTCATAGTCCTTGGCGAGGATGAGACGCTCGGCCTTCAGTTCGTAGTGAAAGACATCGGTGGACTGAGGCACTGCCCCCACTCCGAGCATCATCAGGAAGAGGATGATGAAGTTGGGATAGATCTGCGACTTGATGTCCTGTCGATAGGCGGACTCTTCATCGTGCAGTTTCTTGACAAAGATGACCAGCAGGACATAGGCTACCAGCACGCACGGAGCTACCCACAGCCATGCGCCAAAGGAGAAATGCGCTATGGCCTCCTGGTTGATGTCGGTGAGCATCGCCAGCAGGAGCATCGAGGGGAAGTAGGACAAAGCGTACCATCGGGAGGGCAGACGCGACGATATATTGACAATCCACTGGACAATCTGCAGGATGACCGTGATGATGATGGCGCCAATCAGGATGTTGTAGGATGTGATGCCCTTCGAATAGACGAATTGTGCCTCTGCCAGGATTTCCCCTTGCAGGAAGAACAAGTAGCAGAAAGAGAAAAGCATAAACAGAAAAGCGCAGGAGTACTGGATGAGTCCTGCGGTCTTCTGTTCTGGTTTCGAATAATAGCGGTACACTTTTATTCAGCGTTTTTACGGAGTACAACAGCGGAACGTGCTGGGATGTAGAGCATCAGCCAGCCCTTGCCATCGCGCTCGTAGATAGGATCATAATTGGTGAAGTGGCGAACGGAATCGTCGGCGAGGTCATTGCCGCCAAAGAGCTTGCTGTCGGTGTTGAGCACCACATCGTAGCTGCCCTGTGGCACGATGAATCCATAGTCGGTGAATGACCTGTTGGGCGAGAAGTTGAACACGAACAGCAGGTCGCCACGAGAGAAGGCGAGAATCTGATCACCATCGTTGTGCCAGACCTCCACCACAGGAGTCTTCTGGAAGTTCTTCACGGTCTTGATGACCTTGAGCATCGCCTCGTCGAAGTCGCCCAAATAGTGGTAGCAAAGATCTTTATTGTCAACAAGGCTCCACTGACGACGAGCGTACTTGTAGCCCCATCCATTACCCTCACGCGGGAAGTCGATCCACTCTGGATGACCGAACTCGTTACCCATGAAGTTGAGGTAACCGCCATTCATCGTGGAGGCAGTGAGCAGGCGAATCATCTTGTGGAGGGCAATGCCTCGGTTCGCCATGAAGTTCTCGTCGCCCTTCTTGAAGTGCCAGTACATGTCGGCATCAATAAGGCGGAAAATGATGGTCTTGTCACCCACGAGTGCCTGGTCGTGACTCTCCGCGTAGGAGATGGTCTTCTCGTCCTGACGGCGATTGGTGGTCTCCCAGAACATCGAAGAAGGCTTCCAGTCCTCGTCCTTAAGTTCCTTGATGGTCTTGATCCAGTAGTCAGGGATGTTCATCGCCATGCGGTAGTCGAAGCCATAACCGCCATCCTTGAACGGTGCGGCAAGTCCTGGCATACCCGACACTTCCTCAGCAATGGTGATAGCTTTCGGATTCACCTCATGGATGAGGAGGTTGGCAAGGGTCAGATAAGCGATGGCTTCGTCATCCTCATGACCGTTGTAGTAGTCGCCATAGCCACCAAATGCTTCACCCAGTCCGTGACTATAATACAGCATCGAAGTTACACCATCGAAGCGGAATCCATCGAACTTGAACTCTTCCAACCAATATTTACAGTTAGAAAGCAGGTAATGAATCACCTCATTCTTGCCATAGTCGAAGCAGAGGGAATCCCATGCTGGATGCTCGCGACGACCACCCTGCATGAAATACTGGCAACCATCGCCAGCGAAATTACCCAGACCCTCAATCTCATTCTTCACGGCATGGGATTGTACAATGTCCATAATAACAGCAATGCCCATCTCGTGAGCCTTATCAATCAATTCTTTCAGCTCTTCAGGTGTACCGAAACGGCTGGAAGGTGCGAAGAAGTTGCTGACATGATAACCGAATGAGCCGTAGTATGGGTGTTCAGCCACAGCCATCACCTGAATGGCATTGTAGCCATCCTTCTTGATGCGTGGCAGGATGTTGTCCTTGAACTCGGTATAGGTTCCCACCTTCTCCGCATCCTGTGCCATACCGATGTGGCACTCGTAGATGAGCAGCGGATTGGTGTCGGGCTTGAAGTTCTTCTTCTTGAATTCGTAAGGCTTGGCTGGAGCCCAAACCTGAGCGGAGAAAATCTTGGTCGTATCGTCTTGCACCACACGGTTGGCATAGGAAGGAATGCGCTCCCCTTCTCCACCATTCCACTTGACTTTCAGCTTGAAGAGGTCGCCGTGATGCATTTGACTGGCCTTGAGCTTGATTTCCCAATTGCCGTTGTCGATGCGTTTCATCTTGTAGGCCTCATCCTCCTGCCAATTGTTGAAATCGCCAACCAGATAGATGTCGGTGGCATTGGGTGCCCACTCGCGCAGCACCCAACCTTTGGAAGTCTTGTGCAGACCAAAATAGAGATAACCGCTGGCGAAGTCAGAAAGCGTCTGCTTGCCGCCATTGGTCAATTCGTTCAATTTCCAGAGGGCATGGTCATGACGACCGCAGATGGCTCCCTCGAAAGGTTCGAGCCAAGGGTCATTCTTCACGATTCCGATATGCTTTACTGGTGCCTCCTTCTTCTCGGAAGCCGCCTTCGATTTCTTTGTTGTAGCCATTATCTTTGAAAGTTAAAAGTTAAAAACTAAAAGTTAAAAGTTTAAGCTACCTTTTATCCGCATGGGGGATACTCTTACTTTTAGTTTTTAGTTGTTAGTTTTTAAATTTACTATGCTTTTACCTTGATAATTACTTTCTTATATTCGGGGATGGGCGAGATGCAAGGAGCATGTCCATCCTCTGGGAAGAAGATGACGAACTCGCCTGGATGCACAGTGATGTACTGCTCTGGACGCTCCAGATAGAACGTGATGTCCTTGGCTGCGTCATATTCAGCCTTGGGCAGGTACTGACGAGGCGTGAATCCCATCACCTCTGGACATGAGAGAGGAATCTGGATGTCGATCATCGCATTGTGCGTCTCCATCCTTGCGTCATCCACAGTCTTGCCTTTCGTCACGTTGTGGTTCACGAAGAGTTTGTTGCCGTCGATGTTCACACGTCCGGGCTCTTGCGCCATCAGATCTGTGTTCTGCAGATACTCCAACACCTTTGGGAACAAAGGGTTGAGAGAGGCATACTTGCCAAAGTTTTCAAGGGTGTCTAAAATCATAACGGTTATTATTTAAGGTTTATAAATATGATTGTTTTATCGTTAATGACGAAAATCGCCCAGCGCGTGGGCTGGCTACTGTCCCATCAGCTTGCCACGGCTATAAATGCCTTTGCGGATGACCTTGCCGGTCTTGTCCTTCTCCACAAACGAGCCATCCTTCTGATCATTGAAAAATGAGCCTTCGAAACGCGTGCCGTCAGCAGCCTCTTCCACACCCTTGCCGTTCTTCATGCCCTCCTTGAAATGACCCTTGAACTTGGTGCCGTCTGCCAGGCGCAACACACCCTCACCATTCATCTCGCCAGCAGCCCACTCGCCGTCATACACGTCGCCATTGGCACCCGTGAACTTGCCGCGTCCATGCTCACGGTCTTCCACCCAATAGCCCTCGTATCTCGAACCGTCAGGCCATGTGTAGGTGCCGAATCCATCCATCAAGCCGTTCTTGAACTGACCCACATACTTGCGCTTGTCGGTATAGGTGAAGATGCCCTGTCCTGTACGTTCGCCGTTTAGGTAGTCACCCTCATACACGTCACCATTCTTGAACTTGTAGATGCCCTTACCGTGCATCATGTCGTCTTTCCAACCGCCAGTGTAGAAGTCACCATTGGCATAGGTGTACTTGCCCTGACCGTTGCGCATGTCATTGTCCATGTCGCCCTCATAGCGGGAGCCGTCACGCCAGTCGAAAGTGCCCTTGCCCGACTTCTTGTCTTCTTTCCAGTTGCCATCGTAGTAGATGCCGTTCGCCCACGTGTAGCGTCCCTGACCTTCACGCTTGTCCTGCATCCATTCGCCTGTGTATTTATCGCCGTTGTAGTAGTACATCGTGCCGAAGCCCTGCTGATAGTCGATGTACCACAGACCGTCATACTTATTATTATTGGCGAAGTAGTAGATGCCGCGTCCGTGCTGATGATCCTGATGCCAGTTGCCTTCGTACTTCTCGCCATCAGTGAACGTATAGACGCCATAGCCCTGACGCTTGCCCTTCACATATTCGCCCTCGTACGTGTCGCCCGTCTTGAATGTCGTCTTACCCTTACCGTTCGGCTTTCCTCCCTCCAGCTCTCCGTAATAAGTGGAACCATCCTTGGGGAAGACATAGTTGCCAATCATCACTTTCTGCGCCATCACAGACGATGCATTCATCAGCAACATCGCCCCTGCTATCATGTATCTTGAAATGTATCTTGAAATATTCATATCTATATCAATTCTTATTAATTCATTCAATCGTGTTGACAAAGATAGCAACTATTTTTCAATTTCCAGCCTTCCGTTAAGTTTTATTATGACTTTTGTGCCATTTTTCGCGACAGAACGCACGAAATCACTCCATCCGAAGCGTCGTTACCTTCTCCAGTCGGGCTTTCAGACGAGGCATCGAATCCTTTCTGATGCGGAGCGTCATCGAGCAGTCGTTCTCGAATCCCTGCGACACAATCTGTGGATTTTCCTCCTTGACAATGCGCATCACATCGTTCATGAACGGGTATTCAAACCAGAACGTCACCTCTTCGTCCACCGTCTTCTCGATAATCTCAGCGGCGGCAATCGCTTCAGCAGCGGCCAAGCGGTAGGCCACAATCAAACCCGACGTACCGAGCTTCACACCGCCGAAGTATCTCACCACAATGATGAGGATGTCGGTCAGTTCGTTCGAGTTGATTTGTCCAAGGATGGGCTTGCCCGCCGTACCCGACGGTTCCCCGTTGTCATTCGCACGGAAATCTTTCCGCTCCGCACCCAGCATATAGGCGTAGCAGACATGGCGGGCGTCGTAGTACTTCTTCTGATACTCCCCCACCAGCTGCTTCACCTCCTCCACCGAACGCACGGGCATAGCAAAAGCGAGAAACTTGCTGCGTTTCTCGCTATAAGTGCCTTCGGCCAATGTCCGTATCGTTCTGTATGAATCCATTAACTGAGTTTATGAATCACCAATCCGCTGCGCAACTTCGGTTCGAACCACGTAGCCTTTGGAGGCATGATGTTGCCCGAGTCGGCGATATCCATGATCTGCTTCATCGTCACAGGATAGAGCGCCAAAGCGGTCTTCATCTCGCCACTGTCCACACGACGTTTCAGTTCGCCCAGACCACGCAGACCACCCACGAAGTCGATGCGCTTGTCGCGACGCAAGTCCTTGATGCCCAGGATTTCGTCGAGGATGAGCTTCGACGAGATGCTCACGTCAAGCACGTCGATTGGGTCGTTCTCGTCGTATGTGCCAGGCTTTGCCTTCAGCGAATACCACTCGCCGTCAAGATAGAGCGAGAACTCGTGCAACTCCTTCGCACGATACTCCTCAGCCCCCTTCTTCTCCACCACGAAATTCTTCTCCAGCGCCTTGAGGAACTCTTCCGATGTCAGACCGTTCAGATCCTTGATCACGCGGTTGTAGTCCAGAATCGTCAGCTGACTGGCAGGGAAGCACACTGCCATGAAGTAATTGTACTCCTCGTCACCACGATGGTTCGGATTCTGTTTTGCCTTCTCCGCACCCACCAGGGCAGCGGCGGCACTGCGGTGGTGACCGTCGGCGATGTATAGGTTCGGCATCTTCGCAAACTCCTCCGTGATGGTCTTGATGTCAGCATCGTCGCTCACCACCCAAAGCTTATGGCCGAAACCGTCGATGGGCGCCACGAAGTCATACTCAGGCTCCGTCTTCGCATACTTGTCGATGAGCTTCAGCAGCACCTCGTTGTCTGGATAGGCGAAGAACACCGGCTCGATGTTCGCGTCGTTCACACGCACATGCTTCATGCGGTCCTCTTCCTTATCGGCACGCGTCAGCTCGTGCTTCTTGATTACGCCCGTCTGGTAGTCGCCGCTGTACGCACCCACCACGATGCCATACTGCGTCTTCTCCTGATTGCCGTTCGCTGGCAAGCACGACGTCTGTGCATAGATGTAGTACTGCTCTTTCTCATCCTGCACCAGCCATCCTTCTTTCTGGAATTTCGCAAACTGCCTTGCAGCCTCCTCATACACCCGAGGATCATACTCCGATGTCCCAGGCTCAAAATTGATTTCTGGTTTGATGATGTGATACAGCGACTTCTCATTGTCGCCAGCCTCGGCGCGCGCCTCCTCAGAGTCCAGCACGTCATATGGGCGGCTCTCCACCTGCTCCACCAGCTCCTTCGGCGGACGCACACCCTTGAAAGGTTTTACAATAGCCATAGTCTTATGTTATTAAATTAATGTATTCCGTGTGCAAAGATACGACATTTTTTTCAAACGAACACGAATATGACAAAAATTCACAAATAAAAAATCTTCCCGATCTTCCCTATCGACCGCATTCTCGCCCCCCCCAAGGTTAATGGGTTAAAAGGTTAATTGGTTAATTTGGGTTTTGCTGCTACACACATATATAATGTAAAAGAGCCCGTGCATCACTGCACAGGCTCTTTTGCCATAACAATAGGAATGTACAAAAGTAAAAACGAAAATCTTAATTTATTTATTCACCTGGAACTTAGTGATACCTTCCTTGATGTAGCCAACAATCTGATTGGCAGCTGCAAGACCTGCGTTGGTGTTAGCCTCAGCGGTCTGGGCACCCATCTTCTTAGGTGTTGAGAAGTAACGGCCTTCGAACTTGGCGAACTCGGCATCAGCATCAGGCTTAATGTCGGTGATGTACTTCAGATCAGTACGCTCAGCCAACAGCTCGATGAGCTCGGGCTCGTTGATGACCTCCTTACGGGCAGTGTTGATAAGAATGCCGCCCTTCTTCATGCTGCCCACAAGCGCCTTGTTGATGCTCTGCTTGGTCTCAGCGGTGGCAGGGATGTGGAGGGAAACGATGTCGCAAGTTTCGAAGAGTTCGTTCTGCGATGCAGCAGCGTGAACGCCTGCAGCCTCAATGGCCTCTGCTGGGCAATAAGCGTCGTATGCAGACACTTCCATACCGAAGCCTTTGGCGATGCGTGCCACATTGCGACCCACATTACCGAATGCGAGGATGCCGAGTTTCTTGCCCAGGAGTTCAGAACCAGCCTTGCCGTTGTAGAAGTTACGAACGGTGAAGACAAGCAGACCGAGCACGAGCTCTGCCACTGCGTTGGCATTCTGACCAGGAGTGTTCATCACCACCACCTTATGAGCGGTGGCAGCCTCGAGATCCACGTTGTCGTAGCCAGCGCCGGCACGAACAACAATCTTCAGGTTCTTGGCAGCATCGAGCACCTCTGCGTCAATCTTGTCAGAGCGGATGATGATGGCATCCACATCAGCCACAGCCTCGAGCAGCTGTGCCTTCTCAGTATATTTCTCCAGAAGAGCCAACTCAAAGCCGGCACCTTCAATGATCTCTTTGATTCCAGCAACTGCAGGAGCTGCGAATGGCTTCTCAGTTGCAATTAAAACTTTTGCCATAATTCTATTTAAGTTTATGTTTTAATGCATTGCTTCAAATTCCTGCATGCACTTCACGAGAGCCTGAACGCCTTCTACAGACATTGCGTTGTAGCAAGAAGCGCGGAAACCACCTACGTCGCGGTGACCCTTCACGCCAACCATACCCTGGCTGGTAGCGAACTTCAGGAACTCGTCCTGAAGGTCCTGATACTCTGGCTTCAGAACGAATGTGATGTTCATGAGTGAACGGCTGTCCTTCTCTGCTGTGCCGACGAAGAGCTTGTTGCGGTCGATCTCTGCATAGAGAATCTCTGCACGCTGCTCTGCCAACTTCTGCATTGCCTCAACACCACCATGAGCCTTCATGTAACGGAGGTTCATCAGGGCTGAGTAGATTGGCACCACTGGAGGCGTGTTGAACATAGAACCCTTCTTCACGTGAGTGCGGTAGTCGAGCATGGTTGGAATGTGACGTGAAACTTTGCCGAGAGCGTCTTCCTTCACGATAACGAAGGTGAGACCTGCCATAGCGAGGTTCTTCTGAGCACCACCATAAATCATGGCGTACTTGCTCACGTCGATGGGACGGCTGAAGATGTCGGAAGACATATCGGCAATCACAGGGATTGGAGAGTCGAGGTCTTCACGAAGCTCAGTACCGTAGATGGTGTTGTTTGTCGTGATGTGGAGATAGTCAGCATCAGCTGGAATCTCGAAGTTGCGTGGGATGTAAGTGAAGTTCTTGTCAGCAGAAGAAGCGACTTCCACCACTTCACCAAATGCCTTGGCCTCCTTCTCTGCCTTCGTTGCCCAAACACCAGTGTTCAGATAGGCAGCCTTCTTCTCGAGGAAGTTGAAAGGAACCATGCAGAATTCAAGGCTTGCACCGCCACCAAGGAAAAGAACGGAATAACCCTCTGGAATGTTGAGAAGTTCCTTGAAGAGTGCTACTGCCTCGTCAACTACTGGCTGAAAATCCTTTGCGCGGTGGCTAATCTCCATGAGAGAGAGTCCTGAACCATTGAAATCAAGACAAGCCTGTGCAGTCTGCTCAATCACTTCGCGAGGAAGGATGGAAGGTCCTGCATTGAAATTGTACTTTTTCATTTTGTTTTGTTGATTAGATATAATGATGTTTCCTGCTTTTTACCAAAATCGAATGCAAAGATACTAATAAATAGTTAAATGGATAGCAACTTGTTTTCTTTTTATTTCAAAAAGAACGAAAAACAATGAAAAAATGAAAGAATTGAAGAATTGAAATTGCAATGATGCACAAAACTTCAATTCTTCAATTTTTACATTCTTCCAATTTTTCAAAGCCACCTCTTCCGTCTGAACCACCACAACGACACCGCTGTGCAAACCACACAGGCAATGATGGCGATCGGGAAACCCATCTTCCACCTTTCCATACCGTTGATGAGGTTCATGCCGAACATAGACGTGATGAAAGTCGGGAAAAGGATGATCATGTTCAACGACGTCAGAAGCCTCATCACCGTATTCATATTATTATTAATAATGTTCGCGTAGGTGTCCATCGTCGAGTCAAGGATGTTGATGTAGATGGCGGTGGTCTCACGCGCCTGGTTCATCTCGATGTTCACATCCTCAATGAGTTCGGCATCCAGTTCATCGACCGGCAAACGGAACTTCAACTTGCTCAGCAGTGACTCGTTACCACGAATGGATGTTCCGAAGTATGTGAGCGAGTCCTGCAGACGGGAAAGGTTCACGAGGTCCTTGTTGTCGATGTGCTTATCGAGGTCACGCTTCGCCTTCTCAATGATGCCATTCACCTGCTTCAGATATTTCAGATACCATACCGACGCACTCAAGAAGAGTCGGAACACCAAATCGGCCGCATCGGTGAATCCCTCTGCACGACGCATCTGATGATTCACGAAATCAAGCATCATCCGCGTTTCTTGATTACAGATGGTGATGATTTTGTCGCCCTTGATCACGATACCCAGCGGGATGGTCGTGTAAGGGCTCCTCGAAGAGACACTCTTCAGGTGAGGAATACGCAAGATAATCATGAGCCAACCCTCATCCATGTCGTAACGTGCACGCTCATCGGCATCCGATACGTCCTCCATGAAGTAGTCTGGCATACCGAGTTCCTGCTCCAGAAACTCCCTATCGTCATCCACTGGGCAAGTCACCTGCACCCAGCAGTTTGGCTCCCACGCATCAATGTGCTTGATGCCGCCATTAAAATTCCAGAATGTTCGCATTGTTGTCTTCTGAATCTTTGCTTTGTCTGATGTTGAACAATAAAAAGGTGGGGCAAAGACTCATGGCAACTCCGCGTGAGAGGTGAGTCTTATCCCAGGCACTTCATACTATTCGCCGGATAATCGTCCATAGTTGTTTTTAATTAGTGAATACTCTCTTTTTCTGTGTGATTTCAAGTTATACCCGAAATCGACTGCAAAGGTACGAATAAGTGAGCATAAGACAAAATAAAATCCAAAGTTTTTGCTTTTTTCATCCCTCTCTTAAACTTTTTTCCCCATGAGCGGTCTTATAGACGTAACCAAAAACAAACCAAATAAACCAAAAACTGACTAACCCTATGGTTTTTTCCAAACGAACTATTCTCGTAAGTATTTTGTCGATGGCGGCTATTTTTTCTTATGCGCAATCGACATTGAAAGGTAAAGTGATTGACAGTGAGACGGGCGAGGCATTGATTGCCAGCACCGTCAGAGTGATGTCCCCAGACACAACCCGTATGGTGGCTGGTAATGCCACCACCAGAGATGGCTCCTTCTCCATCAAGAGCGTGAAGGACGGCAACTATATTTTAAAGGTGTCGTATGTGGGCTATCGTGATTTCTTCAAGAAAATCACGGTCAACAAGAAGGAAAACAAAGGCAACATGACCATTGGCACCATCATGATGACCCAGAGCAGCATCGAACTGACATCTGCGGTGGTGACGGCAGAGCTGAAGGAAATGGAGGTGAAGGACGACACCCTCATCTTCAATGCCGACGCATTCAAGGTGCCAGAAGGAAGTGTGCTCGAAGACCTCATCAAGAAATTGCCAGGTGTGACCGTCGAGGATGGCACCATCAAGGTGAACGGCAAGACCGTGAGGCGCATCCTCGTGGGCGGTAAGGAGTTCTTCGGCAACGACCAGAGCATGTCCATGAAGAACCTGCCTGCAGAGATTGTGGACAAGGTGAAGGCCTATGACAAGCAGTCTGACTTTAGCCGTATCACCGGTATTGACGACGGTGAGGAAGAGACGGTGCTCGACCTGACCATCAAGAAGGGCTTCCAGCAAGGATGGTTCGGAAACCTCGATGCAGGATACGGTACAGAGAAGCTCTATTCGGGCAGACTCATGCTCAACCGCTTCAATGATACGATGCAGGGCAACGTGCTGGGATCCCAGAACAATACGGGCAGCAACGGTAATGCGACGGCCAGACAAATTGGTGGACGACTGATGTATGACCTGCCCAATCTGGAGGTGGGTGGTAACTTCCGCTTCAACTACAACAAGAGCCATTCCTACACCAAGAGCAGCAGCCAGAACTTCGTGAGGGCGGCATCATACAGCAACAACCTCAACCAAAACAACAACAAGAACGACAACTTCAACAGTGACTTCCGGGTAGAATGGAGAATTGACTCTGTCACCACCCTCCAGTTCACGCCACGTATTTCTACGGGCAAGACCAAGAGCTCATCGGGTAGTTCTTCTGCCACCTTCAACGATGACCCCTATCAGAATGGCGTGACAGACCCACTCAATCAGATGGATCTCATCAGCAACACCATCAAGGTCAACGACAACAGCTCATCCAGCTGGAGCAATGGTGACAACTACAACCTCAGCGGCAACATCCTCCTGAATCGCCGATTGGGCGGTGGTCCTTGGTTCGGCCCTTCAGCTGTGACTGGCAGCAACGGACGTAACATCAGTCTCCGTCTGAATGGTACGCTCAGCGAAAACAAGAACAAGAACTACAACTGGTCGAATGTCATCTACCACCAGAGGAATGACTCTACCGATTTGACGTTCCGTCTCCGCAACAACCCTTCCGACAACAAGAACTACAGCATCGGATTCACCTACTCGGAGCCTATCCTGCGCAACTTGATTGCACAGCTCAACTATAGCTACAACTACCAGAAGCGTCACTCCGACGGTCAGACCTACGACTTTGCTAAAGATGATGCAAAGGGTCAGGAAATATGGGACTACTACGATCGGTACGGCTCTCTTCCTGAATACTACAAGGACTACCTGAGCGATTCACTGTCACGCTACACGGACAACATCAACAAGACGCACAACCTGGAGTTCTCACTGCGCTACATCACACAGCTGCTGAACATCAGTGCCGGTGTCCGCGTGGAGGCACAAAGCCAGAAGATGGTCTATCAGTACCAGGGTCTGGACACCATCGCCAGCCGTAACATTTCACGTGTATCCCCTACCCTGAATGCACGACTCCGATTCACCCGTCAGCACTCCATGCGACTCACCTACCGAGGCAACACCCAACAGCCTGAGATGACGGACCTCTTCAACCTGACGGATAACAGCAACCCGCTGAACATCCGCGAGGGTAACCCGAACTTGAAACCATCGTTCACTCATAACTTCGGTCTGGACTACAACAACTATTTCGAGTCAACAAGACAAAGCATCAACGCAAACTTCTCTTATAATATCACCCGCAACAGCATTGCACAGCGTACGGAATATTATGAGGATACGGGTGGACAGCGCTCACGCCCTGAGAACATCAACGGCAACTGGAGCACCAGAGGTACTATCGGATTCAACACGCCACTGGGATGGGATAAACTGACACTGAACGCCAGCACGAATGCATCGCTGAACAACCACGTCAGCTATCTCTACCAAAACCAAACCAAAACGACATCAAAGAACAACACCAAGGATATTGGTGTCGGCGAAAGACTGAGCATCACCCTGCGCCTGAACTACATCGACATCCGTGCAAACGGAAACTTCAACTACAATAAGACCAAGAACAAGTTGGTGGAAACAGGTAATCAGGACACTTACAATTTCAACTATGGCCTGTCATCCACAGGTAACTTCGACAACGGTTTTGGCTACTCTACCGACATCAACATGAGTTCACGTCGCGGTTACTCTTCTGCCAACATGAACACGAACGAGCTCATCTGGAACGCACAAATCAGTTACCGATTCCTTTACAGGAAGCAGGCAACCATATCAATCGAGGCTCGAGATATCCTCAACCGTCGTAGCAACATCAGCCGTAACATCAGCGCAAACTCACGTTCTGACCGTGAAACCAACGCGATCTATAGTTACGTGATGGCACACTTCATCTGGCGATTCAACCTGTACGGATCAAGAAGTGCACGTCGTGACCTTCGCGAAATGCGCAGCTTCATGAACGAGATGCCAATGGACGCTGGTGGCCCTGGAGGTCCTGGAGGTCCCGGCGGAGGCGGTGGCTTCGGTGGAGGCGGCGGCTTCGGCGGCGGAGGCGGAAGATTCTAATCTGCATATAGGTTTCTAATATACATTTTTTCATTTCTTTGATAAGAGAGGGAGGCTTGACAAGTGATTGCCGAGCCTCCTTCAGTTATATTCTCATGTATTCTCCCTTCTTCTTCAGCACATCCTGTCACGATAATCTTCGTAAGTGAACTTTCGGAAAAGTTCAAACGTGCCATCCTCATGCAGCATACCAATAGATGGATGACCTATACCGTTGAACATATTGGTCTTCACGGTCGTGTAGTGTATCATGTCCTCAAAGATCAGGGTCTCCCCTATCTGCAGTTCATGGTCAAAACGCCACCAGCCCATAAAATCTCCTGAAAGGCAAGAATTGCCACCTATCCGATATACAAATTCCTCCTGCTCCCTCCCATTTGCCTCCTGTCCCTTAGCGTGTCGAATGGCTGGTTGATATGGCATTTCCAGACAATCAGGCATGTGACAGGTGAAACTGGCATTGATGATGGCGGTCTTCACACCCGCATTCTCCACGATATCAACTACTTTGGTCACGAGTGGACCTGTCTGCCAAGCAAAGGCGCTGCCTGGTTCGAGAATCACTTTCAGATGCGGATAACGTGCATGGAAGTCCTGCAAGGTCTTGATGAGCAATTCCACATCATAATCCTTGCGTGTCATCAAATGCCCACCACCAAAGTTGATCCATTTGATTTGCGGGAACCACTTTGAGAACTTCTCTTCTATATGAATTAATGTACGAGCGAAAACATCACTTCCCGATTCACAATGGCAATGGATGTGAAAACCCTCGATGTCACCAGGTAATTGCGCTGGAAGATCTTGTGCCAAGATACCAAAACGTGAACCTGCCGCACAAGGATTGTACAACTCCGTCTCAATCTCACTATACTCCGGATTGACGCGCAAACCCACTGATGCCCTACCCTGTATTTTCGACGCAAACCGCTCATATTGACTCAACGAGTTGAATGTGATATGGCTGGAGCAATCCAATATCTCCTCAAATTCCTCTTCCGTATAAGCAGGGGAATACGTATGTGCCTTACTGCCAAACTCTTCCTTGGCCAGTCGTGCCTCAAACAATGACGAGGCTGTCGTATGACTGATATACTCACGGAATATCGGAAAACTCTTCCACAGGGCGAATGCCTTGAATGCCAAGATGATGTCCACATCCGCACGTTGTGCCACACTGCGAATCAATGCCAAGTTCCTCCGCAGTAAAGACTCCTCCACCACATAACAAGGCGAAGGAATCTGATCAATATTTTGTTCCAACAACGTCATAAGATTTCAAATTTTGCAAATTTCAATAGTAACTGCTTAGTACCCACATTTTCAAACTGTACCGTTGCTTTTGTACTGTCGCCTGTTCCCTCAATACGAAGAATTTCACCACGGCCAAATCTGTTATGAAGAATACGCGTACCAACGGAAAGGGAATTGGGAGCTGACGATTGAGAGTTGAGGGTTGAGAGTTGAGGGCTTGGGCTTCTTGACCCCTGTCTTATAGGACTTATGGGCTTAGGTTGCATCGTAGGTCGGAAAGGACGCGCTTTTTCTTGCTTATCGCCACCTCCAAACAGGCTTCCTCTTCGTTGCCAAGGAAGTTGAACATCATCATCAAAGCTTCTCCTAGACGAGAACATACTTTGTTGCCTATCCAAATATCTCGAATCTATGTCTTTCAAGAAACGACTGGGTGAAGAAAATTCCATCTGCCCATAACGGAAACGACATTGTGCATACGACAAGTAGCAATGGGTCTTGGCACGCGTAATGGCAACATAGAACAATCTACGTTCCTCTTCCATTTCTCGTGGATTGCCCGACACCATATCACTGGGGAATAAACCCTCTTCCAAACCCACTACAAAGACTGTACCGAACTCCAGACCTTTGGCAGAATGAATGGTCATCAATGTCACCTTATGTTCATCATCACCTTTATCACTGTCCACATCACTCATCAGCGACACCTCCGACAGATAATCAGTCAACGAAATGTTTTCATTGCCCTCTTCCATCCGCATGTCACAGAAGTCCTGCATACCGTTCATCAATTCCTCCACATTCTCCTGCCTCGACAGATTCTCAGGTGTGGTGTCCTGATAGATTTCAGCAATAATGCCACTTTGCTTCACAATCATCGTACCGATCTGATTGGCAGGCATTTTGTGTACATTCTCAATGAACGATTCAATCATCTCACGGAATGACCCAATCTTCGTCAATGTTCCTTTATTCACCCCCAATCCATACTGTTCTGGATTGTTGATAATACTCCAAAGACTCACTTCATGCTGGGTCGCTGTAGCCAAAATCTTTGCCACCGTAGTTTGTCCAATACCACGTGCAGGGTAATTGATCACACGTTTGAATGCCTCTTCATCATTCGGATTCACTGCCAAACGAAAATACGCAATCACATCTTTGATTTCCTTGCGCTGGTAGAACGAAAGTCCTCCATATATGCGGTAAGGCAATCCCTCTTTCCGCATCGTGTCCTCAAACACACGACTTTGGGCATTAGTTCTATAAAGGATAGCAAAATCATTGTATTCGTACCCCTCTCTACGCTTGATATTGCGGATGGCATTCACCACCATCTTTGCCTCTTCAAGATCTGAATGTGTGTCCAACACATGCAACTTTTCCCCTCTATCATTCTCTGAAAAAATATCCTTCTGAATCTGGTGCGTATTCTTCTTAATCAAGCTGTTCGCTGCCTCTACAATATTCTGAGTCGAACGGTAATTCCGTTCCAATTTAAACAACTTTGCATCATTATATATCTTTTGGAATGTCAGTATGTTATCAATATTTGCACCACGAAAACTATAAATACTCTGAGCATCGTCTCCAACCACACAAACATGCTGATGATGACGGGTCAATTGCCACACAATTCGATGTTGTGCATAGTTGGTATCTTGATACTCATCCACCAATACATATCTGAACCGCTGTTCCCATTTTTCCAACACTTCGGGGTATTTCTCAAATAACATATAAGTATAGAGCAATATGTCATCGAAGTCCATCGCATCACTCTGCTTACAACGACTACAATAGCGCATGAAAATCTGTCCCAACATTGCCATATTATGACGTGCGTCCATCTGGGCATTCGCACGATTAGACACATACTGCTCCGCTGTCACCAACTGGTTTTTCGCATTGCTGATCACACCCAACACAGTACCCGGTTTATACGTCTTGTCGTCCAGTTCCATCTCTTTGATGATGGACTTCACCAGACTCTTACTGTCGGCAGCATCATAAATGGTGAAATTATTCGAAAAACCAATTTTCTCATGCTCTTGACGCAGAATACGAAGAAATAGACTGTGGAACGTACCCATCCACAACATCCTCGCATAATCTACCCCCACAATTTTCGCAATACGATCCTTCATCTCCCCCGCAGCCTTGTTCGTGAAGGTCAATGCCAAAATCGACCAAGGCTGATAGCCATGCTCCATCAGGTAAGCAATCTTATAGGTCAACACCCTAGTCTTACCCGATCCCGCACCAGCAATCACCAACGAAGGTCCCTCACAATACTCCACCGCCGCTCGCTGCGGAGGATTAAACGTCTCCAAATAATTCTCCAAAACTCCAAACTTTCAATTATCAATTCTCAACTCTTCTTAAACACCACAACCTTTGGCATCTTCACATACTTTCCATCCGACGTCGTCTTCATCACCTGATCACCCACCAATCTCATCTCCAAAGTATTCTCATCTGTCAAACGGAATTCCACATCCTGCGCATCATAACCAATGTCACTCACCATCCTCACAACCGCTTTCTTGTCCTTCACCTCCTTTACCTTCAAAATCACCCACGTACCATTCAAATCTCCCTTCACATAGCCATACGTATCCTCTCCCTCAAAGTCCTTCAAGGGTATCTTCTTCTCCACCAAATTGATAACAATCGAAGCCTTCAATTCCTCACACTGCCATATGCCCGTAAACTGCTCCTGCGCCCAGCCCGATGCAGCCACCAGCGCCAACATCCAACTCAAAAACACTTTTTTCATAATCTTTTTTCTTAATTTTGCGACAAAGATACTTATTTTATTTGGTTAAGATGTGAAAAAACATCTGATTTAAGATTTTTCTTTTTATTTTTTATCATTTTAACCAAATATTTTAAGTACCTTTGTGCTCGATTTGAGAACTTTATAATCAAAATATTAATATATGAGAAATATTAAACTCTTTTATATCTTGTCTACAATGATGACGCTTGCGTCATGTGAGAAAATTGTATTGAATGATGGAATATCGACTGTCGAAGATGAAAATGGTACAGCGTTGCTGACCATCTCCACTCGAGGTGTTAATGACAATGAGACAGAGAGTGTGACCGAGGCAAAGATATATGTCTTTAATGAGTCTGACAAATGTGTCGAATTATTGACGCCTGATGGCGATAACATGACGGCAACGGCACATCTCAGAGCTGGGACTTACACACTATATGCTATAGGTGGTCCAGACCTTTCACGTTTTACGTTGCCAAGCATATCAAATGCTACCGCCAGCAGCCTAATTACTTTGGTAGAAAATAAAGTAATGGATGATCTGCTTATGAAAACAGCCATACAGACACTGGATGATGGTGACATTCAGGACTTGGAACTCACCTTAGAGCGCAAAGTAATCTCCCTCGACAAGATCGAGTTGAAATCCATCCCCACCGATGTCACAGGAGTGGAAGTCACCCTCTCCTCCTTCTATAGTGCCATCAAACTTAATGGAACTTACGACGCCAACTCCTCCACTGACTATACTGTCAATCTGACCGAACAAGAAGATGGCACCACCTGGTCTGTGCAGCCTCAAAAATTGATGTTCCCATCAATCGGTGTACCCACTATTACAATAGTACTGACAACCCCATCAGGCACCGACAGCTATTCATACACTGCTGATGAAATTATATCTGCCAACCACCACATTACCATTAGTGGCACACATCACGCAGCACAGGGAGCCACCTTGACAGTTTCCATTAATGCTGAGGCATGGGGCGACAACAAAACAGTTGATTTCACTTATAACGAGAGTAATACGGTCTATCGTCCCATAGCAGGTACTTTCTGTAATGGATACTACGTGGTAAGCGTCAATGAGGCCCAACGTCAGGCTGTGCTTTTGGCAAAAGAGAAGCTCATAGAGTACGAAGCACCTGCAACAGGTGCAGCTGCATCAGAATGGCGTGCAGCCCTTACTGCCCCCATGACAGCCCTTAACAAACCCATTAACATCACCAATAACTGGCGTCTCCCCACCTTGGAAGAAGTGGGTATCTTCAGCAAGGACACCCAGATTGTTACCTTCAGCAGTGAAGGTCGTTCAAAGCTCTACTTCTGCGAGGACGGAGGTGTCCTCAAAAGGGCGCAAACCCATCACACAGACAATAGCGATGAATTGAATTGGAGCACAACAGGATTCACCAGTACCACACGTCTCCGCCCTGTTATCGATATTGAATATTAAATCAAAAAATATCTATGAAATCCATCCAATTATTTCTATTAGCACTTCTCTCAGCAATGATTATGTCCTGCGAGAAGTTATCTCTGCCTGAGGAAACAACCACTAATCCCAAGGGCAATCTTACCCTGACGATTTATCAAATAGAACAAATGCCTTTCGAATCTTCGACTCGTGCCGTGACCACCGATGCATGCACGCGACTCAACTTTCTTGTGTATAACGCTGAAGGCACACGTGTCAAGCAAATCAGTCAAAAGGTTGGTGACAGTGATTTCGGCACCGCCGCTTTCCAACTCGAATCTGGCACTTATCGTATTGTAGCATTGGCACATAGCAGTAGTGGCAACCCCACATCAACTAATCCTGCAAAGATACAATTTAGCAACACAACTACAGGCTATACTGACACATTTCTCTACAGTGACATCATCACCATTGATGATGAGCCCCTCACCCTCCCCCTGACGCTCAAACGAATCGTCGCACTCTGCCGTTTCATCATCAACGACAATATTCCTTCCGATGTTGCCAAATTGGAATTCGAATATACAGGTGGGTCTGGTGCCTTCGATGCCGCAACAGGACTCGGTTCTGTCAAGTCCACCCAAAAGGTGTCCTTCACCTCCCCACAAAGCCAAAAGGAATTCGACCTATACACTTTCCTCCACGACCTCACCGGCACCATCCATCTGAAGGTCACCGCCACAGATGCCAGCGCCAACGTGATCCAACAACGTGAGTTCGACATTCCTTTACAGAAGAATCAGATCACTCGCTTCACTGGCACCTTCTTCTCTGGCGGAAGCACCCCAACTTCCCGTTCTACTTCAATCTCTGTCACCATCAACACACAGTGGGACGGCGAGGAAACCCTCACCTATTAACCTCTATCACAAATAATGAACTGCCCCTATAAACTTATTGCATTGGATCTGGACGGTACATTAGTAAGGAGTGATCAGTGCATCTCACAGCGTACGGTGGACACGCTCATCCGTGTACAAGAGATGGGCGTGAAGGTGGCTGTGGCTTCTGGACGTCCCACATTTGGAACAGCGCATGTGGCAGACGCGCTGCATCTGGAGGAGTTTGACGGATACGTAATGAGCTATAATGGTGGGGAGATTTATGACTGGAGAACGAAGGTGCGGTTGCATGCACAAACTCTGGATGAGGAGGTGATACCTTATATTTATATGTACGCGAGAGAACATGGTATGCCCATCATGACATACATCGGGAAAGAGGTGGTGAGCGAGGTGGAAGGCAATGAATACATCCAATATTCCGTGATGCGCAACAGGATGAATTTTAGAAAGGTGGATGACTTTTTAGAAGCAGTACAAGGAACAGGTATTGTGAAGTGTATCATCGCGGGTGACCCTACCCTACTCCCTGCGTTAGAGGCAGAGATGCAGGAGACGTTGAAGGGAAAGGCGGGGGCATTCCGTAGTGAACCATTCTTCTTGGAGATTGTGCCGATGGGAATTGACAAGGCAAAGGGACTATCCATCTTATTGGACAAAATCGGCATGAAGAGGGAGGAACTGATAGCCTTTGGTGATGGTTATAATGATACTCCCATGCTGCAATTTGCAGGCATGGGAGTAGCGATGGGAAATGCTGCTGAGGAGATAAAAAAGGCCGCCGACATGGTTACATGGAGCAACAATGACGACGGCGTAGCTATCGCGTTAGAAAATCTTATTCTTCGTCCTCTGGATAAGCCTTATTGATGGCAGTGAGGGCATTGAGTGTCTTGGGAAATCCGATGTATGGAAGCATACCAGTGAGCACAGCCACCATTTCTTTCTTACTGATTTTCATATTCTTGCAGCCGAATCCGTGTTGCTCAAGCTGTGGCTGTGCTACACCCATCGATGCCAAGAGGCAGAAGGTGACCAATTCACGATGCTGCATGTCGATGCCATTGCGGGTGTAAAAGTCACCAAAGCAATAACTCTCGAGGAACTCGATGATGTGTTCTTGTCCTTTGGGACAATTCTTCTCCATCTGCTCAGCTGTACCAGCTCCGAAAACACCATCAATATATTCACGTCCTTTTTCTCGACGATTCTCTGGTGTAGTGGTACCTTGATTGTCGAGCGGGAGCTTGATGTCATTATCGTCAAACACCTCATTCATCTCAAGGAGGAAGTCAATCATCTTGGAGAAGCCCACGTAAGGCACAGTCTGATAGATGACCTCACGAATTTCACGTGGCTTGACACCCACATTAAGACATACATCCACATACACCTTAAACTGGCGCATGGCATTACAACCGATGGTGCTGGCAAGGATGCACATACAACGGGTCTTTTCCAACACTGGCTCTTCGGTGAGCTTGAGAGCCTCATCGAAAGCGAAATTATCGAAAATCTGAGTGAGTTCAGGGTCACGCTTGAGCGTGTTGACTGAATTGCGCTGAGAGAAGAGTTTTCTTATCTGCTGACGCGCGTATTCGCTGATTCCAATTTCTGTCATGGTTATACTTTAGTTTTTATGTTTTTGCAAAGATAATTCTTTTTTCTAACAGAAAGAACATTTTTCTGCTTTTTTCACTTTTTTTTATGTTTAATGAGCGTTTCTGTGCCATTTTGGGACTAAATCGGATAGCTTTTTCCTTTTTTCCTTTTCGGCTACCAAGAATATTCGTACCTTTGCATATCATTTCATAGCATCTAACAGAAACTCTACAAAGCATTATGGGTATCAGCAAAAAAAACAACGATACATCAAGTGTGAATAAAGCCATCAAGGGATGGTGGATGGTGACCGGTTTCATCATCTTTCTGATGTTCTTTGGCGCGTTTGCCATTTCACAAGGATGGTTAGGAAAATTGCCCCCTGTGAGCGATCTCCAGAACCCCATCAACAAATATGCTTCGCGTGTGTACTCAGCGGACAACAAACTGATTGGCACTTGGAGCTATGCGAGCGAAAACCGTTTGATGGTACCATATGATTCCCTGCCAGAGAATCTGGTACGCGCTCTGGTGGCAACAGAGGATGCCCGTTTCTATGAGCATTCAGGCATTGACATGAAGGCTGTGGGACGTGCGGTAGTGAAGCGTCTGCTGATGGGTCAACGCAGTGCCGGTGGTGGTTCGACCATCACCCAACAGTTGGCGAAGCAGCTCTATTCGGATGTGGCCCACTCTGACGGAGCACGTATGATGCAGAAACCCATTGAGTGGTTCATCGCTGTGCAATTGGAGCGTTACTACACCAAGGAGGAAATCATGACAATGTACCTCAACTACTTCGACTTCCTCTATATGGGTGTGGGTGTGAAGAACGCCTGCAGAACTTACTTTGGCAAAGAGCCCATCGACTTGAACCTAAACGAGTGCGCCATCTTGGTGGGCATGTGTAAGAACCCTTCGCTCTACAACCCCTACAAGCGTGGTGAGAACGGCGAATACCTGCAAAGCGAAAGATGTGTGGAGCGCCGTAACGTGGTACTCGGACAAATGGTGAAGGAAGGATATATCACCCAGGCAGAGATGGATGAAGTGAAGGCACAACCCCTCTCGTTGCTGCCAAAACCCAAAATCACTTCACACAAGGAAGGTGCCGCACCTTATTTCCGTGACCATCTACGCATCATCATGATGGCGAAACGTCCTGAACGTAGCCAGTATGCCTCATGGCAGGGACAGCAGTATCACGACGACTCTGTGGCATGGGAAACAGACCCCTTGTATGGCTGGTGCAACAAGAACACGAAAAAGGATGGTTCGCATTACAACATTTATACCGATGGCCTGAAGATTTACACCACCATCGACACCCGTATGCAGAAGATGGCAGAAGAAGCACTCTTCGAGCACGTGGCGAAATACCTGCAACCTGCATTCGAGAATGAAATCAGGTATTCGAGAACAGGGCCTTACAAGTCAATCACTTTGGATAAGATGAACAAAATCATCGACCGTTATGTGCGCCAGAGCGAACGGTATCGTGTGATGAAAGCAGATGGCATGAGTGACGAAGAGATCATGCAGGCATTCAATACCCCTATTGATATGCGCCTGTTCAAGTATGGCAGTTCCTACGACAACCCAGACGTGGAGGAAAGGCGAATCAGTCCTCGTGACTCCATCATCTATTATAAGAAGTTCCTGCGTGCAGGTGTATGTGCCATCGACCCACAGAACGGGCAGGTGAAAGCATACGTACCAGGATTGGACTTTGAGCACTTCGCCTTTGACAACGTGTTGGGTCCTGGTCACCGTCAGGTGGGTTCTACCATCAAACCTCTACTCTACTCGCAGGCACTCACCAGCCTGGGCTACACGCCTTGCGATTATGTGGATGCCAGTCCTAAGAACTATGGTGGTTGGACACCCAAAGGTAGTGCTCTGGGTATGGTACCGCTGAAGACAGCACTCGCCCACTCGAACAACCACGCATCAGTGTATCTGCTGAACCTCATCCGTCCACAGAACTTCATCGATTTCCTCGAGAAGCAGTTGAAGATTTCCACATATACGATGCAACCGAACTTGACCATCGCACTGGGTTCAGGTGACGTGAGCATCGGTGAGATGGCAAGTGCCTATACCATCTTCCCCAGCATGGGTATCCACTATTCGCCCCTGCTCGTCACTCGTATTGAGGATGCAGAAGGCAATGTCATCGCCAACTTCACCCCACGCATGAATGAGGTGCTTTCGAAGGAGAAAGCAAGTCAAATGATTTATATGCTGAAGGCAGTCATCAACGAAGGTACGGGTCGTGCACTGCGTGGTGGTGCATACCACATCACTGGTGACTTGGGTGGTAAGACAGGTACGACAAACAGCAATGCTGATGGTTGGTTCATCGGTTTCTGTCCCAAACTCGTCGTTGCCAGCTGGGTTGGCGGTGAAGACCGTGACATCCACTTCGGCAGCATGGCATTCGGTCAGGGTGCAAGAGCAGCCTTGCCTATCTTCGGCAAACTGATGAGAAAAATCTATAACAGCAAACTCTTTGGCATCAGCGAGAAGGACAAGTTCGACATTCCAGAAGATTACCAGCCTTGCGAAAACGAACTGATGTCCTTGCCAAGTGCCGAAGGATTGTTGAACCCCGTCGAGGAAGACCAAGTAGAATACGACGAAGCCTTCTTCTAATCAGCCCACGCATTGGGCGAATCTCGCCATTCGAAACAAGAAGACCATTAAACCCTGGAAGCCCATGAAGTTCATAGGAATTATACCAGCAAGATATGCATCGACCCGCTTCCCAGCCAAGCCTTTGGCGATATTGGGAGGCAAGACTGTCATAGAGAGAGTTTATCGTCAGGTTGAAGGTGTGCTTGATGAGGTGTGCGTAGCCACTGATGACGAGCGCATCATGGATACTGTGCAAGCCTTTGGCGGCAAAGCTGTGATGACCAGTGTGAACCACAAGAGTGGCACAGACCGTGTGCAGGAGGCATTCACAAAGGTGGGTACAGGATATGATGTGATCGTGAATATCCAAGGTGACGAACCCTTCATTCAGGCACAACAGTTAGAGGCCATCCGTCAGTGTTTCGATGATGAAAGCGTGGATATCGCCACCCTCGTGAAGCCCTTCAAACCAGAAGATGGATTTGAGGCCTTGGAGAATGTAAACTCTCCCAAGGTGGTGGTGAACAAGAAGATGGAAGCACTCTACTTCTCACGTAGCATCATCCCCTTCACACGTGGCAAGGAGAAAGCAGAATGGCTGAAAGGTCACACGTACTTCAAGCATATCGGCCTCTACGCCTATCGTGCCAACGTACTAAAAGCGATCACCGCCCTGCCCCAATCAAGTCTCGAACTGGCTGAATCGTTGGAACAGTTGCGCTGGTTGGAGAACGGCTATAAGATCAAGGTAGGCATCAGCGAAATCGAGACCATCGGCATCGACACACCGGAAGATTTGGAAAGAGCGGAGAAGTTCCTGCAATCGTTAGGATAGGAGAAAACGCCCTTCTTTTTCCACGTATGGGCATCAAGTCTGTGTCACGATACCCCCTCGAAAAAGAACTCAAAACTCAAAAACGAGGCATTTTAAGCCCGTATTTAAGGTTTTTTATTTTAAGAACGGTTAAAATGCCGTTCTTTTTTTGTTAGTTCAAAATATTATCGGTAACTTTGTACACATATTTAATATATATAGGAAACAAACAAAAATATTCAATCATAATCAATGGAAGATTTAGACAGAATCATTAAAGTTGAGATTAACGAAACGATGAAGAAGAGCTACATCGACTACTCGATGTCAGTCATTGTGGCTCGTGCCCTTCCTGAAGTTCGTGACGGTTTCAAGCCTGTGCACCGACGCATCCTCTATTCGATGGACAAGCACGGCAACACGTCGGACAAGCCCACGGTGAAGTGCGCACGTATCGTGGGTGATGTGCTGGGTCACTTGCACCCACACGGCGACTCATCTGTGTATGGCGCACTCGTTCGTCTGGCACAGCCTTGGGCTATGCGTTACACGCTGGTGGATGGACAAGGTAACTTCGGTTCAGTCGATGGTGATGGTGCAGCAGCCATGCGTTACACAGAGGCACGTCTCAGCAAATTGGGTGAGGCGATGCTGCAGGACATCGACAAGGAAACGGTGGATATGGTCGATAACTTCGACAACTCGGAGAAGGAGCCTACTGTACTGCCAACCCGCATCCCTAACCTCTTGGTGAATGGTGCCACAGGTATCGCTGTCGGTATGGCAACGAACATCCCTACGCACAACCTGAGCGAGGTGATTGACGGATGTGTCGCTTACATCGACAATCCAGAGATGACCAGCACCGACCTGATGCAGTACATCAAGGGTCCAGACTTCCCAACTGGTGGTATCATCTGTGGTGTAGACGGCATCAGAGATGCTTACGAGACTGGTCGTGGTCGTATCGTTGTCCGTTCGAAGACAGAGATTGAGTCAGAGGGAACACACGACAAGATTATTGTAAGCGAAATTCCTTATAACGTCAATAAGTCGGAGCTGATCAAGAAGATTGCAGCATTGGTAAACGAAAAGAAGATTGATGGCATCAGCAATGTGAATGACGAGTCTGACCGTGAGGGTATGCGCATCGTTATTGACATCAAGCGTGAAGCCAATGCCAATGTAGTGCGCAACAAACTCTTCAAGCTGACAGACTTGCAGAGCACGTTCGCTGTAAACTGCATCGCCATTGCTGACCGTCGTCCAAAGCAACTCTCGTTGAAGGACTGCATCCGCTACTTCGTCAACCACCGCCATGATGTGGTGATTCGTCGCACGAAGTTTGACAAGCAAAAGGCAGAAGAGCGCGCACACTTGCTCGAGGCTCTCATCGTCGCCAGCGACAACATTGACGAAGTGGTACAGATCATCAAGTCATCAAAGACGCCACTTGATGCTCAGACACGATTGATGGAGCGCTTCGGATTCGACGAAGCACAGGCAAAGTATGTTGTGGACATGCGACTCAGCCAGTTGACAGGTCTGCAGCAAGAGAAACTGCATACAGAGTATGACGACCTGATGAAGCTGATTGAATATCTCCAGCAGATTCTGGATGACCCAGAACTGTGCAAGAAGGTGATGAAGGACGAACTTCTCGAAGTGAAGGAGAAGTGGGGCGACGAGCGTAAGACGGAGATTGACGTGACTGCCAGCGAAAACTTCGACCCAGAGCAGTTCTATGCGAAGGAAGAGGTTGTCGTGACTGTCAGCCACCTCGGTTATATCAAGCGCACTACCCTCACCGAGTTCCGCACTCAAGCTCGTGGCGGTATTGGTGTGAAGGGTGGAACGGCACGCGACAAGGACTTCATCGAGTTCATCTATCCTGCCAACACGCACAACACCATGATGTTCTTCACACAGAAGGGACGTTGCTTCTGGATGAAGGTCTATAACATCCCAGAAGGTTCACGAACGGATAAGGGTCGTGCCATCCAGAACCTCCTCAACATCGACAGCGATGACAAGGTGACAGCATTCATCTGCATTGAGAACATCAATGATGAAGAATGGGTGAACAGCCACAACCTCATCTTCTGTACACGCAAGGGCATCATCAAGAAGACGGCATTCGTCAACTACTCACGTCCACGCAACAATGGTATCATCGCCATCAACTTGAATGAAGGCGACGAAGTGGTTGAGGTGCTCCTCACCAGTGGCAAGGACGAAATCCTCATTGCCAACCATAATGGTCGTGCCATCCGCTTCAACGAAAGCACAGTCCGTAACATGGGACGTAACGCTACAGGTGTGAAAGCTATGCGTCTGGATGAAGACGAGGAAGATGAGGTAGTAGGCATGATTGCCCTCACGAAGCCAGAAGGCTATGACGAGACTGCCGAAGAGAACGAAACGGATGCTGAGCTCTACCCTGATATGCCAACCATCCTGGTACTCTCAGAGAAGGGTGTTGGCAAGCGTTCAACTATCGGAGAGTATCGTATCACAAACCGTAATGGTAAGGGTGTCAAGACCATCAACATCACAGAGAAGACAGGCAAACTGGTTGCCATCAAGAAGGTGATGGAGGATGAGGACATCATGATCATCAACAAGAGCGGTGTGACGATTCGTCTAGCTGTGGCTGACATCAAGAAGTCTTCACGCAACACCCAAGGTGTGAAACTCATCGACATTCAGAAGCGCAATGATGTCATCAGCTCTGTCTGCGTGGTGGAACACTCTGAAGACCCTGAAGACCAGACTGAAGAAGGCGTTGAAACACCAGAGACAAATAATACTCAAGAATAAAATAACCTGATTTATAAACTTTTAAAAACCGAATCAATTATGAAAAAATTAGTTTTGATGATGGTAGGCCTTTTCCTTATATCCTCTGCTTATGCACAGGATAAGGCAGCCTTGAAGGCACAGAAAGAGGCCGAGAAAGAGGCCAAAGCCACTTTCAAGAAAGCGAAGTCCACTTATGAGACTTCTATCCCCAACGAGGCCTTTGGCCGTAAGGAGACTGACTTCGAGAAACTTGCGACAGCCGTTCCACTGATTGAATCTGCCATTCAGAACGAGTTCACCAACAAGGACATGGACACGTGGAAGGTTGCTTCTGACATCCAGCAAGAGTTCTATAATAAAGAAAACAACGAAGTGAAGGCTGACCCAGACAACGAGCAACTCAAGAAGAATTTTCTTGAGACTGGCTCTAAATTGGTCACCTATCTCCAGAAGTATGACGAGCTTCTGGCACAGGACGCCAAGATGAAGCCAGAAGAAAAGGATCCGATTCATCAGAAGAATCAGATTCTGGCAGCCAACGCAGCGCTCCAATTGTTGCAGGCATCACAGAATGCATCAAACAGCGACAATCAGGAAGAACTGAAGGCAGGTGTCAAGTATTCTGAGAAGTTCCTTGACATCATGGAGAAGTCAAGCCTCATGAAGAATCTGGAGAACAATACGCTCACCAAGGAATTCACGAAGGAAAAGATTGAGGAATGGATCACTTACGCAAAGGTGTTCCGTGCCCAGTCTTACTTCAACATTGAGGGTACACCTGAGTCAACAATCATTTCTGCTTACGAAGCTTTGTTCCCAACAAAGTACAAGGGAGTGGCATACAACTCTTTATCCAACTACTATCGTGAGAAGGACAAGGCAAAGCAGAACAAGTATCTCGTACAGGGAATCGAAGCGCTGAAGAACGATCCTGAGCAGAAAGATTTGCGCTCTAACTTCGCCTTCATCCACATGCAGAACCTGTACAATGGTGGCCAATACAAGAGCGAAGAGAAGGACGAACTCAAGAAGGCTATCCAACTCATCAAAGATGAATTCTCTGACGATGACAACGCAGTCAATGCTTATCTGATGGATGGTCAGATGGCTTTCGACGAGAAGAAGTATGACGAAGCCAAGAAGATCTACCAAGAAGCAATTGCAAAGTTCCCAGATGAGGACAGATGCCTGATTATGGCAGCACGTTCTGCTTGGATGATTGCACAAACCAACGGTTCCAAGAAGGCAGATTTGGAAGAGGCCATCAGACTGTTCACAGAACTGGAGAAAGCTACTCCTAATGAGCCTGATTACTGGGGAGAATCCCTCTACATTCTCTACAACAATACCCAGCAGACCGCTCAGGCAGCTAAATACAAGAAGTATTACAAGTCTAAGTAATCAGCAACAGCTTGATGAACATACAATAAGGGAGGGTGTCATATTGATGCCCTCCCTTATTTTTTTGTTCTTTATGCTTTAGTTCATGATTGCAAAGTAATCGACAATGCCGACCAGTTTCCCATGATCGGTAACCAAGAGAGAGTGTATCTTGTGGTTGCGGAACATCTGCTGGATGGTAGTGAGCTTCGCCTCTGGAGAGATAGTCTTCGGCGTGGAAGTCATCACCTCGCTGACAGGGATATTAATAAAGTTCTCACGAGCACCTTCGACAGCACGACGGATGTCACCATCAGTGATGATACCCAGGATATTGTCACCATCCATCACGATGCCAAGACCCAGTTTACCAGCACTGATAATCATGAGGGCATCGGAAAGCAACATCGTGGGGGGAACAATGGGGAAGTTCTCCGTGTACATCACATCCTTCACCTTGACAAGAAGTTTGCGTCCCAAAGAACCACCTGGATGGAACAGGGCAAAGTCTTTGGCACGGAACTTGCGCACCTCCATCAGGGCACAAGCGAGCGCATCGCCCATTGCCATAGCGGCAGTGGTGCTGGAGGTAGGAGCAAGATTGAGCGGACATGCCTCACGTTCCACGCTACACAAAATATGATAAGAGGAATGCTGCGCCAACAGAGAGTCGGCCTCGCTGGTCATAGACACAATGGGAATGTGGCGGTCTTCGAGCGATGCTATGATACGCAGAAGTTCGTCGGTATTGCCCGAATTGCTGATCATGAAAAGGATGTCGTTGTTCATAATCATGCCGAGATCACCATGCAAGGCATCAAGGGCATTGAGATAGATGGCAGGTGTACCAGTAGAGGCAAGGGTTGCTGCTATCTTAGCACCCACATGTCCAGACTTGCCTACACCCGTCACAACAACATGCCCTGTGCAACGATGGATGAGATCCACTACCTGTTCAAACTGGTTGTCCAGTTGAGGGATAAGGTCAAGCAATGCCTGCGCCTCATCACGCAAGCAACGTTCTGCATATATCTTTGATTTTACCATGTATTATGGGTTATGGGTTATAGGTTATGGGTTATAGAGGGTTTAGCGGTCTTCCACCAATGTTGAGATAACTCGGTCGAGGTCGGTCAGATAAAGCATGTTAGGACCATCGGAGAGGGCATTGTCTGGGTCTGGATGCACCTCGAAGAAGAATCCGTTTGCTCCAAAAGCTTTGGCTGCCAATGCCATAGCGGGCACAAACTCACGATTACCACCAGTCTTGCCACCAGCAGCACCTGGACGTTGCACAGAGTGGGTGCAATCCATGATGACGGTGTCGGTAAAGCGATGCATATCAGCAAGGTTGCGAAAATCAACGGCAAGGTTGTTATAGCCATAGATGTTACCACGTTCGGTCAGCCAAACGTTGTCGTTTCCACTCTCACGCACTTTCTGTACAGGGAACTCCATATCCAATCCAGACAGGAACTGAGCCTTCTTGATGTTGACGATACGTCCAGTACGCGCTGCCGCTACAAGAAGGTCGGTCTGACGACAGAGAAAAGCAGGAATCTGCAACACATCTGCCACTTCACCAGCAGGTTGTGCCTGATAACTCTCGTGAATGTCGGTGAGGATGCGAAGTCCATATTTCTCCTTGATGTCAGCGAGCATCTGCATGCCACGTTCCAGACCAGGACCGCGATAGGAATGGATGCTGGTGCGGTTTGCCTTGTCGAAGGAAGACTTAAAGATGATGTCGAGGTCGTACTTCTCATTGAGTCGCACCAATTCTGCTGCCACAGTTTCGAGGCATTCCATCGACTCAATAACACAGGGACCTGCTATGATGGTGGGGGACATATTAGTTTAGAGTTGAGGGGTTAGAGTTTAGAGTTAAAATCGCCCAGTGTGCGGGCTGATTAGAATGGGTAGTTGCCGTCGTTTGCGGAAGGAGTGACGGGCTGTGGCTGCTCCGGCTGTTCCTCAGATGGAGCGCTGGCTGCAGGTTTGGGTGAGAGCAGCTCCATGTTGTCCACCATGATTTCGACTGCCCTGCGGTTGATACCCTGACGGTCTGTCCAGTCACGTGACTGGATCTTGCCCTCCACATAGAGGCGGTCACCTTTGTGCACATATTTCTCTACCACCTCAGCCTGTTTACGCCAGAAGATGCAGGTGTGCCACTCTGTGCGGTCAGGCACTTGGGTACCGTTTTGCAAGGTGTAACCACGTTCAGTGGTAGCAAGTCGCACTTGTGCCACACACACACCTTGGTCGAGATATTTCACCTGTGGGTCTGCACCCACATTACCGATCAGCATTACTTTATTCATCGAGATATTTACTATTTGACGATTTACTATTTACTATTTATTTTAGACTTACCGTCTTATTGAGCAGATAGTGGTCGAGGATGGTCATTGCCGCCATTGCCTCCACCACAGGTACTGCACGTGGGAGGACACAGGGGTCGTGACGTCCTTTCACTTCAAGGGTCACTTCTTCCCCCTCCTGATTTACCGTCTGCTGTGGACGCAACTGGGTGGCCACTGGTTTGAAGAGCACACGGAAGTAGATGTCTTGTCCGTTGGAGATGCCACCTTGAATACCCCCCGAATGATTGGTACGGGTACTGATGTTTCCGTTATCATTGAAGAAGAGGTCATTCTGTTCGGAACCTCTCTGCCCCACTCCGCTGAATCCCTCGCCATACTCGAAGCCATGCACAGCATTGATGCCCAACATGGAGGCTCCAAGGTCAGCATGGAGCTTGGAGAAAGCAGGTTCGCCAAGTCCAATGGGACAGCCCTGAATGACACACGTGATGATGCCACCAATCGTGTCACCCTCTGCCTTTACATCAAGAATCAGCTGCTCCATCTGCTTGGCCACCTCAGCATCTGGACAACGCACCGCATTCTGCTCTATCTGCGAGAAATCATATTTTCGATAGTCACGCTCAATGGCGATATCTCCTACCTGTGAGGTATAAGCTATCACCTTGATGCCTAATTGCTTCAACGCCAACTTGGCCAAAGCACCTCCCACACATCGTGAAATGGTCTCGCGGGCAGAAGAACGTCCCCCACCCCGATAATCACGGAAACCATATTTCTGCGTGTATGTGAAGTCTGCATGAGACGGACGGAACACATCACACACATTGGCATAGTCGTTGGAATGCTGGTTGGTGTTGCGCACCAGGAAACCAATGGGACAGCCAGTGGTCTTGCCCTCGAAGAGGCCCGACAACAGTTCCACCACATCACCCTCCTGTCTGCCAGTAGTGATGTTGCTCTGTCCTGGACGGCGACGGTTGAGCTCAGACTGGATAAAGTCCATATCGACAGCGATGCCAGCAGGCATGCCATCCACCACACCACCGATGCCAGCGCCATGACTCTCACCAAAGGTGGTCAGCGTGTAAAGATGTCCAAACGTATTTCTCATGGTCAGCATCCTCCACAGCCGCCACCACTGCAGCCACCACATCCACCTTCACAACTGCCACCACAACCAGCACATTCGCTCGTCGTGTTCAGCATCTCAGAGATTTCCTCGTTGGTTGCAGGACGGCTCTCTATCACATGACCCACAAAATGGAGATCCTGACCAGCACGTGGATGGTTCAGGTCAATGGTCACGGCATCCTTCTTGATTTCGATGATGGTGGCATTGAATCGGCTACCATCCTCACCCATCATCGGCACAACAGCACCCTCGTGGATATAGTTGAAGTCAATCTTGCCATCCACCATGAAGACAGATTCGGGCACATCAAACATCAGTTCCTCATTGAACTCGCCATAAGCATCAGCACAAGGAATCACGAAGTCAAACTCATCGCCACGTGCCAGGTCACGCACATTCTCCTCGAACTTGGAAAGCACCAGATTGAGTCCGCTGATGAACTGGAAAGGATGACGGCGATTTGCCACTTCAACTGGCTCCTCATCCTCCTCACCATCCTCAATGGTGTAAAGTTGATATGCAAGGGTAATATACTTGTTGTCTATTTCCATAAAGATTGAAATTAAATAATGAATTAAATGCTTTGAGATTGCAAAGATAATGAAAAGTTTGGAGTTAGGAGTTAGAAGTTAGAAGTTTTTTGTACCTTTGCAACGAAAAAAAGAAAAGAGAACTTATGAAATACGGAATCATCATCACCTTTGCGACACTACTTGTGCTGGGCGCATGCCGTCGCTCCACCCCAGGAAACGAGGTGAAAACTGAACAGCAAAGTACAGCAAAAACCGAACAGCGGAAGCAGAACATCATCAAGAAACGCATCAGCATCCCCTTCGACTTCAGCTACATCACCAACCTCGGCAGTGTGGACATCATCTACACGCAAGGAAACTACAGCATCGAAGTAGAGGGTGACAGTGTCACCCTGAACTACCTGACCGCAGAATTTGACAGCAACATACTGACGGTCAATCTGCAAACAGACAACAACACGGACATCAACAAGTATGGTAGCACTAATAACATCAAGATGTACGTCTCCGCCCCAGAACTAAAATGTGTCAGCATCTGTGGCAACGGCAGTTTCGAGAGTCAAGCTACTTGGCGTGCCGAAAACATCCAACTGGGTGTACTCAGCACAGGCAGCATGAAAATCGGCAGAGTGGAATGCACCACCTTCGAATTGCAATCAACCGACATCGGCAACATCACCCTCACCGACCTGCAAGCTGAAGACGCCACCCTCTACTCACGCAGCTCCGCCACCATCAATGCCAACGTCAACGTGAAAAATCTCTTTGTCATCAACGAAGGTACACAAAAGATAAAACTGACAGGCAAGGCTCAGAACGTCAGAATCAAGAATCCTGACGACATTAACCTCGTCAACGAACTCGATTAACACGCTTACACTTCCGATCCTCTTACCAGTAAATCAACTGAATTTACTTTTATTGACCACTTCACACGGCTAAAGGCAAAAGGTCATGTGCCTTTAGCCATGTAATCGTGTGCCTTTAGGCAAATGATGGTGTGCCTAAAGCTGGTATCCGGATTATCAATTCTTTTCCCGTTTTGAATCGACAAGTTTCCAATTTGTATTACAATATACAATGCGTACAAGAAAATGTTGTTGTGCTGAAATGGGCGGCATGAAATAAGTAGAAAATAATTTGAAAAAAATCTACAGACATTTGTATATCTCAGAAAAATGTCATAACGTTGTACCATAATTAAAGAAAAGCGCACACGAGCCCTGAAGTGCCTCCCAACAGGGCTGAAACGACCAGAAAAGCACCCTGGCAGCAACGCAGAAAATTGCTAACGGAAAAGCATCAAAGAGACGGCGGCAAAGCCAAGGATTGCCGACGATAAATTTGAAACGAGGGGAAAGCCTCCATTCCCGAAGACGGAAGGGCTGAAATAGCGCCCGGAAGTCCCGAAGTTGGCGGCAGAAAAATTATCTAACAAAATAAATCTAATGTATCATGAGTAAGATTATCTATCGCAAGATCCGCACCGCACCCGGTGTGAAACACATTATTCCAGCGGTATTTCTGGGTGCTGCACGGCCAGTGGGAGGTCTTTCTGCGAGAGGTAGAACATGTAGAGAATCACGTCTTTCTTGCCTCGGTTCTCGCCGTGATGGATGGTGTTCACCATTTCCACGACAGCTTCGCCTTCATGCACAATTTTCTCCATTCCGTCCCGTCCGATGATGGTCAGTTCGCCCTGCACCAGTATGCCATAGTTCATCACGGGATGGTGATGCCAACCCAGTTTCTGTCCTGCGGGGAACACATACTTCACTGCCACCAGTTCGGGGCGTCCCTCCAGGTAGTCGGGCAGTTCCACACCGTCCCAACTCTTGCTGGTGCGAATGAGTTCGGTGCTCTCCACCTTCGGAGGCATCGTGTTGTCTGCATTCGCGTCATTGCAGGAGGTCATGTTGACCCCCACCATCGTTGCGCCGCTGATGAGGGTGGCGGCGAGCACCCAATGCAAAATCTTTTTCATAGTTGTTGGTATTAAAAGTTATCTTAATAGTTGATTCTCCATGTGTTAAAAACGATGGACATGAGCCATTGCAGACTGGTGCCGATATGGTCATCGTTCATCGAGGGTGAACTGAGATCGGTCTTGTCTGGGAAGGCTTTCATCACGGCCTCGGCATTGGCATAGCTCACAATCTGGTCGCCCTTGCCATGATAGAGATGGATGGGGTGTATGGGTGTCCAGCCCTTGGTCAGGTCGTTCTTGTCGAGACACACGAAGAGTGCCTTGCAGAGTTCGGACTCACGGTTGAGGGCATCGGCGCTGAGGATGTCGGTAAGCCAGATTTCCTTACGGCTCTTGATGTCCTTTTCACCCTCGTGGGGGTACATGTCAAAGATGTAGTCATTGATTTCGTCTGAGGTGTATTCCTTGCTGTTCACCATCAGGTCGATCACATCCTTTTTAGCATTGTACGAATCGCTGAAGAAGTCCTCCTCCTTCCACTTACCCAGAATGTCGGGATAGGAAGCTATCATCGCCTTGATCACCACAGGCATCACCACAGGATAAACCAGTTTCTTCTGCTCGAAGTATTTCTCGAACGTGATGCGTGGGCTGTAAGGGCCAGCGGCGCAGTAGCTGAAGTCGAAACGCCAGCGATCGGCAAAGTCAGCATGGGTGTCGAGCCACTTGTGGATGGCCAGTGCATTGCCACCACCCTGCGAAACGCCTGCCACAGAGAGCGTGAAGTCGTCCATCAAAGGAATGCTCGCCTTGTCGCGGAAAATCTTGTAGCCTGCCTTGAGGGCATCGATGCACTGCTGTGCACAGAGATCGTGGATGATGTAGGGCTGCACGCGATCCTTCGTTACACCAAAACCTTCGTAGTCGGGAATGATGAGCAGTCTGTTGCCTGACATCATCATGTCCTCGATGGAGCGACCGCTGGTGGGACACTCAAAGCCATCGCTGATGGTATAGTGCGGTGCCAGCAAAACGAATTGAGGACGCTTTTCGAGGAAATAGTCAAAAATCTTGTAGCCACCCCAAATGGCACGGGCAGAAAGGGTGATAGGCTTGCCTTGCTCGTCGATGCTCTCATAGGTGTAGTCGATGCTGGGTAGCCCGTTGGTCCTGCAGTCACAGCACCTGTGGCACGCGTTTTGGCTTCAGCTGGGAGAATCACCAGACCCCTATCTTCCATCTCCTTGACGGCTGTCTGTATCATCAAGCTTTTCTTAGGACTGTGGACGACCTTCCACAGCGTGGAGCCCAGTCCAGTTGTTTCATCGTTCAGGATGGTGTATTTCACATCGTCCACATCCACGTCAAGTTCCTTTGGATTGGTGGTACTGCCACTTCCGCCGTGCAACATGACGTTCCACTGGCCGAAGAGTGTTGCGAGTTCCACAGTGTCACGTTCAAACACGACATCCTTATCGCCCAAACCTTTCGTCAGCAGCTTGTCGTCAGCCAAACGCAGCGTCCTTGTCAGTGGGGCATAGTCGTCACGATTTTTCTCTTGAGCCTGACTGGTGTTTGTCAACGTGACAGTGATGGTGCCGTCATCCTTTGACGTATAGGAGAATGCGCCCAGACCATTGCTGCCACCTCCGAGGTCGGTTATCGGCTCGTCGTTTTCCCCAAAGAAGAAGTAACGGTTCCACACATTTGCACCTTCATGTGAAAACCTGTAGGTCTCCACCGCGTGGGTATATTGAATGACTCCGTCGCCGTTGGGATTCTCGAGTGAGCCAGATGCTTCATAGGCGGTGTACCACACGCCCTCAAGTTTATTTTCCAGTGGGTTTTCTACTACAGTATCGTCATCGTTACTGCATGATGTCATCACACATGTGCCGCAGATAGTCAAGATGGCGGCGAGCATCCATAAGAGTTTTTTCATTACTTAGGGGAATAAAACTTATATTGTTGTTGTGTAAATCGGGTGCAAAGGTACGAAAAAGTTGAGACGCAGGACAATAAATCAACGTGAGTTCGGTATAAGAAAGTTCCTCAAAAAGTTGTAGGAGTGAGAAATTATTTGTATCTTTGTATGTAAAAACCAAATAATTACAAATACAACAA